>JASGDY010000049.1:0-32764 GCA_047606825.1 Chitinophagaceae bacterium
GCCCGCCACCCGCAGCGCCGTGTCCGTGTCCGAGCTCCCCATGCCGCCGGCGCCGATGAGCGCCAGGTTGACCTGGTCGTTGGGGCTGAACGTTGATTTTCGGTGAAGCCCGAGGCACAGCCGGCCCGTCGCGAGTGACATCTTCCTCAGAAAGTCACGTCTGTTCTGTTCGTTATGCATAAGGCAATGAATTGGATAGTCCTGTAAAAAGTTTTTTTTGAAAAACAAGAATAATTTGTAAAAGAACGTGGGAGAAGTCTGCAAAGACACAAAATTGACAATATAAATGTCAACTTCTCTTATTGCTATCATAGATCACTTTGCCGTCTATTATAGTGTATTGCACTTGTATGTTGTCATCAAATACAACAATGTCCGCCTTTTTGCCAATGCCGACGCTGCCAATTTCGGATTCTTTTCCTAATAATTTTGCAGGATTGTAGGTGAGCATCTTAACAGCATCTGCCAGCCCGACACCTGCGACATTGACCATCGTCCGAATTAAAATATCCGCCGTCGCCACACTTCCCGCAAAAGAGCTTCTATCCGGTAATTTAGCAATGTTGTCTTCTATGATTACATCCAATCCGTGCCATACACTCCCCAGTCGACTGTGTGTTGCATCTGTACCGCTGGCACGCATGGCATCCGTAACCAATACAATCTTGTCCGTACCTTTATTTTTCAATATGAGCTGTAAAAAAGGTCGAGGGAGATGGATGCCGTCGGCAATCAACTCGACAGGAATCTCATCCAGTAACAAGCAAGTCTCTATCGTTCCGGCATAACGGTACGCATTTTTTCGAACCATTCCGGACATTCCTGAGTAGAGATGCGTCGCCAATGAAAAGCCACTTTCCAAACTACGTACCACGTCCTCGTACAAAGCGTCTGTATGTGCGATGGAAACCATTATTCCTGCTTGTTGTGCTGCCTTCCCAAATTCCAAAGCTCCGGGCAACTCTGGTGCTGCACTCCAACGTGCAATATAGGGCGCATAATTTTCCAAGATAGGCAGATATTCCTGCGGATCGGGATTACGGATAAATCGAGAATCTTGGGCACCTCGTTGGTTCATCGCAAAATAAGGTCCCTCCAGGTGAATACCCAATAACCTCGTGTGCACCAGATTATTGTGCAATACCGATTTGTATGTTTCGAGTAATCGTACTAATTCGGAGGTATCACTCGTCAGCGAAGTCGGCAACATTGCAGTTGTCCCATACTGTGCATGCGTCTGTGTGATACGTATAAATGCCTCCTCGGTATTGTCCATAAAGTCGAAGCCCCCACCCCCATGTACGTGGATGTCAATAAAACCGGGAGCCAAATAATTACCACCGACATCCATGTGCTCCTCTCCTGAATAAGGTTTGAGATTGTCTTCCACAATTTCAACGATTGCGCCGTTCCGTATCCTGATAGACCCATACAGTATACGAAAGGGTGTGATGATATGTGCATTGGTAATGACCATGTTGTTTTGAATGTAATCGAAAATAATATTACAAAATACTGAAACAAATTAGGCAACTCTCCGCGTATGCTGTTTTTAAGAGTACTCTATATGTTTTTAAGCAAAGCGGCAGATTCTGCATCCAGAAAATAATAACAGTCAGGATGTACCTGCAAAATACTCGCAGGATGCATAGGAGTTACGATGCCTGAAAGGCTTTGGGCAACAGCATTCGCCTTACGGCCACCTGGAACGGAACAAATAATTGTTTTGGATTTTAGGATTTGTTTGACCGTCATACTGATTGCCTGTAACGGAACTTCTTCCACACTGTCAAACCATCCTTCGTTAACTTGTTGCTGCCTACATTGTGTATCTAGGTCGACTACATGGTATGCCTTTCCAATTGTAAAATCGGCAGGCGGATCGTTAAATGCCATGTGCCCATTTTCGCCTATTCCTACAAAAGCAACATCAATCTGATATCGTCCAAGCTCATTGCCCAAGCGTTTACATTCTGCATCAGGGTCTGTTTCCCCGTTTATTAGTACCACTTTTCTGAGCGGTGCGACTGTATTGACAAAGCGCTCTGTCAAATATCTACGAAAGCTAGCACGATGTGTAATCGGCAACCCAATATACTCGTCTAAGTGAAACATTGTCACTTTAGACCAGTCAATGTCCTTGTCGTTTACTACATAAGCTAGCGTGTCAAACTGGCTCATACCTGTAGCAAGGGTAATGTGTGCCTCACCTTGCCATTTGATGGCATCTTTAATGAGCTCTGCTCCAAGCTTTCCCGCTTCATAACCAAGGTGTTCTTTGTCTTCCAAGATGTTAATTTGGTTCATTATCTCTATTTATTTTTTATGTTTCAATCTATGTTTATGGGGGTGTTGTTTTTGTAACGCCCCATCGTAAAGTCTGGTATTGTGACTGGTTGGGAATCTTTGGACACGGAGAGTTCGCTCAAAGGTCTGATGACGCTCCAAGTCACAGCATCATAGACGTCGATATCCATAGGCAATCCGTTCCGTAAACAATAGATCAACCTCCAGTCCATAATGAAATCCATTCCACCGTGTCCTCCGACTTTTTTGGCAAGTTCTCCTATTTCTTTGACGAGACGCGGAGTATATTGCTGTTCTATACGAGCAAACTCATCTGGATTTAAAAAATCATAATGTCCAATAGCGATCTTAGCGGGCAATGGATATTTCTGTGCATATGCTTTTGTTCCGCTGACGATATGTAGCCGCGAATAGGGTCTTGGCGAGCTGACATCATGTTGAAGGCAGATAGTGCTTCCAGACTCGGTCATAATATTGGAAACATTCATATTACCTCGGAACTTGCTATCCATAAATTGTCGGTAGTAGGGATCTTTAGTTGCAGCCTCTTTGTTTCTTTTCCCTAGGGAAAAATCACTACTGGACATAGACGTCATATAGGTCAACCTATTGCCTCTGTTGATTTTCATTATCTGGGAAATCGGACCAAGACCGTGTGTAGGATAAAGGTTGCCATTATGGGCTGCATTTTCTTTTAAACGCCAATGGTCGTAACGTTTTCCATTTTCAAAAAAACTTTCTAAAATATCATGGAGATAGGCTCCCTCACAATGGACAATATCCCCGAAAAAACCATCCCTTTCCATTTTCAATGTCATCAGCTCAAAAAAATCGTAGCAGCAGTTTTCCAGCATGACGCAATGCTTTTTTGTGCGTTCGGATGTCAGAACTAGTCTCCAACAGTCCTCCACAGTGGTTGCGGCAGGAACCTCAACGGCTACGTGCTTGCCATGTTCCATTGCAGAGAGAGCCATCTCCGTGTGCAACGACCATGGTGTGGCTATATAGATCAAGTCAATATCTGTACGTTCGCATACTTGTCTCCAACTGTCGTCCTTACCCGCATACAAAGAGGGCTTCTGTTTATCTAATTTTGTTATAGCGGCATCTACTTGGGACTGGCGGATGTCACACAAAGCCTTGATTTCTACATCGTCTATTTGAGCCAATCTTTCAACGGCCATACTGCCACGAAGCCCAATACCTATAATTCCTATACGTACAGTGTCCAGTTTCGGAGCTGCATAGCCACACATATTGAAGCCGGGTTTATTAGGGGTGGCCTCTACGCATTCGTACGTCTGTCCTTTGCCGGCTAATGCTGATAACGGTTTTGTAAATAAACCCAATCCTGCCAATCCCGAAGACTGGATGAATCTTCTACGGCCTGTACTCATTCTTTTGTATTTTGGATAATAATAATGTTTAAAGATACAAATTGGATGTGTGCTTAGTCTACGTCCCACCAAAGTTGTACCGATGCCTTGTCTTGGCCACCCAATAGCGTTATCCCAGTTGCCAATCCTGCCTCATTGCTAGTGGCTTCTGTTGCTGGGTATGTCAACCGTTTGATGAAAGTACCGACGGGCAAGTCTGTATTGTCCGAACTAATCAGATCGTACATGTCAGGATAACCAGTCCTTCTGAACTCTGCCCAAGCTTCCCATCCGTCAGGAAATACTGCCAACCATTTTTGGGTTCCGATTTGTTTGCGTTGTATACTTTCTGTACTGGCCCATTTGATAGGAGTTGTCGATACGGCATCGGAACTGTAATAATCACCGGGATCTGTAGGGAGATTTGTAGAGGATATGTAATCACTGATGGTTGTCGCATCACTAATACCCCACTGAGTCAGGCTGTGCTCGATGCCCGCTTCATACAAGCTTTGGGCTGTTCCACCCATACTCCATCCGTTCAGTGCTCCTTCCGCTCTCAAAAAGTAGGACTCGGCTGCACACATCATGTGTTGGCTAGCTGTGAAATTGGGGGTTATGGTTGTTCCATCGCTACTATATGTTACCCAATACGTACCTACGTTGGAATTGTATGCCGATGTGTTACTGGTGACATTGAGGTCTGTAACGGTCATCCCATTTCTGCGGCTACCGTATGCACCAGTCAGACCGCTCGGTTGGAAAAGGATGGGGAGTCTAGGATCCTCATAACCACTTAGATAAGAGTAGATAGTCGAACTCATGCTGAAGCCATTCCAATAGGCAACCTGTGTCAGACCATTTTCGTCTAGACCACTTAATGATTTTTCGACTAAAGCATTGTCGTCATTGTCTTCCAATACGCCTGATGCTACAGCTTCTTCTGCCTCTTCTTTTGCGGTAGTTGGGTCTACATTGGATATACGTAAGGCTAGGCGTAATTTTAAGGAGTTGGCAAATTTTATCCACTTGGTTATATCACCATCGTACACGATGTCGCCATCCGCCATAATAGCTTGAGTTGTATCCAAATTTTTGAGGTGGTTAACGGCTGACGTCAGCCTTGTAAAGAAGTCCGCGTAGATGTCTTTCATTGCGTCGTAACGGATAGTCGTACTGTCTGTCAATGCGTCGAAGTATGGAATGGGGCCCAGTACATCCGTCAACCGATGAAATCCAAATACCCATACGATATTGGCCAATGCATTTTCGCCAGATGTAGAATCAGTATTGTCCATTATGGTCTTAAGTTGGGCACCCATATATACATACATTACGGTGTACATTCTACCTGTGTAGGTCGTGTTAATCGTATAACGCTCCGTAGTAGTAGACCCTGCAAAATATTGCGCATATATATCTGCAAAATAGTTCTGTGTGGTCTGATAGTAGGCACGGTCAATGTCTGCCGAAGACAATGCTTTTGTAAACAGGTAAGGAAGTTCTGCGGAGCTAATTGTCGCTATCGCATTAGGGTTGGTATTGTCTTCCGTGAAATCTTTTGTACAGGATGCGCCTATAAAAACAAAAGACAACGATAGAAACAGGAAGTATGTATAAGAAGAATACTTTCTCATGATAAAAAATTTATAATGATAGTTTAATAGTTAATGTTATAGTACGTGTAGTTGGCAATATACTAGACTCGATACCTTGAAAATTACTGGATCCTATTGCTCCTTCTGGATCGACTGGATTTTTTATTTTTCCTAATCCTGGAATATCAAGTACAGATTTTCCTTTGTATAGAAACAGAACATTGTTGGACGACAATGTAAACTGTGCGTTTTTGACGAACCTGAATAGCTTGTTGGGATAGTTATACGACAATGCAATATTACGTATCCTAAAGTTGGTCATGTCATAAGTAAAAAACTGTCCATAAGCATAGCTGCCTCCATTGCCTACCGTTGTCCAAAAGGTTTCTGCATTGATTGCAGTTGTATTCTGATTGCCCGATTGGTCAACCGCATCGAGAACCCATCCGCCATCTCGGTATTTCGTCGTAAAGTCAGCAACACCATAATCGGCAAGCATACCTGCCGTTCCGGACACCATCTGACCGTCAATGCGACCATCTATATTGACGTTTAAACTAAATTCCTTATAAGAAAACGTATTTGTCCATCCCATGTTGGCAGCGGGATTGGCGTTTCCAAGTTTCCCACTGGATTCCACTACTGGCAATCCGGAGGAGTTGACAATGTATTTACCGGTAGTTGCATCTTCTGTCCATTTGTAACCATACAAATCGCCGTATGAACCACCTGCTTTTACTACAGGAGTGGCATAATTGGTATTGTCGCTGATATTTGCAGATGTTACCTGGTCGCTTAACTTGATGACTTTATTCATATTTCGGGCATAGTTAAGGCTGGTATTCCACAGGAAATTGGCAGTTTTGACAGGAGTTACTTGCAACTGTAACTCAATTCCTTTGTTTTCGATTTTTCCTGCATTGATATATTGGTAGGAATAACCAGATGCGATCGGTAAACTTAGATACATCAACTGATTGATTGAGTTACTGTGGTAGTATGTTCCATTGATGGTAAGCCTGTTGTCAAACATTTGCAAATCCAATCCCGTTTCAAAGGAGGTCGTCTGCTCTGGTTTCAGATTGGCTATGCTCTTAGTCGTACTTCTGGTTATAAAACCGCTACCTGCCGCTGAGGAGTAACTATATGTTTGATTCAGTAGATAGGGATCTGCATCGTTTCCGACTTTAGTATAGGATGCTCTTGCTTTGGCCATATTAATCCATGATGGGAGATGTAGCCATTCATTGAAAATGAAAGCCAAGCCGACTGATGGGTAAAAATAACTATGTGGGCTTGGCAGTGTGGAAGACCAGTCGTTACGACCTGTTACATCTATAAAAACATTGTCCCAAAATCCAACATTCAAGCTGCCATACATAGAGTTTAACTGCCGTTTATAACCCGAAACCCCAGAGTATGTTGGTGTCGTCGCAAAGGCTATAGAAAACTTATTGGGAATCGTTAAACCGTTGGCCATATTGGTGTATGTCTCAAAATTACGAGTCAGTAAACTTGAGCCTAATACATAGTTTAACTGTATATTATGATCTGCTACATTTTTAGTGCTGGTCAATAAGAAGTCCCAGTTATGATTACTGTATTGTGATTGTGTCTCGTAATATTCTCCACCCGCGGCAACATTTCCTAACGCCATTGTACTATTATAAAAAGAAGCATCTGTTTTTTCACTATAATAATCAAAACTTACACGAGTCATGAAATTAAGCCAGGGGAGGAATTGGTAGGATATGGATCCAATCCCGGATATCCTGTTTCTATGTTCGTTCACAGATGTTCTATTGACCGTCCAGTAAGGATTGTCATTATTGACAGTGCTATTCCAATAATAGCTTTGGGGAAGCCCAGTTGAGCTGTCGTAGGTTTCATATATAGACAGTTCTTCATCACTCATATCTCGCGGCATTGTGTATAGTTCATTCATCAGACCGCTTAGTGTCATTCTAGGTTTGTTAAAGATGCCTTGGTTGACATAACTTAGTTTTAAATCAGTCTTCAATCCTTTGACAAATTGAGTTGATACACGTAAATCCAGATTATTCTGTTTCAATGTATTGCCAGGCACGACTCCTTCTGTCTTATTGTTAGTATAGGAGAAGTACGAATTGATTTTCTCAGTGCCTCCATATCCACTGACGGAATTACTATTACTATATCCAGTATTGAAAAAATGTTTAACATTGTCCGGATAAGTCACACCTGCGGCGCCCCAGCTATCACCTACGTCAGTGGCCGTGACCCCTCCGTTTCCACGACCGTAGCTGTTCTGGAAATTAGGTAGATACGTCGCGGTCTCTATGCTATTGGCACTATTAAAGTCCATACGAAAGCTGGAAAACGTTCCCTGCTTGGTGGTGATTATGATAGCTCCATTTACTGCCCGACTTCCATATAAGGCTGCTGCAGAGGGGCCTTTCAGTATATTGATACTTTCGATTTGTTCAGGATTGATATTGGCACCTCCGTCGCTACTGCTATAAATATTGGAATTAGGTGCCATGGACTGTGTTACAGAAGTATTGTCATATACCACTCCGTCCACAACTATCAATGCTATGTTGTTTCCAGAAATAGATTTGTTTCCTCTTAGTACAATACGGGATGATGAACCAGGACCACCAGATGCTGTGGTTACAACAGCTCCAGCAATCTTACCAGTCAAAGTAGATACAAAATTTCCACTATTGTCCTTGATACCGCTTACGGCATCAGCAGAAACCGTTTGGGTGGAATAGCTTAAACCTTTTGTACGTCGTTTAAGGCCTAACGCCGTGACAACTACTTCATCCATCTTTTTGATAGAGTCATTTAAATGAATAAGCAGTTCAGATATACCATCATATAAAATGGTAGTATCTCGGAAGCCAATCAATGCAAATAAAATGCGATCTCCTTTTTCTGCCCGTAATTGAAAGGTTCCGTCAGATTTGCTTTCTGCCTGTAGCTTTTTACTCAGGTTTCGTACTGTCGCACCTTCCAGAGGTACTCCATTTTTGCCATTCACTATATGACCGCGAACATTCTGGGCAGATAGACTTACCACACTTCCCAAAAGGAAGGTCGAAAAACATACCAGTATAGGCTTATACTTTTTAATGTTGTTCTGTCTCATAAAAGATTATTTAGTTGTTTATTACTTTTCCAAAAGTATTCTTAACTATAATACGTCTGACAGAAATGGCTGGGTAAATTACCGATAACGTTATCGGTAATTTACCCAGCCATTTCAATTAAAAAATCAATTTCAATATAGTGCATTGTCTATTAGAAACCTAAAACTATCCATGCTTTAGATTACTAATATTGATAGATATTAAGCGTCCGATAGGCTTATTGTTTTTATAGGATTGTACGCGCAATATTTGGGCATCTATTGGAAGCCGAAAAGGCTGCGTATAGTGTTTAGAATATAAGTCGGGAAAGGAACCGTCGATACTATAACATAAATCCAGTGCATCCATTTCCTTTGCCATTGTACATTTACATCTCCCATTGCTTGCATTCCATTCGAGGTTGCTACCTCGTTCGTACATACTCGTTGCATATTTAATACTATCTTGGTCAAATTTAAAACATGCTTATGCTTAGTTCTGACAATATCGACAATAAATCTACGGTAGCGTTATCGATGCTTTTCGCGGCCATTTTCGGTTAATCTCACATTAAGCATCTCTGTAGCCTAGTTGTTTATAAATCATAACTAGTACTTTTGTATTTTGCATAGGTACTGCGCAGAACAAAATTGAGCACAGTGCATGGATTCTTTCAAAGCATTACTTATCCGATATGAAGTGAAAGGTATAAGGCGATGGAATTATCATGGTCAGCACTAGGTCAGTTATAGCTTGTTCATTTTAGCGTTTACAATGCAGCTACAAAGTTGATAGATTTAGAGGCAATATAGGGACGCCTTCGAACCGTCTTTACGCTTCTCTATGAAGAGCAACGGACTGTCGAACTATTAGTTTATTGGGTAGAATGATGTCGCGTTTGTCAAAATGTTGTATGCGGATATGTTTTATAAGCAACTCGCAACTTTTAATTCCTATTTCGTAGGCGGGTTCTTCGATTGATGTCAGAGTTGGTTCGATTATCTCTCCCATTGGGTCGTTGGTGAAACCAATGACGGCGACCTCGTCCCCCACCTTTATGCCGCGTGCTTTCAATGCCAGTATTGCTCCTATTGCTTTCCGGTCGTTCGCCGCGAAAATGGCGTTAAAGGAAACTTGGTTGTTGATCAGCCTTTCGACGTCCTGTTCACCATCCTCCCTTGAGAAACCAGAATATGCTACCATAGACTCATTGTATGGAATCTCAGCTTCGCTGAGTGCCATTTTGTAGCCTTCCAATCGTTGCTGGGTCATCTTTAAGTTTTTTGGGCCTGTAAGGTGTACAATATTTCTGAACCCATTGGAAAGCAAAAATGCAGTAGCATCGTATGCGCCTCTAATATCGTTTTGCATGACCCTTGAAACATTTTTTTCGTGTGGAACTTTGTCAAAGAAAACTATAGGCATGCCTTTCTTAATCAATTTGTCGAAATAGGTAAAGTCATGAGAACTGGACGCTATGGACACTAATAGGCCGTCCAATGCATTAGTGGCGATATTGCTTACTAATTCCTGTTCTTTTTTTGGGTCATCGTTGGTGATGAACAAAATGATGTTGTATCCTTTGGAATAGGCATAATCTTGTATGCCTGAGATGACTTTTGCATAATAGTAGTTGGTAATAAATGGCAAAACAATACCTATGTTCTTGGTCTTTCCGGAAGCAAGTGCGGCCGCGCTTTTATTGGGTTGGAATTCCATTGTCTTCGCCAAATCCAAAATCATACTTCTTGTTTCTGGGCTGATGTCATGGGTATTCCTAAATGCTCTTGAAACTGTAGCAACAGACACATTAAGCATTTTCGCCAAATCTACAATTCCAAAAGGTCTATTTTTGCGGTTCTCCTCTCGCATATGAAATCATACTATGAAAACGAAAGTTAAGTTATTTCTGCCATATAGCTGTAGAATCTTTAAAAATGAGGTCGCCGACTGCGGTGGCAACAAGTAAACAGGGTGAACGAATGTTTTTTACGTGTAAAGACGCTTTTTGTAACATCTTGAGGTAAGACTGCTTGCTATTTTATCTTGACGGTCGTCATCGGCGCATGCGGGAAGAAGATGCTGGTCATGGTCGTCAGGCCGTCGTCGGCAAACAGCTCCACGGAGGTCCTGTCCACTACCAACTGCAGGCGGATGCTCTTGCTGTCTGAAAACCTTGGCGCGGAGTGCCTTCCCGCAAAGTTTTTGTTGAAGTCGACAATGCCGGACTGCGTCCGGTCGATATAGTACCGGTCGGCGGTTTTGTCGTATCCTACTTTGACGGCGTCGCCCTTGTCATTGGACAGTTCGATTGTGAGGTCGCCGACGGAAAGTTTTTCCAGGTCCAGTTTGAATGTCCCATGGGTGCCCAGCCTTCTGGTGGTCTCCGCGCCGTCCTTTAGCTTGACGGACAGGGTCTGTCCTTGGAAGCCACGTAATTTGTTGAAGGGTTTGGATGCCACGAGGTATCGGCCGCCGACTTTTTGTAGGGAAAGTTCGCGTGCGGTCGTCATCGCGCTGCGCCAGTTCTGCGTGGGGACGACCTGCGCGTACTCCCAGTTGCCCATCCATCCGAGGAAGATCCGCCGGCTGCCGGTGTTGGACCAGGTGACGCCCGCGTACTCGTCCGGGCCGTAGTCGAGCCATTTCGTCGCTGTGTCGTCGGGCGTGAACGCATGCCCGTCGAAGCCCCCGGTGAAATACTGGGTGGCCGAGCCGCCGTTCGGCCCGCCCGGGTTGAGGTTGACGACCAGCACCCAGACCTGCCTCCCCTGGTAGTCCAGCGGGAACAGGTCGGGGCATTCCCACACGCCGCCGTGTGCGCCCGACGTCCTGCCAAAAGTGCTTTCCTCTTTCCAGTCTTTCAGGTCGGCCGACGCGTAGAACGTGATGTGGTCAAGCGTTGCCAAGGTCATGACCCATTTGTTCTGGGGCGCATACCAGAAGACCTTCGGGTCGCGGAAGTCCCTGATGCCGGGATTTCTGACGACAGGGTTGCCCGCATATTTTGTCCATGTCCTCCCTTCGTCGAGGCTGTAGGCGATGTTTTGGTTCTGGAACCTGTCGGAGCCCGCTTTCTCCTGTTCTGCGTTGTGGCTGGTGTAGACGGCGACCATCGCATCCTTGCCGAAACCAGCGGTATTGCTAGCGTCGATGACCGCGCTGCCCGAAAAAATCGTCCCCAGCGAATCGGGATACAGCGCAATGGGCAGCTCTTCCCAGGACAGCAGGTCCCTGCTCGCCGCGTGTCCCCAGTGCATCGGTCCCCAGACCGTGCTGTCCGGGTTGTACTGGAAGAACAGGTGGTAGACGCCGTCGTGGTACACCATACCGTTCGGGTCGTTCATCCAGCCCTTTACCGGCGTGAAGTGGAAAAGTGGGCGGTATTGCTCGCCGGAGTTTTGCGTGTAGCTTTGGGCTGTGGCGATAAGAGGCACGAAGAACACGGCGGCGGGGAAATATTTTAAGATTCTCATAAACTTAGGTTTATTCATCTTTCAAGACTTTTAAGTTGTGATAATAAATCCGGAAACCCTTTTTCGTCGTAATAGGTTTTCACAAGGTCTCCGTTTTTGGCGTACAACGCCAGGAAAGGAAGCGAGGAGAGATGGTAATATTTTTTCAGGAAAAAAGAATTGCCCTCGGTTCCCAGATAAAAATTAGGATGCTTGTCCAGCCCGTATTTTCTGGAAAATTTGCCGACTTCCGCCGTTGGGTAATATGTTACCATTGCCACGGACGTTTTGTCAAATGCGTGGATATGTTCGACGATGTTTTTTGTCAGCAATTGGCAATGTTCACAGTCCGGTAGAAAGTAAACCAACACAATCGGTCTGCCCATTGGGAGTTGTGTCGCTCCAAACACCTTGTTGTCTTCCTGCAACATCCTGAACGGCGGAAGTTTGTTGTGCTGCGCATTGACATACGCCGTCATGATGCAAAACAGCGACAACAGGCAGGTTTTCATGGTACTGGCAAACCGCCTGTCACTGTTGTGTAAGGAAGCTTGTGTCATTCTTTCCATTTATCAATATCTGCCGGTAAATATAATTTCAGACGACATTCTGGACAAATATTTCGGGGATAGGCATTCAATAACCATAAAGACCCAACGCCTTAAAGGTTACACTTCCACCAACAGAATAGAGCCCCCATTGCGCATTGGGCAGCCAATAGCTACGCCCGGTAAGGCTCGTGACGCCGTTAATATGCACGACAAAGGATGTATTGTCAATGACAATTTCTACGGTGATATCGCCACTGGTGCTTGCCGTGTAAGGGATTGTCGCATCGACATATTCCGCATCGGACTGGACTTTGGCAATCGTCGCCGCACCCGACTGAAATCTTATTTTATAGTAATCAGTGTTGTCCGGACGCGCCCAGCCAAATACAAACCCTGCGTCATCGGAGTCGGTAAGTCCGCTAATGGTTGCGGCTATCCGTTTCTGTCCGCTGATGCGGTCAAAATGTACCGCGCCGGCAGACTGTAGGGTATAGTCGCTACCCGAGTTGCTAGCACTGGTCGCATCGACCTGTTCCAAAGTTGCCGACTTGCTGAGCAGCTCGGACTGGACCTGCGGTGTGGTCGTGGCAAGCGTTCCGTCGCTGTTTTGCACCAACTGGTGCACGATGAGGTTGCCGGCCCAAGTTTTGCTGCCGTAGTCGGTGCTGCCGTCTTTGCGGTAGTTCCATCCGAAAAGGTATCGGTTGGAGCCGTCGGACTGCGTTCTTGCACCATAGAAATACCCGCCGTCCAGCGTGTTTTGTGTCGGGGCAGTGAATGGGCCGGAGGCCGATGATGCTGTCAAATATTTGACTGTGCTGGATTCCTGGTCAGAATACACCATATACCACGTACTGCCCATCTTGAACATGTCGGGGCATTCCAACATGCCTGTGACGGAGGACGATGCCGTATAAATCGGTCCAGACAAAGTCCATTCGTCGGTCGATGGATCTGTACTCTTGAACAGTGTAACGACAGCGTTGTCTCCATATTTTGCCGTTACCAGCATCCAGTATTGGCCATCTTCGTCATTGTAAAAAACAAAAGGATCCCTGAAATCGCTGGTGCCATAGCCTGTCGGTGGGGTCAAGCTGAAATCCTCGTTTTTGGTCCAATTCTTCAAATCGGTACTGGTGGCATATTTTACCGTTTCGGCAGGGTTGGAGGCAATCCAAGTTGCCGTTCCATTGTGTCCCGTGTAATAAAAATAGTAGGTAGAACCAACCTTGACAACCGAACCCGTTCCCAACGCCATGTCCTGGTCGGCGGTGCTGGAATAATTAATCATTTTGCCATCGTAACTATAGGTGAGCAAGTCGGACGTTTCAAGCGCATGTATGGGATGGAATCCACCACCGTCCGCATCCGAAGCTGCATCGCCATCGTGCAAATAAAAAACATGGAACGTGCCGTTGTCATAATATGGCATTACGTCTCCGACATATCCGGAAGAGTAGTAAGTCGTACCTGCAAACGACAACCATTGCGTCGGCGGTGCGGGAAAAATGGATTTAGGGTTGGTCAGGTCATCGGCATTATAGCTGGCGTTTTCCTTTTTGCAGGAACAGCACAGGACTGAAACCGCAAACAGCAATGCGCCGTATATCGTATTGTATTTATACATGATTCTTTTTTTGTTGGTTTCCAAATACCGAAGCAGCGTGGCTGATGCCTCGGCTTGTGTTACTGTTTGCTTAAATAACCCAATACATTGTTAGTCAATAGCTGGATATTGGATATATATGCATTTGTCGGCTGGTTGGCACTATTGGTCGGGTCGGCCTCCGAATACCAGTCGTAGCATCCGGCGCCGATGACAATTGCCGCTCCATGTGCGTCCGTCTTGGCAAATTCTGCCATGGTTACCTGGCTGGAATGGTATTGGTCTCCCTCAGAGCTTCCCAAATCGATGCCACCGGTCTCAGACCTCCAGACTGCAGCGGTACCAAAGTCGCCCCAATCCGTCCCTATGTGCCATTGCGCGGTGTTGTTATGTCTGTAACATCCATTGGAAAGCATATAGGCGGTAGCGTAGGCTTTGTCGGATGTCAGTGTCAGCCCGGCGAATGCGGCATGGTCTTCATGACCTGCGAAAGAGATTCCCCACGGATATGTTGCCTCCAGCCATACAGGACTGTCAGACCATGCGTTATTGGGACCTTTTCCCGAAGGGACAATGCCCAGCGCATCGACATACAGTGCCGCAAAGGAACTTAACAGGAAATTACCGCCATCGGCATAGTAGGTCTGGAACGTCGCCAGAACCGTGGCGTCGGAGGCTATCGTAGGGAGCGTCTGGGTGTCATCTTCATGCCACCAGACGATTTTGTACTCGGTTAGATCGACCGTTCCTTTCTTGATGGCTGTAAATGACACATATTCGGCAAGCGAGTTGACGGAGGACAGCCAAGTCCACGCCGCATTTTCGTCGACATTGGATATGTCGCTGGCACTTGCCGCCGTGCCGAGGAACGCAACGGTCTCAGGTGTCGTTACCGTGACCGTGTAGGTCACAGTTGCGGTGTCTTTTGTGACGGTGTAAGTAACTGGATTGGTAAAATCAACCGTCGTCCCGGACGTCGGTGATATGGAGGCGCCGTCGGCCAATGTGATTTCGGGGGCAAGTGCAGTCAGGTCAAGCAATGGCGAAACAGAAGCCGTAATGGTTCGGTTCGTTTCGTTGATGGTGCCTGTTACGCCGCCTACGACAAAGGATTCTATCGCAGGCGTTTCTTTTGCGACGGCACTGTATGTCTTATATATGTTGCCATTGATGACTTTGTAGGTCACGCTGCTGGTCATGTCGACGGCGGTGCCGGATGCAGGGCTGACCGTAGCGCTACTTGCAACCGTAATCGTCGGCGATACGGATGTGCGGTCAAAGCCAAATGGAACGGTTATCGAAATCGAGTCCGTGGAGTCGTTGATAACCCCCTGAATGGCACCCACCGCAAAGCTCGAAATCTTTACATCTGTGTCCAGTTGCAGGTTGCCCGTGGCAAATTTATCCTTGGAACATCCAAGTAAATAAACAGCCGCGAGCATCAGTGCCGATAAATATTTGCTTGCTTTTTTCATATTGCAAAATTTTATAGAGTAAAAAAATACGGTGGTCCTCCTTACCTAGTATCCGTAATTCTGTTGATAAAGGTTCTTGCTGAAATTAATCTGGTTGAGCGGCAACGGAAGGTATTCATGTTTGTTCTGGGTAAAATACCCGTCGCTCAGGAACGAATATCTTGTTTTCTCCGTCGTGAAATAGGTATTCATTACATCGTCGGCTACACCCCACCGTACCAGGTCAAAGAAACGGCTTCCTTCTTCTGCCATTTCCAGTCTTCTTTCAAATCTTAGGGCTTTACGTGCGTTGGCCTGTGTCCAGTCGATGTTGGTGTCGGCAACGTAGGGTTTGACCAGATAGTTGCCTTCTGCGTTGCCGTCGGCATCGACGAGCAAGGCGGTGCTGGCAGCAGCCCGGTCTCTCAACTGGTTGACAAGGTCAAGTGCCTCGTCCTGCCTTCCCAGTTCTATCAGTGCCTCTGCACGCATCAGCAGGACATCGGCATACCGCAGTACAATCCTATTTTTGGAATTGCCATAGAAAGGGTCAAGGTGTACCCATTCGGAGCTGTTGGGGCTGATGTTTTCTTTCAACGAGGCGTAATAACCGTATACGCCAGGCGTCCTGTTCCAACTGTCTACATAGGTAAGCGTCTCGTCATATTTCCATGTACGTCCCGATATGGCAACGGTATGGTCTAGGCGAGGGTCGATGTTGTCCGTTGACGGGTCGACGTTGGTCGTGTTGAAATCGTCAAGAAGCGGAAGTCCGTTAGCGTCGGTCTTGTACGCATTTACAAGGTTCTGGCTGGGTTTCTTGAAATCGCAGCAGCCCAAACCCTGCGGAACGCTCAAAACATCTCCAAAGTTAAGGCGACCGTAAGTGGTTCCGTCGTCATTGGAATACTGTACCGCCCAAATCGATTCTTTCCCGTTTTCATAGCTGCCCGGCATAAAATTATAGGCAATGTCCGATTCCAGCCCATAGGTCGTATTTGCCAATACCTGGTCGGTGGCATCGACTACTTCCTGTAGATAGGTCGCATTGATAGTGGTGACATTGTTGGCATCGTCCTGCATATACGCCTGGTAAAGCCTTGTTTTGGCAAGGTAGGCATAGGCTGCCGCCTGGTCTGGACGCCCTACGTCCGTCTTCGTTTCCGGAAGGTTGGCGGCAGCGTATTCAAAGTCCGACGCGATTTTTTCCCAAAGTTCATCATTGCTGTAAGACCTGTTGCCCACCGTGTCGTAACTGTCGCGAGATACATATTCGTCGATGTAGGGCATGTACTTGAACAGGAGCTTCAGCTGGAAATACCAATGCGCCCGCAGGAAACGCATCTCGGCCATTCTGTGCGTTTTTTCAGCGTAGGAAGATTCGTCCACGGACTCGATAGCATTAAGTGCAGCGTTGGCCCTCGATATCCCGATGTACATCAGGTACCATATCCCGTCAATCTCATCAAAATCGCTCCTTGTATTGTAGAAGGTTTCGATATAGTGGAAATCCTGTATGTCCGAAGTGGACGCGCCTCCTTTGTATGCGTCGTCGGAACGTACGTCGCCGTATATCCACATGCTGAAGGGTTTGTCGTAATGGTCGTTGGCCAAGGCGGCGTACGCGGCGATGACAAGCTTTTCAGCACCGTCCTCGGTATCGGTCTCTTCAGTGCTGATGGTTGCCTTAGGGTTGATGTCGAGTTTTTTGTCACAACCAGAAAGCGCGGTGGCAACAAAACATCCAATTAGCACAGCCTTGTTTAGGAAGCTGGTTGCTATTTTTGCTGTTGAAGATATATATGTGCATTTCATCTCAGATCATGTTTTGACAATGAAAAAAATTATAGAGACATGTTGACACCGAAGGTGAATGTCCTTGGGTTGGGATAGGTATATGCTGCCGTTTCCGGATCCACACCGGTAAACGATTTGCTTTTCCATATCAACAAAAGGTTGTCGCCGCCTGCATACACCCTGAAACTCGCTATCTTCATTTTTTGCAAAATGCTTTTGGACAAAGAGTAACCCAGTTGCAGGTTGCGTAGCTTGAGATAGGAACCTTTTTCGACAAAATAGGTGGAAAACCTACTTTCCGTATTGTCGTCGTTGTAGGTCAATGCCGGGATGTCGGAATCAGGGTTGGATACAGACCAGGCATTCAACAGACGCGTTCCCTTGTTGGATCCTGTCGTAGTTACACTCCAGAAATCGGTGCTTTGTTTTACCTCGTTGTTGATGTCATTGCCGTTTACACCCTGGAAAAAGGCGGAGAGGTCGAGGTTTTTGTATTTCATGGCAAGGTTCAGGCCGTAAGTAAACTGCGGGTTGGGGTTGCCTATCCAAGTTCTGTCATCGGTGTCGATAGTGCCGTCGTTGTTGAGGTCTTTGTAACGGATACGGCCAAGCCCTTTGCCGGTCTGTGCCGCGGCTTCATCCACTTGTTTTTGCGTCCTGAACAAGCCGTCCGCGACATAACCATAGAAAGAACCCAGCGGCCTGCCAAGGATATTGTCCGTCGAACCGTTGCCGCCGTAGGTGTACAAAACCGATTCGGGAAGTTCGGTTACCTTGTTCCTGTATCCGGAGATATTGCCTGATATGGTGTAGGTCCAGCCTTCTTTCACCTGACCGTTGTAGTTCAATGCAACTTCCCAGCCCTGGTTGCGCATGGAAGCACCGTTGACCCAGGTGGAACCGCCTTCCCCCAGCACGGCTATCCAGGCGGGATTGATCAAGATGTCGTTGGTGTTCTTGATGAAATAGTCGAAACTTCCGGTCAGTTTGTTGTCCATGAATCCAAAATCGAGTCCCCAGTTGGACATGGTGCTACTTTCCCATTTCAGGTTTTCATTGCCAATCTGGGTCTGTCGGTAGCCGGAGGACAGCGTACCCGATCCGGTGCCGTAGATGTCATACGCCGTACTGGTCGGGTAAGACCATGTCGGGTCGCCGCCTGTATAATCGGTCACATACAGACTGTAGATGCCCGTATTTCCGATTTCCTGATTGCCCGTCTGCCCCCATCCAAACCTTAGCTTCAGGTCGCTGAGAAACGAGGGTGCATATCTCTGGAAAAATGATTCCTGGCTGATTCTCCATCCCAACGAGAATGCGGGAAACCAACCATAGCGGTTGTTTTTGCCGAACCGGGAAGAACCGTCGCGGCGCAGGGTGAAAGAAGCCAGATACCTGCCGTCAAAGGAATAATTAATCTTACCGAAATAGGAAAACAGGGCATTTTCGGAAGCACTGCCGCCGTTGAGCTGATTGCTGGTGCCCGCGTCCAAGTAGGTGTAGTCCGGGTCTTCCGAGTCAAATCCCTCGGCGGATGCCCAGAAGTTGTCGTCATACTGATGGTAGTATTCCGTCCCTGCCAATGCGTCAAGGTGGTGTTTGCCGAAATCGTTGGTGTACTGGAACGTATTGCTCCAGTTTTGTTTGGTTGTCCGGCTTTCGGACACGATTAATTTGTTGACGTCGTTGGAAAGATAGCCGGAAACATATTTTTTCCGGAACCAGTACGAGTTGTAATTGCCATGGTCGACGCCATAGTTCGTTCTGAAAATCAGTCCCTTGAACAGTTTGACGTCGGCAAACACGTTCCCAAATATCCTCAGGTAGGTATAGTGGTTGTCTTTATAGTCTTCCAAAAGCCGCACGGGGTTCTGGCGGTCGTTCATGCCTCCTTCGGGGCCGCCCCAGCCAACGCCGTCCACCGTATGTACAGGTATGATAGGAAGTATCTGCAATGCGATGTTCATGATATTGTCATCAGGCAGCTGCACTTCCCGTGTCCTGTTGAGCGTGAAGTTTTCCCCGACGGTAATCCTGTCGTCCAACAGTTTGTACGTCGTGTTGAGACGCATGGAATAACGTTTGAAATTGGTCGTTTTGACAATACCGTCGTTGTCGTAATACTGCGTTGAAAAAAGGTAGGTTCCCTTGTCGTTGCCATTGGAAAGGGTAAGGTTGTAATCCTGTGCGATACCCGGATGCGTGATTTCGTCAAACCAGTCGGTGTTGGAAGTCTTTTCCGTTTTTGCGTCGTCGAGGTATTCGGGCAGAAGGATCTTGTTCAGCACGGGTGTTCCGTTGTCGTCCAGGCCCCAGTCGTACTGGTACAGCATGCTGTTGGTATTTGGGTCGATACCGCTGTTGACCATGGCTTGCCACATCGCCTTTCCATATCCTTCCGCGTCCAGGACTTTCATCCGGTAGGCATAGTCGGATACGGACGTACGTCCGTTGAAATTGACGTTGAGCCTTCCTGCCTTCCCCTTTTTTGTCGTGATGACAATGACCCCGTTAGCCGCACGGGCACCGTAAATGCTGGCTGCGGAAGCATCCTTTAGTATCTGCATGGACTCGATGTCGTTGGCGTTCAGTTCATGCATACCCGCTTCCGTCGGTACGCCGTCGATGATGTACAGTGGCTGTGTGCTGTTCAGCGTTCCCACGCCTCGGATTTGGATATTGGCACTGCTGGCACTTGGACTGCCGTCCCCCGTGATATACACTCCCGCAACCTGTCCCTGCAATGCCTTGATAGGGTTGGCGGTGGTTTGTTTGTTGAGGTCGTCAACGCTGACGATGGACACGGCACCGGTAAGGTCTTTTTTGCGTTCCTTGGTGTAACCCGTCACAACTACCGCTTCCAGGGAGGAGGACAGCGGCTCCAACTCAACGGCCAGGGAATCTACACTGGTTGACGTGATTTTGTAGTTGAAAATCTGGAAACCGACGAGCGAAAAAGTAAGCGTCTCCCCGTTTTCCGCGTCTATGGCAAAACGACCGCTACTGTCGGTAGTTGACGAGCGTCCAATGCCTTGCACAAATACGTTGGGCAAAGGACTGTTGGATGATTTGTCCAATACGGTTCCGCTGATTTTTTGCGTCTGGGCATAGGCGGACAGGGACAAAAGCATCCCTATCATGAAATGAATGACTTTTTTCATGGCATTTGTTTCGAATTGAATGAAAAAATAAAATTTATACTATGGACACGACTTGATTATTTGACATACGCATTATTTTATATGGCTATATTTTGCTGTTTGACTTGACAACAGTTGCTGCACTTCCTCCTGGGTGTAATCCACCCACGCACCGGTGTGCGAGGCGACGGTCGTGCCGACGGCACAGGCGAAACTGAGGCATTGTTCGGGCTTTGCACCCTCGATGGTCTTGGAGAGGAAAGTCGCCAGCAACGAATCGCCGCTGCCGACAGTGTCGCCCACCCTGACCTTGTAGCCGGGGTGTCGGTAGCTTGCCCCCTCGTGCAGCAGCACCCCGTCAGTCCCCCATGTCTTTGTACGGGGAAAACCAGCCCGTCGTCGTTCAGCTTGAGGACATCGGTTTTCGCAAACAGACGATATTGGATTTATTGTTTCCCATAAATAAAAATGATAAATGTTTAGCCTTATACATCAGGCATTTTTTACCTTTTGCTTAATGCCCAATGATTTTCTTAATGTTTTCCAATGATTTCCCCTTGGTTTCCGGCATCTTGAACAACACCCACAGCAGCTGCAGCACCATCATGCACATGAAGAACAGGAATATCTTCGCCGGCCCCACACCCGGGTCGTCGGCAACGACCGGGAACGCCGCCGTGACGGCCGCGGCCATGGCCCAGTGCGTCGTACTCCCCAACGACTGCCCGTAGGAACGCACCTCGTTCGGGAAGATTTCGGAGATGAAGACCCAGATGACCGAACCCTGCCCGACGGCGTGCGAGGCGATGAAGACAAATACCAGGATGGGCACCGTCATCCCGCCCAGATGGTGGAAGTGGAACGCCGCCGCGACCGCGCCCAACGAAACGACATACCCCAGGGAGCCGGCCAGCATCAGCCTTTTGCGCCCGACGCGGTCGATGAGGCCGACGCCCGCCATCGTCGCGACCAGGTTGACCAGCCCGACGCCCGCGCTCTGGAGGAAGGCCGCGCCCTCGCCCAGGCCCGCCAGCCTGAACACGCGCGGGGCAAAATAGATGATGGCGTTGATGCCCGACAGCTGGTTGAACATCGCGATGGCGACGGCCATCAATACCGGCTTGACATATTTTTTGGAGAAGAACGCCGAAAGGCTGGCCCTCCGCCGTTCGGACTCGACGTCCTCCCGTATCGCGGCCACGGCCTCGTCGACGCCCCCCGGGTCCGAGACCGCCAGCACGCTACGTGCCGTTGCGTAGTCGTTGCGGTGCACCATCAGCCAGCGGGGGCTTTCGGGCACGAGGCGCAGCAGGGCCACGAACAGGGCCGCCGGCACTGCCAATATGCCCAGCATCCACCGCCAGGCCGCGTCGCCCGCCGAAGACAGCAAATAATTGGACAGGTAGGCGAGCAGGATGCCGAACACGACGTTGAACTGGAACGTGGCCACCAGCCGGCCCCGGTTCTTGGCCGGCGCGATTTCCGAGATGAACATCGGCGCGACCACCGACGACGCACCCACGCCCAGGCCCCCCAGGAACCGGAACGCGATAAAAGTAACGACGTCGGGCGCCGACGCCGAACCCAGGGATGCGATCAGAAACAGGCCCCCTATCCAGTACAGTACCTTCTTGCGGCCCCACCTCTCCGCGGGGATGCCCCCGAACAGCGCGCCGATGATTGTGCCGTACAGCGCCGACGCCAATACCTGCCCGTGTACGACGTCGCTCAACGACCACACTTGCTGTATCTGTTGTTCCGCACCGGATATGACAGCCACGTCCATACCAAACAATAAGCCTCCAAGGGCGACCACGATACTCCAGACGATAACTTTCTTATTCATTTAGTGATTAATTATTTTTGTCCCAAAGCACTAGAACTAATATACGAATGAACGTTTGTTTTCTTTTCGGATGCAATATTATCGTAGCTAGCAGCTTTTTGGCATTTAGAATTCGTGCTTTTAATTTTAAATTTGTATCATTTCTGAAAAAATATTTCAATTAATTGGTATTCAATATTTTATAATAAAAAAACAAATAAAATTGTTTTCTGTTTCTTTAAAATTGAACCATGTTTTTTGATTTTGGATACATGGATGGCTAAAAAGCTTGTACTTTACAAAAGCTTTAGGCATTTTTCACTTTTATTTTTGACTTATGGGTAAGTTATATACGATTGCCTTGATGTTCTGCCTTGTGCTGATGGCTTGCCACAAAAACAGCAAACAGAAACAATATGTCATTGGTTTTTCACAGAGTGGGGAGGCGGACAGTTGGAGAAGGACGATGCTGGAAGAGATGAACCGCGAACTTTTTTTCCATCCCAACCTTAAAATGTTTTACCGCGAGACAAGGGACAACGTACCCGAACAGATTGCGCAGGTCAAGGATCTGCTCGACCAAGGGATTGACATACTGATTATCTGTGCGACCGATGCGCGGCAACTAGAGCCGGCTGTTTCCAAAGTGTACCGATCGGGCATACCCGTCATCGTCCTCGACCGTAATATCGCCTCCCAGGATTTTACCAGCCATATCGGTGCAGACAACAAGGAAATCGGAGCCATTGCTGGAAAGTATATTGCCAATCTGCTGGACGGCAAGGGAAACATCCTGGAGATAACGGGCAAACCCTCCTCTTCCCCGGCGATGGACCGTTCCCGGGGATTTGACTCCATCGTTGCCCAGCACCCGCAGCTGCATGTCGTCCACAGGCTGGACGGCGAATGGACTAGTGAGGAGGCAGCTTCAAGGCTTAGAAAAGCAGACTCCGAACTTTCCAGTATCGACGCGGTTTTTGCACACAACGACCTTATGGCGGGCGCGGCGCGACGTGTCATGGACAGCCTGTCCATCAAGAAAGTGCCGATTGTGGGCGTGGACGCACTTCCCGGCGCAGGGCTGGGGCTTGACATGGTGCAAAAAGGGATATTGACGGGCTCCATCATCTATCCGACGGGGGGCAAAGAGGCAATACGCAACGCCGCGCTGCTTGTCGAGGGCAAGCACCTGCCCCGACAGACGGTGCTCAAAACAGTACTTGTGGATTCCGGGAACGTGGAGACCGTAGAGATGCAAGTGGACAAAATTGCCAGCCAACAAGACGACATCAGGACACAACAGGAAATGATACAAGCCCAGCGGAAAATATACAAAAACCAGCGCACTTACATCACCGTACTCTTCGTGTTTGTACTATTGCTGTTGGCTGCGGCCATCCTGTTGTGGTATTCGAGAGTGCTGAACAAGAAAATCAACATGGCACTCTATGCGAAAAACCGTGACATCCATACCAAAAACGAACAAATCAGGCAGATGTCCATCGCTGCCGAGGAAATGCACGAAGCCAAAATCAATTTTTTTACCAAAATATCCCACGAATTCCGGACACCGCTGTCGCTCATCATAGCTCCTCTGGAAGAAATGCTCGCCAATCCAAGGCTTGCCAAGGAATCCAAGACCGAGCTTACCATCATGCGAAAAAATGCCTACCGCCTTTTGCAGTTGGTTACACAGCTTATGGACCTGAGGAAGATTGAGTTTGGAAAATTCCGCCTACAAGTCGACCAGGAAGATGTCCTAGGATTTGCGCAAGAGGTACTGCGGTCCTTTGACAGCCTGGCAAAACAACGGCATATTTCCACGAGGGTTTCCTCCTCAAGCCGTTATATCCGCTGCTATTTTGACGCTTACATCGTCGAGAAGATATTGCTCAACCTGTTGTCCAACGCATTCAAGTACACGCCGGATGGCGGTGACATCTGGATAGAGGTGAAAGAGGACAGGAATGCCAACAAAATCATATTTGCCGTGGAAGACACGGGTACTGGTATGGACGAAGAGAGCAAGAAAAACCTGTTTTCCTTTTTCCACGACAACGGAAGACAGCAAAAACAGAGCAACGGTATTGGACTGCACCTCGTGCGCGAGCTGGCACTGCTGCACCACGGCGAAGTATCCATAGACAGCAAACTGCATGTAGGCACCAAGGTGGTCTTTGCCATTCCATTGGAATACGACTACAGCCCGCAGGAAATGTTCCTCAAGCAGGAGTCCGTACTGGAGACGGAACCAAACAGCAAGATGTATGCCGTACCGCTGGCACAGACGCCGTCTGCACCCAGCCGTGGCGGTTGGGACAATCCGCTCGAAAGCGGAAAACAAAAGACGGTACTGGTCGTCGAGGACAACGACGACCTTAGGATGCTTGTCCAGAGAAAACTTTCGGAAAACTATTATGTGGTCACTGCCAGCGACGGTAAGACTGCGGTAAAAGCCCTGTACGAACAGCATCCCGACATCGTCGTGTGTGACGTCATGCTGCCTGACATGGACGGCCTGGAAATCACCAGGCGCTGTAGAGGCGACGTAAAAACCTCTTTCGTGCCCATCATCTTATTGACGGCACACAGTTCCAGCCAGCAACAGATGGAGGGTCTGAAGCGTCTTGCCAACGCCTATATATCCAAACCTTTCCACATGGACATACTGGTCCAGACGATAGACAACCTTCTGGCCAACAATGCCTTGTTGAAAGAGCACTACACCTCTCTGGGCAATACCCACGTGCAGCGGATAGCCGATACCAACGATTCCCCGAACGGCAACAGCCACAAACCCGACAGGAAATTCGTAACGGAATTTACGTCGATCGTCGCAGAGCACCTGTCCAACGAACAGCTCAACGTCCAGATGCTCTGCGACCTGATGCATGTTTCGCGGATACAGCTCTACCGCAAAGTCAAGCTCTACTTAAAGACCAACGTAAACGAATATATCCTGAGTGCCCGCATCCTAAAAGCCAAGAGTTACCTGATGGAAGACGAATATTCGATTGCGGAAATAGCGTCCAAGACAGGTTTTGCTACACCTAGCTATTTCTCCACCGTGTTTAAAAAGATGACGGGCAGTTCGCCGTCGGAATTTATCGGCAAGAAGGGGAAGTAGTGGTAGCTTTGTTCTGATTTGTTATCCGGCAAAAAACCATTTACTGTTTGTAAGTCTTTGGCATGCCGAAAAACCGTTGGGACGACCGTATGAACGAGCTTGTGTTCATACGGCAAAACATCGACAGACAGAAAATGGTTGCCGATTTGGAAAAGTGTCTACTGCATGAGAGGGGAACGGTGTCCGTTTGACAGCCAAACAGGATTGGATGACCCTTTTCCGACAAACATATAAATAATAGGCAACGGTTTCAGAGAGGGCAAAAACACCCATAAATACGATGTCTCCGACATATTATGGTTTATTCGGTTACGGTTAAAGGACTTTGTCCGAATTTCCCGCTCATGGGCAAAAAAAGCTTTGATGTTACGAACAAGGCAGGTGTCCCCCATTACCTGTTATTGAAAACAGAAGCCCCTAAACAAAAGGATACTACCTATTACTTATTTGTTGTTGCCGTAATAAGACAGGATTTTAACGGAAAAAATATAATTGTAGTAGGCATTTGACTGATTTATCCTGGCCTGATACAGGGTGTTCAATGCCATCAGGTAGTCGGACAGTGTAGATTTGCCTATCTCAAACCTTTTCTGTGCAAATACGTAGCCCTTCTCGGTAGTCACCAACGTCCTTTTGCTGTTCAGGTAAACGGAGAGGTTTGACCTTGCAGTATTGTAGGCATCATAGATATCCTGCTTGAGTTGCTGGTTGTTTCCGTCAGCCTGTAGCTGTTGGATCTTGACCTGGATTCCAATATCCTTATAGTTATAGTATGCCTTTCTGTTGCTGTATATCGGTACGCTTACCGACACGCCGACGTACTGGTAAAGGTTGATGTTGAACAGTTGTCTGAAATAAGGGGATACCTGTCCATAGGCATCCGTGAACTTGTTGGAATAGCTGGACGAAATGTTCGCGCTGCCCGATATGGTTGGGTAAAGGCTGGCCTTAGCGATTTTCTTCTGTAAGTTCAATGCTTCCAGTTTTGCCCTGTCCTCCCGTTGCCGGGGCTGGACCAAAAGTGCGTCCTCATAGACGGCTTCCGGTTCTCTGAGCAGCGGAAAGTCCTTTTCCCCGCCTTCCATGGTGTCGACCTCGAACGTTTCGTGCTGGTCAATACCGAGCAAGGTTTTCATCTGGCTTTTGGATTTCTGAACATTGGAAATCTGGGTATAATAGACAGTGCTGTCCGATGCCAGCTGCGTAACCATCTGCAGGAGGTCACTTTCGGGTTTCTTCCCAAAGTCCACCTGTTTGCCGGTAAGCTCCAGTTGCCTTGCCGTGAGCTCGATCTGCCTTCGTGAAATCTCAAGTTGTTTCTCTGCCAGCAGGACCTGAAGGCAGGCTGCCGCGATGTTCAGTTTCAGGTCGTTTTTGAGCCTTTCCGTCTCAAGCCTGGCGACCTCGACGTTTTTTTCGTTCAGCCGCACGGTATTCTTTATCGAAAACCAGTTGAACAAGGTCACGCCGGACTGGAACCCCATGCTGCTGTACATGATCTGCGTATTCGTGTAGCTGTTCGTCGTCGGATCGATGGAACGTCCAAACTGGGACGCCAGCGAGGAAGAAAACCCCAAGGTGGGGAACCTGTTGTTCCTTGACTGGTGCAAGGTATTTTCTGAGGACTGCTCCTGTAGGCGGGACCTAGCGACGGAAACGTTATGGACATAGGCATACTGTATGCAACTGTCCAGTGTCCATGTCCTTTGGGCACGGGCTTGTTGTCCCGATATAAACTGGAAGATACAGGTAGTCCAAAACAAGACAATAACGGAGAGTCGGTTGTCCATCCAGTCAAGATTGTTCATTTAGTGATAGAAATTCCTTTTACTATCCTGTAATAAAGCCTTTCGAACAGGCTCATGTCCTTTGTCACGATAAGCGCATCCGCCTTTAGTCCGTCTTTGTAGGGCAGGGTTATATGCTGGTTGGTGACAAGACCTTTGTCTAACCCGACGATACCAAGGTAGCCGCTGTCCGACACGACCCTTGACATATAATCCAGGCTTCCCTTTACGATACCCTTTTCCTGGTAGGGATAGGCATCGAAGCGCAGCTGGACCTGCATGCCGGTATCCACCTTTCCGAGGTTGTTCTGCGGAAGGTAGAGCTCGGCGAACAGCCTGTCGTCAGTCGGAGCCACATAACCTATGGTTTTGCCGGACTGCACGTATTGGGCATGTTGGAGAGGCCTGGTAAGGTACAGCGTACCATCAACCGGGGCAATGAGCACATATTGTTTTATCCATGCGTCAATGGTGCTTTTCAGTGTCTGGAGGGCCTGTTCAAGAAGGACGCGTTGCTGCGCCAGGTCATGGTCGAGCTGTTCCAGCTCTTTAAGTTTGTCCCGTTTCTGGTTCTGGTTCGAAAGGATGCTGGAATTTACCTGCGGTAGCCCCATCTGTCTATTAAGGAGCTGGCTTTGGTCTTGGCGGTACTCCTCCGCCGAAATGATCTTTTCCCTGTATAGGCTTTCGTTCATTTTGTGGTTCTCCTCGGCAAGCCGGTTGTCTTTTTCCGCCAACCCGCGTTGTTCGTCGAGTGCGTTACCCATTTTGTCAAGGGTAGAGAGGTCGCTGCCCAACATGGCCTTTTTGCGACCGTAGAAACCATTCACATAGTAGTCGTTGAACTGCTGTAAGGCCGAAACAAAGGTCTGGTACGCAGACTGGACTTCTCCGAGTCTGCCGTACCTTTCGCCGAAAAGGTTGGACATTTCTTTAAGTTTGTTCCCGAAGAGGAGGTTGTCGGCACGGCCAAGCTGTCTTGACAGTGACATTACCTGCCCCGCGTCGGCGGCGCTTTCTATGTAGGCGATTGTCGCGCCGCTGTCTATATGCTGCCCATTGCCGACGAAAAGACTTGCCAATGCGCCTGACTGGAAGGCAACGATGTCTTTTGGCCCGTTGCGGGAGGTAAGCGTTGCCCGTGTCTGTACGATGTCGGGGTAACGGATGAACCAGGTAGCCCCAAACAAGGCAGCCAATATCCCCAGGAAAAGGAACAACGCCCATTTCTCGGTAAAGCCAGGCCTCCGGCTGATGATTTCCTGTGCAGCTTCGGAGCGGTTCTGGAAATTGCCAACATGTACCGTTTTCGGCATGCCGTCATCCAAGGTTTGGTAACTGTCGATATTTTTTCCTGGCATAAATGATACGTGGGGTTTGAAATGAGCGGCAATAAAATAAAATCCGAATCAATCTGTTTTGTTCTGTATTTTACAATCCGATTGTATAGCCGAATTCATGCAATATGGCTATGTCCCAAGCTCTAACTGGTTTCTGACCAGTTCATAATACGTCCCCTTGGCGGAAGCCAGTTGTTCATGTGTGCCCTCCTCTACAATCCGTCCCCTGTCGAGTACCACTATTTTGTCGGCATTCCTTACCGTACTCAATCGGTGGGCAACGACAACTACTGTCTTTCCCTCAAAGAACCTTTCGAAGTTTTCCACGATTTTCCTTTCGTTGTTGGCGTCAAGCGCATTGGTCGCCTCGTCGAAAAACAGGTACTCCGGATTTTTGTACACCGCACGTGCTATCAACAGGCGCTGCTTCTGCCCCTGGCTTAGCCCTACGCCTTCTGAGCCGAGCTGTGTGTAAAAGCCGTTGGGCAAGGTTTCTATAAACGAAAGGATATTGGC
Source organism: Chitinophagaceae bacterium (assembly GCA_047606825.1). Classification (GTDB taxonomy): domain Bacteria; phylum Bacteroidota; class Bacteroidia; order Chitinophagales; family Chitinophagaceae; genus Rhizosphaericola. The sequence goes on from JASGDY010000049.1 coordinate 28,993, forward strand.
AAGGCGGCAGCTTTGCTCAAGCCTTTCATATTCTATGGTTTCCTGCCCGACGGCGATGTTACGGGCAATCGTGTCGTTGAACACATAACCGTCCTGCATCACCGCCCCGCACGAGCCGCGCCAAAAGCCATGCCCTACGAGGTCGAACCTGACTCCCGACGTTCCGTCCTCTGCGGAAGACCTGCCTATCCTTACTTCTCCGCCATACTGTTCATATATTTTGAGGAGAACCTTAAGCAAAGTTGTCTTTCCACTGCCGCTGCTGCCGACGATTGCGGTAACCTTGCCTTCCGGGATGGTGAGGTTGATGTTTTCCAGTACGGGGTCGTTACCGGCACCAGGATAGGCAAATGATAGATTTTTTATCTCGATGCTTTTTCCTGCCGGTAGTTGTGTGACGTATGTCTTATCGGCATCCTCCTCGTCCGGTAGCTGGTGTATCTCGTTCAGCCTTTCCATGCTTATCTTGGCGTCCTGCGCACTCTGCACGAAGGAAACCCACTGGCTGACCGGGCCGCCCAGCTGCCCAATGATGTATTGGACTGCCAGCATGGCGCCAAGTGTCAGCTGTCCGTCGATGACGAGCTTCGCCACGATGAAGCTGATGGCTATGTTCTGCACCTGGTTGATGAGCGTCGCCCCGGCGGACTGCCACTGACTGTAGTTCAGGCTTTTGAAATTCAGCTTAAAAACCGATGCTTGTATGTTTTCCCAATCCCAACGCTTCTGCTTTTCCGCATTGTTCAGCCGGATCTCCTGCATCCCCTGTACCAGCTGGAGTGTTGCATTGTTTTCACGGGAGGACAGGTGGAACGTCTGGTAGTTAATCTTTCTGCGTATCCGGAGGAAAAGCTGTACCCAGCCGAAATAAATCATACTGCCCAGCATGAAGACAAAAAACAACTGTACGTTGTACACCATCAGGACAATAGCGTACACTACGAAGTTGAAGACGGAGAACATGGTGTTCAGCGCGGTCCCGGTTAGGAACCCCTGTATCGTGTTGTGGTCGTTGATGCGCTGGAGGGTGTCCCCGGTATGGTGTACGTCGAAGTATGCAACGGGAAGCTTTGTTAGCTTAATCCAGAAATCGGAGAGTATCTGTATGTTCAGGATGTTGGATATGCGCAACAACAGCCGACTACGGATGAATCCTACTATGGTCTGGCTGAGGGTGAGCATGAGCTGTGCCACCAGTACGATAACTACATACTGTAGGTTCTGCGTATTGATGCCTGTATCCACGATGCTCTGGGTCAGGAACGGGACGACGAGCTGAAGAAGGGAAGTGATGATGAGCGCAATGAATACCTGTACGACCTGCGGCCTGCTTCCTGACAGATACTGCAAAACCAGTTGCCAGCTCAGTCGATGTTCATGCTCCCCTTCGGATTCATAAAACACGGGGGTAGGTTCCATGAGCAGCGCGGTGCCAAGCTGTTCGCCATCGTTGGTCTCCGATGAAGCCCAGTGGGAAAGAAACTCGCTTTTCGTATAGGATACGAGCCCTTTTGCGGGATCGGCAACCTTTGCACGGTTTCTTGAAACGTCCACCAGCACGACGAAATGGTGCTGGTCCCAGTGCAGGATGCAGGGAAGTGCGATTTCCGGCAGCTGGCTGTAACCGACCTGTACACCCCTTGTGCGGAAGCCGACCTTTTCTGCCGTGTCGCTGATACCGAGCAGGGACACGCCCTGTTTGCTGAATCCCGTCTTTTGCCGTAGCGTGTCGGCGTTGTAGTGGCGCCCGTAGTGCTTGGCGACCATGCGCAGACAGGTGGGTCCGCAGTCCATTGCGTTGAGTTGCTTATAGTAAGTAAAGGGCATCTGTCGGTATTGTGACGGTTTTATGGAATAAATAAAATAGTATCTACTGCTTTCTATTGATATCTTTATAAGTTCTGTTCTATCAGTTTTTCCAACCCCGGGTCGCTCGGGCGGGGCGCGTCGGAAGATATCATTTTGCCGTCCTTCCCGATGAGCATGTAGCGGGGGATAGTTGTTATCTTGTACTGGCTCATAAATCTTGATTTATCGTTGTTCATTAACAAATAGCTATTTTTGCCTTCAAGTTTTTCCTCGCTACTTGCCCTTGTCCACGCCGTTTTATCTTTGTCGGTAGATATGTATATAAAAGCAATAGGCTTATTCGCATATTTCTTTCTAAGAATAGCAGCGTAGGGCATTTCGTTCCTGCACGGACCACACCAGCTCACCCATACGTCTACATATACGATCGTCCCTTTATATCTATACATCAAAGAATCGAAATCAAAATAACCATCCAATAGTTGTACTGACGTTCTGGATGTTCTGTCATTGGCAGATTTCTTTTCGTCATATATCCCGGATATATAGATTTTATAGTCATCGTCACCCTCGGTCGTCATGAAATCATCAAACAGCTTTTTGTCGGGAATGTTATCCATGTTGCCTCTATCCTTTAAAACGTAAAATAATATCCTGTCTCTTGACGTTCCCGTCAAACCATGCTTGACATCTTGGTACATTTCCTCCGAATATTTTTTGCTGCTTATATTGGTAAGCTGTCTGTATTTATATTTTAAGAATACATACTGAAGCTGACTAAACCAAAAATCATCTTTGTATAGTGGTTTTTTGACAATAATGTCTTCCAATCCGTCCAGGTATTCATAATATGTCTTTGACACATTGTCTTTGGATTCAGTGCCTATAAACAAAAGCTGTGTAGCATACAAATGGCTGGAGAAATACGCTCTCATTGCCTCGTCAAAATTTTTGGTTATTTTTCTATCCTGCTTATATCTGTCCAAAAACGCCAAATTATAATCATATTCCTGCGTATAAAGCGAATCAACCTCTTTGTAACTACCGTTGATGAGCTTGTTTCTTAGCTGTGTTATTTTATAGAACGGAAACGGGGTAGATTCGTTTAATATCCTTGTCAAAGCCAGTTCATTGTTTCTTATGCTGTCGTTGGCGATATGCATTACGGCATTTTTTAACCCATCCAACGCGACCTCTATCCTTTCTTTTGGATAGAGAATATAGAATGTCTGGTACTGGTTGGTTTGGATTAGGTAGATTGGTTCTTTTGTGTATATTGTTTGAATGGAGTGTGGCAACAGAAAAACCCTAACGCGGTCATTGTATTTGTTTGAGTATGCAAAATTGACCGATGTCGGTGTTTTGTTAATTAAAACAATGCTGTCAAAAAGTATTTCGGGAAAAATTACGGCATGGCTTGTTGGTTTCGCACAGTCTGATTTAGTTTTTCCGTGCAAATCAAGGAGGGCGAATACAAACAATAGCGTATATATTGCCTTATGAACGAATGCCTTCATGTCTTTAATATTGTTAATCCCGATTATGCATTAGTGCATCCTGCATGGTTTGCCCAGGATGCATCGCAACAAGAGTCGCAACACCAGTGCATACCGGGGATTAATGCAGCATTGGATTCCGCAGTACTCCTGTCTACATTATCCACGTAAGTAGTCCCAAATTCTGTCGGTGTTTCATATTGACAACTTCCATCAGTAGGCGGTTCGGCATACCCACCCAACACATTTTTCATTTCCTCTCTGGAGAGGACTCGACCCCCTTTAAAGTCCTGAAGACTGATTTTTTTGTTTGTCATCTTTTTAAGATTTTAATTTTTAACACTAGCGTTGCGTTGTTGATTAAATAATAAATATTATTATTTATAAAATATTGATTTTTAATATTTTAGTCACTTGAAAAATATTTTCAAAAATTCAAATCGTTTCCAAATAAAAATACCTTAAAA
>JASGDY010000050.1:0-3337 GCA_047606825.1 Chitinophagaceae bacterium
GCCCGCCACCCGCAGCGCCGTGTCCGTGTCCGAGCTCCCCATGCCGCCGGCGCCGATGAGCGCCAGGTTGACCTGGTCGTTGGGGCTGAACGTTGATTTTCGGTGAAGCCCGAGGCACAGCCGGCCCTCCGGCTGCCGCGCCATGGCCGCTCCACCGGCAAGCAGCCCGCCCGTCGCGAGTGACATCTTCCTCAGAAAGTCACGTCTGTTCTGTTCGTTATGCATATTGTTATATTTTATATTTTTATAGCTTGACATAAAGCTTCCGCCTGTCCATCCACCAGCCCAAAGACCAGCACACCAACATATAGGCAACGGACTGGACAAATGCACCGACATAAGGTGTCAAATGACTAAAAACACGGAGGAAACACCATTCATATAGATTGATACCTGGAGCAATCTCTATCATACTCAACACCACAATGAACAATTCAGAAAAGAGATAGATGATTAACGGATTCCTGCCGGGAATCAAGAAAAAAGACACGCCCTTATTATGTCCCAACAAATCAACCCAATACACAATGGACATAAGGACCAGGCAGTCCAGTCCGGAAGTGAGTAGCACAAATGAACTTGTCCAGAGTTTTTTATTGATTGGGAACACATAGTTCCACATAAACGCGAGCGCGACCATCAGAAATCCGTAAAAAGCGATCTGCACCAAAGATTCCCACTTATTTTCTCTCCGCTGGAGCAATTTGCCAATGTAAAAACCTACGACGACATTGGCAATCGCTGGGAAGGTACCCAAAATTCCCTCCGGGTCAAATGCAATACCCTCACCGTGATAAAGATGACGGTCTCCAAGCAACCAACTGTCCAGACGCAACACTGCATTACCACTCAATGACAAGGGACCTGCCGGGTCTCCCCAATACAAGAGCACAGGCCAATACAGTAACAATATAAGACCTGTCACGACCAGCACTGTCTTCTCTTTCCAGAAATAAATCATCAGCGATGCCAGCCCATAAGCCAGCGCAATGCGTTGCAACACGCCCATGATACGCGTGTCCCCAAACGGCGACACGACGATATGCCGTTGATCATCCACCCTGAAAAAAGGAAACCAATACATCAGATACCCTACCAGAAAAATGAAGAAAATGCGCTTCAATATCTTAAACACTACGTCTTTCCTACTCGTCTGCGCCCATTTCTTGGCAACAAAACTCTGCGCATTTCCGACGGCAAAAAGAAATGACGGAAACACCAGATCCGTAGGCGTAAATCCATGCCATGCAGCATGTTGCAATGGGGCAAAAGTGGTTGCTCCATTGCCTGATGTATTGACAATAATCATAAAACAAATAGTCATACCCCGAAAGATATCCAAAGAGGTAAACCGACTACTGGCAAGTGTAGGCATAAATAATTTTGAGCATGAAGATATGAAACATTCGGTTTATGTGTACAATACCATACAAAAAACAGGGATTCTGATATTCAATGTCATGAAGTCAGAATCCCTACTATTTTCATTGAAACTATACATGATTACCGTAAAGAAGCAATTTATACAGTTCGTGAAAAAGATAAAATTAGAAATATATGCACAAATCTACATCTCATTTATGATACTATCACCGTCCGGATGAACGTCATTGATTAATATTATAGCCTATAATATGACTACGAAGCAATCATAAAAAAACAATATTGCCTTTTTGTCATATTGAGTCTATCATCATTCTAACTAACTAAAAACTTAAATTAACGCATCGCCATAATACATAATGCTAAATATAGGTTTGATTATTCCCATCCATCATTCTGTACCAGATTTGGATTCAATAAAATTTCAGAATAAGGAATTGGATATAAATATTTTTTATCGTCAAACGTTTTCGTCTGATTGACATTCCATAATATATTTCCACTAGAAATATCTGATAATTTATTAATCGTTCCGTCCTCAATAACATATATGACATGAGAAACAGTACTGGAAGGAGCAGAACTAACAAAACAAACATCTGGGGTTCCATCTAGATTAAGATCTATCAATTGATTTAATGCAGGTACATACATACCTGTATATTGCCTTTCTAAGTTCTTCCCTTCTTTCCATCGCATAAGGTCGTCATACCTGAAGCCTTCTATTGCAAGTTCTATAGCCCTCTCCCTCCTAATTTCAAGTAAAACAGGATCAGAGATGTCCGGATAAAAATACTCCTCCAAATATGAATCTGCAATAGTTGGAAAATCGACATTAGTAATACCAGCCCTTTCCCTCAACGCTGCGATTGTTAACACCCAGTCACTTTCGGTAAATGTCCCCAACTCTTCTTTAGCTTCTGCATAATTGAGCAAGATCTCGGCATATCGAATAATCGGTATAGAGTTGTAACTTTCAAATCTTGAATCATAGTACGGATTGTCTAATGAATATTTTAGAATATGATATCCCGTTATAGTAACATTAAAATTTGGGAAACCTAAAGTACCATCAGACCGAACATAGTTGGGCATCCTAATTGTTTGATTCAGCCTGTAATCTCTATTCTGGACTTCTTCTGTATACATTTCCGTATCATAATCTGTTACGTCAGTATAACGCGACCCGTCAATTTTAAGATAGGTGTTGACAAAATATTTATCCAAACTCAACCTCGATCCTGTAGTCGGACTATTGAACCAATAGGTTGAAGAATTCCATTTGCTCAATGTATTATTGTATATAGAAGCCAATATTACCTCATTAGAATTAGGCGACTCACTTATGAACAATGACCGATAATCCGATGAAGGTGTCCCTGTAACCAATGAATACGCACCGGCACTGATAATCCGACTCGATGCATCCGCTGAATTGGACAACCAGACATTAGCCGTACTTTGCAGGTTTAATTCCGTGTGATATTTCCGGTATGTAGCCTCAAATAAACATATCCTTGATTTGTAGGCTAATGCGACCCATTTCGTAACAGTTGAACAGATATTATCTTTCCCTGTCTCAATTAAAGAACACGCAGCATTTAGGTCTGAAAGCACAGAGTCCATCACTAAAGACCGTGAATCCCTTTTTTTGTACAAAAGAGAATCGTCAACACCCAAGGTTGTAGAAAACCAAGGAACATCACCATATTTTTTTACCATTTGATAATAAAAGTATGCCCTAAACAAGCGGGCAATGCCCACATATTTATTAGTAACAGATGATGCCAAAGTTGAACTTGATATATTCTCTAGGAAATAATTTATCACTAGCGTTGCGTTGTTGATTAAATAATAAATATTATTATTTATAAAATATTGATTTTTAATATTTTAGTCACTTGAAAAATATTTTCAAAAATTCAAATCGTTTCCAAATAAAAATACCTTAAAA
>JASGDY010000051.1:0-25069 GCA_047606825.1 Chitinophagaceae bacterium
GAAATGCAATCTTGGATTTTATACGATTTTGATTTATATTTTAGACCAAAAATCCATTTGTGCTGTTCGGGATTTGCAATCCCGAACGCTTATCCGTGCATTTGCAATGCACTACTATTTGCGGATTGAAAATCCGCCGATATGGCTTCAGGATTACAAATCCTGAAGAGCGGAGTAATAAAAATTATTGGTCTATATTGAATTTCATTATCGTATTATATTCATACGCAATCCATTATATCTCAACAAGTTTCAGCCAGTTCAACGCAACGCCTCTTTTTATGAACCTGCTTTTTTGCTGTTGCCATATCCATTTTTCAGGAGCCATTGTAATACTTTTTCGCGTTGGTCGCCTTGTATGATGATTTCTCCCTCTTTGGTGTTGCCGCCCGTGCCGCAATGCGTTTTCAGCTTTTTTCCCAAATCTGTCCTATCGGTGTCCGTTCCGACAAAACCTTTGATGATGGTTGCCGTTTTGCCACCTTTGATTTTGGTGTCGAGCCATACGCGTAGTTTCTGTTCGGACGGAGGTAAAGTTTCCACTTCGTTATCCTCGGGTTCGAACCGAAAATTGGGGTCGGTGCTATATACGAATCCGTTTCTGTCCGATTTGTTTTTGTTTCCCATGGCTTAATTGATTGCTTTTAAACTCAGGTCGAGGCTCTGTGCCTGGTGTATCAGTCCGCCGACGCTGACATAGTCCACGTCGCTTTCGGCATATTGCCGCACGGTTTGGAGGTTGATGCCTCCGCTCGCTTCCGTTTCAAACTGTCGGTCAATCATCTGCACGGCTTGCTTGACCTTGGGAGCTGTGAAGTTGTCCAGCATGATGCGGAAAACCTTTCCTTGTCCCATTTCCAATACGGTCTGTACGTCGTCCATCGTTCGGATCTCCACTTCGATTTTCAGGTCGAGCCCGTTGGACTGCACATAGTCGTGCGCTTTGTCGATGGCTTTTGCCAGACCGCCACAATAGTCGATATGGTTATCCTTGAGCATAATCATGTCATACAAACCAAACCGATGGTTGACGCCACCCCCGATACGCACGGCTTCTTTTTCCAGCAACCGGAAATTGGGCGTTGTTTTTCGCGTGTCCAGCACTTGTGTGTGGTAGCCCTGCAACAGTGTAACATATTGGTGCGTGAGTGTCGCGATGCCGCTCATGCGCTGCATGCAGTTGAGCACAAGCCTTTCCGCTTCCAATATCACAGGAATCGTGGCAGAGACTTCAAAAGCTTTTTCGCCCGATTCCATCGGTTCGCCATCCTGTTTGAAAATGGAAAATATCACGGACGGATAGAGGTATTGGAATATTTTCTGCGCCACGTCCACGCCTGCCAATATGCCGTCCTGCTTGATTTTAAGGACAGCCTTGCCGACCTGGTCTCTCGGGATGCAGCTCAAGGTGGACTGGTCGCCGTTGCCGACATCCTCTTTCAGCGCTTCCTCGATGAGGTGTTGCAGTTTTTGGTCAAAATTGTTTGTCATAAAAAGGAAAAAGGCGTGAGGCATAGGGTGTAAGGAGTGGGGTTTTCCAACCTCAAGCCTCGCATCTCGGACCTCACGTCGTTTTTAAAAAATTATTCTTCCGCGATTTCTGCTTTTTTGTGTAGGCTTTCGAGTTCTTTTGCTTCTTCGATTTTGTATCTTCTGATAGTCGCGATGTAACGTTGTATTTCTTGCAGTCTGGATTCGATGACGTCAAATGCCTGGTTGTCCAGCAGCGTCTTGCCGACGAGCCGGCTACCGACAGTAATGGCAAGTGCTCCGGCATCGAACCAAGGTGTCAGTTCGTTCCTGTGCGTTTCGATGCCGCCCATCGGGATGAAGCTGAGGTTGGGGAATATGTCTTTGACTCCGACCAGAAAGCTGGAGGTGAGCAATGATGCCGGGCAGATTTTCAGCACTTCCGCCCCGTTTTGTTCTGCTATCATGATTTCTGTAATGGTCATGCAGCCTGGTATCCATAGGGCATTGTTTTCTGCTGCGACTTTGCCGATAGCCGGGTCCATGCCTGGGCTGCTGATGAAGGCGATGTCCAGTTCGGCTACCTCCAAAACGTCTTTGGGGCTTTTGAGCGTGCCGACACCTATCTTGAAGTCAGGATATTTTTCGTTTCTATAGGCGAGCAGGTCTTTGAGTATGTCCAACATACCTTCGCCTCTCAGTGCAAATTCTATGATACGGATATCGCTTTTGTACAATATGTCCAGTATTTTTCTGTTGACGTCCTTTTTGTTGTAGTAAAATAGAGGAAGAAGTCCCTGGTTTTTTATAAGTTCTTTTACTGCAAGGTTGTTTTCGTTCATGTCGATTGTTTTTTGAGATAAATATGATTGTTTTTTGACAAATCGCCGTAGCAAAGCTACTATAAATTAAACAAATGTTTAAGGGTAAAATGTCTTTTTTGTGCAATAATCGTTGACTTGTGTTATGTGTCTTCATGCGCCATTTTTTACTTTTACCTTTTTACTTTTAACTTAAAGCTATCTTTGCCACATGCATTATGTTTCAGCAGAAAATCTCACCAAAAGTTTTGGCATCACGCCCTGTTTCCGCAATATTTCCTTTAACATCAACGAGGGCGACAAGATTGCCCTGATTGCCCGCAACGGTGTCGGCAAGACGACGCTGCTGCGCATATTGGCAGGACAGGAAACACCCGACGAAGGGAAAGTCTGGATGAACAAAGAGGCTTCGGTTGCTTTTTTTGAACAGGACCCCAAGTTTGACGAGGACAAAACCGTCCTCGAAAACATACTGCACGCCAACCATCCCAATGTGGAAGTCATCCGTGCCTACGAGGCGGCGGTGGAAAAGGAAGACGCAGACAAAATGAGTGAACTCATCGTCAAAATAGATGAACTCGGTGCCTGGGATTTTGAGTCCAATGTCAAGCAGATACTGGGCAAACTGCAAATCAACAATGTCAACGCCGTTGTCAAAAAACTGAGTGGCGGCCAGCGCAAGCGTGTCGCGCTGGCCCGCACACTCGTGGACATCGGACTGGAAAACAGGCATACTTTCCTCATCATGGACGAACCGACCAACCATCTCGACGTGGGCATGGTCGAATGGCTGGAAAACTACCTCAACCAGGAAAAACTCACGTTGCTCCTCGTCACGCACGACCGTTATTTCCTCGATGCCGTTACCAATACGATATGGGAACTCGAACAGTCCAATATGTACGTCTATCGCGGCGACTATGAAAACTATCTGGAAAAAAAAGCCGCCCGTATCGACAACCAACTCGCCAGTATCGACAAGGCGAAAAACGAATTCCGCCGGGAACTCGAATGGATGCGTAAACAGCCACGAGCCCGTGGCACCAAAAGCCGCGCACGGCAGGACAATTTTTACGAGGTGGAGGCCCGCGCTAAAAACAAGGTCGTGGATACCGACCTGCAACTGGACGTGAAGATGAACCGCCTCGGTGGCAAAATCGTCGAACTGAAAAAAGCCTATAAAAGTTTTGGCGATAAGCCGATATTGAAAGGTTTTGACTATACGTTCAACAAAGGTGAACGCGTCGGTGTCATCGGCAAAAACGGTGTCGGAAAATCGACCTTTGTCAATATCATCCAGCAACTCGAACCCTTGGACAGCGGCAAAATCAACGTCGGCGACACGATTGTGTTCGGCAACTTTTCGCAGACGGGACTGGAAATAAAGGAAAACGTCCGCGTCATCGAATACGTCAAGTCCTTTGCCGAAAGTTTTCCCTTGGCAAAAGGCGGCAGCCTGAGCGCGGCGCAGTTTCTGGAGCTTTTTCTATTCACGCCCGAAAAGCAATATACGTTCCTCGACAAGCTAAGCGGCGGCGAGAAAAAACGGCTGCAACTGTTGACCATTCTTTTCCGCAATCCCAATTTCCTGATATTGGACGAACCGACCAACGACCTCGACCTGCCGACGCTGGCAGTGCTGGAAAAATTTTTGTTGGAATATCCGGGCTGCGTGCTGATTGTTTCGCATGACCGTTATTTCATGGACAGGCTGGTGGACCACCTTTTGGTGTTTGAGGGCGACGGCGTGGTGAGCGACTTTCCCGGCAACTACAGCCAATACCGCATCAAGGAAAAGGAAAAAGAGGAAGCAGAAAAACAAAAGGAAACCACGCCGACAGTCTCCAAAGCCTTTGAAAACACAAGCATTCCGACCAAAAACGAAAAGCGTCGCCTTTCGTACAAGGAACAGCGCGAACTCGACCAGCTCAACAAAGACCTCGAATCCTTGCAACACGAAAAATCACAGATAGAACAACAGCTATCCTCCGGGGAGCTATCCTACGACGAAATCAACAAACGCTCCAAACGTATCGGCGAGATTACCGGCTTGCTCGATGAAAAGGAAATGCGCTGGCTGGAGTTGAGTGACTTGTGAGGTTACAGGTTACAAATGGCAACTTGAAAATCCTTTTCCTTACTTTTGTCGCAATGAAAAAATCCAGCGACAACAGATATCTTTTGAAGAAGTATGGTGGGCTGGCGTTCCAGTTTGTCGGTGGTATGGCCATCGGTATTTTTCTGGGGAAATGGCTGGACGGAAAGTTTTTCCATGGACGCAGCCTGCTTATATGGATATTGCCCTTGCTGATGATTCTCCTCCTTCTTTACGGATTGATAAAGGATGTGATGAAGAAATGATTTTACATCAAGAAAGGAAATGCGTGGTGTAAGGTATTTTTTGTATTTGCCTTTTTGTTTCCTACTAATTGTCGTTATGGTGCGTAATTTTATAATAGACAATTACGGGCATTTCTCTTTTTGCTTTTTCGACAGTCAAGCCGATTGCTTTTAACGAGTTCAAAATCCCCTCTTTGTTACGGAGTTCCACATTGGTGGAGATATTGTAAAATCCTTTGATGCCTGTCTCGTCCACGACCGGATAAGACAGTTCGTTGGTAAGATATTGTTGTGCAAATTGTTCGACGGTTACTTTTGTGCCGTCAAAACCACGTCCGCTAAAGCTTATCAGTGTTAGGGAGTCCTTTCCCGTCGATGCTGGCTGGTTGAAAGAGTAGCCATCTATTTTTTTCAGCACATATACGTCTAGCAATCTTTTTTCCTGCCTTGCTTTTATGGGGAAATAAGTATTCAATTGTTGCTGCAAAATGCTCATTAAGCTGTCTTTTTGGCTTGCTTCAACCAGCAAATCGACGTTGTACAATGTTTTCTTATTTTGATAATCGGAGAGTTCTTTTTCTACTACACTGCTGTCGTAAATCTCCTGGGTTAATGATACGATATTATAGGCAGTGCGGTACATTCTGGGAATTGATGCGTTAAAAAATGAAAACCTTCTTCCTCCAAAAGCTCCCTTGAGATAATGCTGTTCTCCCGACAGTCTTCCAGCCATGTACGAACGAACAGAGAAACTGAAAGCAAGAGTTGAATCTAAACCAAAGATATCTTTGCTGGTATTTGCAGCTTTTTTAATCTCGGCACTTGACGGGATTGTTTCTTTTTTCAACAATTTGTCAATCATTTTTTGATTGATGGAATCCGACATGACCAATGCAACAATTTTCCTTTCCGGGCTAACAATAATACTTTGTCCAACGGAGGAAAATTGAGCCATTTGGTGCAACAAATAATTTGTATCTGTCGCCAACCAAAGCGTGGACGGTTTTTTCTTCAAGTAATTTTGTTTGCGTTCTTCGCTGTCGTCGGAGATGCCGATGACCTGAATGTTGTCTTTATACTGCTTTTGTAGTTTTGCCAGACTGTCCATTTCCGCAAGGCAGGGACTGCACCATGTTCCCCAAAAATTGAGGATATAATATTTGCCGTCCCTTGCCTGGTTTAAGTCGATGGATGGGACAGGACTGTTGGAAATGTTTTTGATGACAACATCGGGAAAATTGTCTCCTTGTGTCAACAATGGTTCTTGTGCGAAGAGGCCTGTTGCAAGCAAGACACAGAGGGAGGTGATGGATAATTTCATCTGTATATTTTTTACAAAAATAGGAGGCTTCAATATTGGAATAGGTTAAGCATTGTGTTAATGAATGTTATCGTATGTTAACAGCGGACAAGTCATTGTGGCGATGGTTACATTTGCATTATGACAAAGAACATAAAACTGTTGTTGGCACTGTGTATCGTGGCGATGCTCGGCATATTGTTGTTGCAGTTTTATTGGATGAAGAAATACTATGCCACTACGTTGTTTCAGTTTGAACAGAAAGTGAATCTTTGTTTTGACGAAGCCATAAAAGAAGAGGGCGAGACAAGGTACGATTTCATTCAGCAAGTTCTTATTCGGCAAATGATGGACACTTCCAGGTTTATCATTTCTAGTAATTGGAATCAACGTCAAAAAGAATACCATTTCACAATAACGAGCAAAAAGAATCCCAAAGACCAACATAGTTTCGGTTCTATTGATTTGACAAAAGCATTAGCACCGCCCGATACGGCATTCAGGCGTGCAATTGCTACGAAGTTTTCAAGTATAATTCGGAAAGAAGACTTGGAAAACCATATTGTGTATTACAGAACGCAGGACTTGGGCTCCTTTGAACTGGAGCAAGTGAAAAAATTTGATTTTGATACGGTAAGGTTGCGGCCGATTTTCGCTGCGACGCTTGCCAAACAACAAGTGTACACGGCATTTCAATTTTATTTGGGTAAAGGTGGCAACATTGCCGATGACACAACGCTTGCCGACAACGTCAAAAAAGCACCTGTTGTGGTTACCAATGCGTTGCCTACTCATACATGGAACCTCAACAGCAAATCCCATGTTCGGGCAATATTCTCCAATCCCTTTTCGTATGTGATTGCGCAGATGAAATGGATTTTTGTGGGGTCTGTTTTGTTGATAATTTTGGTCGGAACTTGTATTTATTTATTGGCAAAGGCGTTGCTGAAGGAAAAGCGGTTGTCGGCTATGAAGAACGATTTTATCAACAATATGACACATGAATTTAAAACGCCGATAGCAACGGTCTCTGCGGCTGTTGAGGCTTTGTCGGATTTTGATGTCAATGCTGAAAAATCACGTCGTTATTTGGCTTTGTCGAAAAACGAATTGCAACGTTTGGACGATTTGGTCAATAATATCCTCAACATTACTATATATGAAAACGCCAAGAAAGAACTCGACAAAAGGCCTGTAAATATAGAGGGAGCAGTTACCAATATCATGGATGCTTTGACCTTGCGCAGTGATAAGAAAATTCATTACAGTTTTGAGAATCTTTCCGGGTGCCAGACAATAAATGCAGGCAAAGAACTGTTGCATCAGGCATTGCGCAACATACTTGACAACAGTATAAAATATGCGCACGAGGAAGTGGCCATTCGTATTGTCTGCTTACAGAAAGATAATTTCTTTGAAATAGAGATTGCCGACAACGGTATCGGTATTGCATCGTCTGCATTGCCGAGAATATTTGATAAATTTTACCGCGAACCCAGTAATGGGCATTCGGTAAAAGGACACGGACTCGGGTTGAGCTATGTAAAAGAAATTGCGGCACTGCATGGCGGAAACGTTGCAGTCAAAAGTGTGAAAAACAAAGGGACAAGCATATTCCTTAAATTGCCTTTATGAACATTGTTTTATTCATAGAAGATGAATTGGCGTTAGCTGATATTGTCCGTGAAATCCTTACGGATAAAGGTTTCCAGGTCAACCATGCAAAAACGTTGGCAGAAGCAAGCAGGTTGTACCATCAGTCAAAACCGGACATTGTTGTCGCGGACGTGATGCTTCCGGACGGCAACGGATTTGATTTTCTGAAGCAGATACGCAAAGCTGATTTGGAAACGCCCGTGATTTTTCTCACTGCCCGTTCGCGTCCGGAAGATGTGGTTACAGGCTTTGAAACAGGCGGTAACGATTATCTCAAAAAGCCTTTTAGCATGGCTGAACTGATGGTACGCATGAAAGCGTTGCTCAACAAAAATCAATTGCTGTTGAATAAAGAAACCAATACGAGAACTATTTTCAGGTTAGGCGGCTATACTTTTCACTATCCATCCGGATTGTTGGAAAAAAACGGAACGAAGCGGCAGCTTACGTCACGCGAGGCCGATTTGCTGTATATGCTTGTTGCGAATCCCAATCCGTATATCAGCCGTAGCGAATTGTTGAACAAACTTTGGGGAAACGCCGATTATTTTTCAAGCCGTAGCTTGGACGTGTTTATTTCAAAGCTCCGTAGATATTTAAAATCCGAACCCCAACTGATGAT
Organism: Chitinophagaceae bacterium; assembly: GCA_047606825.1. Taxonomy (GTDB): domain Bacteria; phylum Bacteroidota; class Bacteroidia; order Chitinophagales; family Chitinophagaceae; genus Rhizosphaericola. Next base: position 8,210 of record JASGDY010000051.1, read on the forward strand.
TGTGAATGTTCGAGGCAAAGGATATAAGTTCGTGATGGATTGAGTGGCGGGAGCGATTCGGATTGCGGAGCGTCCTACTTTTTTTACTTTTGCCTTTTTACTCTTAACTTTAAAAGAATGGACGCTATAACCTGGGACGATTTTTCCAAGATAGAAATGCGTGTCGGAACCGTGCTTTCCGCCGAAGTGTTCAAGGAAGTACGCAACCCGGCGTATAAAATCGTCGTTGATTTCGGAGAACACGGAACGCGGAAGACCTCTGCACAACTTACCAAACTTTACCAACCCGAAGAACTGGCCGGCAAGCAAGTCATTGCCGTCATCAACTTCCCACCCAAACAGATTGCCAACTTCATGAGCGAATGCTTGGTATTGGGGCTTTTGGGTCAAGACAAGGAAGTGGTTTTGTTGGCTCCGGATAGGAAAGTGCCGAATGGATGGAGGGTAGGGTAGGATAGGAGTTGTCGGTGATTCAATAAAGTTTCTTATCTTTATTGAATTAAAAATTGATAATAATAAGTCCTAAGTTTTTGGACGAGGACGGTTATGTTTTTAAAATATATTCTTAAAGAAGAGGATAGAATGCACGTCCATATTGTTCAAGGCAGCAAAAATGCAAAATGTTGGTTAGAGCCGCATATCGCCATTGTTGAAAATAATGGATTTAGGCAACATTAAATTAATGAAATCCTAAAAATCATACATAATCATGAATAGGATTTTAGAGAAAAATGGAAAAAACACCTTGGCTAAGGTACTTGTCATCACGGCCAATGGCATATTGTTGTCCATTCCGCAGGGAGATTTTTTTCTTTCTTTTACGAATTATCCGTGGTTTCAAAAAGCGCGTGTGGATGATATTTTGGATGTGGAAATGGAGGGCGATTTTGCGTTGCGTTGGGACAAGTTGGATGTGGACTTGGAAATAGAAAGCATCTTGCATCCTGAAAAATATCCGGTTATTATGAATAATATTTAGTCGAAACGGATTAACTACCCTCCGTTCTTTTTAATGCCGTTGCATTTATTACTTGAATCCACCAATATAAATACTTAACAATCAATTAATTGAAAAAAATAAATATTTTTTTAAAATAAATATTTTACTAAAATAGGAAGAATTGTTAATTTAGCGGAAATAAAAATGGTGTTATATGGCAACAATTATTAACGATTTTAGGGTTTTAAAAGATAATTTTCCAAAAATACTCGACCTTTCGGGCTATAAAATGGAGCATTTGGCTGAAAGGATTGGAATATCTGCACCTGTATTTTCAAAGAAAAAAAAGGCCAACAATTTTGGTCTTGACGAAATGGACAAGCTGATGGACATTGTCTGGTCTGACTGGCTGGAAGATAAATTTATGAGTGCGGCAATCGGGGAAGGGATAAACTCCGGACACATGACAAAGGAGGAAACCGAAGAAATGTTTGCACAATGGAAGTAATTGTAGACAGAAGTTTCAAAAAAGATTTTGAGAAAGTGCCGGCTTATGTGAAAAAACAAGTCGCACAATTCCGCGAATCACTGCTACAAGTAACGCATATTGACGCATTGCACCCGCCAATAAAGTATTTCTATCAAGACAGCGCGGGGCGATACTATTACAGAAAAAGATTTGGAGATTATCGGCTTGGGCTATATATCGAAGAAAACACGGTCTATCTGTCACGAATCCTCACACGGGGGGAGATTTATAAATATTTTCCGCCGAATTGATAAAACTAAGAGCCGTGCATTTGCACGGCTCTTAGTTTTAAAGTAATTGTTGTTTTTCTTAATACTCCGGACTCACGCCCACATAGTTGCCCGGCGTAATCTTCATCAATTCGTCTTTGATTTTTTTGTTGACATCGAGGTCTCGGATGAATGCGTGGATGGATTTTTGGGTAATGCCTTCCTTGCCGCGCGTCAATGCTTTCAATGCTTCATAAGGATTGGGATAGTTTTCGCGACGGAGTATGGTCTGGATGGCTTCCGCGACGACCGCCCAGTTTTTTTCCAGGTCGGCATGGAAACTTTCCTCGTGCAAAAGGATTTTGTCGAGACCTTTTTCGATGGAGTTGATGGCAATCATCGTATGGCACATGGGCACGCCAAGGTTACGCAAAACCGTGGAATCCGTCAGGTCGCGCTGCATACGGCTGATGGGCAGCTTGCCGGACAGGTGCGCCAGCAAAGCGTCGGCAATGCCGAGGTTGCCTTCCGCGTTTTCATAGTCGATGGGGTTGACCTTGTGGGGCATGGCGGACGAACCGACCTCGCCGGCTTTGACTTTTTGTTTGAAATAGTCGAGGCTGATGTAGGTCCAGATGTCGCGGCAGAAATCGACCAATATCGTATTGATGCGTTTGATGGCGTCAAAATGCGCCGCAAGGTTGTCGTAATGTTCTATCTGCGTAGTAAACTGTTGGCGTTGCAGCCCGAGTTTTTCTTCCACAAATTGATTGCCCAATGCAATCCAGTCTTTCTTGGGGAATGCGACGTTGTGCGCGTTGAAGTTGCCCGTCGCACCGCCAAATTTTGCAGTGAAAGGAATATTGCCAAACATGCTAATCTGTGCTTCGATACGGTCCACAAAGACCATCAGTTCCTTACCCAGCCTTGTCGGCGACGCGGGTTGTCCGTGTGTGCGCGCGAGCATCGGCACGTCTTTCCAGTCGGTCGCGAGTTGCTTGATATGGTTTTTGAGATTGATGACGGCCGGCAGGTAATTGTTTTCCACGAAATCCTTCCAGCTCAGCGGAATCGACGTATTGTTGATATCCTGCGAGGTCAGCCCAAAATGTATCCATTCCTTGATATCATTGGCTTTGAGCACGTCGAGTTTTTCTTTTAGGAAATATTCCACGGCCTTGACGTCATGGTTGGTGACGGACTCGATGTCCTTGATGCGCTGTGCGTCTTCCAGTGAAAAATCGTCCGCGACAACCTGCAAACCTTTTTTCACTTTGGCTGGCAGCGTGAATATTTTTTGTTCCGCAAGGAAAAAAAAATACTGTATCTCGACAAAAACGCGGTATTTAATCAATGCAAATTCGGAAAAATAAACGTCCAGGTGCTGTGTCTGCTTCCTGTAACGTCCGTCGATGGGAGAGATGGCCGTGAGCGGTGTAAGTTCCATGCAAAGTTTTTGTTTAAGCGTCCTAATAACTTTGGTTACAAGGAGGCATGATTCTATCTTTGCGCGCAAAGTTAGTGATATTGAAGAAGATAAAAGTCGGTGCTGTCAGTTATTTAAACGCGAGACCGCTCATCTACGGCATCAAAGGATCGGACATATTGAAAGACGAAATGGAAATCGTGGAGGAATATCCTTCCAAACTGGTCAAGATGCTCATCGACGACGAGATAGATCTCGGTCTGGTATCCACGGCGAGCATACCTTTTTTGAAAACACCTTATATCGTGTCGGACTACGTCATCGCGGCCACGGGAGACGTCGCGTCGGTCTGCCTGTTTAGCCAAGTTCCCATTGAAGAAATCGATACGGTGTTGCTGGATTACCAAAGCCGCACGTCCATCAACCTCTGCAAAATATTGATGCAGTTTTACTGGAAAAAAGACGTACAATATATTCTGACAAAAGACGAATACGTCCACGAAATCAAAGGCAATACCGCTGGTGTCATCATCGGCGACCGCGCGTTGATGCAACGTCCCCATTTTCCCTACATCTATGATTTTGCACGCGAGTGGCGCGCTTTTACGGGCAAGCCTTTCGTCTTTGCGGCGTGGATTGCCAACAAGCAAATCCCGGAAAGTTTTCTGGAAAAATTCAATGATGCCAACGCACATTGGGCGCAATACATTGGCCAGATCATCGCTGAACATCCTTTTCCGGCTTATGACCTGCGGTATTATTTTACACACAACATCAACTATGAGATTACGTCGGGGATGCGAGATGGGTTGGAACTGTTTTTGGATGATATGAAAAAAATAGAAACGGTGTAGAAACGAAAACATATCGGTCGGCGGAGACACCGACCGATAGATAAAAATTAAATAGTAAAAAACAATGATTAGGTTATACAAAATATTGACGTTCCTGTTGCAGCCGATCGGTTTTGTCGTGTTGATGATGTCCATGTCCACGCTGATGATGGCGATGAGTGCGCCGCAACTGTTGATAGCGGGAGCGGTGGGCGTATGCGTGTTTCTGTACACATTCTTTTGCTTTCGGTTTACGGTAAGGGCTGTCGTTGCCAACGAGCCTGTCAAAGCGAATCTCAAAGACTGGATCAAAGTTAATTCCTACGTCACGCTACTACAAGGTTTGTTGATGTTGTTTTCGGTCGTAGCCCTCCTTGTCGTTCCCGAAGAAGCTTTTGGCCAAGCATTCCGGCAGACGTACGATATGCTGGTCGCACAGTCGCCCAACAGTGATTTTCTGACGTATGGACTGTTTGTAAAGACCATGCGCACGACGTTTGCCATTGTCGGCGTGGTGGAGTTGCTGCTGGTCGTGCATGTTTTCCTGGGCTGGCGGATGCTGAAAGGCTACCGGGAGTACTTCTCTAAGTAAAGAAAGCAAAAGTAAAAAACAAAAATATAGGTTGTGGCGTTGAAAAAATAGTTTTGCCCGAATCCGTATTTCAAAAACTTATGGAATGCCGGACAGCAAGGAAATCCAAGAAATAAAAGGCGTACTGAAAGAAACTTTTGCGGGAAGAAAATAAATAACTCAAACAGCTTCTCAATCTAATGGTATTGCTATCGTATTCCTATTTCTTGTGCAGGGATTTTTCTGGAAACAAATGTCCGGAAATCTGTTTCAGTGCGCGGGTGATGTGTCCTTCGATTGTTTTTTGTGCGATACCCATTTTTAAACTAATCTGATTATTGGACAGGCCTTGCATCTTGCTTAGTTTAAAGACGGTTGCACATTTTGTCGGCAAAGCATCTATGGCGGAGTCTAGTGCATCGGACAATTCTTTTTCCATAAGCTTTGCGTCGGCAGACATTCCTGTTGTATGCAAATCGGATGTCGGTGGCAGAGGTATGATACTGTTTTTTCTGGCATACCTGCTTTCCAGGATATTGATTGCGCGGTTTTTAACTGCACGGTAGAGGTAAGAGGACAACGAATGGGATAGATTGATTGACGTTCTGTTTTGCCACAACTTCACAAATACATCCTGCACACATTCTTCCGCGTCCAACTGGTTACCTAGGTCGTACTTACAGTATGCGCTTTGTTCACCTATGGTGGCTGCTTCGTGGTCGCTAACAGCCCCAACAGCAATGTTATGCTTTTTATGTTTACCTTAATCTTTCACCCCGACCACCTTGGTCCCAAATCCAAAATGTCCCTCCAAATCCATCCCCTCTAACCAAAACAGATAGTCTGTGGGGTTGCCTGCGGAGTAGAATGAAAGTTTGGCCTCGCCGTTTTTGTCGGTGACGATAAACGGATTCCAGTAGATGGTGGAGCGCACGTCGGGCAATCCTTGCTGCAACTGGCGGTCGACGTACCGAGGTTGGTAAAAGGTACGACCGTATGAGAAGGGTTGTGGACGATAGATGTCGGTCGTGGCATTGCGTTTCATGAACGGTCCTTGCTGCCCGTAAGTCGTGATCTCGATATAGGTAAAGGCACAACCTGTGACGGGGTTGTAGGCCATTTGTTCGGACGAGTTGAGGAATTGCTGTATGTACGCGGAACTGTATCTGGCGGACTGCATCACTTCAATGCCTTTGATGTCCTGCGCCGTATAATATTTGAGGTACTCGGTAACGAACTGAAGATAAGGGTCGATTGTGCCCGCCATCGTTTCTGGGTCATAAAAAAAGTCGAGCTGTACGCCGTCAAAGACAAATCGAACGATGTTGGCCCCAGATTTATAATATCTTGTCCGCGACCTTCCGCACGTGCCTACATAAAAACTCTTGATACGGGATTGCAGTATCTGCAAGAGCGTCGTATCGCCCATTTGTTGCAGGTCTGAACTGGTGATGGCTTGGTCGTATTGCCCGGGACCGTTGAGGTTGAACGAACCGTCCACGCGTGCCTTCGTGGTGACGGTTACGTCCCAGAGGCTGCTCCTGCCGTATTTTTTTTCCAGATAGCTGTCATATTGGTTGATGCGGTTTTGCATGGTTGTGTCCATGTTGACATTGGCGGGAAAACGAAACTTGTCATTATAGCTCGTTACTTTGGGAAAAGCATAGCGGTCAATCTTGATGCCTACGCCAAAGGATTTGTCTTTTTTGTTTTTGGCCTGTATGAAAAACGCCGCCGTGTCGAAAAACGGGAAATCCTGGAAAACGAAACGTCCCTGCGGGTTGGCGACCGTATCGGCGATAAGGACTTGTTTGCCCTTGCCCATCAGGGTGATATGCGCGTTTTTGAGGCCTTTTCCGAACAGCGAGGTCGCCTTCCCCGTAATCCTAAATTCTGGTTCGTTAGGGATGGTCATTTTGGTCGTGTCCCAGTCGTAGCGGACAAATCCCTGCGTCAACATCAATGCGTCCAAAGCTTTTTGCGTGGTGGGGTCGTCCTTGGCAAAATAGTAGCCCGGCGACTCGACGGTGCCTCTCAGTTCGGCACTCAGCAAAAAGTAGGAACGGATGTTTTCGTCGTTGAGCGTGTCTTTGGCGACTTGCTGTTGGTCTGTGACCGCCAGTGAAAATAAGCCTTGTACGGGTTTGCCGTCTTTGTCCCGCACGCTGATGCGGAATGGGACAGAATCGCGCGTCAACACATTGCCCGTCGGTGCGATGGCGATGCGTAGCTGGTCGTGCAGGTTGAGGAAAAACATCCTTTCGTTCAGCAGTTGGCCATTGCTTTTTTGCAGGACAAGGGAACAGATACCCGTCCGGAAAATCTTTTTGGCAATGGCATATCGATTTTCTTTTTCCTTGAGTGTAAGTCTGCCACCGTACACAATCAGGCCTTTCTTTTCGCCGAAAAGTAACAACGGCTGGTGCAGCATATCGTCCGAACATTGGATAACTATGATGATGCTGTCTTTATTGGAATTGGCATCGACTTGGACGATCGTCCCGGTGTTTTCGACATTGGGCAGGGAAAAAGTTTCGCCGGTTTGGGTAAGTGTCGCGGTGTAATGTTCCGAGGCATTTGGAATAAGGGAAAAAATGCCCATGCCTTTGTCATTGGACGCAAAGGTGCTAACGGTATTGCCGTGGCTGTCGCGTATGCTGCCTTGCACGGCTGTTCCCAGACCGTTGGCATCGACGGCTTTGAACCCGATATTGTTTTCACAACCGCTCAACAGATGGCCGCTTTCGGGGAGGAACTGCACGTCGATATTGTCGGTCGTCGTTTCCAGGTTGATAGGGTAGGAGACGCGCGCAACCTTGTTTTCGTCCAGTACGTCGAGGGACACTTGGTTGTTGCGTTTGTTTTTGTCCAAGGCAAAGTTGATGTCGAGCGAGCCGTCTGGTTTTGTGGCTGTGTTTTTGGAAAACAGAACTTTTCCTTTGGCGTTGGTAAGGTTGAGCATTACTGTTTTGTCCTCTGCGCGTCTTCCTGTCGCGTCTTTCAAGGTAAACTGTACACGTATGCTGTCTCTATTGGCTTGCGACGTATGCCGGAACGTATGCACGTCCATCGACCAGTTGCGCCGACCGCCGAATATTGGAATGTCTTTTTGGAAGAAAAGAGAATCGGGAAAGTTTTCCATCCACCGCGTATAGGCGCGGATATGGTAGTTGCCGGGCGACAGCATGTCGTCAATCGGTAGCTGTGCATAGCTGCGGCCGTTGACGACATGCAGTCCCAGGCGCTTGACCATCCCATTCGAGGGACTGATGAACTCTATATATGCGATGCCGCTCTGCATCGACGGCATATAGTCGTAGGCATCCAACAGATAGACCGAAAACCATATCGTGTCGCCTATGAGGTATGACGGTTTGTCGAAATGCATATATAGGATTTCGCGGGGAGCTTTCTGTTGCGTTTTCAGCAAGTTGTCGACGTATTGCTGGAGGCTCTGCGCCTGTGTTGTCTGTAAAAAGAAAAATAGTCCCAATAGGATAGTCGCTCTGCGTAATATTTTAGTAGGTCTGTTTTGAGGCATGAGACGCGATTTTAGTAAAGTTAAAAGGCAAAAATCTTCAAAGCGGTCGGCGGGCAACTTCTAGCTTTTCACACGGGTTAGAATAATTTTGGATAAGGAGGTTTAACGCCGTGTTACTGAATTTTGGAAAATAGAAAACCGTCCGACTATAAGTTAATGCCATAATCTGCGATCGATGTCTATGCGTTTGTAATTCGCTTTCCGGTAAACGTAATCCGGTTTCCGAAAGGGTCGATGACTTCCGTCACGATGGAGTCGTCGTCCCAAAACGCAGGGCCGATCCCAGGTTTGTTGTATTTGTAGTCTTTGTCGATGAGCGTTTTATGGAATGATTCGAGGCCGTCAAAATCGGTAACCATGATGCGTGCGCCGGGAGAGCAGTCGCCGTGGTGTTCCGAAAGGTGGATGCGGATGTCGTGCAACTGGATTTCGAGGTACAGCGGTGCATGTGCGTCAACGGTGTCGCCCCAGTTAATCCGAAAACCGAGCCAGTCGATATAAAATTCCGCCGCTTTTGCCATGTCAAATATTCTGAAAATGGGAATTGTCGTGGGCATGATGGTATATCGTTTAGAAGTTTAAGAAAGAAGTTTCCCCATAAAAATAGTCGTTAAATTCAATTTTTTTTTGCTAAATGTTCTTCAAACCCCGATAAATTTTCGCTGTTCGGGATGTTCCGAAGGGCATCCCGAACGTGGGATAAATGCAGATTTATAATCTGCAAAAGCACCACGGATATAAATCCGTTTTCATCTGTGGTTCGGGATGCTGCGCTACGCTAACATCCTGAACAGCAACACAATTGTGTGTTAGGTCGTAAAGATATTGAAACTGATATCAATTTAATATTTTATTTCTTGATTACTTTGGCGCAAGGGATTTAGCAAGCGATAAAACCACCGTTTTGACTCTCTCTTTTTGCCTTTTTCATGCGAATCAAGGATTGACAAGGATATGGGTTTCAGCGCCATAGGAGCGCAATTATGGTAGTATCGATTACAATAAAGATTCTTAAGTTCCGTAGGAACGACCTTATAGAATGATAATGATAAGGTCGCACCTGCGGAACTCCATAAATCTACTGTAATTATTGCTACCGAAAGATAGTCCAGTCTGGGACTTTTTCAACCCTTGATTCCCCTTTTTCGGTAAAAAATACTGCCAAATTCAAAATAGCTGTCTTATATATCGACTGTTTACAATAAGTTTGCGACACTAAAAAATCCATAAGCTGATATGAATTTTAAACGGATCAATAATATTACCGGCTGGGTGATAGGCATTTTTGCGTGTGTTGTCTATATCATGACCTCGGAAGCCGGCGGTAGTCTTTGGGACTGCGGCGAGTTTGTCAGTAGCTGCTTCAAGGTGCAGATACCGCATCCGCCGGGTGCGCCTTTGTTTATATTGCTGGGACGGTTTTTCATCGTCCTTTTTGGCGGTGGCGGCGAGCACGCTGCCAAAGGTGTAAATGTCATGAGTGCCGTCGCCAGCGGCATGAGCATCCTGTTCCTGTTCTGGTCGATCACGCATTTTGCGCGTCGTATCGTGCAGGGAAAAAGCAAGATAAGTGAACTGACTTCCGGACAGATATGGTCCATCATGGCGGCCGGCGCGATTGGAGCTTTGGCCTATACGTTTTCCGATTCGTTTTGGTACAGTGCCGTAGAGGGCGAGGTGTATGCGTCTTCCGCATTGTGTACTGCCGTTGCCTTCTGGGCGATACTGAAATGGGAACATGTAGCCGACGAGCCCGGCGCGGATCGATGGATTGTGTTCATCAGCTTTTTGATGGGCTTGTCCATTGGTATCCACTTGCTGAACCTGTTGACGATTCCGGCGTTGGTGATGGTGTATTATTTCCGGAGGAGAGGCGGTTTGGACTATGCACGTATCCGAAAATATTTTGTTCGGGGGATTTTGATTGCGGGTGGTTTGGCGTTCATTGGTGGCTTTGTCATGGCGAATGGCGATACCACGGACAACGTCCCGATGGATTCGACGTATCCGATGCTGATGTTGTTCGGTACGCTGATTTGTATTGGTATTTTGTTCCTGATAGAACGTGCCAACAAAAAAGACAAGTCCAAAAAAGAACTTTTCGGTGGGGCCTATATTTTCTTTGTATTGAGCGTGGTCATATTGGGTGTCGTGCAGGTCGGCGTCATCCAGGAGACGGTGAAGATTGCCGGCAGGTTTGACGTGTTCTTCGTCAATAGTCTGGGTATGCCGTTCTTCAGCGGGTTCACGTTTTTCTTTATCCTGTTGGCCGTTGCGATTTGGTATTTCCTGCGTTTTGCGAACAAAAAAGGACTGCCTAACCTGCGCTTGGCGATGTGGTGCCTGTCGTTTATGCTGGTCGGTTACAGTTCGTACCTGACGACGATGATACGCAGTAGTGCCGATCCTTCCATAGACATGTTCAAGGTGGACAACCCCCTGAGTCTTGCGGGTTATCTTGGTCGAGACCAATACGGTGATTTTCCGATACTGTACGGACAGAAATTTACCGCGCGCCCCGTCGATATCAAGTACGATGAGATGAAATACCAAAAAGGTATCGGCGAAAACGGCAAGGACGCCTATATTCCCATTGGTAAATCCATGCACTATATCTATCTTCCGGAAGACAAAATGGTGTTTCCGCGCGTGTGGAACGGTAGTCAGGACCGAGGACAGGCCGACTACTACGCACAGTTCCTCGGTATTGGTAAAAACCAAAACGGAAGCTACGAAGACGGTCGCCCGACTTATGGCGACAATATCAAATTCTATATCGGTTATCAGAACTATTACATGTTCCTGCGCTATTTCCTTTGGAATTACAGCGGTAAACAGGACGACGTCCAGGGACGCTATATCGGCAATGCGCGCGACGGTAACTGGATTACGGGTATCAGTTTTATCGACAATTTCTTCTACGGCGACCAGAGCGCGTTGCCGGACAGCATCAAGAACAGCAAGTCGCACAACACGATGTTTGCATTGCCGCTGATATTGGGGTTGATTGGCCTTTTCTTTCATTTCAAACGCAAAGGTCCGGATGCGCTGGTGGTGTTCCTGTTGTTTTTCCTGACGGGTTTTGCAATCATCATCTACCTCAACCAGGCAGGCAACGAACCACGTGAACGTGACTATGCCTTTGCCGGTGCAACCTACGCTTTTGCGATATGGATTGGCCTCGGGATGTTGAACGTGCAGGAATGGATTGGCAAAAAAGCCAACGCCAGAACGGCACTTGCCGTTTCGTTCCTCGTCTGCTTCTTTGCCGTTCCCGTATTGATGGGCCAACAGGAATGGGACGACCATGACCGCAGCAAAAAACAGTTGGCACGTGACCTCGCGAAAGACTATCTGGAAAGCTGCGCACCCAATGCCATTTTGTTTACATTTGGCGACAACGACACTTATCCGTTGTGGTACGCACAGGAAGTCGAGGGCATACGTCCTGACATCCGCGTCATCAATACAAGTCTTTTGGGTATCGACTGGTATATCAACGAACTGCGCCACAAGGTCAACAACAGCGACAGCATCGACGTGATATTTTCCAAAACGCAGATTCAGGGACAGAAGCGTGATTATGTCCCCTACAGTCCCAAGGACAATATCCCCGCCAACCAATATTACGACCTGTACGACCTGATGAAAAACTATGTCGGCAGCGACGACCCCACCAAGATGAACCAGACGCAGGGTGGTGACATGGTCAACACCTTCCCCGTTAGGAATGTGTCCGTACCTGTTGACCTCAACCTCGTGCGCCAAAACGGGACGGTCAATGCGGACGACTCTGTTGTCTCGTCTGTCAATTTCCAGATCGGCAAATCAGCCCTGTACAAAAACGACTGGGCAATACTTAACATCATCGCTGCTAACAAGTGGAAACGTCCGATATATTTTACCAGTCCGTATGACGAATTGGGATTTGGACAGTACCTGCGCCGCGACGGCTTGACCTATCGTCTCGTTCCGGTACTGAACAAGGACGAACAGACAGATGCCATCAATACCAACTGGATGTATGACAAGGCGATGAACAAGTTTGCCTTCGGTAACGCTAATATTCTCGGTGTGTATTTCGACGAGGAAAACCGTCGCCATCTCAACACCATCCGCCAGTCTTACGCCATTTTGGGTATCGACCTTGCCTCCAAAGGCAGGAAAGACGATGCACGCAAAGTGCTGGAAAAAGCGGACAAGATGATGTTGCAGGAAAACTTCCCTTACGGTATGGTCTCCATCGGCAACCAGCACAACCGTATGTCCATGATGTTCCTTCAGGCTGCCTTGATGGCGGACGACAAACCTTTGGTGGACAAAGTATATAAATCGATCAAAAAAGACCTCGACCAACAGGTGCGTTACTACAATGCCTTGACGGGACAGAATGCCGACAACATGGCCTACGACAAACAGATGTCCATGCAGTTGCTGGCGATGATGGAACAGATGATGAAGCAATACGCCGAACCCAAAAACTCCGCACTGGAACATGGGCAAGTCCTCCAGAGCGACAGCGGTAAATAGCTAAACGCCTAAAAAAGTTGGCTAAATCAAACAGTCCCACGGTTTTAAACCGTGGGACTGTTTTTGTTTGGATTAATCTATCGGTCGGTGAGGACACTGACCAGTAGCTTTGTACATTTTTGCCTTTGCGAAGTATATTTATAGTTCCCGTTACACAATCCTCTTGATGTCCGCGCCAAGCGCATTGAGGCGCGTGTCGATGTACTGGTATCCCCGGTCGATCTGTTCAATGTTTTGGATGACACTTTTGCCTTCGGCGCTCATGGCTGCAATCAACAGTGCCTGTCCGGCACGGATGTCCGGACTGGTCATCGTGATGCCCCGTAGCTTGTGCTTCCGCGCGAGTCCGATGACCGTCGCGCGGTGTGGGTCGCATAGGATGACTTGCGCGCCCATGTCGATAAGCTTGTCGGTAAAGAAGAGGCGGCTTTCAAACATTTTCTGGTGGATCAGTACACTGCCGCGTGCTTGTGTCGCCACGACCAATACGATGCTCAACAGGTCGGGTGTGAATCCCGGCCAGGGTGCGTCGTATATCGTCAATATGCCACCGTCGAGGTAGGAGCTGATTTCGTAGCAGTCCTGTTCAGGGATGTAGATATCGTCGCCGCGACATTCCACCTGGATGCCTAATTGCTGGAATTTTTCGGGGATGATACCGAGCTCGTCGATGCGGGCGTTTTTGATGGTAATCTCACCCTGCGTCATTGCCGCCATCCCGATAAAACTGCCGACCTCAATCATGTCTGGCAGCATGGTGTGTGTGGTACCGTTAAGTTTTTCCACCCCCTCGATGGTCAGCAGGTTGCTGCCGACGTTATGTATCTTGGCGCCCATCCGGTTCAGCATTTTACAAAGTTGTTGGATGTAGGGTTCACATGCGGCGTTGTAGATGGTCGTCGTGCCTTCTGCCATGACGGCTGCCATCAATATGTTGGCGGTGCCGGTGACGGATGGTTCGTCGAGTAAGAGATTGCAGCCTTTCAGCGTAGGTGCTTGCAGTTCAAAGAAACTTGAATCTTTGTGGTAAATAAACCGGGTTCCCAGTTTCTCAAAACCGACGATATGCGTGTCCAGGCGTCGCCTACCGATTTTGTCACCGCCGGGTTTAGGTATGAACGCTTTGTGGAAACGTGCAAGCATCGGCCCCGCAATCATGACGCTGCCGCGGAGCTTGCCGCCTTTCTTAAGGAATGCCTGGGATCCCAGATAGGCTATGTCCACATCGTCCGCTTGGAACGAACAGGTATGGCGGTCGATACGGTTGATTTTTACGCCGAGGTCTTCCAGCAGTTCGATTTGTAGGTTGACATCCAATATGTCAGGGATGTTGTGGACGATGACCTCCTCCGATGTCAGCAAAACTGCCGATATAATCTGCAATGCTTCGTTTTTGGCACCTTGCGGAGTGATTTCTCCTTTCAGTTTTGTGCCTCCTGTAACTTCAAAACTCGCCATGAACTGTATTTTCGCAAATGTAGCAGAAAGGAGAATGTGTCATTGGGATTTTTGTTATTTTTATTCAGTATCATTGGGTTAAAGATTGATAACCCAATTTGTCCAAACAAAGTGATTTTGCTGATTTATGCGAGACGAAAAAATATACCAGTTGGCACTTTCCTGCATTCCCAATATAGGTCCCGTGCAAGTCAAACGTCTGCTGGAGTACTATGAAAGACCCCAATACATATTTGAAGCAAGCTTCAAGGAACTCAAAAACATTGAGCAGATAGGGGAGGCGCGTGCCAGGGACATCAGGGATTTTCGGGATTTTGATGTGGCGGCGTACGAACTGGATTTTATGGACCAGCATGGTATCAATCTGGTATTCTACACGGATTCCCGTTATCCGCATCGGTTGAGAAATTGTTTTGACCCACCGATTTTCCTGTTTGCGAAAGGTGATATGGAACTGAACGTGGCAAAAATCATTGCAGTTGTAGGTACGCGTTCCAATTCCAGTTATGGCAAAAGTGTGACGGAAGAACTCATCCAGTCATTGAAAGGGCAAAAAGGCATCTTGGTCGTGAGCGGTTTGGCCTTGGGCATTGACGCGATTGCGCACCGCGCCTGCCTGGAAAACGGTATCCCGACGGTAGGCGTATTGGGGCACGGGCTTGGTTCTATTTACCCGTTCCAGCACAAGTCACTGGCAGAAAAAATGATGGAATGTAACGGAGGTATCCTCTCCGAGTTTTTTCACGAGGTCGCTCCCGACAAATACAATTTTCCCCGTCGCAATAGGGTCGTGGCTGGTCTGGCAGATGCGACCATTGTCGTCGAAACGGCAACCAAGGGAGGCAGTATGATTACGGCCGAACTTGCCAATGGCTATAACCGCGACGTATTTGCGGTGCCAGGAAAGCTGACGGATGCCAAAAGTGCGGGCTGCAACTGGCTTATTGCCAACAAGAAGGCCGAACTGTACGGTTCTCCTAAGGATTTCATGCAGTTGATGGGGTGGGATGAAGTTAAGAAAGCCAATCATTTCCGGCAACGGCAACTGTTTGTAGACTTCGACGAAAACGAGTTTGTACTGGTCAAGATACTGGAGGAAAAAAATGGGATTTCCATTGACGAATTGGCTGGACTGGCAGAGATGTCACAAGGAAAAACCGCTTCCGCCCTGCTCAATCTGGAACTGAAAGGCGTGGTGGAATCCTTGCCGGGGAAGCGGTATGCGCTTGTCTAGCGGCGTATTACATACTTTGCATCGCTCCACGTGTCATGCATCGCTCTAAAATCATAA
Source organism: Chitinophagaceae bacterium (assembly GCA_047606825.1). GTDB lineage: Bacteria > Bacteroidota > Bacteroidia > Chitinophagales > Chitinophagaceae > Rhizosphaericola. The sequence continues at coordinate 23,538 of JASGDY010000051.1, forward strand.
ATTAGCATCTATGCATCATCTTGTTTTGATTGTCATTGCGTTACTTTTTGTGGTGTTGCTGCTGGTCATGGTCGCCCAGAAGCTAAGGATAGCCTTTCCTATTTTCCTGGTATTGGCGGGACTGGGTATCAGCCTGATTCCGGGAATACCGACGTTGTCCATTGATCCGGATGTGATATTCTTGATATTCCTGCCGCCGTTGCTTTATGAAGCTGCCTGGTATACATCGTGGCAGGACTTTTGGAGATGGCGGCGTTCCATTGGCTTGCTGGCTTTTGGGTTGGTGTTCTTCACCGCTGCTATCGTGGCTTATACTGCTTATAACGTTATTCCTGGGTGCACGTTGGCATTGGGTTTTCTTTTGGGTGGGATTGTATCCCCGCCCGATGCCGTCGCTGCCGCAACGGTGATGAAAGGTCTGGGCGTGCCCAAGCGTCTTTTGGCAATATTGGAAGGCGAAAGCCTTATCAATGATGCGTCGTCCCTTATTGTTTATCGATTTGCCTTGTTGGCGGTGCTGTCCGAAACCTTTAGTTTGCACCAGGCTATTGGTAGTTTTTTCCTGGTCGCCGGTATGGGTATCGTGGTGGGTGTTGCCATAGGCCTTGTCATGGGGCTGATACATCGTTACCTTCCGACGACGTCCGCGATGAATGCCGCCCTTACGTTCCTGACACCTTATCTGACCTATCTTATCGCCGAGCAGTTGGGTTTTTCAGGGGTGATGGCAACCGTCACGGCAGGGCTTTTGGTGTCGTACCACGCGCCGCGTATTTTTAGGACGGGAGATACGCGGGTCAATATGTTGGGCGTATGGACGACTTTGATTTTTGTCCTGAACGCGTTGGTATTTATATTGATAGGGCTGGAGTTGCCGGCGATTGTGCATGGTTTGGGGACATATCGATTAAAAGAGGGCATTGAATACGGTTTGTTGATGAGTGCTGTAGTCATCGTGGTACGTTTCGTGTGGGTGTATGCGTCCGCATTTATGCCGGGTAGGCAGCGTGCAGAGGCAAGACGCGAACCGTCGCTGGGTTGGAGAGGTTCTTTGGTAACAAGTTGGGCGGGTATGCGCGGTGTTGTGTCTTTGGCAACGGCGTTGTCCATTCCGATGGTAATCAACGACCAGCAGCCCTTTCCTTTGCGGAACCTGATTTTATTCATCACGTTTGTGGTAATTTTTGTGACGTTGGTATTTCAGGGTTTGACGTTGCCGTGGATTATCAAGCTGATTGGTCTTAAACAGATTGACGAGGAAAAGTCGGAAGAGGAGCAACTGTTTGAGATACGAAAGCAACTGGATGATTTGGCTCTGGCCAGACTGGACAAGGATTATTTTGCCGAAGTGCAAACCAACCAGTTTTTGTTCCTATACAGAAACAATCTTGCCAACAGTATGAAATTTTGGTATTGTTAATTAAGTATATCTAATTGATTATTTCTTTTCAATATTAGCATAGCCATTGCTTCTCTAAGCCTGTCGATACTCTTTGAGTAGCATTTTGTTTTTCTTCGCATCCTTGCCAAAA
>JASGDY010000052.1:0-12513 GCA_047606825.1 Chitinophagaceae bacterium
GCGCAAGTCTCTGATTTTATAACCGAAATTACACAGTCCCTCACGGCTAAACAGGTAATGGCTACTTGTGCATTCCCTTATATCTTTAAAGATATTTATTGGACTATATAATATTTATAAATAGTATAACTAAGTAATGAACACCTCGCCGTCATTCCCGCGTTGGCGGGAATGACGGCGAGGTGTTCACGTTTTTCAATGCACGTTTTTACCCGGACATAAAGCATAACAAAAGTTCTCAAAACTTCATCATGAACTCGTTGAGGTTGGCACTGTCGCCTAGTTCCATTTTTTTGCGGAGGCGGTAGCGTTTGAGTTCGACGCTACGGATGGTGATGTTGAGCAACGGAGCAATCTCCTTGGACCCGAGGTTCATGCGGAGATAAGCGGCGAGTTTCAGGTCCTGGGGTGTGAGGTTGGGATATTTTTCCAACAGCTTGGCAAAGAACTGTTCGTGTATGGTGTTGAAACCGTGTTCAAATAGTTTGGTTTCTTCCTTGTCGAGGGTCAATTGCCGTTCGAGTTCTTTGGACAAGCGGCGCATGGACGGCGTTATGGGCGCATTTCCCTTTATTTCCTGCTGTTTTTCGATTTCGACGTGGAGCTTGTTGAGGAGTTTTTTACGTTTAATCAGTTCATTGGCGGAGTTGGCGAGGTCCTCGCTTTTGAGCTGCACCTCTTCTTCTAGTTTTTCCTGTTTGAGCAAGAGGAGTTCATGTTCATGCTGCATCTGCTGCATGGCGATGATTTTTTCCATTTCGGACTGTTGTTGCCGTATTTTCTTTCGGTGTCTTTTATCTATCTGTTTGTATATCAATAAGATAAAAAGCAGCACAACGATTAGGTACACAATTTTGCTCCACCAGCTCCAATACCAGGGTGGCAACACGGCAAATTGAAGACTTGCCAGTTTGTCCAATATATTGGTTTGGATTTCAACCTTGTAATTGCCATAGGCAAGGTTGGTATACACCTTGGATGTAGCATTCTGCCATTCACTCCAATAGCCGTTTTCGTCGTCTTTTGACAGTCGGAAACGATACTGGATTTGACGGTCGTACACGGGACAGGCGACAGTAACCTTGATGGAACGGTTTTCATAACAGATACGCCAACCTTTGTCGTCGCGTTCGGCAATGGAAGCAATAGGAACAAGTGCATCCTTTTGGTTGACAAATACGCTGCTGATGTATGTCTCGGTTGCGTTCATTTTGTGCAATTGTTCCGGATTGAACAGCGCAAAACCCGTCTCTCCACATAAGATGCTTTTGTTGCTGTCGATGGCGATGATGTTTTCATAGGCACCCACCAATGAAAAATCCTTGAGAAAAAACGGATAATGCGTGCCATGCGCATCAACATACAGCAATTGGTTATCGTCTTTTGCCAACCAAAAATTACCCTGTGGCATGGGAAATATCCTTTTGGTGGTCAAGTCCCTGTTGGACAAGCCCAAAAGCTGGTCAACACTGGCAAAGCGGTTCCTTTTTTCGTCCCAGAATTTGATGCCGTTAGACGAAACGCAATACAGACGGTCCTTCCAAAAGTTGATATTTTGTTGGATGTCCGGTTGTATTCCGTTCTCGACACCCAACATGGACACCTGAACTGCCGAATCTCCGTCGGCCGACAACCGCATTCTCGAAAGGCCTCGGTAAGCATGTTTCAGCCAGATATTGCCGTTGGCATCTTCCTGCCAGTCCGAAATCGGCATAGTTTCCAAACCTTTGACGTGCTGCTTATAATGATAAAAGCCATCCACTCCCTGCTCGTAAAGTGCCAACCCGATATACGTTCCCTGCAAGGCATAGCGCGCATTGGAACGCAAGACCTTGACAGCCCAACCGCCCGGCAGATTGGGATTGGAATAGGCACGATTGTCCTTGCCGATAACTGTCACCCCACCATTGTGCGCACAGAAAAGTTGTCCGTTCAGCACATCCAGGCTCCACACCTGCCAATGGATGTCCCCCACATTGCGGAATCCTCTGGTCGGGTCATATTGGTACAAGCCATCGTTGGAACCAATATAAAAACGCCCATTGAAAAAAGCCGCCGCATAGACAGAACCAATCTCTCCGTTGACATCCTGGAAATAACGGAACGGCGACCGCAATACCAGCTCGTCCAACCCGCGGTCCAATCCAGCCCACAGGTTGCCCACGCGGTCTTTGCGGAGCGAAAGCACCGTATTGTTCTGCAAGCCGTTTTGCTGGTCAAAATGCTCCAAGATTCTGCCGTCGTCCTGCAAGATATACACACCACGCTGTATCGTCCCGACAGCAAAACTCGAATCGGTCAACCGTACAGAGGCATTGACCAGTGCCGTTTTCAGTATTTCGTTGAAGCTGCCCGGAAATGCCGTCGCCTTGCCGTCTTTTAACCAGAAAATGCCGTTGTGCACCGTTCCGATAAAGGCGGCGTTGTTCGGTGCTTCAATCATCGATATGATTTCGTCTTTTTGGAATACCGCAAAATCGGAAACGGGAACAAAAGTTTCACCGCGTAATTCAAACAGTCCCTTATGCAAAAGCTGCACATACACACGGCCATGCACCTGGAAAAGGTACATGACATTGCCCGGCGGCTCGACCGTCGTTATATGGTCGTTTTCCAGAAAATAAATCGTCGAAAAAGACTGGAAATAAATCCTGTTGCCTATTTTGGTGATTTTCCAGATTTCTTCCTTGGAGAATTGTTCGTAGGTAACTTTTTTGGATAGGGAGTGATAGGCATAATTGCCCAAAACCGCCTTTTGCCAATAACCAAACTCCCCGAAACCACCGGTATAGATGCGGTCTTTGTCGCAGAGGACGGTGCGGACAATCTGCTGTCCGGGAAGTTCATAGAGTTGCCAAGCCCCGTTATACACGAGCAAGCCCTTGTTGTTGGCAACGAATATCGTCCCGGCAGAATCTTGGTCGATGGACCAGTTTTGGTTGGAAGCGTTGTACTCCGTTTTCGGAAAATTGATAATCTGTGGCGTTGTGCCGAACTGCGCCGAGACGCAGCAGCACGACAATAGTAAAGACAGTATGAAAGCGAGGAATCTCATGTAAAGAATTGCAAGTTATAAGTTTTAAGTTATAGGTTGTAAGTTTCAAGCAAAGACTGCAAAAGAACAAGGGGGCAAAGATTGAATAGGCAATACTTATAACTTATCACCTAAAACTAACAACTCTCTATGGCGCCAGCCGCTCCACCGTCCAAACGCCACCCAAGAGACGGTATTGGAAACGGTCGTGCAGGCGGCTGCTCCTCCCCTGCCAAAATTCAAACAAATCGGGCACCAGACGATAACCGCCCCAAAACGGGGGACGCGGTACTTCGTCCTTGTATTGCTCCGAAAAACGCGCGACGTTTTCCTCCAGAAGCATCCTGGAGGAAATAGGTGTGCTTTGCGGCGAAGACCACGCGCCGATACGGCTGCCGTAAGGACGGCTGTTGTAGTAGCGGTCGCTTTCTTCGGGTTCGACTTTTTCCACCCTTCCTTGGATGCGCACCTGGCGTTGCAGTTCTTTCCAGAAAAAAACGAGCGCGGCATGTGGGTTGGCGAGCAGTTCTTTTCCCTTGTTGCTTTCGTAGTTGGTAAAAAACTCAAACCCTCTTTCGTCAAATTCCTTCAGCAATACGATACGTGCCGAAGGGATTCCGTGGGGCGTTGCCGTCGCCAGCGTCATCGCGTTGACCTCGTCAATCTGGCTTTTCACCGCCTCGTCCCACCAGATGTCGAATTGCCCAAAAGGGTTTTTGACGATGTCCGACTCGTCCAATGTCTTGAGTTGATAGTCCTGCCTGATGTTTCCGATGTCCATGGGCTAATTTGATGATTTGATGATTTGATAATTCTATTTGGAAATTTGACGATTTGAAAATATGGAAACGATGTAGGAGGATTACTGACGATTACCGCCGCTTCATTTCCTCAATTATCAAATTATCAAATCTCCAAATTATCAAATCAACCTTCACTCATTTTCTTTAAAAAAATCTTTTCTTCTTCTGTCAGCGATTCATAGCCCGTGCGGTTGATTTTGTCCAAAATCTCGTCGAGCCTGTCCTGTGACGGTCGAGGATAGATTTTGAAAGGTTCTTTTTCTTTTTTGTAAAACAAGTCTGTCTTCGGGTCTTCGTTTTTGTATTTCTTTTCCGGGTTCGCCAAGTCCTTTGCCCAGTTGAAAAAACGCACCATGCCGCTACTCCAGTCATTGCCTTTTTTGAGCTGCACCATATAGAAAAATCCGAAAATCCCGCCGGAAAGATGCGCCAATGCCGTACCGCCGTTGGCAGTGGCAATGGTGGCGTAATCCACCGCCACATATACTAACATGATGACCCACAACGGAATACCGCCATTAATCATCGGAAATATCCGAAAATTGGGTGCCAACGCCGTCGTTGCCACGGCAACCGCCATCACACTGGCGCCCGCACCCATCATCAACGCCAAAGGCCCATTGGCAAAATTGTGTATCGCGTTGCTGGAAATCAAAAAGATGACACCACCGACAAGCCCACCGTAGATAAACAGCGGAAAGAGATGCCGATTGCCCGACAAGTCCTGCAAAATATAACCAAACGCCCACAGCCATAGCAACGTGCTGATAACATGCCACACGCTTTCATGCGTAAACATATACGTCAGCAATGTCCAAGGATGATGCGCCAGCATCGACAAGTCCGTTGACAAGGCAAACAACGGCAAGACGCTCGTATGGAAACCCACATTCTCCATGCCGACATCGACCGTCGCACCACGGCCGTCACTGCCCATGAATAGGACAATCTTAACCGCGTTGACCACTATGAAACCAATCGCAATCAGTATCATCAGCCACGTCAGCGCATTGTCGTCCTGCCCTAAGCTCAGCCGGGTTTTTGACCTGTCTTTTTTAGTGTGTTCCATTTATTTAATTTGATAATTTGATGATTAGATAATTTGATGATTCAAGGATTTAAAAACTGTTTTCGCAGTAATTTTCAAATCCTCAAATCTTCAAATTTTCAAATCAATAAAACTGCTGGCGGTTCTTTTTGTTCCAGAAATAAACAATCAAAAAACCAACGATACCGCCACCGATATGCGCCGCGTGCGCCACATTGTCGCCCGCATTGTTCTGTATGCCCAGGTAAAGTTCCAACAAAATATAACCCGTGACAAACCATTTGGCTTTGATGGGAAACAAAAAATAAAAATACAGGTACATATTGGGAAACAAATACCCAAACGCCACCAGTACCCCAAATACCGAACCGCTGGCACCGACAGACGCCTCATCCCGCATCAACGCTGTGGCACTCTGGATTACATCTCTAGCATTGTGGACGTAATCGACATTATTGGGGTCCAGGCGCCACGCGTTTACAAAATCGACAATATTGGTGTCCAGCCTTCCTAAGTGGTATTTGGCAGCAAAATTTACAAAACTATTAATGTCCAGATTCTGTAAAACCATACTGCTATCCGATTCAATACTGCCCAACTGGTACTGTCCGTAAGCCATCTGGCACAACGCCGCACCGATACCGCAGATGAAATAAAATGCCAAAAAACGTTTCGTCCCCCACACGTTTTCCAATACGGAACCGAACATCCACAACGCAAACATATTGCCTATAAGATGGTCCCAACCGCCGTGCATAAACAGATAAGTTGCCACTTGCCATGGGCGGAACAAAGGACTTACCCAATAGTGCAACGCAAAATTCTTGTCCAGCATCGTGCTGATGCCTAACCCGAGATAACGTTGTGCCATCAATACCAATACATTGATAATCAATATATTCTTAATCGCTATCGGTAATATCTGAAAACCTCTTGGTCTAAATTCTTGCATGTTCAAAAGTAAAAAGGAAAAAATAAAAACTTTACGTCCCCGCAGAATCCCTCTCAGGAGACTTCATATATACTCCGCAAAAGATACATTAATGAAATGAATCCGTTTTGTTCAACCTCACCCCCGACCCCTCTCACTCGGGAGAGGGGTCGGGGGTGAGGTCGAACAAAACATTTTTACCCTGCGTTGCTGCTAACGCAACTCCAACCTTACCACGTTTTCAATATGCAAGGTCTGCGGAAACATATCCACCGGCTGCACTTTCACGACCTTGTACTTGGCATCGAGCAATGCCAGGTCCCGCGCCTGTGTCGCCGGATTGCAGCTCACATAGACGATAGCAGGAACTTCCATGTCCAAAAGCTTCTGCACCAGTTTTTCGTGCATACCGGCACGCGGTGGGTCTGTGACCACAATGTCCGGCTTGCCGTGCTGTCCAAAAAAAGCATCGTCGCATATCTTGATGACGTCGCCCGCAAAAAACGCCGCGTCCGCGACATGGTTGAGGTCTGCATTGATTTTGGCATCCTTGATAGCGTCCTCGATGACTTCCACGCCGACGATTTTTTTGACTTGGCGGCTGAGGAAGATGCCGATACTGCCAGTACCGCAATACAGGTCGTACAATACTTGCGTGCCGTCCAACTGCGCACATTCGCGCACGACCTGGTACAGCCGTTCCGCCTGTCGGGTATTGGTCTGGAAAAATGATTTTGGGCTGATTTTGAACTGGAAATCTTCCAGTTTTTCCATGATGAAGCCCTCGCCTTTCCACACAACCGGCTCGAGGTCGTAAATCGAATCGTTTTTCTTGCCGTTGATGGTGTAGAGCAAGGTCGTTATTTCCGGAAAGTTGTCCACCAGTCGCGTCAACAACGCTTCGCGGTGTTCCTTGTCATCCTTGGCGATGACGACGTTGACCATGACCTCGCCCGTCGTCGCGATGCGTATCATCACGTTGCGCATCCAGCCGTCGTGCGCCTTGATATTGTACAATGGCAGATGATGCGCCCGCACATATTCCAATATGAAATCGCGTATCTTGTTGGTCGGTTCCGCCTGCAGATAGCAAATGTCTATATCGACCACTTTGTCAAAAAAACCTTTGGCGTGAAGACCTGCCGCACCTTTTTCGGCTTCGGCATCGAGCCTGCCCGATTCTTTCAGTTCGACAAATTCCTCACGGGGAATATAGCGCATCGTGGAAAAAGTGTATTCCATCTTGTTGCGGTAGCCTTGGGTTGCGGTACAGCCGATGATTGCCTGCGTTGGCGGCAGCGCGACTTTTCCGATTCGCGTGAGGTTGTCCACGACCTGTTGTTGTTTGTATCGGAGTTGCAGCTGATAAGGCAAGGTCTGCCAGCTACAACCACCGCAAACCCCAAAATGCGAACAAAAAGCCTCTATCCGGTTGGGGGATTCCTTTTTCCTACGCAACGCGAAACCTTCTGCCCAGTCTGCTTTGTTTTTGGAAAGTTGCACGTCCACTACGTCTCCGGGAATCGTGTTTTCGACAAAAACGACTTTTCCGTCCACACGTGCGAGCGACTTACCTTCGGCGGCATAGTCCGTTATCAACACGTCTTCCAGTATGATTCTTTCTTTTTTTCGTCTCACGTCGCAAAAATAGCGCAAATAACGGCGAAAATGCTAATGCGGAAGGCTTAACTTGCAGGATACAGGCGCATATCGTGTGAAATCAAACGCCAACGACGATAAAAAACAAGGCCCCAGATTAGACAATCAGGGCCGTCACTTCTAAATTTTAAGAAACACACAATTGTCCAAAACGACAATTGTGTGTCGTAAACATATAACTAACGCATCCAGGTTGCCCGACGACAACCTAAACGTCGCATCAAAACCAAAATATCTGCCATGGGAAAATGGCGTTTAATCATAGATAGATAGGTGCAATAGATGTTTCCTAGCAAAGGTCAACATTACAATACTGACAGACGAAGATAGGGAAAACAACAAAAAACGCGTGCTTTTTGCAAAAAAAATTTATAATAATCTTTGCTATACCTTCATACCCTACAATGGATAAAAATGTGAGCGGTCTTGTCGCTTACCGTAGCAATGACGGTTCTGGATGATGAACACGCTAGCACGTATACTTTTGTCATACACATTTTATGCAGCGTGCGGTATAAAATTTCCACTTGCATGCATGGGTGTAGCTAGTTACAGAAAAGTACTATTTTCTCGGTCGGGGTGCGCTAACCTTTGTTTGTAGAGACGCACAATCGTGCGTCTCTAAGGAAAACGGAAGAGAACCGTACTGCGCAGCGACAGTTCCAATACGAGTAAGACAATGGCTGCAAACAGCCACGGGCGATACAGTTCCACAAAACGGTTATAGGTCTTTACCTCTATCTTGGATTTTTCCAATTGGTTGATATTGGCATAGACTCCGGCGAGCGCGTCGCCGTCCACCGCACGGAAATATTTGCCGCCGGTAGCTGCCGCCATCTGTTGCAGCAAGCCTTCGTTAAATTCCAATTTTCTGCGGCCGTTTCCTCCGGCACCGGGGTCGTCCACTTCCTGCATACTGCCCACACCAATCGTATAGACTTTGATGCCATACGTTTTTGCCATGTTGACCGCCACGTCGGGCGAAATAGCACCGCCAAAATCGACACCGTCCGTCAACAGGATGACGACTTTGCTTTTGGCTTTGGAGTTGCGCAGACGGTCAACGCTGGTCGCAAGCCCTGAACCAATCGCCGTTCCCTCCTCACCCAACATGCCAGCCTGTATATTGGCAATCTGTTGCATCACGAGCGCATGGTCGGCCGTGACAGGCGTCAACGTAAAACTCAGGTTGCTGAATATCGTAATCCCGATACGGTCGCCGGGTCGCCCGTCCACAAACTGCGTGGCGACGGCCTTGGACGCTTCCAGCCTGTTGGGGTTAAAATCCCTTTCGGTCATACTGCCGCTGATGTCAAAACAGAGGACGATATCGATACCCTCGCCCGTCGTTTCGGTCTCGACATATTTCTGCCGGGGACGGGCCAACGCCACAATCAGGAAAAACAAAGCCAGCAGCCGCAGCCAAAAAGGAAAATTGCGCAGCCGCACTTTGTTGCTTTTGTAGTGGTTGTCGCCAATATGCCCAACCTTGAACGTCGCCATGTTTTTTGCCTTCTTCTTGAAATAAAAATAAGCAAGCACAGGCAACAGCAACGATAGCAGCAGCACCCACGGATAGGCAAATTCAATATGTCGTAACCAGTCTGTAACCATTATTTGTTGGAAGGAGCGTTTATTTTCTTATCAAACCATTTCAGGGAATCGACGATTTCGTCGGTCGTTTTCTTTTTAAAATCTTCGGAAGGGACGTATTTGGCGAATTTTACCGCGTCCATCATTTTTAGGTTTTGATAAAAGCTGTCGGCGACTACGTCTGTGCTGAAGTGCTCGCGCATCCGCAATATCAGTTCGTCGGAGGTTTCCTTGTAGGTCGGCAAGTCGGCCCTCTCCTGCAAGTACGTGCGCACGATGCCATTCAGACTACCAAAATATTGATACATGGAAAGCGTCTGTGATTGCAGCTTGCCGATTTCCGCCAAAGCCCAGTCCAAAGGCGAACCGTCGATTTTTAATAGCTTAACTGGTTTCTTTTTCCGACGTTTGACCCAATAACGAATCAGGAAAAACAGCAACACCAAAACAACCAACGCGACCACACCGACGACAATCCAAAACACGTCAAAATACTTGACCGTCAATATGTCCTTGATGTCGTGGTAATCCTTCATATTGGAAATGTCCACGGGCAGCACGTCGATATAAACGGAGTCTATTTTGATTTCCTTTTTTTCACCAGTCTGCTGGTTTTGCAAAAGCGCGCCACTGATGGGCAATGCCCATTTCCCGGAATCAAAAGAAGTGATTTTCCAGTCCTGGATGTAGGTATATTGGTCATTGAGGTTGACAGTGTCCATTTTGCCTCTCTCTATGACTTCCACGTGTACGCTACTGTCCCAACCGAAAAAGGAAACGACATTGTATCCATTGGGAACGTCCGCCAGTTTCACGCGCAGCTGCGCCTGTTCGCCCAATACGATCTGCTGTCGGTCGAGCGTCGCTTCGCCCGTCTGCGCACGGGAAAAAATGGGCAGTATCAGTACCGCCAATATCCAGATTGCAAAGATGCCCAAAGCCCTAATGGTCGGTGTCTTCACCGACCATTTAGATTGCTGTCTTTTAGTATATTGTAAAGCAAATGCCATTCAAACTTTTTGGAATTATGTTGTATAAATTCAGGACGAGATTACTTCACTTCATTCGCAATGACGTTCTTGTTTTTTGAAGAACGCTTAAAAAAATCAGCGTCATTGCGAGCAACGCGAAGCAATCTCGTATTTTATATTCCTACTATTAAAATTTGTTATTATTATCATCTCCTCAGAAAAAACGCTTTGATTTTTTCAATATAATCGTCGTCCGTCGCGACCTGCATCAACTCCGCACCGCAGCTCTTAAATGCTTCTTTAAGACCGAGGTAACGCTGGTCAAACTGGTCTTGGTACAATTTGCGTTCTATCGGATTGCTCGTGTCTATCAGCAAAGTCCTGCCCGATTCCCAGTCTTCCATCTCGACCAGCCCCATGTCGGGAAGCCGCCGTTCACTTTTGTCAAAAACCTGCACGCCGACCAGGTCGTGGCGTTTTGCCGTGACGCGCAGCGCATCCAAAAATCCCGGACTGATAAAGTCGCTGATGATAAAAACGAGGCTGCGCTGTCGCAAAGTGGCGTTAAGGCTGTCGAGTGCCTGCGCGATACTGGTCGTCGTCGCCGTAGCGTCAAAAGCCAAAAGCTCACGCACCATGTACAGCACTTGCTGGTGGCTTTTTTTCGGCGGCAGCCATTTTTCGGTCTTGTCCGAAAAAAACATCATGCCGGCCTTGTTGTTTTCGTTCACGGCAGCGAAGCACAACACCGCGGCGAGATTGACGATCTGCGATTTCTTGGACTGCACATAAGTCCCAAAAAGGTTGCTCTTGCTCACATCGACCAGCACGATGACGTTGAGTTCTTTTTCCTCTTCAAACACTTTGCTGTAGGTGTGCCCCATACGCGCCGAGACGTTCCAGTCGATAAAGCGCACGTCGTCGCCAGCCTGGTATTGGCGTACTTCCTTGAACGACATACCCCGTCCCTTGGCGGTGGAGCGTGTCGCGCCTGAGAAGAGCTGCATGGACAGTTTGCGTGTGCGCAGGTCCAGCTCTTTGGCACGGGCGGCTATCTCCGCCACGGTCGGTGTCGCCGAAAGCGAAACGTCCGCGTGCTTTATTGTTCTTTTTTTCTTGCTGAATATTCCCATGTCAAAAAATGCGGAAACGTTTAGGGAACCTGCACGGCGTTAAGGATATCCGTAATGATTTTTTCGGGAGTAATATCGTTGGCCTCTGCCTCGTAGGTGATACCGATGCGGTGGCGCATGACATCCTTGGCAATCGTCTTCACGTCGTCGGGGATGACGTAGCCGCGTCCCGCCATGAATGCGTGCGCCTTGGCGGCTAACGCCAGGTTGATGCTCGCACGGGGCGAACCACCAAAACTGATATACGGCTTGAGGTTGGTCAGGTTGTACTGCTCGGGATAACGGGAAGCAAATACGATATCGATGATGAATTTTTCGATTTTTTCGTCCATGTATATACGGCGCGTGAGTTCCTTGCCTTTTTGGATTTCCTCCAAGGAAACGACCGGACGGATTTTGGGCAATTCGATGCCGTTGACCTGTTGGCGGATAATCATTTGCTCTTCTTCCTTGTTGGGATAGCCGACGACGACTTTCAGCATGAAGCGGTCTACCTGCGCCTCGGGGAGCGGGTAGGTTCCTTCCTGTTCGATAGGGTTCTGCGTCGCCAATACGAGGAATGGTTGGGGCAGTCGGAATGTCTCCTCGCCGATTGTGACCTGACGCTCCTGCATCGCCTCCAACAACGCACTTTGCACTTTTGCCGGAGCGCGGTTGATTTCGTCGGCCAAGATGAAATTGGCAAAAATCGGTCCGCGCCTTACCTGGAACTGGTTGCTCTGTTGGTTAAAAATGGTCGTACCTATAACGTCGGCCGGCAACAAGTCCGGCGTAAACTGAATTCTATTGAAATTGGCTTGTACTGCTTGTGACAAAGCCTTGATAGTCAATGTCTTGGCAAGCCCTGGAACACCTTCCAGCAACACGTGTCCGTTGCTCAGTAATCCAATCAACAGACGGTCAACCATTGCCGACTGTCCGACGACGACGTGTCCGAGTTCCTTGCGCAAATTGTCCACAAAAATGGCATGTTGGGCAATTTCTTCACTCAATTGTGCAATATCCGCTCCAGTTTGCATACGAATTATTAAATTTTTAAAAGTGGGGCGAATTTAGGAAACATCGCCACACATTGTCAACCAATTTCTTTTCCAAAGGCGAAAAATAGGGACTTTTTAACGATAATTTTTAAGAAAACAGTGTTTGCTGAAAATTTGTTAGGACGGCAATAGGTGTAGTTTTGTTTTTTCTTGCTATTTTGCGGCTACGAACATATTATTTTTTTGTTAAGGAATACTCTACAAGGGATGGATAGTTTAGTGCAATGTTAGCCAAGTCGTCGCTGGCGCACGCGTGTCGCGTGTGCCTCTGCATCTCAAAGCACACGCGACACGCGTGCGC
>JASGDY010000053.1:0-4041 GCA_047606825.1 Chitinophagaceae bacterium
GAATTAACGTTAAGAAAATCAATGAAATAAGTCGATAGAAATAAAAGTTGTCTGAACGTAGCGAAGCGTAGTGAGTTTCTTTTATTTCCGACTTATGCGTTGATTTTGAGTTAATTCAATACAGTCTTGATTTTTTGGTTCTTTTGCATCAAGGCAAAAGAACATAACTTATTTAAAATCAAATTATGATGACTTTTTCTTATCCCGAACTCACGTTATTGTAGCATCCAAGATCGCTTTGGTACTGCTCTGTTTCTATTCCAAAATACTACTATCTATACAGCTTTTCATAATACTCGTCCGCCATGCGGTTGCTGTTGAATTGTTTTCTGACGTCTTCCATGCCGTTCCAGGCGATACTGCGCCATTGGTCGGGTTGGTTGTAGTACGTCGGCAGGATTTTGTCGTTGAGGATGTCGTAGACATGTTCCATATCTTCCGCGTCTTGGTCGGCGATCGATTTGTGTTGGTAGTCGGCCTGCGGCACGACGTAGCCGTTGACGCCGTCCTTGATAAATTCGGGAATCCAGCCGTCGTCCGTGGAAAAGTTGACGGCGCCGTTCATCGCAGCCGTCATACCGCTAGTGCCGGAGGCTTCACGTGGCACGCGTGGATTGTTGAGCCAGAGGTCGGCAGCCTGTTTGAGCCTTTTGCTCAGGTGGAGTTCGTAGCCTGTCAATACAGCGACGTTGGGATATTGGCGGCTGATGTTGACGAGGTTGTTGAACACGTTGATGGAGTCGTAATCTTTCGGGTACGGTTTGCCGGCCCAGATAATCTGGACGGGATATTGCGTGTTGTTGATGAGAGCTTCAAATCTTTGGCTGTCGCGTAGGAGAAAGTCCGCACGTTTGTATCCCGCAAACCGCCGTGCCCACACGACGGTGAGGACGTTGGGGTCAAATAGTTTGCCTGTCTGGTCGGCGACGATTTCAAAGGTTCTGTATTTCAGGTATTTTTTCCTGTCGGCAAAAGCCGGGGCGTTGTTTTCGTCCTTTGCCTGGTATAGTTGTTTGTCTGCCCAGTAGAGGTAGTCCTGCGCGTTGGTAATGGAGATGATCGGGCAGATGCCGTCGTATCTGTCCCACATCGCGTTGGAAACCTTGCCGTGCAGTTCCGAAACGCCGTTGGCGATATGTGCGAAACGCAGTGCAGCCAACGTGAGGTTGAAACTGTCGTCCTTGGTGCCTGTCAACCTGCGTACTTCGTCCAAAGGCAGATCCCCGAAATAGCTCATCGTGCGGCAAAGGTTGATGTCGTGTTTTTCGTTGCCCGCTTCTTCGGGTGTGTGTGTTGTGAATACTAATAGCTCTTTCAGCTTTTCGACACTTCTGTATTTTTTCAACAAATGGAACGCGACGGGCAGCCCGTGTGCTTCGTTGAGATGGTAGACCTGTGCGTTGAAGTTGATGATGTCCAATAGTTTGCCGCCGCCCATGCCGAGCAGGATATATTGGGCGAGTTTCGTCGTTTCGTTGGAATCGTACAGATGGTGGCTGATGGTCCGCGAGACAAAATCGTTTTCTTCGATGTCGGTCGTCAACAGGAACAGGGGTGCCGTGCCAAATGTGTCTGGGTTGAGGAAATAAGCCTTGACCCACACGTCCGTATCGTGTATTTTGATGGTGAATTTCAGTCCCGTGTCTTCCAAGAAACTATAATATTTCTGGATGTAATCGACGCGCAGGGTCTGGTCTTCGTTGCGCCCTTGGTCGTAATAGCCGTATTTCCAGAGGATGCCGATGCCGACCATGTTCTGTTTCAGCTCGTAGGCGCTCCGAAGGTGCGAACCTGCGAGGAAACCCAGTCCGCCGCTGTATATTTTCAAAGGTTGCGCCACGGCAAATTCCATCGAGAAATAGGCGACGCGCTTGCTGTATCTGTCTTCAATGGGGTAGTTTCCCGTAAAGTTGTTTACGTTCATCGTGTGTTCAAAAGTTTTTGTGGTTAGTGAGATAGGGTGTCTTATTTTTTCTTTTTCTTGTCGTTGTGTTCTTCTTTTTCGTCCTTGTAGGCGATTTTGGTAAAAGTGTCGTCAAACTGGACATTGCTGCCGCGGTAGTTGGCGCAGTTGCCTTCTTCTTTTACGTGGACTTTTTTGTCCTTGAAGTTGAAGTCGATGACGCACGGGTCGCCCCCCTGTTGGTATATCGCGTGGTTTTCGCTGACGATTTTGAGTTTCCCCTTGATTTCGCCTTTGGCGGACGGGTCGTCGTCCGTTTTGTCAAAATGGTAGAAGAAAAGGTATTCGCCGTCGCGGGAGCCGTCGCGCAGTACCAATATGTTTTGTTTGTCCTGTTTATAGTCGCCGCTGAACGGGAATGTTTTAGGGAGAGAGTCGATGGACACGTATATCTTGTCCGATTCGGGAAGGTTTTCGTTAGTATCGTTGATGACTACCATGAACTGGTGTGTTGCCGTGTTGTAGCCAAATCCCTCGTTGGAGTACAACTTGTTGTCTTTGCTGTCCTTTTTCGTTTTGCCCAGCGTGAATGTCGGCTCTTGGTTGATGCTCAGCGAATGGCGGTAACCATCGTCGTATTGGTTGTTGAGCAAGGGCATGTATGTCACGAACTTGTTTTGTTTGTCGTATGTCAGCACGTACCAGCTTATTTTGGTGCCGGTATGCAGTGACAGGACGATATAGCGCACCTCGGACAAGTCAATTTTCCCAACTGGATGCACTATCGTGTGAGGGTTCAATATTTTGCTGGAGACGGAATCGGGTATCCGCGTTTTCAGGACATCCGTGGGTATCGTCGTCGTGTCGGCGCGCGATGCGATGGCCGTGTCCACAACGTTGTAAGGGAAACGCAGCGTCTTGAACACGTCAAAAAAAGTCTCTGCCTTGTATAAATCTTTTTTCTGGTTGCTTTTCTTTTTATGGCAGGAACACAATGCGAAAAAGAGAAAAACACCCCATATATATTTGGCCATTGTCTGCTGTTTGTGGGTTAAAAGTAGTGAATATGCTCGTTATCGTCCAAAAAATGGAAGGATAATCACTTTTATGAAATTGTTTGGGTTATTTATTTTCTTCTCCGCCAGTCTCCTCTCACCATGGTCGATACAGGTAGGGAGACTTTGCGGGAAGAAATGCACTTTTTTATGCCTTGTGAAGTACAATGGGTTGGGTGCAACTAATTCTTTTCCATGCTCATACTAAAGCTTGGTACGTTTTGATGCAGAAAGTTGGAAAGCCACTCATAGGAGGAATAGATGGGAAGCGTCTCAGATCCCAGATAAAAAACGGATGGTGCCAGTTGCTGAGTCTGGATACCGACCATGTTCAACACCTTGACAAATTTTCGGTCACATTCCGCAACCATGATGCAGTTTTGGTCCTTGCACATAGTGGAAATCGCCACGGTGAGCAGTTGTTTCAACAAAAGAGCTCCTTGCTTTCTGGCAATGGCAAAACGACCTACATGCCAGATGCTGCCTATTCCCTTTGTCGCTGTGAATTGGTGTACATCAATACCAAACAGTTTTTGGATGGGCAGCATTGTCGTTCCATTCCAACGTGTAATCTTAACTGAACCGACAATGCTGTTGGCATCAAGAACGGCATAAAACAATGAATCTTCGTACATGGAGACATCCTCGGAATAGACCGTCATTATTTCCTCCATGTTGTCCGTTTCGATGTAGGGTGTCAAAAGGTGGTGGATATGGTTTTCCTTCACTACAAACTTGGCTAAATCAAATAGCTCTTTTTTTTAATCTAACAATTGTAAGCATAATTTAAAAAATTTATATATGAAAAGTTAAAACCTGTTGTTTTGTTTTCCCGTCAACTAACGGGAGTTTTTTGAGAAAACTACCCTTTGGGGTAAATTTTATATTGATGCAATTGGTTTATGTCCTATATTAGTGGCTAAAGAAATTAAAAACCGTTATGGATATATATGATTTTTTGGTATTGTTAATTAAGTATATCTAATTGATTATTTCTTTTCAATATTAGCATAGCCATTGCTTCTCTAAGCCTGTCGATACTCTTTGAGTAGCATTTTGTTTTTCTTCGCATCCTTGCCAAAA
>JASGDY010000054.1:0-30584 GCA_047606825.1 Chitinophagaceae bacterium
CGCACGCGTGTCGCGTGTGCTTTGATATGTTGACGCGCACGCGACACGCGTGCGCCAGCGACAACCGTTATTATATCTTTTAACCTTATGCAATATAAAACATAAAGACGGACAATCGTCCGTCTCTACAAATATTAAATGGGGACATGCAGGATGTATTTTTCCTGGAAATAAGGCTCAGGAAAAATATGGGAAATCTCTTTTATCTTGGGGCGAAGGCCGCTGTCGTGGATTTCCTGGGCGAGGTCACCGCCCTTGAGGGAAATCAATCCGTTGAGGATGCTGGACTGTCCTGTTTTTTTCAGTAGTCGTTTGGACCAGTACCAAAGGTTGGAGAGCGGAGCGACGGCGCGTGATACGGCGAAGTCAAATTTTCGGTTTTTTATGTCTTCCACACGGGTGTGCAGGGTTTGGACGTTTTGCAGACCGATACCTTCCGCTACGGCATCGACGACTTTCAGTTTTTTTCCGATGCTGTCCACCAACAGAAACTCGACATCAGGGAAAAATATCGCCAATGGAATGCCAGGAAAGCCGCCACCCGAACCAATATCGATTATCTGCGTACCATCTGCAAAATTGACTGTCGCGGCGATTGCCAACGAATGCAGTACATGCTTTTGGTAGAGGCTGTCGATGTCTTTCCGGGAGATGACATTAATCTTGCTGTTCCAGTCCAGGTACAGGTCTGCCAGCGCGTCAAACTGTTCCTTCTGTCTGTCGGTGAAGTCATCGAAGTACTTGTAAATAATCTGCTTGTCCATGATAAAGTGAAAAGTGAAAAAAGCCAATAGCCATTAGCTATTGGCTCTTAGCCAAAATATTTATTTTTTAATCCTGCAATGTCCAATGTAAAAAGACACTTTGTATTATCGCGCTTGTCCAGCCGTCGGCACTACGCGTTGGGTGCTGGGCAATTTTTACTTCTGCCTTCTTACCTTCAACTTAACACTAGCCATTGGAGGAAGTCCCTTCGGCGAGCACCGTCACCTTGTTGTTGAGGATTTCGGCAAAGCCACCGTCGATAGCGTAATGCTCCTGTGCGCCAGCGGTTTTGGAAGTAAGGATTTTGATGTTTCCCTTGCCCAAGGCACTTACCATCGGTGCATGGTTGTCCAGTACTTCAAACAAGCCGTCCTGTCCGGGCATCTGTACGCCATAGACCTCGCCACTGTACACCTTGGTTTCCGGAGTTAATATTTCGAGTAACATATTTTCCTGATTTGATGATTTGGTAATTTGATAATTTGGTAATGTTTTTGAATTATCAAATTACCAAATCATCAAATTAAAATATTATCCCTGCACTTCCGCCAACAGTTTCTTGCCTTTTTCGATGGCATCTTCCAATGTACCGACCAGGTTGAAAGCCGCTTCCGGATAATCGTCCACCTGACCGTCCATGATGGCGTTGAAACCTCTGATGGTGTCGTCGATACTGACAAATACGCCTTTCAGGCCGGTGAACTGTTCGGCTACGTGGAATGGTTGGGAGAGGAAACGCTGAACCTTACGCGCACGGCCTACGGTCAGTTTGTCCTCTTCGCTGAGCTCGTCCATACCGAGGATAGCGATGATGTCCTGCAATTCTTTGTAGCGTTGGAGTATCATTTTGACCCTGTTGGCACATTCGTAGTGTTTTTCGCCTACGACCGCCGGTGTCAGGATACGGGAAGTGGATTCCAACGGACTAACCGCCGGATAGATACCCAAGTCGGCAATCTTACGGTCGAGTACCGTCGTCGCGTCCAAGTGTGCAAATGTCGTGGCAGGAGCCGGGTCGGTCAAGTCGTCCGCGGGTACGTACACCGCCTGTACGGAAGTGATGGAACCATTTTTGGTGGACGTGATACGTTCCTGCATAAGCCCCATTTCCGTGGCCAACGTAGGTTGGTAGCCCACAGCGGACGGCATACGTCCCAAGAGCGCGGATACTTCGGAACCTGCTTGCGTGAAACGGAAAATGTTGTCAACGAAGAACAGGATGTCGCGGCCTTTGGACTCGCCGTCGCCGTCACGGAAATATTCCGCCAATGTCAGCCCGGTCAAGGCAACACGCGCACGTGCGCCAGGAGGTTCGTTCATCTGACCGTACACGAATGTGGCTTTGGATTCCTTCAGTTCGTCCTTCTGGACACCACTGAGGTCCCAACCGCCTTCTTCCATGCTTTCCTTGAATTTTTCACCGTAGCGGACGATGCCTGCTTCGATCATTTCACGGAGAAGGTCATTACCTTCGCGGGTACGTTCGCCCACGCCGGCAAATACCGAAAGACCGCCATGGCCTTTGGCAATATTGTTAATCAATTCCTGAATCAATACGGTTTTTCCTACGCCGGCACCACCGAACAGACCGACTTTGCCACCTTTGGAATATGGCTCAATCAAGTCGATGACCTTGATACCCGTGGTCAACACTTCGGTAGAAGTGCTGAGGTCTTCAAATTTTGGAGGCAGGTTGTGGATGGAACGACCTTTGGCCTTGCTCACCGCAGCCATGCCGTCAACCGGATCTCCCGTTACGTTGAACAGGCGGCCCAACACTTCATCGCCTGTCGGCACCATGATGGTCGCGCCGGTGTTGACGACATCCATGCCGCGCACCAGTCCTTCGGTAGCGTCCATCGCAATCGTACGCACACTGTCCTCACCGAGGTGCTGTTCGACTTCCAAAACGATTTTTTCACCGTTAGGTCTGGTAACTTCCAGTGCAGAATAGATTTCCGGTAAAGAGTCCGAGTCGGGGAAGTGTACGTCCACGACCGCTCCAATGATTTGTAGGATTTTACCTGAATTAGCCATAAATTGACAATTATTATTGAGTCTTTTTCTAAAAGAATGAAATGAAGCAATCTACCTGAAAAATGCAAATTACCCAATTTGCGCGCAAAGGTAAGGGAATGATGTTTTTTTCCCTAAAAAGTTTAAATCTTCCTAGAAAAATTTGTTGTGGGAAAGGAAAAGAAGTACCGATAGTAATGCGTACATGGGTTGGATACGGTCTATATGTTCGGTTCGGAAGGCGTTTTTTACACAAAAACCTATAAGGTTTTGAAAACCTTATAGGTTTAATCATGATGTAACGTTACGACGTAGAGGACCGACACATATATCTGGTTCGGCTTTTGATTCGCATTGTACATATATGGCACTATGCTACACCTACGGATTCACCACCGGTTTTGAACCTTTTGCAGGGATGGTCGCGCCAATGCTCAATATGATCTGGTAGGCACCGAAAGTCTGTTTGGCACTGCCTTCCGCTATGTGCAGATGGGAATAGGCGAGACCGTTGACCTTATTGGCAAATTCCAAATAGACATGACGCCAGAAAGTCGCCCTTAGCGCTGCTTCCGCATCCGCACCAAAACCACCGAACTGGAAGTCCGCATTGTTTTGTAGGCCGTTGATTTTGGCATCTACGTGAGGAACCATTACGCCCACGCCACCCTTGAGCAAGAGAGAGGCGTCAAACCAAGGTTTATGGAAATTGGTCAGATGTTTCCTGTGGACGAGATTGGCCATCAGGAAGTTGGCACCGTTGTTCAGTTGGTATTCAAGGTAGCGCTGGCCATTGGCATCGGGCCGGTTGCTGATAAATTCATCGACCTGCTGCCCATTGACGGTTCCTTTGATATGGAGGAGCTGGTTGGTCGATACGACATACTTGGTGTGGTCAAAACTGATCTCGATGGCCCAGTTGTCCTTGATGAAATAACCAAGCCGATAGTTATATTGTGGAATGGTCAGCCCTTTGGAAAAAAGACCATGGTCCCAACCGGGTTTGTCGTGAGCCCTTACACCTACGACGGTATAGTCATTGCCTAAGGAAGGTTGTTTGATGTGGAGGTTGCTACTTGTGTACCACTCCTTGTTGTAACCCCAGGAGAAATACCATTCGCCTTTTTTGCCGAGACCGGAGAGATCCCTGTTGAGTTTTTCTGAGACTTGCCTGTCTAGATCCTGGGCATGTGCAGCGAAATGGGAAAACGTCGCCAGTGCTGCCAATACGAAAATGTTCTTTTTCACTTTTATGTTTGTTTTACAATAATACTTTTTTAGCCGTTAACTATTAGCTGTCGGCGGTTAGCCAACGGCGACCAATATAGTTGTTAGAAGTTGACTTAAAGCAAAAAGTTAATAGCAAACGGCTGATTTAAGCTTTGAACAGTAGCTCACAAGGCCTCAAGCCCGTGAACTTCTTGAAAGCAGTAGAGAAATGTGAGATGGAAGAATAGCCCAGAAGTTCAGAAACCTCCGTGACGTTGAGCCCTTTTTCGTAGAGAAGATATTGGGCGTGTGCCATCCTTTCTTTTTGGTAGAATTCAAATATGGTGGTGCCGAAGAGGTTTTTGAACCCTTTTTTGAGGTAGCATTCGTTCATGGCAACTTTTCGGCTTAGTTCTTTGATTGTCATGGGTGAACTGATGTTTTCCATCAGTATCTGTTTGGCATCAAAGAGACGGTTGACGAAATCGGCTTCGATGGACAAGGGACAGACCATCGTGTCGTCCTGGTCATCCTGCAATGCCTCCATACTGTACAGTAGCAATTCATTGACCTTGGAATGGAGGAGTAGGTTGTCGAGGGAGTCGCCGTGTCCCTCGAAGTCCAGAAGAAAGTTGAGCAGGCTGCGTTTCTTGTCCTCAACAGGGATGTTTCTGGTAAAAGAGTTAGGGTATTTGAATGCGAGTACTTTTTCCCTCTTGGACATACTGTCGGAGGTGCCGGGGACCATTTTTTTCAGGAAAAATGGATTGAACTGAAACTCAAACACATCCACTGTCGAGCATTCCTCCCTGACAGTGCATTTGGTACAATCCTTTGGACAGTAACAGTTGCCATGCAGACAGAATTTTAAGCTTAACGATTTGTTCTGCCGGAGCGGGATGCTGCTGTTGTAGTAATTGATAATACCGTGGTCGTTGCTATGGTTGTCAGTGACAGCCCTGGCGTCATATCTGTATATGGAGAGGTCAACCGTGTCGGGCATCTGCCGCTCTTCTTTGTAGAGCAGCCCCATACCGCTGACACGATGGTCTCCATACCTAATGTCCAATAATTGTTCTGTCTGCATACCGGGTTGCAAAGATAGTCGGAAATGCGAAGAAAAAATTAATGTTTGAACACTATTTCCGTTTATGACATTAATCTTGCTTTCTTTTGACAATCTGGGCGACGAGATCGGCCTCCGTTGCCAGCTTTCCGTTGACATAGACTGTCCCGTGCATCTCGCAGATGCCTCGTCTGATGGGTGCACTCAGTTGCATCTTGAGCAATAGGGTGTCGCCGGGACGGATCATGTGTTTGAATTTGCAGTTGTCTATTTTCAGGAAATAGGTGTCATATTGTGCGCCGTCATTCATGGCGTTGATGCAGAGTACGCCGCCGGTCTGAGCCAATGCCTCTACCTGCAAGACGCCGGGCATGATGGGGTTGTTGGGGAAATGTCCTTGGAAAAAAGGTTCATTGAACGTGACGTTTTTCAGTCCGACGATGTGCGTATCGGACATTTCGATGATTTTGTCCACCAGCAGGAACGGATAGCGGTGCGGCAGTGTTTTTTGTATTTCCGCGTAGTTATAGACCGGGGGAACGGTATGGTCGTACACGGGAATGTCTTGGTTTTGTTTGTTTTTTTTGATGTAATGTTTGACGGCTTTTGCAAAAGCGACATTGTTTTTGTGTCCGGGCTTATGCGCGATGATTTTCGCTTTGATGGGAACTCCGATGAGTGCGAGGTCTCCAATAACGTCGAGAAGTTTGTGCCTTGCGGGTTCGTTTGGATATTTGAGGGAGCTGTTGTTGAGGTAGCCTTGTTGTGGAATCTGGATGTCTTCTCGGTTTTTGAACAGCACCCGTAGATGGCCTTCCGTTTCAGGCGATACGGCTTTATCCACTATGACGATGGCGTTGTCAAGATCCCCTCCTTTGATTAAGTTGTTGCGCAGCAGAGGTTCGATTTCGTGCAGAAAAGTAAAAGTGCGGCATGCTGCTATTTCCTTGCGGAAGTCAGCGATGTTGTCCAGGTTGGCATACTGGCAACCTAAAACGGGACTATTGAAATCTATCAGGGAAGTAACGGAGAAATGGTCGCAGGGTACAGCCGTGATGGAAGTGCCGGTCGCCGGGTCCTTGTAGGTAATCGGTTCCGTGATTTCGTACCATATTTTATCGCTCTCTTGTTCGACGATTCCTGCTTTTTCAATGGCATCCACAAAAGGTTTTGAACTTCCGTCCAATATGGGAACTTCCGGACCGTCCAGACTGATGACGACATTGTCAATACCCGAACCGACCAAGGCTGCCAACAAATGTTCAATCGTGCTGACTTTGGCTTCTCCTTGTTGGACCGTGGTGTTGTGGCTCGTGTCGGCGACCTTGTCGCAGTCTGCTTTTACGGTCGGTTGTCCATCAAGGTCGATTCTTTTGAACAGGATGCCTTCGTTGGGAGCGGCAGGAGCTATCGTTAATTTGATGCTAGCTCCAGTGTGCAGGCCGACACCTTCCAATGAAAAGTCTGATGCGATTGTGTGTTGCTTGTCTGGATTAAAGTTCAATTCCATAGTATTAAGTTAAAGTATAAAGGCAAAAGTAAAAAATGACCAAATATCTATTGCCTATTGCTCAACGCTTGTATCAATTTAAATCGAAACTATTTCTCGTTAACATGAAAACAAATTCATTTCAAGAGTCCTTCTTTCAGTTTGGCAAGTTCAGTTTCGAGAGCTTTCAGTCTTTTTTCCATTTCGGGAAGATATCTTGCGACCACCTGCGCCTTGACCATGGGAATGTAATCGTAGGCAGGCGATCCTGTCACGGATGTTCCGGGTTTGGTAATGCTCTTGTTGACCCCACTCTGGGCATTTACTTTGGTGAAGTCGGCAATATGCAGGTGTCCGGCAGTTCCGGATTGACCGCCCATAATGACGTTTTTGCCAAGCTTGGTACTACCGCTGATTCCCGAAAGTGCCGCCAGGACCGAGTTTTCGCCTATCTCGACATTGTGCGCAAGCTGCACGAGGTTGTCTATTTTGACACCGTCGTGTAGGACGGTCGCACCCATCGTAGAACGATCTATGGCAGTGTTGGCGCCGATTTCTACGTTATTGCCAATGACGACGATACCTATCTGCGGTATTTTGGCGTAAGTGCCGTCTGGGTTCGGTGCAAAGCCAAACCCATCCGAACCTATGACTGCTCCGGCATGGATGATAGCGTTGTCCCCGACGATACAGTCGTGGTACACGCTGACATTGGCGTTGAGGATGCCGTCTTTCCCTATTCTGGCATTTTCCCCGATGAATACACCGGGGTATATGATTGTGTTGTCGCCAATCTCTGCACCTGCGCTGATATAGGCAAAACGCGCGATATAGACATTGTTGCCGACCTTGGCATCAGGATGGACAAATGCGCCCTCCTCGATACCTTTCAGATGCGAAACCCTTAACTTGGCATAAGCGTCGAGGAGTATGGCAAAAGCACCATAAGCGTCCTTGACGCGGAGCAACGTTGCTTTTACGGGATGTTTTAAAACCAGAGAATCATTTACAATTACCAAAGAAGCGTTGGTCGTATAAAGGAACTCTTCATATTTAGGGTTGGAAAGGAAACCTAGCTCTCCCTCCTTAGCATTTTCGATTTTTCCGAAACCATTGACGGTGACCTGCGGGTCGCCTTCCACTTTGGCTTGGATCATCTGGGCTATTTGTGTCGCGGTAAATTGCATACAGTGGTTATTTGTAACGGAAAACAACGTTGTTTCCATTTCTGTCGGACGGCAAATATAGGGTTTCTGGGGGAGTGGCTGAAATTTAGGGGTAATCAGTGGTCAGGCGTCGGTAATCAGTGGTCGGTGGTCAGAGGAGACTGTAAAGATGGAGACGACACGCTCCGTCGACCACGCTCAACGGAGACGGTACGATATGGCAACCTCGGTCTTACGGTCTAGAACCTGAATCCGACCTCGCTCCTGTAACCCATAACCGCCTCAAACCTCATCACGCCACGACTTTTTAGGATAACAGATATAATATTTTTCGACTGGAGCGGATATCGTTTTAGAAATCAGAGGATTGTCCACTTTGGAAATATCTTTGACCTTGCCGTTTTTGAAGAGGATACGTATGCTTTCGTCCGTGGGCTTGTAGATCGTGTTGGTCGCCTGTCCAGTGAAGACAAAATAGTCCAGCATCTCGTCCGAAAATCCGATCGTTTCTTTCAGCTCCTGTTTTTTGGCATTGGCGAACCCGGCCTCTATCGGGTCGGCCTGTATCACACATTTGAAAAGGCGGCGGTCGAGTAGGTTTTTGCTCAGCAAGGACAGGACAGGGTCTGTGTGGCGACTCCATTTTTTCACGGCAAATGTGATGTCGTTGTCGTCCAGTTGACAGAAAAGGTCAAGCTCGCGGGTGCCGAGAGCGCCCGAAAAACCGCCCAGGAAAAAATCCAAGGGCGAACCGATTGCCAGTTTTTTGTCGCCTTGGGAATACAGTTCGTTGGCACGGAGCATGATTTTGACCAGCATTTTCTCGGCCGCCAGCACCGTTTTGTGCATGTACACCTGCCAATACATCTGTCGCCGGGAAATCAGGAATTTCTCAATACTGTAAATACCTTTTTCCTCGATCATCAACTGGTTGTCCTTGACGGTCAACATCTGCAATATGCGGTTGTAGCCGATGATACCCTCGCTGACGCCCGTAAAATAAGTGTCACGCGAAAGGTAGTCCAGCCGATCCATGTCGACCTGCCCGCTGATCAGTTGGTGCAGAAAAGGCTTGTCATACTGGTCTGCGAAAATGCGGATGGCGAGATCCAGTTTGCCATCCATTTCCTTGTTGAGGTGCTGCATGATTTTCAGTCCGATTTCCTCGTGGCTGATACCGTGTATCAAGGAATGTTCCAACGCATGCGAAAAAGGACCGTGGCCGATGTCATGCAACAGTATTGCAGCCTTGACCGCAAATTCTTCCTCCGGGCTGACATCGATGCCTTTGGCCCTGAGTTCGTTCACGGCGCGGCCCATCAGGTGGTAAGCACCCAATGAATGCAGAAGCCTTGTATGTACGGCACCGGGATAGACGAGTGGCGCGAGTGCCATCTGCCTAATCCGGCGCAGCCGTTGGTAATAGGGATGTGCGATGATGGCAAATATGTCCGGGTCTTCAATCGTGATGAAACCATGGACGGGATCGTTGATGATTTTTCGGAATATTTCTTTCGGATACTGTTTTCCGGCAGACATACAGATTTTGGATTACGCGTGATGAACCACGAATCCCGGGATTCGTGGTTCGGATATACAAACGTACAGGAAATTTATAATTTGAGGATTTGAAATGCATACTTTTGAAAACAAACCGAAAACAAGTGTTAGATGTTACACTTTCAGCATTGGGTGTTGCGCAGTGCGTGTTTTTTAACTTTTACCTCTCTGCTTTTTCCTTAACATTGACGTACTTTGTTCGATTCTATATTAAAAAAAGTATCAGCACATGTCATTAGGCAAGATTGTTTGGATCGACGATGAAATAGACAGCCTGCGTTCGCAAAAAATGTTTTTGGAACAAAAGGGCTATGAGGTGGAAACCTATACCAATGGTTTTGACGCATTGGAAAATCTAAAGGAAATGCCCCCCGACATTGTGTTGCTGGACGAGTCGATGCCCGGCATGAGCGGACTGGAAACGCTATCGCAACTGAAAGAAATACACCATGCGCTGCCGGTCGTGCTAATTACCAAAAACGAAACGGAAAACCTGATGGACGAGGCCATCGGCAGCCAGATTGCCGATTACCTTATCAAACCCGTCAACCCCAACCAGGTATTGCTTTCGCTGAAAAAACTGCTGGACAACAAGCGGCTGGTTTCGGAAAAAACGACGTCCGCCTACCAGCAGCAGTTTGGACAACTGTTCATGGCGTTGAACGGTAGCATGGACTACAACGAATGGATGGACATCTACCGAAAACTGGAATACTGGGAACTGGAAATGGAAAAGGCCAACAGTGCCGAGATGATGGAAGTCTTCCAGTCGCAGAAGCGGGAAGCCAACACGGAATTTGCCAAATATATCATGCGCAACTATGCCGACTGGCTGTATGCACGCGACGGGGAAGCACCGGTGATGAGCCACACCTTGTTGCGGCACAAGCTGTTTCCGTTGTTGAAGAAAAAGCAACAGCCCGTGTTCTTTGTGTTGATTGACAACCTGCGCTACGACCAGTGGAAGACGATACAGCCGTTGCTGTTGGAGCATTTCCGGCTGGTACAGGAAGATACTTTCTACGCAACGCTGCCTACCTGTACGCAATATAGCCGCAACGCTATTTTTGCAGGGCTCTTACCTGTCGAGATCCAAAAGAAATTCCCGGACTTGTGGAAAAACGACGATGACGAGGGTGGAAAGAACCTCCATGAAGAGGCCTTCCTCCAGAGCCAGTTGAAAAGAGCCGGACTCGGCGACATCAAGATGAGCTACAACAAAATACTCAACCACACGGAAGGCCAAAACCTGGTCAACAATATGAACAGCCTCATGTCCAACGACCTGAATGTGATTGTCTACAATTTTGTAGACATGCTGAGCCACGCCCGCACAGAGATGGAAGTACTGAAAGAGCTGGCAGGTGACGAGGTCGGTTACCGAAGCATCACCAAAAGCTGGTTTGCCAACAGCGCGTTGCGCCAGGCGTTGTCCAAACTGGAAGGGAAGGACGCTAAGGTCGTCATCGCGACCGACCACGGCAGTGTGCGCGTGCATACACCTTACAAAGTTGTCGGTGACAAACAGACAACTACCAACCTACGCTACAAGCATGGTCGTAACCTCAACTACAATCCGAAAGAGGTTTTTGCCTTTCGCAATCCGGCGGACGCCGGACTCCCGACGCCCAATATCAACAGCAGTTTCGTTTTTGCGAAGGAAGATGGTTTCCTTTGCTATCCCAACAACTATAATTATTACGCCAATTATTACCGCGATACGTTCCAGCACGGTGGACTGAGCCTGGAGGAAATGATCGTCCCGGTGGTTGTGATGGAAGGGAAGTAGCCAATAAGACGGAAGTTGCAGGTCGGCGTGGTGTATGAGGAGGCATACCTCCTTCTCCGCACAGTCCCCTCCCGCCATCGTTGCGACAAGGGAGACTTTGCGTGAAACGACAACTTACAACTGGCAACCACTAACAAATGAAAGATTAAATTTTCCATATTCACGAATAATGATTACCTTTGCCACCCTAAATTTTGGACCATGGGTAACCGCAGAGCATTTGACATTGCATTTGTTGGATTGAAGCCAGGCGTTCATGAGTTTGAATATCGGATAGACGATAAGTTCTTTGAGTCTTACGGCGAGCAGGATTTCCACAACTGCCAAGCAGATGTCAAGCTGACGTTGGACAAGAAAAATGGATTCATACTTTTAACGTTTGATATTTCCGGAACCGTTGGTTCCCAGTGCGATAGGTGCGGCAATCCATTGACCTTGCACCTGTGGGACGAGTTCAATATCATTGTGAAGATGGTAGAAGAGCCGAACGTCATGAACGAAAAAGAAGACGATCCGGATGTCTACTACATCAGCCGTACAGAGAGCCATCTGAAACTTTCGGACTGGATTTATGAATTTGTCAACCTAAGTATTCCGAACCAACATTATTGTGGTGAGGACGCAGACGGCAAAGCCAAATGCAATCCCGAAGTGTTGTCCAAACTTGCGCAGATGGAACGCCGTGCCGACGAAGCCGACGAGATAGCAAAAAAAGAAAATTCAATCTGGAAAGATTTGGATAAGTTTAAAGATCTGGACGACGAAGAATAGTAACTTTGTCTCCAGGTTAAAGTAAAAAATAAACAATAGTAAAAATTTTAAATCATAATCAGTTATGCCACATCCCAAACGCAGACACTCACAACAGAGAAGCGCAAAAAGAAGAACACATTATAAGGCAGAAGTCGTTACATTGAGCAAAGACCACACAACCGGCGAAATACATCCTCGCCACCGTGCACACGTAGTAGAGGGAAAACTGTACTACAAAGGCAAGCTCGTTGCCGAAAAAGCACCTTTGAAAGCATAGTTATCCTACAAAAGATGTAGCCCAACGACAAAAGGTGTTGACACTTAGGTGTCAATACCTTTTGTCGTTGGTATGAGGTTAGGTAGGAAATGCTTATTTACAAATAATTAGCGGCCAAAAACGATGATTTTGATTACATTGCGCTTACAATATCGTATTTACCAATGTTAAACCAAGTGAAAAATATCAACTATTAAAGGTATTTTATGATATTTACTGACAATCGGCCTGGCTTTTTGTTTTTGGCTTTTTACTTTTGACTTAACACTAATTTTTATATATACTGTGTCAACAAAGATAGGATTAGATATGATGGGGGGCGACCACGCGCCTCTGGAAGCAGTAAAAGGCTTGAAGCTTTACCTTGAAAATAACCTGTATCCGGATGTCGTGGCCTGCATTGGAAAAGAAAACGAAGTCCGGCCTTTGCTGGAGGAGCATGGCTTGGCGGACAATCCACACGTGCAGTTGGTCGATGCACCCGATGTCATCGGATTCAACGAACATCCCACCAAGGCGTTGAAAGAAAAACCAAAATCGTCCATTGGCGTTGGTTTCCATTTGCTGTCAACAGGCAAGATCGACGCTTTTGCGTCGGCAGGCAGTACCGGTGCGATGATGGTCGGCGCGATGTACATGCTGAAAACAATCCCAGGCATATTGCGTCCGACGATTCCGACGTTTATCCCAAGACTCGACGGCTCGACTGGACTGATATTGGACGTAGGGCTTAACTCCGACTGCAAACCGGAGTACCTCAACCAGTTTGGCATATTGGGTAGCCTGTATGCACAACATATTTTGAATATAGAAAATCCGTCCGTCGGATTGCTCAACGTAGGCGAAGAGGAAGGCAAAGGCAACAACCTGGCGCAGGCCACATATCCTTTGCTAAAAGCCAATAACCGTGTCCATTTTGTAGGGAACGTGGAAGGCCGGGATTTTTTTGTGAACAAGGCTGACGTCATCGTCTGTGATGGTTTTACGGGAAATGTCATCTTAAAAATGGCAGAGTCCATCTACGAAATCGCCGTACACCGAAAAGTCGAAAAAGATGGATTCTTTGCAAGCTTCCACTACGAAAACTATGGCGGAACGCCGATCTTGGGCATTGACAAACCCGTCGTCATCGGCCACGGCATCAGCAACGACAAGGCTTTCCGCAATATCATCGAGCAGGCAGGCAAGATGGTCTCTTCCCAGCTTTGCGAAAAGGTTGAGAAACAGTTTGCCGCGTTGGCGGTGTAGAAAACGGTGGTCGGTGGACAGTTATAGGTTGCAAGTTGTCGTTTCATGCAAAGCGCGGCGTATCTACTATCCTGGAATTTGTAACTTTCATTCATAAACACTAATTGCGTACAGATGGCTAAAAGTACGTTGCTTCAAAGGTTTGGGAACAGTCTGGTACTGCTCGCCGGGTTACTCGCCGGGTGCGTACTGGGCTTGGTTTTCAAGGAGAAAGTATGGGTTCTGAAACCGGTAGGCGATATTTTTCTGAACCTGCTCCTGATGGCGGTCGTGCCGCTGATTTTTTTCACCGTTTCTTCCAGCATCGCCAATATCGACCGTTCACAAAACAAAGTCGGAAGGCTTATGGGCGCGATGCTCGCCGTTTTTGTCAGTACGATTGTCGTCGCGGGATTGTTGACGATTGTAGGCGTACAACTATTCCCTATCCACAGTCCGGTGAACAGCCTAGAAAAAGTACAGGAACAGACACCGGTGAGCGTTGGCGACAAGATTACCCAGATGCTGACGGTGGAAAACTTCTACAACCTGTTGTCCAAAGGCAATATGTTGGCGTTGATGTTGTTTTCCGCACTTATTGGTGTTGCAGTCAGTAAGTCAGGGGAAAAAGGAGAAGCGTTTCGAGCATTTTTATTTTCCGGACAGGAAGTGATGACACGGTTGCTGGACCTTATCATGAAAGTCGCCCCTTTCGGACTGGGAGCTTATATGGCGACGCAGATAAGCGTGCTGGGACCTCAGATGTTTGGCGTGTACGGCAAGGCGTTGGCGGTGTACCACGGCGTCGGCATTGTCTATTATGTTTTATTTTTCTCCATTTACGCTTTTTGCTGGGGTGGGCGCAAGACTGTGCGCCGTTACTGGAAAAACAATATAGAACCTACGATTACTGCCGTGGGCACGTGCAGCAGCATCGCGAGCATCCCCGTCAACTTACAGGCGGCGGAGCGGATGCGCATCCCGGCGTACATACGCGAACTGGTCATTCCGATTGGCGGCGTGCTGCACAAGGAAGGTTCGGCCATTTCTTCCATCATCAAGATTGCCACGGTATTTGCGGTCATCCATCGACCCTTTGAGGAACTCGATACGTTGACAATTGCGGTTCTGATTACGATTGTCGTGAGTATGGTCGAGGGCGGCATTCCCAATGGCGGTTACCTTGGTGAGATTCTTTTTATTTCCGTCTACCATCTGCCGATTGAGACACTGACGATTGCCATGGCGATTGGGACTTTGGTCGATCCATTTGCAACGATATTGAACGTTACGGGCGATACGGCGAGCGCGATGTTGGTAACGCGGTTCGTGGATGGAAAAGATAAACAAGCTTAGGCCCGCAAGGTCTGCCTCCATCATTGCAACCCAAAATGTTCCATGAAATGATCGGGATGCGCACCTGTTCTTTCTTCGGTGTCGAGACCATCGATTCTTGCCATGTCGTCAGGAGAGAGTTCAAAGTCAAAAATATCGGCATTTTCTGCGATGCGTTCCTTGTGCGTGCTTTTGGGAATGGTAATCACGCCATGTTGCAAGTCCCAGCGCAACACAATCTGTGCCGGTGATTTTTGGTATTTTTTGGATAGGTCCAGAATAATATCGTTGCCCAGGACTTTGCCCCGCATCAGTGGCGACCATGCTTCCGGTTGTATGTTGCGCTCTTTGCAAAAGGAAAGTAGTGTTGGTTGTACGAGCCTTGGATGGAATTCGTTTTGAAGAACCATCGGTTTAATGGAGCTCTGGTCCATGACTTCCGTAATCTGGTGTTCGAGGCAATTGCAGACGCCGATAGCTTTTACTTTTCCTTTCTGGTATAAACCTTCCAGCACTTTCCATGTTTCTATCAATAACTGCGGCACGGGCCAGTGGATGAGATACAAATCGATATAGTCGGTCTGTAATTTATTAAGGGACGTTTCAAAAGCATTTAACGTCTTTTCCGTTCCCATGTCATCAATCCAAACCTTTGTGGTGATAAAGATTTCAGAACGGGGAATACCGAATGTTTTTATGGCGTCGCCGACACCCTCTTCATTTTTGTAAAACGCGGCCGTGTCGATATGCCGATAGCCGATATCGAGTGCGTCGTGTACTGCCTGTACAACTTCCCTCCCATCTTTTGTCTTATAGACGCCCAAACCAAGGTAAGGCATTTGTGTGCCGTTGTTCAATATAACTTTTCCGGTGATGTCTGTAATATCCATTGTTAAATAAGAAGCAAAAAGGTACAAGTAAAAAATGGGAATGACTAATACTTAGCTGTTTAAAGCTCGCCGTAATCCAAATTGGAAAATCCTAAACAAGCTTTTTATTTTATCAATACAAAGAATAATTCAAAAAGGTTTATTACAATATGTTGTTTATCGGTCTTCTGACCGGAGGCATGGCGACCGATAGAAAGATAGTTACATATTCCGCGTTTCTACCTTATTTAGTTAATAAATCAATTCTTCGTACGCGGACTGTAATTCATTGTAGGCGTGCCTTTCGTTGCGTTGTTTGGCAATGGCCATTCCTTTTTCGTACCAATGGATGGCGGCATCCTTGTCGTTCATGGCTTCCAATAGTTTGGCGAGATGGTAATACGAACCGACATAGTCCGGGTCGTCGGTCAATAGCTGTTCAAACACTTCTTTTGCAATTGCGTTTTTGCCGATTTTGATATATTCCAATGCGAGCGCATGACGGAGAAAACTGTCTTTCGGCGTAGTTTGCAGCATTTCTTTTATTTTAATGATTCTGTCCATTTTTTTTTAAAGTAAAAAGGTAAAAGTAAAAAAGTGTTTCACGCAAAGACACAATAGAGCAAAGATTGGATTAAAATATAATTATCAAATCTTCAAATTACCAAATCATCTTTTTTGTTTCTGCTTTTGTACAAAAGCGTGCATATCTTCCAGCGTGTAGCTACTTAGGTTTTGTTGTGCGGTCAATCCGGCTTTCTGTCCGACCGATACACCGTATCGGATGACGTTACAGCCTTCGGTGGAGTGTGCATCGGGATTGACGGATGTCAATACGCCCACATCCAGTGCCATACGCAACCAACGCCAGTCAATGTCCAATCGGCGTGGATGGGCATTTAATTCAATCACTACATCGTTTTCCAAACAGGCGGCGATGACGGCTTCGTGGTCTACGGGATAACCTGCGCGCGACAACAGCAGCCTTCCTGTCATGTGTCCCAATATCGAAGTGTAAGGATTACGAACAGCCGCCAATACACGCGATGTCGCTTTCTCTGCATCCATTTTGAGTATGGAGTGCACCGAGGCGATGACAATGTCAAAAGACTGGAGTACCTCGTCGGGATAATCCAGATCGCCATTGTACAGGATGTCGCTCTCGATACTTTTGAAAATATGGAAAGGTGCGAGTTCCGCGTTGAGTTGGTCTATTTCGCGGTGTTGTTGCGCCACCCTGTCCTCGTCCAAACCATTGGCATAAAAAGCAGACCGGCTGTGGTCGCTGATGACGAGGTATTCCATGCCGATGGATTGGACGTACTGCGCCATTTCGCGCAATGTGCCAGCTCCGTCACTCCATGTGCTGTGGCTGTGGATGATGCCGCGGATGTCACTGGCCTGGATGGTATTGGGCAGTTGGTTGTTTTTTGCTTTTTCGATGCTGTCAGCATAGTCGCGGAGATAGGCAGGAATCAGGCTGGTATTGGCTTTCGCAAAGATATCGACTTCCGTTTCCAACGGCAGGTCCAAAGAAGCGGCAAATTCTTTTTTCCATGCATCTTGAAATTCCGCACTACCTGTGTGTAAGAATAGTTGCAGTGCCAGGGCTGATTTGGAATAGAGATGGAACGCGAGTTGTACATTTTCCGGTGTCGAACAATGGATGGAACTGTCGGCGTTTTCTATTACCGTCCAGTTGTTTTTCGCGGCAAACGTAACGATGTCGGCACTTTCCGCATCCGAAACCCATTCTATGCGGTCGATGATTTCCTGCTGCTCGCGAAATTTTCCGCAGAGGAAAAATGTCTTGTCAGGAAAATTGTTTTTGAGCTGCGTTTCAATTTGTTGGACGATAGGCTCGACCTGTGCATACAAAAACAGACCTTGGCTTTGTTGGTAAAACGCTATCGCCTGACGGATATTTTCCTGTGTTTTTTCGCCAAAACCTTTATAGTGCAGCAACCTGTTTTCATCGATGGCGTATAATAGTTCGCCCAATGTTTCGATACCGAGTTCCTTCCAGATGGTCCGGACTTTCATCGCGCCGAGACCTTTAATCTGCAACATTTCGACGACACCGGCAGGGGTTTCTGCAAGGTATCCGTCCAGCAGTGGCAAGTGTCCGGTCGCAATCTGGTCCAGTATCTTTTGGGCGATGGCATCGCCAACGCCTTTGATGGCGGCTATTTCATTGACGGACATGGTCGCCAGTTGCTTGGGATATTTGTCAATCGTGCGGACGACATTGGCGTAGGACTTGGTCTTGAACGGATTCTCGCCATGTATCTCCATGAGCTTGGACAATAGCGAAAAGTTGAGTGCAATGGTTTCGTTGCTGATCACTTTCTGTACTTTTTATGAATGGTCGAAATTAAGGAATAAGCATAAAGGCTAAAGTAAAAAAAGCAGGTGCGCTGCATAAAATCCATTTCATCTTGAAAAACGTTTTACGTTTACTTTTCTCTTGCACATTTAATGTCTTTTATCCGGCAAAAGTAACTCCCATGACCTCACCTTAGGCGCGACAAGCATCCTTTGCGTAGTACACGCATGAGAAATTTCATGTACGTTTGCAGCATCATACAATCTGGGACAACATCGATGAGGCTCTACAAGAAAGACTGGGAAAAAGAAAAAATACAACTGGCATCCTCGCACATGGACAGATCGGTCGAAGTTGATTTCTACTTCCCGAGAAAAATCCCTTTTGGACAGCAAGTGGAGATGCTACTGTTCAACGATGGGCAGATCCTGGAGGAAATGGATTTCCTGTCGATACTTTCTGCATTTTACAAAAAAAAGCGCGCCACGCTCCTAGTCGTCATCGGCATACATGCGGGCAAAAAACGCCTTCTGGAATATGGCACATCCCGTATTCCCAACTATAAAAACGAGGGCAACCTCGCGGACAGCCATACGCGGTTTATATTGCGCGAACTGATTCCATACGCATTCAAGCACTATCCGTTCATCGACAACGTACAGGCGCATATTGCAGGGTTTTCGCTGGGAGGACTGTCTGCGTTTGACATCGCATGGGAACAGGGGAAGTTTTTTGGCAAAGTGGGCATTTTTTCCGGTTCTTTCTGGTGGCGTTCCCGCGACTTGTCGGACAAGAAATACAACGATGCAACCGACAGGATCATGCTGCACAAAATCAACACCTCGACCGCGCCGCTCTTCCCGCACCGTTTCTTTTTTGAATGCGGCACGCAGGACGAGACCAACGACCGTAACAACAACGGCACCATCGACTCTATCGACGACACGCAGGATATCATCAAAGCCTTGTCTGCGAAAGGTTACAGCACCGAACGCGATATCTGCTACTATGAAATAAAAGACGGGAAACACGATGTACCGACCTGGAAAGAAGCGATGCCCGTGTTTTTGGAATGGGGTTGGGGAGGTTGATTCCGAAATTTGAGCATCCGGGCTTTCACGTTCGCAAAACTGCAACAATACATGATATTCCTATTCCTTCCCTGCAAAGCATCCTCTCGCCATAGTCGAGACAAGCGTAGAATACTATATGGGGCAAGAAGGTCTATTGTGTCAATAGCTTCAACAGTTTTCTGACATCGAGGTACGATTCCACGTAATATTTGGCATGGGACATTTTCTGTCCCACTTTTATCGTATAGTCATTGGGCGACTGCAAGATGGCAAAC
Organism: Chitinophagaceae bacterium; assembly: GCA_047606825.1. Lineage (GTDB taxonomy): Bacteria > Bacteroidota > Bacteroidia > Chitinophagales > Chitinophagaceae > Rhizosphaericola. The sequence continues at coordinate 19,196 of JASGDY010000054.1, forward strand.
ATATCCTCGTCCGTCGTATCGTCACCAATTGCCATGACAAAAGCGCTATCCAGTGGTTGATGGTCTCCCAGCCAACGGCCAGTGGCTTTTCCCTTGCTGATTTCGGCGATTTTGATTTCGACGACCTTATCGCCGTACATGAACTGCAATCCTTTGTTGCGTATAATGAAACTCAGGTCATTCAGAATCTCGTTGGCGCGGAGCTTTCCTAGTTCCACATCCGCTTTGCGGTAGTGCCAGACAAGGGAATTGGTTTTTTCCTCGATGAAAGAGCCGGGAGTCCTGTCGGTAATGGTATCCAGTACGGGCATGACGTCTTTTTTCCATTCATCCGTAATCCCGCTGACACTCTCCCATTCGTTCCCGCGGTATTTGGTCCAGACACCATGCTCGCCAATCAGGTCTACGTGTAGCCCGCCAAACCATTTTTCCAGGTTTTCATGGTTGCGACCGCTGATGAGCACAATATGGTTTCTTTTGTCAGAGGACAGTTTTTCCAATATCGCATACAATTCCTTGTCCGGGAAGGTCTTTTCGATGGACGTATTGAAGCCAACAAGCGTACCGTCGTAGTCCAGGAACAAAACCCGCTGTTGCGCAGCCTTATAGTCTTTGACCAGCAGTGGAAGGTATTTGTCCATATTGCGCGTGGTAAACGATTCCTGTAGCTGTTTCACCTCATGTAGTTTTGCCATGAAGATGCGCACCCAGTGGCTGATGTCAAATTTCTGGACGATTTCGCGCATTTTGGCCATGCGCACTTGCTGCTCTGACAGTCGCATTTCAAAAGCCTGGATGATGGTTTCGGCAATCTGGCGGATGTCGTTGGGGTTAACGATCAACGCGTCGTATAGTTCCCGAGAGGCACCTGCCATTTCGCTCAATATCAACACACCGTCATTGGAGCTGCGGCTGGCAACGTATTCCTTGCTCACAAGGTTCATCCCATCACGCATCGGAGTCACCAGACAGACGGACGTAATCTGGTACAATGCCGAAAGGTAATCCGGCGAAAAAGACTGGTAAAAATAATGTATCGGCGTCCATCCTATCGTCCTGAAACGCGCGTTGATATCGCCAACAATTTTGTCGATTTCATCTTTCAGTTCCTTATAGCGGTATATCGTGTCGCGCGACGGGACGACAATCATGAACAAGGAAAATTTCTCTTTGTATTCCAGATGTTCCTGAAACAACAGCTCAATCGCCAGCAGACGCGGCAATATTCCTTTGCTGTAGTCCAGACGGTCAATGGACAAAATCAGTTTCTGCTGGCCAAACTGTCGGCGCAAAAGAGCAATATCGCTCTTCGTTTTCGCCTCGGAAGGTAGGACTGTATTGAATTTCTCAAAATCGATACCCATCGGAAAGGCATCCACCGCGCTCAAGTTTTTGTTGTAACGCACGATATTGGAATCGACCGTCGCCTCCAGCAGCCGCATCGAGCAATCCAAAAAATGGTTCACGTCGTCAATCGTATGGAAACCCAGCAAATCAGCACCCAACATACCGTTGAGCAACTCCTTGCGCCAAGGAATCAACCGGAAAATCTCAAACGACGGAAAAGGAATATGCTGGAAAAAACCGATGGACACTTTTTTGCCCATTTCGCGCACCATCTGCGGCAGGAGCAACAGATGGTAGTCTTGTATCCACACTGTGTCGCCGTCTTCCAATATCGGGGCGACGGCGTCGGCAAATTTCCGGTTGACAAGCTGGTAGGATTCCCATTCCGCACTACGATAACGTGCAAAATTGGGCGCATAATGGAATATCGGCCACAACGTCGCATTGGAAAAGCCAAGGTAAAAACCGTCGATGTCTTTCTTGTTGAGGAACACGGGTTTGAGCTGTCTTTTGGCGAGTTCCTGTTCGACAAAATGGATGTCTTTTTCGCCTTTCACCGCCAATCCGGGCCAGCCCAGCCATATATTTTCAGGGTTTTTACTGAAAACCGAATCCAACCCTGTCGCCAGTCCCCCCTCACTCAACCGGAACGCATAGCCATCGTCGGAAGATTCTATTTTGACCGGAAGCCTGTTGGATACGATAATGTTTTTGCCCATCTTTTTTGTCTAAAAATTTAAACTTTATTGATCGCCGATTACTTTACGCTTAACAAGCAAGCAAGAAAAAAGTTCGGAACACGCGACGCCAGGTATAAGGTTTGAGGCATAAGCCAGCGCATCACACCATCAACTTTTCACCAAACTGACGATTTCCCGGATCGTCGGATACGCCAACGGCAATTTTTCGTCGACAGCATCCAATGGCACCCAGACAGCCTGTTCGATATCTTCACTGGTCTGCGGCGTGGGTACTTGCTCATCGGTTATGGACATGGCAAACCAATGTGTTTCCTTAATGACGTCTTCCTGCGTGTATTTGTTGAAATATTCGTGGTAGGTCAGACCGACCAATTTGCCGAGTTGGACGTCGTGAAGTCCTGTTTCTTCTTCCACTTCGCGGACGGCACACTCCTCAATGGTTTCGCCCTCTTCCCATTTACCTTTGGGCAGATCCCAAAATCCCAACCGGAATATCATCAACAGCTCGTTTTTAGGATTGAAAACAAGTCCGCCGCCAGCGATTATCTTGGGTTTTTCCATGATTTTTTTTGTTTCAAACGTACGTTAATTTTTTGCGGGAATCATTCTTTTATGCGTTTTTTTGACGGGAACGGCACGACGACACCGACATAATACAATGTTGTGAATCGTCGTGCCGACATGTCGTTGTGGTTAAAACCGTATTTCCACGCATAGCCTCCCGAACGCGACCACGAAGTAGCCGCGACCGCGAAGCAGTGCCATAGGTAACGGACTTTGCGGACAATACCCCGCAACTCAAAACTTAACACGCATCACTTACAATTTTTTTGACCTAACTTCGTCACCCAAAACAATAACATACATGTCTCTTTCAGGTGAAAAAATCATAGCGGAAAAATTGTTGCAGGCTGGTGCGGTCAGGCTGCGTGTGGACCAGCCTTTTATATGGGCAAGTGGCTGGAAAAGCCCGATATATTGCGACAACCGCAAGGTGCTCTCCTACCCTTTTATCCGCGATTTTATCAAGAGCGAAATGTGTGACGTGATATTTGAACTGTATCCCGATGCGGAAGTACTGGCGGGTGTCGCCACGGCGGGCATTCCGTGGGGCGCAATGGCGGCCGACCAACTGAAACTGCCCTATATCTACGTGCGTCCCAAACCCAAAGAACACGGACTTGGCAACCAGATTGAAGGAGTATTTCAAAAAGGACAGAAAGTCGTCGTCGTCGAAGACCTTATCTCCACGGGCAAAAGCAGTTTGGAAGTCGTGGAAGTGTTACGCAGAGAAGGTCTGGACGTGATTGGCATGGTCTCGATATTCAACTACGGTTTCCAGAAAGCCGTGGACGCTTTCGCAACCGCCAACGTCCCATACAAATCATTGACCAACTACACCGCCCTAATCGAACTCGCCAAAAGCAATGGTACTGTCCCCGAATCGGCGGAAGCAACCTTGCATAGTTGGCGCGACAATCCAGCGGAATGGGGAGTTGCATAGTTGCAAGTTGCATGTTTCATGTAACCCGTCAACAAGTATGCTTCCCCGCACAGTCTCCCGCCGCGGCGGGGGCTTTGCGGTCAATAGTCAGCAATGAATCTGAAGCTTTGTTTTTTTACTTTTGCCTTAGCACCGCTATTCACTTTTAACTATTCACACAATTTATATGGGTTTCTTCAATACACTATTTGGAAAAAAAGAAAAAGAAAGCCTCGACCAGGGACTGGAAAAAACCAAGGAAGGTTTCTTTTCCAAAATAACGAAGGCGATTGCGGGCAAAAGCACCGTGGACGACGAAGTATTGGACAACCTCGAAGACGCGCTCATCATGGCGGATGTGGGTGTGGACACGACGCTGGAAATCATCAAACGCATCGAAGCGCGCGTCGCCAAGGACAAATATGTCGGAACGTCGGAACTCAATACATTGCTGCAAAGCGAAATCGAGGGTTTGCTCGCGGATGCGGGTGACGAATCTTTTAAAAACTTCGCCACACCCGAAGGCAAAAAGCCTTACGTGATATTGGTCGTCGGCGTCAACGGTGTCGGCAAGACCACGACCATCGGCAAGCTCGCCCACAACTACAAAAAAGCCGGCAAAAGCGTCATCCTCGGCGCGGCGGACACCTTCCGTGCGGCAGCGGTGGACCAGCTCGTCATCTGGAGCGAACGCGTGGGCGTGCCCATCGTGAAACAGGCAATGGGTTCCGACCCGGCGTCCGTCGCGTTTGACACGGTGCAGAGTGCCGTTGCCCAAAACGCCGATGTCGTGATTATCGACACGGCGGGTCGTCTGCACAACAAAATACACCTGATGGACGAACTGAGCAAAATCAAGCGCGTCATCCAAAAAGTCATCCCAGACGCACCACACGACGTGATGCTCGTACTCGACGGTTCGACCGGACAAAACGCACTTGAACAAGCCAAACAGTTTACCGCGGCGACCGATGTACGTTCGCTTGCCATTACCAAACTGGACGGCACGGCCAAAGGCGGCATGGTTTTGGCCATTGCCAGCCAGTTCAAGATTCCCGTGAAATATATCGGTGTCGGCGAAAAAATAGATGATTTGCTGGTATTTGACAAACATGAATTTGTGGACAGTTTGTTTAGTTTGAATGAAAAATGATTATCTACTATGACAGCCTGACTGGCAATACCAAGCGTTTTGTAGAAAAAGTACAAAAACAAAGACCCGACTGGGAAATCATCAAAATCAATCCCAAGGAAAAAGTCGAACGTCCAGGACACCTCATTACGTTTACCATCGGCATCGGAAACATACCGCTTACGACAACCGTATTTGTCAAAAACAACAAAGACAAAATCCTCTCTGTCTCATCCACGGGCAACCGCAACTGGGGCGAGCATTTCGGCGAGGCCGCCGACAAAATTGCCAAACACTACAAAATCCCTTTCCTCATGAAAGTCGAAATGAGCGGACTGCAAAACGATGTGCAGGATTTCATCGGAAAAATAGAAGACAGTGAATAATTGTACTTCACGGTGGATAAAAATGTGTCATAAAAAATCTGAACACCTTACCGTCATTCCTGCGAAAGCAGGAATCTGATGTAAGAACCTAAAGAGATTAGCTTCGCAGGTCGCAGGACTGAAGATTCCCGCCTATCGGGAGACTGTACGGGAAGAAATGAACAATTTTATGTAAACACAATACCGCCAACCTTGAATAACCCGTTGCCTTGGCTACGGGCCAAATAAATACAATGGAAACAACGAGCCATCAACATATTGTATTGTTTGACGGGGTTTGTAACCTGTGCAGCCGCACGGTGCAGTTCATCATCAAAAAAGACAAGCAGAAAATTTTTCGCTTTGCTGCATTGCAGTCGGAAATCGGACAGCAAATATTGGCCGCAACTGGCGGTTTAGACAACCATCAACTTACCTCTATTGTGTATATCCAAAACAACCACACTTACATCAAATCGGACGCTGCACTGATGATTGCCCGACAATTGGGCGGCATGTACACCGTCGTTTCGTGGCTGCGCATCGTCCCTAGAACCATGAGAGATGCGGTTTATGGTTTTATAGCAAAAAACCGCTACAAATGGTTTGGAAAGAAAAAAGAATGCTGGCTGCCGACAAAGGAACTGAAAGAGCGTTTTTTATGATTGGGTATTTTTTATGGATGGCTTCGAAACCTGGTTTACAAAATCTTGCTTCCTAACGTAAATTTCATATTCTCGATTTTTCGGCTTTATTTTGCCGAATGATTCCTCGGGGTGCTGTCGCTGACGGCTGAGATATTACCCGTTGAACCTGAACAGGGTAATTCCTGCGAAGGGAAGGCTTCAGTACAATCTGCCCGCACGGGCTTTTTTCCTGCCGACCACAAGCGTTTTATTTCCTGTTCCATTTAATCATTTTCAAATTTTTTTCAAATGAGAAAAGCATTTTTTGGAACGGTGCTGTCTTTACTTTTTGCAGCCATCAGTTCACACGCACAGAACAAGTTTTCTGGAAACATTTATGCAGGCACAACGCCTGTAAGCCACGCCAGCATTACAATCAGCGGCGAAAACATCAAGACGATACGCCTACAATCCAATGATTCCGGCTATTTCGCGACGGACAAGGTTCCGCTACACCAGCAAGTCCAATTGTTGATATTGACAGTTGGAAAAAATCCTTATCGCCAGACCGTGGATTTCGGAGAACGTTTCCAGCCATTGCGTATCGAACTCAAAGACGCGGACAACGCATTGGAACCTTTGGAAGTACGTGCCGTGCGTGCCTCGGACAAAGCACCGTTTGCCAAGTCGCAAATAACCGCTGCGCAAATAGCGAAAGTCAATACCGGCAAGGATTTGCCATACATCCTAAACGAGACACCGTCTGTTGTCGTCAATTCCGATGCGGGCAACGGAATCGGCTATACGGGCATCCGGGTCAGAGGTTCGGACGCATCCAGGACCAACGTTACCATCAACGGCATTCCCTACAATGACGCAGAAAGCCAGGGAGCCTATTTCGTGGACATTCCGGATGTGGTCTCGTCCGCACAGTCGATACAGATACAACGCGGTGTCGGCACGTCCACCAACGGCGCGGGCGCATTTGGTGCGACCGTCAACATCAACACCAACGAAGTCCACGCGTTGCCCTACGCCAATATCAATAATTCTTACAGTTCGTTCAACAGTTGGAAAAACACAGTCTCCACCGGCACGGGCCTGATTGGCGGTCATTACTATGCAGATGTGCGGCTGAGCCATATCAGTTCGGATGGTTATATCGACAGGGCTTCCAGCAAACTCCAATCGCTGTTTTTATCCATGGGATACCAAAGCGAAAAGACTTCCATCAAATTCAACTTCATTGCGGGAAAGGAAAAAACCTACCAGGCGTGGAACGGTGTTTATGAAGGGAATATCGTAGACCCCGCGCTCGGTCGCCGTTACAATGAATTGGGGCTGAAATCGGACGGCACTTTTTACAATGACCAGACTGACAATTATGTCCAAAACCACTATCAATTGTTCTGGAACCAAAAACTCGGGGAATACCTCAACCTCAATGTCGGTTCATTCCTGTCCAGAGGTTACGGCTATTACCAAGAATATAAAACCGATGCAAGCTATACGGACTATGGCATCGAACCTTACGTGCCTGCGACAGGCGACACCATCAATACCACAGACCTTATCCGCCAAAGATGGCTGGACAACTATTTCTATGGGCAGACTTTTGCCTTACAATACAAGAAAAATGCGGATGAACTGACACTCGGCGGCGCATGGACACGGTACGACGGCAAACATTACGGCTATGTACTCTGGTCCCAAAACGGCGGCGTGGACAACGACTACAAATATTATGGCGACCTACCCGCGCACAAGTACGACCAGAATATCTACCTGAAATGGCTGCATGGTTTCGACTCGTATTGGAACTTCTTTGCGGATGCCCAATACCGCCACGTCAAGCATGATATCAACGGCTACGACGACGACGCGACATTGTTCGTCAACCGTAATTTTAATTTCTTCAATCCTAAGGTCGGCATCAGTTATGTCCGCAACGGTTACAATGCGTTCCTCAGCTACGCCCTGGCCAACAAAGAACCGGGACGTGACGATTTCGAGACGGCTCCGGACCAACAACCCAAAAGGGAGCAGCTACATGATTTTGAACTAGGTGTTTCCAAAAACGAAAAAAACTACAATTGGGGTATCACGCTCTATTATATGCGCTACAAAGACCAACTGGTATTGACCGGAAAAATGAACGACGTTGGCGGATTTACAAGAATCAACGTGCCAAATAGCTACCGCGCAGGCATTGAACTGCAAGGTGGCTATACTTTCACTGACTGGCTCAATGCCAATGGCAATGTCACCTTTAGCAAAAACAAGATAAAGGATTTCACGGCTTACTATGACGTCTATGATGACGTATACCAAAGTAACAGTCTGGACAAACAGCAGGAAGTATCCTACCACAATACGGACATTTCGTTTTCGCCCAATATCGTTGGTTCGGCTGTTGTCAACATCCAACCTTTCCAAAACCTGGAACTGAGCCTTATCGGAAAATACGTAGGCAAACAGTACCTCGACAATACGCAGGATGACAGCAGAAAAATCAACGACTATTACAACCAGGACATACGGCTCACATATAGCATCAAAACCAGCACCATCAAGCAGATTGACATTATCGGCTATGTCTACAATGCCTGGAACAAAATGTACTATACCAACGGTGCCGCTTATTCGTACTGGGTAGACGGCAACACTCAGCCGACCAACTACAATTACTACTTTCCCTACGCGGGGACGCACTATTCGATGGGAGTGAACATATCCCTATAAAAAAAGGCGGGCTGAAAAATCAGCCCGCCTTTGTGTCTTATTCCGGTTTTTTCTGACGTAGAAGGGATATCCTCCCCGCTATACATCACCGTCATCCGGCAATAGCCGGAATGACGGTAAGATGTTCACTTTGGCGTAACCCGTTTCTTACAAAAAAGACGGTCGGCAATCTCGCAATTGCCGGCCGTCTTTTTATTCACTCTTAACTATTAACTATCAGAATTATCGTCTTCCACCACGGGAGAAACCTCCACCACTGCTACCGCGTGAAAATCCACCGCCTCCGAATCCAGAGGAAAAGCTACGAACTGGAGCGGAATAAGTCCGTTGTTGCGTACTTTGCTGCGTTGTCTGTGGTCTGCTATAAGATTGCCCTTGTGGAGCAGCGTAAGTTCTACCGAAACTATTGGTACTACCGCTACGCGTTACACCCGTGCCGCCACTATAGACACGCGGATCAGTGGTCGAATAAGTACGTGCCGAAGTCCTTGTAAACCCATTGCTGGATGTAACGCGGCCATCGGCGTTATTGGATGTAATATTTCTGAGAACAAGGTTATTGGTACTGGAGGTTCTCGAAAATCCAGCACCAGCGGAGCCACGTCCAAAACCTCTACTGCTACTGACGACGGACGTATTTCTGGCGGAGGATACCCCACTTCTGCCATTGGGTAACCGGAAATTTCTATGACTGCGCCAACCTCCCACAATATACGGAGAATAATAACGGCGGTAACCACCCCAGCCCCAACCGGGTCCCCAACCATAGTAGCCAGGCCATCCATATAGGCCGCCCCAACCATAGTACAGACTTCCCCAGCCGTAGTAGCCGCCCCAGCCAAAGCCGATACCGATACCCCAGCCATAAGGATAGTAATCCCATCCCCAGCTCCAGCCGGGATACAATCCTACCCCCCAGAATGGGTTGCCGGCATAGAAACCGCCACCAACGTAGTAGGGATTGTACACGTAACCATTGTCATAATAATTGTTGTTGAACGTAATCAACGGTTCTTCGCCATCGCTCGCCGTATCTCCCTCCAACAGGTCATCTTGGGTGTTATAGTTGGAGTTGTTGTTTCGGGTATTGTTGTACGCATAGTTGCCTTCGTCCTGCACTATGTCAGAAGACCCGGACACCCCTGCGTTAGGGTTTTGGTAGACAACGGTGCAACTGCTCAACGCCGCAATTGCCAACCCTGCCAATAGTATGTTCCGTTTCATGATTCTACAACTTTTAAAAAATCCTTTCTTTCAATTAAATTGGACTTCCACAAGATTGAAATGTTTAAGCGACCCAATTTCTTGCACGAAGTTACTACTTTTGCAGCGCACATTTCCAACATTGCTTTTTTTCCTGTATAAATGTACGAAGAATTTTCGCCATTTGTTGGTTTTTTGTCGAAAAAAAATAACAGCTTAGAAACAAAAATATGAATAAAGAGATCACATCGCGGGAACAGGATTATTCGCAATGGTACAACGACTTGGTTATCAAAGGCGGAATGGCAGACTACAGTGCCGTACGGGGCTGCATGGTCATCAAGCCTTACGGATTTGCCTTGTGGGAAAACATGCAGCAGGTATTGGACAGGATGTTTAAGGAGACAGGCCACCAGAATGCCTATTTTCCCCTGTTCGTACCCAAAAGCCTTTTTGAGGCAGAGGAAAAAAACGCCGAAGGTTTTGCAAAAGAATGCGCCGTCGTCACACACTACCGCCTGAAAACCGACCCCGACCAGAAAGGCAAACTGATGGTTGACCCAGAAGCCAAACTGGAGGAGGAACTCATCGTGCGCCCGACCAGCGAAGCCATCATCTGGAACACCTACAAAGGCTGGATCCAGTCCTACCGTGACCTCCCGATACTGGTCAACCAATGGGCTAACGTGGTGCGCTGGGAAATGCGCACGCGGCTGTTCCTCCGTACTGCGGAGTTCCTATGGCAGGAAGGCCACACTGCACACGCCACGCGGGAAGAAGCGGTGGAAGAAGCGGAAAAAATGCTCCATGTCTATGCCGATTTCGTGGAAAACTATATGGCCGTTCCTGTCGTCCGTGGCGTCAAAAGCCCGAACGAACGTTTTGCGGGAGCCGAAGACACATACTGCATCGAAGCGTTGATGCAGGACGGAAAAGCTTTACAGGCAGGCACTTCGCATTTTCTCGGACAGAGTTTTGCGAAGGCATTTGACGTCAAGTTCAGCGACAAGAACAACAAGCTCGACTATGTATGGGCGACAAGCTGGGGCGTCAGCACACGCCTAATCGGCGCGTTGGTCATGGCGCACGGCGACGACGACGGTCTGGTCATGCCCCCGAAAATCGCACCCATCCAAGTCGTCATCGTCCCCATCTACAAAGGCGAAGACCAAAAGAAAACCATCGACGAAAAAGTGGAAAACGACATCCTGCCCACGCTGAAAGCTGCCGGCATCCGCGTCAAATACGACAACGACGACACCGCGCGCCCAGGCTGGAAATTTGCGGAATACGAAAAGAAAGGCGTTCCCCTGCGCATCGCCCTCGGTGCAAGGGACCTGGAAAACAACAGCGTTGAAATCGCCCGTCGCGACACCAAGGAAAAACAGACCTATCCATTGGCAGACCTGACGCAAACCGTCACCGACCTACTGGAAAAAATCCAGAAAAACCTCTTTGACCGTTCCATCCAATACAGGAACCAACATATCACCAAGGCCGACACCTGGGACGAATTTGTGCAACTCCTGGACACGAAGGCTGGATTTATCTCCGCACACTGGGACGGCACGCCGGAAACCGAGGAAAAAATCAAGGAACTGACAAAAGCAACCATCCGCTGCATCCCTTTGAACAACCCGCTCGAAGATGGTACCTGCATCCTGACCGGGAAACCGTCGAAGCAAAGAGTGTTGTTTGCTAGGGCGTATTAATGTGTAATAAGATGGACGTCTCTGTTGTTGGCGCACGCGTGTCGCGTGTGTTTCAGCATCTCAAAGCACACGCGACAC
>JASGDY010000055.1:0-93869 GCA_047606825.1 Chitinophagaceae bacterium
CTTTTTTAAATACGATACCACCAAGTGCCTTTTAGTTTCCTGGCTTTGTTTTGTACCTCGTTTTATCATAACACAAAGATACAACTATCTTTTTAATATAGGGTTTAAATTATGCTCTTATTAATAACTATTCACTACACCCGCCAGCTCCTCCTCGGCTTTTTTGGAAGCCTTGGAACGCAGCGTTTCCTGTGTATAGATGCTCAGGCCGTTGTAGATGCTGAAACTCAACGTATATTTATTGCCTTTATAGTTAAACCGCCAAAGGATGCTGTCGCCGTTGTCGTCTTTTTCCTTGAATTGTACGTTTTGCATTTGCCCCAGCTTGTGTGCCAGAGCATAAAAATCGTCCAATACTGCGGGAACATCAAATATGTTCCGGTTCTTTCTTTCCCTTCTAAATAGTTTCATGAACATGACAACCTCCTCTTTTCTTTCGTGGTTTAAAAAATAAAAATGTTGAATAGGCCAGTGTTTTTTAATTAAAACAAAATCCGTGCAAGATATAGATGCGCACGCATTAATTTTTTGTAAGCTTGGCTAAATAAACATGGATTCGTCCAAATGTAACGATTTTTATGCAAATACACAAATTAATCAGGACAATCGCTTTTAAAATTTTATATCGCGAAAAACCTCCGTTACTTTGTCATGATACAAAGTAACCAAAACTACTCACACCAAAATGTGTTTTCAATGGTATTCGTGAGACACTTCGCGTAGTTCGCCTTTTTCGGACTTGACTTTTTGCCACTTTTTTTGTTGACAAAAAAGTGGGACGATGTAAATCTTAAAAGCGATTGTCCTGTACCCCATACATTATGCTTCGCAATTCTTTTTACTTTTGCTTTTTTACTATGCACCTCCGACAGCAATACATGGCGCATATCGCGCAGACCTCGCCCGCGCCCATCGGCATACACATGGTACGCGCCGATGGCGTGTACCAGTACGACGACACAGGCAAAAGCTATATCGACATGATTTCCGGTTTCAGCGTCAGCAATATCGGACATGGACATCCCAAAGTCGTGCAGGCCGTGCAAGAACAAGCCGAAAAATACATGCATCTCATCGTCTATGGAGAATATATCGAGACGCCGCAAGTCGAATATGCCCAACTGTTGGTGGACAACCTGCCCGATTCGCTGAACTGCGTCTATTTTACCAACAGCGGAACGGAAGCAACGGAAGGTGCGATGAAACTTGCCAAACGTGCGACGTGCGGCACTAAAATCTATTCTTTCCGTAACGCCTACCACGGCAGTTCGCAAGGTGCGCTGAGTATCATGGGCGGCGAATATTGGAAAAACGCCTACCGTCCGCTGTTGCCGGAGACCTATCTTTTTGACTATAACCAACCTGAAATAATTGACGCCATTGACAAGCAGACGGCTTGTGTCGTCATGGAAGTCGTACAGGCGGAAGGTGGTGTCGTCAAAGCCGACAAGGAATGGCTGCACGCCATCCGAAAAAAATGTGACGAGACCGGCACATTGCTGGTCTTTGACGAAATCCAGTCCGGATTTGGACGCACTGGTTCTCTGTGGGCTTTTGAGCAGTATGGTGTCGTGCCGGACATATTGATGTTGGGAAAAGCGTTGGGCGGCGGTATGCCTTTGGGCGCATTCATCGCCGACAAAAAAATCATGGATTTGTTGACCTACAATCCCGTATTGGGGCATATCACGACTTTTGGCGGTCATCCGGTAAGCTGTGCCGCGGGCAAGGCCGCATTGGAAGTACTTTTGGACGGCAACTATATCGCAACCGTCCGCGAAAAGGAAGCTTTACTGCACCAGTACCTGCAACATCCCAAAATCAAAAGCATCCGCACGGCAGGTCTTTGGGGCGCACTGGAATTTGCAGGCAACCAAGAAGCGCAAAAAGTCGTGGAAGCGTCGATAGAACACGGCGTATTGTCCGATTTCTTTTTGTTTGCGCCGGAGTATGTACACGTCGGACCGCCATTGACGATGACCAATCAAGAACTCGTAGCAGCATGTCAGTTGGTCGTGGAGGCAGTGGGGAACGCGTTGGGAAATTAGCCCGCACCGATGATAAAAAAGGATTTTGAATCCGCATTATCTCTCGTTCGACTTGCCCTGCGCAACAAGTCGAACAGTGCAAAACCGTTGCGTCCATTGCTCCTTGCCCCGAAAAACCATTACCAAATTATCAAATCGACGACCTACCTTTGCAACAGATTAATCAGACAGGTTATGAAGAAAAAAAGAATCATCGGACTGGTTGTATTGTTGCTGTTGCAGGTACAGGTATTGTTGGCGCAGTGTTCAGTATGCACCAAGACAGCCGAACAGCTTGGCGAGAAACCCGGCAAGGGCTTGAACGTCGGCATTTTGTATCTGATGGTAGTACCTCTGGTCATTATCGGCATCGTCATCTACCGTTTCTTTATCAAGAAAGTACACAAGCAAATGGTTGGTTAACTTTCGTTTTTATTTCTCTGTACAGTATCTTTTCTCCATGGTCGAGACAAGCGTGGGATGTTGCAGCAGCTTAGCTTTCGGATTTTTTACTTTTTACTTACCATGTCATTCTCCCACAAAGAACCACATATCGGCAACGGCAGCACGTTCATTTCGGATATAGTCATCGGGATGAGCGACGGCCTGACTGTGCCTTTTGCGTTGGCGGCGGGCGTGAGTAGTGCCGTCAGCGACACGCATATCGTCACGACGGCAGGTATAGCCGAACTCGTCGCGGGTGCCATCTCCATGGGTTTAGGTGGCTATCTTGCCGGCAAGACCGAACTTGAACACTACGCCGCGGAAAAGAAAAACGAATATTACGAAGTCGAGACCATCCCCGAAAAAGAAAAACAGGAAGTCCGCGACATCTTCGCTGGTTTTGGTCTAAGCTCCGAAGTACAGGAGCTCGCCGCCAACGAAATCATCCAAGACAAGGACAAATGGGTCGATTTCATGATGCAATATGAACTTGGACTTTCCGAGCCTGACCCTCGACGCGCTACCAAAAGTGCCGCCAATATTGGACTAAGCTATGTCGCAGGAGGCATTGTGCCATTATTGCCCTATTTCTTTGTAGACACACCGATGCAAGGACTGAAAATATCCGCCATCGTAGCGATATGCTGCCTGTTTGTGTTTGGCTGGTTCAAGAGCAAGGCGACTGGTCAACCTTTGCTTTCCGGAGCGGTACGCGTGACGGTCATCGGGGCAATCGCAGCCGCAGCCGCATTCTTAGTGGCAAAGTTTTTTGAGGCGTAGCAGTAATTCGAAACAATTATCTACAACTGTTTTCGTAAGCTGATCGGAGGAAATAGTAAAGAATGAAAAGGTTTACGCTGCATATACCGGACAATAAATATGCCTTCTTCGTTCATGGAATTGGTCAACCAATCCTGGTTTTGTCGAAGAAGCATATATTGATTGTCCATAATGGTAACCTTTTTGTTTTGGGGCTAACTTAGTACCTGCCGTAACCGCCGCCATAGCCACCGCGTCCCCCTCTGGAGCTACGGTCCATGGGTTGGCTGTTTTGGGCATCCTTGGCTTCTTTTTCCCGGGCTTCACGTTCGGCTTTCCAGCGTTTTTGCATGGCGGTGTATTTCTCAAATGCCTCTTGTGGCATCACCAGTTTGAGGCGGTTGTCTTTTTGTTCGCCGATCATGCCGGTCTGGAAGTCCTTCTCGTCTTGTTCGATTTTTTTGTTCCTGGCGAGGTCTGAAAGTTTTTTCGCTGCTTCCGTCTCTATCGCCGCGGCGGTGTCCGCGATGGGGGGCGTGAGTCCGAGAGAGTCGATGAACATTCTTTTGTAGCCGCTGCGGAAGTTGGCGAGCTGGGCTTCCTGTTCGGCTTTCGCTTTTTTTTCTTTTTTGCTTTGGGCGCTAGTCATGCCATGTGCCATGATGAGACTGCCTATTATCAGAAAACAATATTTTGTCATAATGGTGAACTTTTTGAATAAAGGAAGAAGCCTTTTCTTGTCTATACAAAGAAAAGGCTTTTCTTTTTTTGGGAAACATATTTCCGAAGAAATTTTAGTCTTCCTTTGGAGGACGACCACCGTCGTCGGGACCGCCATGTCCGTGTCTTCTGTTGCGTTTTTCCAGTTCTACATACTTGTTGTACAGGTCATCTGAAAGGTACTTTTTGAGTTCGGCTTTCTTGGCTTCGTTCTGAGCCTTGAATTGGCTTGGGTCTGGACGATCTCCTCCATCGCCACCTTCACCCTTTCCCTTGGGCTGCGGACGATAGCGGTCTTCAATGGCAAGGACGCTGTCGGCAACTTCGCTGGTCACACCGAGCGAATCGATTAATGTTGTCTTTCTTTTTTCCTTCATTTTGGCCATGTCTTCCGGCGAACGCTCGCGCTGTGCCATCGACCCTACCGCGAGTAATAGGAATGTGCTTAACAAAACTGTGATTTTTTTCATCTTTTACGTTTTTAATTTATATTGAAAAAATAGGGATTGTGAAATCTAGCCGTTGTCTTGCGGCGGAGGGATCCTTCTATGGGGAGGTCTGTGTGAAAACTGCGCTTTTTGTTCGGGTGTCAACAGTTGCTGGAATGCCTTCCTGCCTTCTGTACGCACGGAGGCAATCTGTTGATGTTTTTCCTGTTCGGAAAGTGCGGTGTTGGATTTGATACTGTCGATTTTGTCTTTCTGTGTTTGTCGCAGGGCTTTCAAGTCCTGTTTTTGTTGGTCGGTAAGGTTGAGCTTCGGCGGCGCGTGGTGAGGGCGACGTGCGGCAAAACCGTTTCTGTCCATGCCCCCATGCTTTCTGGCTTTGGCAAAATGTTCAAAGTCGGAGTTCAGGGAATCTGGTTTGTCTTGTTGTCCCATGTGGTCGAATCTAGGCGGCGCGTGGTGAGGGCGACGTGCGGCAAAACCGTTTCTGTCCATGCCTCCATGCTTTTTGCCTTTGGCAAAATGTTCAAAGTCGGAGTGTAGGGAATCTGGTTTGTCTTGTTGTCCCATGTGGTCGAGTCCAGGCGGCGCGTGGTGAGGACGATGGGCAGCAAAACCGTTTCTGTCCAAGCCACCTTTTTTGCCTTTGCCGAAATGGTGGTGTGTAGCGCGCAGCGAATCCTGTTTTGCCTGTTGTTCCGGCGTGAGGATCGCACGTTCCTGTTGGGAAAACTTGTCGTGTAGGTCCCTCAACTGTTTTTTACGGGCATCGGCTGAAAGGGATGAGTCTGCTTTGATGGCTTTGGCCTGTTCCTTTTCGGACTGGTGTATTTGCTTCATCTTGGCTTGTTGGTCGGCGGTCAGGTTCAAGACGTTTTGTTTGATGCGCCCGTCCGTTTTTTGTGCGTGGGAAGTATCGTAAGTCAACAATCCTACGGCACTAACTGCGAGAATTACTAACGTTTTTTTCATGATATAATGTTTTTATTTTTTCAACCATTTTTCAAAACTATACCCTAAATTATTTCTATTTCGTGAAAAGAGGTAAAAAGGCGGATTTTTGCGGTAAAAGGGATTGCAGAGGGTCAATATTCCACATATTCTATTGGTTTTCCTGTATATGGGCATGGTTTTTAAATCTCTCTTGTTGTTGTTGTCTTTTATCGGACAAGAAGAACTTCCATAAGATTTTTCATGTGTGCCTTGTGTAATTTTGCACATGAAAATTCTTAATGTATGTCTGAATTGTGATTACAACAGACGAGTTGGATAAAAAAATTAATGTACGTTTGCCAAAAATTAAAAGCTATGACTTTCCCCAATGATTTGAAGTACACCAAGGACCATGAATGGCTGAAGCTTGTAGACGGCAACACGGCGTTGATAGGTATCACCGATTTTGCGCAGAGTGAGCTGGGTGATATTGTCTATGTCGACATTACAAGTGTCGGAGATGATGTCAAGGCCGACAATACTTTCGGTACGGTGGAAGCCGTAAAGACCGTCAGCGACCTGTTCCTGCCTGTTGACGCGACGATTGTGGAAGTAAATCCTGCATTGGAAAATGAACCCGAACTCGTCAATTCCGACCCTTACGGAGAAGGCTGGATGGCCAAGATCACTGTCGCCAACCCTGCCGACCTGGACAGCCTGATGGATGCCGAAGCATACCAAAAACTGGTTGGTTAGACGAGCGGCCAGTAATCGGTCGTCGGTATTTGAAATAACATTATTGTGAAAGGAGGAGAGGAGCCTACATCCGTATGGTTTTTTCTCCTTTTTTGTTGGAGGTGGAGTGGATGGCCTGGGAGATTTCCGTGATCAGGGACGCTTCTTTTTCAATGGCATTGCCCACGACCACGACATCTGCGCCTGCTTCACAGGCTTCCATTGCCTGGGTCGCTGTGCGGATGCCGCCACCGATAATCAACGGACATTCGATATGGCGCGCGACAGCACCGATCATCTTGGTGTTCACCGGGAAATGCGCGCCGCTCCCTGCGTCCATGTAGATAAGCCGCATCCCAAGCATTTCGCCTGCCATCGCCGTACACAACGCGATGTCTTTTTTGTCCCCGGGTATCGGAAAGCTGCCAGACATATAGGATACCGCCGTCGGATGTCCGCCGTCGATGACCATGTAGCCAGTAGGGATCACTTCCAGCCCGGAAGCCTTGACAAATGGTGCGCTGACAACGTGCTGTCCTATGAGGAGTTCCGGATTACGACCAGAAATAAGGGACAGGTACAGCAACGCGTCGGCGTACCGGCTCACCTGTATGCTGGAGCCGGGAAACAATACCGTAGGGATGGCTGTCTTGCTGCGAATCAACTGGAGGCATTGGTCCATGTAGTCCGAAACCATCAAACTGCCGCCGACAAAGAAAAGATCCACACCGGACTGTCCGGACAACGTGATGATGGATTCCAGGGAACTGTCATTGACCTTGTCGGGATCGATCAGCACGGCAAACAATTTTTCGCCCTCGTGTTTTTTGGACAGGATATATTTAAAAACGGCTTGCTTCATGGTCGGTCGGTATTTTGACGTGAGGTACAAAATTGCGGAAAAAAAAGCAATTGCCCTTGGCGCAACTACCTTTCCCGAAAAACAAACAGATAGAAAAACCCTAATTTTGCATTATGGCCTTATTAAAAAAGATAGGAAAAATACTGCGGGCGATTTTCCTCCCTAAGAAGAGCTGTTGTAGGTAAAATTTATTTACCCAAAAATTTTGTCGTGTAAATGTTGGCTGCTACATTTGCAGCCCATTCACAAATAGTGATAGGCCCAGATGGCGGAATTGGTAGACGCGCTAGACTCAAAAT
Organism: Chitinophagaceae bacterium; assembly: GCA_047606825.1. GTDB lineage: Bacteria > Bacteroidota > Bacteroidia > Chitinophagales > Chitinophagaceae > Rhizosphaericola. The sequence continues at coordinate 7,226 of JASGDY010000055.1, forward strand.
CTGGTTCTCGCAAGGGAGTGCAGGTTCGATTCCTGTTCTGGGCACTTGATAACCCATTAGTTGAAAAGACCGTAGTATTACGGTCTTTTTATTTTGACAAATTTGCTCCTCTCCGTAGAAAAATTCTTGTTCAATACACGTTTTTGACTTTCTGACGGATACCTCGACAGCGGTCGTTTTCTCTTGTCATCGCAAAAAATATTTTCCAATCAATAGCCAAGGTTCTTTTTTCCGATCGTCCAGATGCCTTTGTAGATGAGCTGGGGGTCGGTGTAGATGTCATTTTTCAAGTGGAGTGAAAAGAAGGGCATGTCACCGCCGGTCATCAGCACTTGCAGGTTGTTGTATTTTTCTTTGTACAGATCGATGATTCCGTCGATTTCCTTGCTCATGCCCAATATGACACCGCTCAGCAAGTTGGTCGGTGTGTCATAACCCACCAACGGAAAATTCCATTGAGGTTCCTGTAAAGGCAGTAACGCCGTATAATCGTTCATTGCTTTGAAACGCATATACAATCCGGGCGAAATGCTACCGCCCAAGAACTGTCCCATATTGTTGAGGAAATTGTACGTTACGCAGGAGCCCAGCCCAATGACGAGGCAGTGTTTTTGGGGAAAGAGATCGGTCGCCGCAGACAATAATGCCCAACGGTCTGCGCCTACATTTTTCGTGCTGGGAAACGGTGTCCCTACAGGCAGTATGCTTTCGTAGGATATTTTGTGGAAATGCGTTCTTTCCGACAGCAACACTTCTATTGCAGGGTCGTGGCGCACGACGGACGACAGCACCGCGTACTGTGGTTCTTCGGCGTCCAATATATCGGCGACAGACGCAACGCTTCCATCCGGAAGTATTATCTCTTTGACAAAATCCTTGTCGTTAAACACGCCGCATTTGTGGCGCGTGTTCCCAAAATCAAAGCAGAGTATTTTTGACATGATAAAAGTTAAAAGTAAAAAACGCTTTTCTTGCGTCTTGGCATGAAGACAAATAATCAATCAGCCAAGCTGTTTTCATCCATTTTTGCAAAAACATAACCCTTGGCGCGACCTTTTGTCACCAGCCAGCCAAGCGGAGCGATTGATTTTGGTCCAAAAACTTGCACATTTCCGTCGGTGTCCGTCGTTTCCACCGTTCCGGTCAATATTTTGGTATCGGCTGGAATCGTGCTGCCTGCGTCCAGCAATACAAGATCGCCGACCTGCAGCTGTGCGTTGGGGACCGGGAAAACCATTTCCGATCCGTCCTGTGCGTACACCAGCATATTGGCGGTTGTTGGGGATTGGTCTGTCATACGTTGCAAAATTAAGGGATTGGCGTGGGTCGTTTGTTGCAAAAACTTTTGGATACAAAATATCCACGTCGTATCCGTATTTTATCCCAAAAGCTCCATCATCCGTCCAATGCCAACCTCCTCCAAAAACATTTCGTCGTGCGAGACGACGATGAGTGTGCCGCGGTATTGGTTGAGCGCAGCGGTCAATATCCTGACATTCTGAATGTCGAGGTTGTTGGTCGGCTCATCCAATATAATCAGGTCGGGTGACTGGTTGCCGATATGCAGACAGCAGAGCAGCAAACGCATCCGTTCGCCACCGCTCAATACGCTGCAAGGCTTGCCCCAGTCATCTTTGGTAAACAGAAAACGGTTGAGGCGGATTTTGATTTCGTGCTCCTGCAAGGCGGTTGTGTTGTATTGCTCTGCTTGTACGTACACGCTCAGCCGATTGTCGAGCAAGGAATAGCCTTGGTCGATATACACCGATTGGTTTTCGGCTCTGTACACCGTTCCTGTCTGTGGTTCCAGACTTCCTAAAATAAGCTTTATTAGCGTTGTTTTGCCTGCGCCGTTGCGGCCTTTCAAGGCAAGGTGTTCACCGCTTTTGACTTGGAAATGCAGGTTTTCTTTCCAAAGGAACGTATCGCCATACCGAAAATTGATGTCCTTCGCCGTGAACAGAATCTTGCCTTTGTGGAGCGTGGAATCGTCAAATCCCAACTGCATCTTGTCGATGTCGGGCAATCCCGCCCGGAGGTTTTGCAGGTCGTCGGCGATGCCGCCGATTTTTTCCGAGTGGACGGCTTTGAGTTTGGATGTCGTGTTTTCGGCGGTGTTGCGCAGCGTGTTCATCATGATACGTGCTACGCCGGTTTTTTCCTGTTTGGCTTTGCCACGGTTGTCGCGTTTTTGTTGTCGTTCGCGGGTTTCGCGTTCTTTTTCTTTGGCCTTTCGGAGTGCTTTTTCCCTGTTTTGGATGTCTTGGCAGAGTGCGTTGTTTTCTATTTGTTTTTGTTCTGTGTAAAAACCGTAATTGCCGCCATAGTTTTTGATGCCGTCTTTGCCCAGTTCGCAAACGGTATCGAAAAGGTTCAGCAACGCTCGGTCGTGGCTTGCGACAATCAATGTACTGTAGGTGTTTTGGATAAGGTCATACAAAAGTTGCCTGCCCGCCATGTCCAGATGGTTGCTCGGTTCGTCCAGCAATACGAGTTGCGGTTGGTGGATGTCGATGCCGGCGAGAAACAGTTTTGTTTTCTGTCCTCCGCTCAGCGTTTCCATTTTTTGCGACCAGTCGAGATTGTCGAGTTGCCAATGTTTCAGGGCTTCACGGCAACGCTCTTCCATTGTCCAGTCATCGTCCAGTATATTGAAATGTTCGTCGCTCGTACTTCCGTCCAATATGGCGTGCAGGGCGTTTAATTTTCCGTCAATCCGCAAGGCTTGTGCAACCGTGACATGGTCGTATTGGCCGAAGATCTGCGGCACATAATAGGATTCCGAGTCAACGGTTATCTGACCGCTGGATGGCTGGAGTTCCTTTGCGATTATTTTGAGTAAGGTGGATTTTCCCGTGCCATTGTTGCCGATCAAGGCGATTTTTTCGTGGTTGTTGACGGCAAGGTTGATGTCGCTGACAAGGACGTCTTTATTGGGGTGCGCGTAGGCAATGTTTTGTAAAACCAACATGATTTCTTTCGTTCGGGGGTGGAACAAATAGGGTCAGCCGCTTGGTGGCCGCCTTTTTATTTTGTCTGAAAGAAATTAGATTTTCATTTTATGTGGTTTTCGTATGCGCAAAGGTAGGGAATAAAGAGAATGTTATCCTATCCGACAAAATCAGGAGAAATCCACGGATATTTGCACTATGAACATAACGTACACATTGGTAGATGTGGAAAAGCTGGCACGGGAAGTTTGGCAGACGTTCCCGGACAGTACCGTGTGGGCATTGCACGGCGACATGGGTGTAGGCAAGACGACATTTGTACGCGCCTTGTGCCAATCTGTATTGCAGAGTTCCGACAATGTCAGCAGCCCGACATTTGCGCTTATCAACCAATACGAAAGTCCCAAAGTCGGCACTATCAGCCATATCGACCTATATCGCCTTGGCGGCGCGGACGAGGCCATCAGCGCCGGTGTGCAGGATGCCATGGACAGTGCCCAACTGACACTTGTCGAATGGCCCGAAATCGCACCCGAACTATTGCCTGACGATACATTGCACCTTTATTTCTCGTTACAGCCGGACAATGCAAGAAACATAGAAGCACGGTTGTCCTAAAATTACATTTCCCATGTCAAAGTCCAAAATGCCCATCATAGACCCGTCCATCAGCTTTGAAACACAGGCTGAAACGCTGTACATACAGCCCAAAAGTTCGCGGCTCTGCATCGGCATCCCCAAGGAAGCCGATTTTCAGGAAAACCGTGTGGCATTGATTCCCGAAGCCGTAAGCGTACTGGTCAACAACGGCCATGAAGTTCTGATAGAGTCCAATGCGGGCGAGGGTTGCCACTATTCAGACAAGGATTTCAGTGAGGTGGGCGCACAGATTGTGTATGACCGGGAAAAAGTGTATCAATGTCCCATCCTGATCAAAAGCGCGCCGATACTGGAAGCGGAGCTTTCGCTGTTTAGCCACGGGCAGATTATCCTGTCGCCGCTCCACCATGCGTCGCTCACCCAGAAAACATTGGAAGTGCTTTCGCGTAAAAAAATAACCGCCATCGCATTTGAACACATCAAGGACGACAGTGGAACGTATCCTATCGTCCGCACCATGAGCGAGATTGCCGGAAGTGCCGCCATGCTGATTGCGGGAGAATACCTTGCGTGCGGCAACGGCGGGAAAGGTGTCCTGCTCGGCGGTATCAGCGGTATCCCGCCGACTAAGGTCATCATCCTCGGTGCAGGTGTCGTGGGCGAATACGCAGTCCGCACAGCAATGGCACTTGGTGCTTCCGTCAAGATATTTGACAACAATGTCTATCGCCTGAAACGGCTGCAAAACAACCTCGGCGTACGTCTCTGGACCAGTGTCATCGAACCCAACATATTGGCCAAGCAACTTAAGACCTGTGAGGTCGCCGTGGGTGCTTTGAGTTCCGAAAAAGGCAGGACGCCCATCATCGTGACCGAGGAGATGGTCGCGCGCATGCGTCCCGGCAGCGTCATCATCGACATCAGCATCGACCGCGGCGGCTGTTTTGAGACAAGCGTGCCCACAACGCTGCAAAATCCTGTGTACACTAAGCATGATGTCATCCATTATTGCGTACCCAACATCAACAGTGGATTTGCACGCACGGCAAGCCAGGCCATCAGCAACGTATTGATGCCGATGCTTATCGAGATTGGTGACGAGGGCGGTTTTGATTCCATGATATGGGCCGACATCAACCTGCGCGGCGGCGTGTACCTCTACAAAGGCTACCTGACCAATTTCTATATCAGCGAACGCTTCGGGTTGAAATACACAGACCTTAATTTGTTGATAGCGAGCAAGCGGTAGTCGGAGAACTAACTGCAAATTTTGTCTATTATTTTTGTCCTAAATGTACGCCCTTCCCTGAAAAGGACACGGCAGGATAGCTCGCCTTTTTGGTCGTATTTTTGTGCCGTGCCGTTTTTGTTCACACAAAGGTGCGAAAGGTATTCCGTTTTTTCCCTTTTAATCTGAAAGCATGAAGAATAGATTTTTGTTGTTGCTGATTGTTGTTTTGGTGGCGATCATCGGTGTGTTGGCGTTTATCTTGGGCAGAACCGGGAAGCCGGACAACTACCAGACGATTGTCAACAACGAGACGTTTGTCCGTCAGATAGCCGAACTGGCGACGCTGGAAGCCCACGGCGCGTCGAGCATCAAGCATTCCAACCTGCAAAACGATGGCAGCTTTACGGACGCGATGCGCAAAATGTTCATGGAAAATACCGTCAACCTCAGCGTCCCCTATATTGCCAAATACGGTATCGACATGCAGAACCGGAAGGTGGCCATCAATACCAGAGACTCGAGCGTCGAGGTACGCCTGTCATCGCCGCACTTGTTGAGCTATGAACTGCAACTCGACAAGATGGAGACGGCGAGCCAGCGTGGACTGTTTCAGTATGCCTCGGACGCGCAGTATGCCCAGATACAGAAAACGCTGTATTCCCAAACCCGCCAGAACCTGGAACACAACCAAACCTACCTCAACGCCGCAAAAGTGCGCGTGCAGACCATCATCGCAGACTATTACAAACCGATGGGTTACAAGGTCGTCGTGGTTTTTGAGGACAGCACCAAGGTCGGAAGTCAATTAAAATAGGAGGAACTCCGCCACAGATTCGCAGATTTTTTATGTTGGCACACGCGACACACGTGTGTCAACGACACGAAACCTAAAAGTCATCGAGCTATCAATTCAACGACGGGTCGAGGGGATAATTGATGATTTCGGCATATTGCTTTCCCATCAGTCTGACGGACTCTTTCCAGATATTCTCCATGTCCGAGCCGAATACAATCCGCCGTTTTGCCTTGGTGGACAGCCAGGTGTTTTCGTGGATTTCGCTCTGGAGTTGGTTTTCAGTCCAGCCGCTCTGCCCGAGGATGAGGCGGAGGTTTTCGGTATTGGCTTCCCCTGTTTTGATGAGGTGGAGCATCGTGTCGAAGTTTCCGCCCCAATAGATGCCGTCTCCCACGGCTATACCACCGAATATTTTGTCTGGAATACTGTGCAGAAAATGCATGAGGTCCATTCGTACCGGACCTCCATACAATATGGGAAACTCCACGCCCTGCATTTCTACAATCAAGTCGCATAGTCGGTGGGGAAGCGATTTGTTGATGATGAACCCCAGCGCTCCGTTAACGTCTGCCTCACAGAGCAGCACGACAGACCTGGAAAAGCTGTTGTCTTTCAGGAACGGTTCTGCTATCAGGAAATCTCCCGTATGGGCTTGTGTTGTGTTCATGGCGACTATTTTTGGAAATTTAGACAAAAAATCAGAAACCACCTAACGTTTAGGAAACTTTTGCAAAGGCATTACGTTTGGTATTGGTATTTTTGTCGGGAAGAAGAACTTGAATGAACACATACAGTAGTTTGAAGAAAAGCATTTCCATCAGCCTGATCTTGGTTGCTTTGTCTGCGATTGGTTTTATCATCTTGCAGGCTTCCTGGGTGTACAATACCAAGGAGACGCAGGCCAACCGCTTGTATGACAATGTCACTACCGCAGTAAGTGAAGTGGCGGGGCAGTTGTCCACTTCCAAAACGGTTTCCAACGCATTGCCCAGACCGTCACCGATACCCGGGCTGCGTCTTCCAGGGTTTGACTTTACGCCACCGACGTTGATCATGGAGCATTTTACCTATGACGACATTCAGGATAAGCTGAAAACGGCGTTTGGCCGTCATGGAGTGGGTAAGATAAAAGCTGAATTTGCCATCATCAAATACGTCAACGGCAATCCCCGTGTCGAAATGAAGTCGCCCAATTTTGACAAAGCATATCTGCTATGGATAAAGGATTCCACGGTCAAGAGTGTGGAGCTTTCCATCGTCAATTCCTCTAGTTCGATGCTGACACTGGACGAGTCCATCAGGGTGATACTGCCCGACTTCAACAGCGAAGTCTGGAAATCCTTGACGTGGAGCCTGGTTTCCTTTGGACTGTTTACGATTGTGGTGTTTATGGCATTTTACCTCACGGTGCGCAACATGCTCGAACAGGGAAATCTCAGCAAGACCAAGACCGATTTTATCAACAACATGACCCATGAGTTCAAGACGCCGATTGCGACCATCTCTCTAGCGATCGATGCCATCCGCAACCCAAAAGTGCAGGAAAACGAGGCAAAAATGGACTATTTCAGCGGCATCATCAAGGAAGAGAACAAACGCATGAACAAGCATGTGGAAACCATATTGCAGGCAGCCAAAATGGAAAAACAGGAGCTGCACCTTCAGTTTGAACCCGTCCACGTGCATGAGGTGATCAACCACATCGCGGAGGTCTTCACCTTGCAGCTTGAAAGCAAAAACGGAAAAATAGAACTGCACCTTAATGCAGAAAACGACCTCATCTACGCCGATGAGACGCATTTCAACAACCTTGTCAACAATCTTGTGGACAACGCGGTGAAATATGCCAAACCTGACACGCCGCCCACGATCAAGATATTGACAGCCAATAGTTCCAGGGGCGTCGTCATACGTGTGATGGACAATGGTATCGGTATGTCCAAGGAAACAATAAAGCACGTGTTTGATCGTTTTTACCGTGCGCACACCGGTAATGTTCACAATGTGAAAGGATTTGGCCTTGGCATGAGCTACGTCAAACAGATTGTGGAGGACCACCACGGTAAAATCAAGGTGGAAAGTACGCTTGGAAAAGGTTCACTCTTCATTGTCGAGATGCCTTTTAACGAAGACAAGGCGGAGTGAGGATTTAGAGCTTAGAATTTGTACTGCATGCTGCATAAATATGTGCAATGAGCTCAAGCAATGAAAACCTAATAAGGAATAAACACCTTACCGTCATTCCTGCGTAGGCAGGAATCTGATGCAAGTATCAAAGGTTTGCATAGATATTGAAAAATTTTACCATCAGATTCCCACCTAGGTGGGAATGACGGTAAGGTGTCCGCTTTTTTCAATGCACATTTTTTTCCTGCGTGGAGTATAACTCAAACAGCTAGATAGTACGAAGATTGGGATAATACCTTTCATGTGTTTCATTGCATGTTTCCAGCCAGCGTGAAGTATAGTAAACAAACATCCACAACAATATCCTCCCATGTTGCTATTTGTATTGTATTTGTTGTTTTTTTCCTGTTGGCTGTACCGATGGGGTAGGAAACGGCTGTCCGATGAGGTGTCGCGTTGGGTGTTTTTGCTTTCTTTTTTGTTGCGCGTGGGGGTCGGGATTGGTTTTGCGTATTACACGCGCGATCTGGCAGGCAATGACTACTGGCGTATTTTCCGGGACAGCAAGGAGGAGACGGACTGGCTGCTACACGACACGCCAAAGTTTTTTTACAAGGATATCTGGGACAACAACGGCTACAAGGGCAATCCGTTTACGGGCTTTTTTTACCGTAACGGGGACAACGGGTATTTCAACGACCTGAAAGACAACCTGATAATCAAGTGCAACGCCGTCCTCAATGTTTTCAGTGGCAGTAATTATTATGTCAATGTGTTGATTGCCAATTTTTTGGTGATGTGGTGTCTGCTGGGACTGGCAAGGGTTTGCATATATGGATTGCAGCCTCAGCGTCGGTGGACAGTCTATGGCGTATTGCTGCTCTATCCGCCACTGGTGTTGTGGACGTCCAACATACAGAAAGACATGGTCTCCCTGGCACTGCTTGCGGTCGTCCTGTACACCTATATATTCCAAAAAGGGAAAGTCGGCTGGCAACGACTGTTGTACTGGACTGCGTTTATATTGAGTCTGCTACTGATGTTGCTTATCAAAAATTACATGGCGATGATATTGGCAGTTTGCCTCGTCGCCACGTGGTTGCCGCGGCCGGGTATTCGTGGGTTTGCCCGGCGTTTTTTGTGGTTGCTGGTTGGTTGTTTGTGGCTTTTTGCGCTTTGTTCCTTTTTTCCGGACAGTGTCAATCTGCCGTTGATGCTGGCGCGCAAGCAGCATGGTTTTTATGAAGTCAATGGAGGCCAGCCGATTCCTTCCACACCGCTGAGCGGAGACATGGTAACATATCTCCGCAATCTTCCCCATGCGGTGGTGAGCGTTTTTGTCTTTCCGATGGAGCGGTCGTTGCTTGTCGGCCCTATTGGATGGATGGGGCTTGCGACATGTGTGCTTTTTCTGTTGCTGACTTATTGTGCTGTACGTTTTCCACGGGGAGGGAGACCATGGCAAAGCCCATTTTTTTTGATGCTATCCGGTTTCTGTCTGCTGCACTATCTGCTTATAGGGGAAACCGTTGCCTATTACGGTGCGTTGCTCCGTTACCGCAGTGTCGCCGAGGCGATATTCTGTATGTTGATGCTGCAATTGACGGATATCGAAAAAATAGACCGTATACATATTGTCAGAAAAAATATATAATATTTTTATGAATATTTAGAACAATATTTTTTGTGGACGAGTGATAATAATAATACATTTACCGGGCAAATTATTGTTTTTTGTAAAAGATTTGATTATTTATAAAAGTTCATTATTCTATGTCACTACGATTTAAGGCAATCAATAACCTTACCGCGGAGACTGACCCCGTGGTTAAATACGACGCCCGGAGCGTTACTTCCATTTTCCGTGAAAATGTATTTACGTTGGAAAAAGCCCGCCAGTTCTTGACGGACGAGGCTTACAAAAGCCTTTTGACAAGTATCAAGGGTGGCAAGAAAGTAGACAGGGTTGTCGCTAACCAGATTGCGGCAGGCATGCGTTCCTGGGCGGAATCCAAAGGCGTTACGCATTACACACACTGGTTCCAGCCATTGACGGGCACGACCGCCGAAAAGCACGATTCTTATTTTACGTTGAAAGGAGACGGCACCGCCATCGAACAGTTTGACGGCGATGCTCTGATACAGCAGGAACCGGACGCTTCGTCTTTCCCTTCCGGTGGTATCCGTGCTACGTTTGAGGCGCGTGGTTACACGGCTTGGGATCCGACATCCCCGGCGTTTATATACGAAGTTGGGTTGGGTAAGACCTTGTGCATCCCGACCGTATTTATTTCATACACTGGTGAGTCGTTGGACTACAAAGCGCCATTGCTGAAAGCGCTGGACGCAATCAACGAGGCAGCGGTGGACGTGGCACATTATTTTGACAAAAACGTAACCAAAATAACACCCACATTGGGCTGGGAACAGGAATATTTCGTCGTGGACGAAGGGCTTGCCAATGCGCGCCCCGACCTGATACAATGTGGAAGGACGGTTTTCGGTGCTGCGCCAGCCAAGGGGCAACAGTTGGAAGACCACTATTTTGGCTCTATTCCGGAACGCGTGTACAACTTCATGCTGGACTTTGAGGAAGTCGCGTACAAGCTAGGCATTCCATTGAAGACCCGCCACAATGAGGTCGCGCCTGCACAGTTTGAAGCCGCGCCGATATTTGAAGAAGTCAATATCGCCGTGGACCACAACATCCTCCTGATGGACGTGATGACACGTGTCGCCAAACGCCACAAACTGAAAGTCCTGCTCCATGAAAAACCGTTTGCTGGCATCAACGGTAGCGGTAAACACAACAACTGGAGCATGGCAACGGACACTGGCATCAACCTTCTGGGACCCGGCAAAACGCCAAAAACCAACCTGTTGTTCCTGACGTTCTTCGTCAATACCATCAAGGCCGTACATACTTACTCCGACCTGCTGCGTGCGTCCATCGCTTCGGCGAGCAATGACCACCGCTTGGGTGCCAACGAAGCGCCGCCTGCTATCATCTCCGTATTTGTCGGAAGTGCTTTGCGCCAGGTCCTGGATGATATAGAGTCCCGCGTGACGGACAAGTTTGACGAACAGGACGAGGCGATATTGAAACTGGATCTGCACCGTGCCATTCCCGAAGTACTGCTCGACAATACCGACCGTAACAGGACGTCGCCGTTTGCTTTCACGGGTAACAAGTTTGAGTTCCGCGCCGTTGGTTCCATTGCCAACTGTGCCAATGCGATGATTACGCTCAACACCATCGTGGCGCAGACGCTGAAAGAATTTAAGTTGGAAGTGGACAAGCTGATCGAGGGCGGTACCAAAAAAGAAATCGCCATCATGCAGGTCATCCAGAAATACATCAAGGAAAGCAAAAACATACTGTTCGAAGGCGACGGCTACAGCGAGGAATGGGAAAAAGAAGCGGAAAAACGCGGTCTCCCCAACGTCAAAACAACCCCGCTTGCGTTGGATGCGCTCTCCACCGAGAAAGCCAAAAAACTCTTCGAATCCAACAAGGTCTACTCCGAACGTGAGCTCGAAGCAAGGCATGAAATCGAACTGGAAAACTATCTGAAAAAAGTACAGATCGAGGGGCGTATCATGGGAGACCTGGCACTGAACCACATCATCCCTGTTGCGATAAAATACCAGACTTCCCTCGCCAACAATATCAAGACATTACAAGAAGCTGGATTGCCCAAAGCATCCTACCAGGCGCAGACCGAGATATTGGAAAAGGTCTCGAAGCACATCGAGGAAGTCTATTCCAAAGGTCGCGACATGATCAACGCCCGCAAAAAGGCCAACCATATCGACGACGTGAGGGAACGTGCCATCGCCTACGAAAAAGACGTGAAAGCGACTTATTTCGATACCATCCGTTACCATGTCGACAAGCTGGAACAGTTGATTGACAATGAAGAGTGGCGTCTACCCAAATATCGCGAACTGTTGTTCCTCCGATAGTTTTGTCAACGATTAATTACCTAAAAAGGTGCATTTTTACAGAATGCACCTTTTTTGCTTTTTAGAAACTGTTTGAGTTAAGTTTTCCTGTATGGTTTTATATGCTTCCAAGACATAAAAACGTGTTCCTCCCCGCACAGTCCCCGCCGCGGCGGGGACTGTGCGGGGAGGACAATAAATAACTCAAACAGCTTCTTAGACTTTATTCAACAAAAGTTTTATTGCGGCTAATTTTGCTTCCGCTTCTAGGAAATGATAGTAACCCGAGTTCGATTATTAAAAAACTATGTTTTATGACCTCGTAGAGGGCAAATGTTTATAGGTACGGTGTCAATGCTATAATGATTGAAGGTGTAATGGACAAAAATTAGGCTAATTTTTAGACGATGTGTTCTAATGGACATTTTTTAGGCTGTATTTTTAACCACTTTTTGGGTGTCAAAAATAATAGGCTAATCTTTGAACCGTCTATATAAACAGAAGCAGGCTCTGCTATGGAGCAACTTGCGTAGGGACAATATAGATGCTCGACAAAAATGTCATATCAATGGGCTGCTGTTTTCGTGGGCGATTGATATTTTAGAGAGCATTATACCTTCAAAAACCCATCAATAAACTTCATCTTCCTTTGCTTAGACAGGCCGTTATGATTGCGGAGCTTGTTCTTTAAGTCCGAAAAATGCCCATCAATGGCATTTGTTGTGTTGGGGATGTCGAGTCCGATGTTGTCATACCAGGTAAACAGCCAAGGCAGGTTGTTTTTCAGGCTTCTGTATGCACTGCGCAGCCTTTTGTGTGTATAGAAGGGCTTTCCATTGGCGGGGTTGATTGTTCGTTCATTCAAGAAATGCCCCCATCTATCGAACCATGACTGCAATGCCCCGACAAAAGATTCTTTGTCAGTCTGTTTCATCAAACCCACAACTTCCATTAGTTCTTGGGCAGCCTTTAATTTCGGTTTCTTGGTCAAATATCTACGGATAGTTGCTGGCTGGTGGAACTGGCACATTTGAACAGGTAGGCCTTCAAACGATTGGACAAGCCCCTTTCTGCCATCGCAAACAATGGCTGCAATCTGAAAACCTAAAGATTTTATTTCGTTTATTCCTTGGATGTACAAGGCGTTTGTCTCAGTTTTCACATAATACTTCAACAGGTTTTCTTTTGTCAGGCTGTCTTTAAACAACATTACCCCAAAGCTCCGCCCCCAATAGGTTGTGTCCATCGGGACAATTGTCTTTCTTGGCTCTTTACTGTTGGTTTCAACTTTAACCGCATCTATTCTTCGTTGAATGGTTTTTATAGAACAATGGTACTTTTCTGCAAGTTGGGCATACGTTTGCTTGCCGGACATGTATTCTGCCCATAAAGCATCATTGTTTAGTCTATTCCCCCTAAAAACTGTTTGCCACAATGAGCACATTTATATAATTGGACACCTTTTACTGTTCCATTTTTCTTGGTAAATCCTTTGCCACAATAAAAGCACTTTTTTTATTCATAACCTTTGAGTGGCTTCAAAACTAATACCAATAAGGATTTCACGAGTTTTTAACCTAAAAAATGTCCATTAAGCCTGATTGAACTTGTGTTGGCACATTATTTGACACGGCAGAAATATTTGAGGAACATACCCCACAGACACTCTGTTCTTAACAGTTATATCAATGGGTTCCATACGTTACGAAGGCTTATGTTTCGTCTACTATATTGTTTAGTAGCGTACCACTAAGCATTGGTTAAATAGGTTGGATATATATTTTTAAGTTGTGTACCTCGGATAAAGTATGTTAGAACTGATTTAAACAAAACAAGCAGTACAAAAACACCTAAATTTATTGAACTACCAATGAATTGAAGGTTATGTACTGCAAGTATGCAAATTTAACAAAAGACGAAATAGAAAAGTGGGTGTTGCCGTTTATCCCGAAAAACAATCGGGGTTTTGCGAGCCGTTTCGAGATGGGCGACATATTCAAGTGCATCGTGCACAAACTGAAGACGGGCTGCCAGTGGTCGCTCCTATTCGTTGATATAGAGTGTGTCAAGCCTCCGTCCAGTTGGCAGACGGTGTATTACTACTACCGTAAATGGTGTGAGAAAAAAGTGTTCGAGGCCATGTTCTGCGTGTTCCTGCAAATCCAGAAAGACCGGCTCGATACGGAGAGATTGAACCTGGACGGTACGCAGGGCCTGGTAAAGAGGGCCGCGGAAAGTGCGGGCTACCAGTGGCGCAAGAGGGGACGGACGTCCAACCTCCTGGTCCTTACCGACGGCAACGGCATCCCGGTTGCCTGCGGGGGTGTCCTGGACGGCAGGCACAACGACCTGTACGACATTGTCCCGCAGTACGCGGAGATGACAAGGCACCTGGGACGCAACGGCATCTGCGTCGAAAACAGCATCCAGAACGCCGACAAAGGCTTTGACAGCAAGGCTTTCAGGCGTGCCGTCAGGCGGAGGAAGATGACTCCCAACATCAAGGAGAACCCCCGGGGGCGCAAGGGGAAAAAGAAAGGCAGGAAGCGCGAGTTCAACAGCCAGGTCTATGAAACAAGGTTTGTCAACGAACGCTATTTTGCATGGATGGACAGCTTCAGGACGCTCTTGATACGCTTCGATGCATTGGATTCTTCTTGGTTAAATTGGCATTATTTGGCTTTCGCTTTAATCTTGCTAAAAGTTTAAATCAGTTCTTATTTAAAATAGACTTTAAAATTACAACGTTTGAAGTAGGAATCTTTTTCCCCTCTGTGTTCTTTCATTTTTGCATAGAAACATATCACATAAATATGTGAAATATGCTAACGAAGTCTATCAGGACTTTCAATTATCATATTTTTGCGGTCTGTAATGGTTCAATACTACTATTTATTAATCGTTTGGGTAATTATGCCCTATGTGTGAAATATAAACCCTTACCGGTTATGCGTTTTAGAAAACTTAATAGGTCATATATCTTGCTCCCATTAATAATTATATAGAAAAACCCGATAGGCCATCATGACATATCTTTTAACAAAGTAAAAAGTAAAGTATGACTAGACTCACAGTTTATAACAACAGATTTTTTAATCATGTAGCAATTTAGTGTGTGTCCGGTGCGCTAATACCGTTGAAAACATTGATAAGAGAACTTAATAAATGCCTAATTGGGATAGTAAATTAGGTATGTCTAAACTATTCGTATGAAAAACAAAATAGATGTGGTTATAATAGAAGACTCATTACAGCTGCGTGAAACTATTGTTGATGCCCTACATAATGATTCGGAGATAAATAGTATTCAGGAATTTGGCTCGGTCAACGAATTTTTGTGGGGACGTCCTATTGACCCTATACCCAATGTCATGCTTTTGGATGTCAACCTCCCCAAAATAAAAGGGACGGATGCGATACCTAACATATTGTTGGATTACCCGGAGTTGAATATTATCATATTCTCCATCAATAGTGAATCAGCTGATATCCTACACGCGATGTCTAATGGTGCTGTGGGGTATATACACAAAACACAGCAAAGTATCGATGATGTCATCCATGCAATCAAGATTGTGCGGGATGGGGGCAGTTACCTGTCTCCGCTAATTGCCCGACGCTTGGTCAACCTGTTCCAGCCGTCAAGGATTGCCAAACAGCAAGGCACGCTGACCCAACGGGAGGAGCAGGTATTAAACGGTCTCTGCAAAGGGCTGACCTACCGGGAAATAGCAGATGAACTTAACGTCTCGATTGATACCGTCCGTACCCACATAAAAAAAATATACGCCAAGCTGAATGTCAACAGCAAGAGCCGCCTTATCTCCAAAGTGCAGAATATCTTTGACAAGATACAATAAATACGGGTCTCCGGTGTTGCTATCTTTCTATATGTTTTTATCGGATTAGAAAATTCTATCTATTAGTGCTTATTTATCTACAAAATATCTTTCGGTGCAAAGTGTGGTGCTTCCTTGTATTTTGCCTTTTCCGAATATCTGTTGTGGCACAATCCGTCATCTCCGATGTCGGCAACCGCATGTCGTTGGACAGGTTTGACCAAGGTGCGTACCCACTTCTGAGAGATTATGATATCCGAGGGGTGGAGGTGGACGATTGCGGAAGGCATTGGATCGCGTCCAGTGCTGGTCTGTTGCTTTTTGACGGTCATAATGTTTTTCGCCCAGTCAAGCAATTGGCAGATGCCGATGTGTGCAATATCTTGTGTGATCCCGTTACCCACAATATGTGGGTTTATGCCCAACAATCGTTTGGCATACTGGATCTCCAATCCATGCAATATACCATACTGAAGCGTATAGACATAAAGAATACTAGCTGTAATGCTTCCATCAAGGTGGACAGGCTCAACCATGTATCGACCGTGTTTCCCGACAATAGTTTTTTCATGTTTGACAACCATGGCAAGATACTGCGGCATCTAAGCCTTGATACTCTGTTAGGTGGAAGCCGACCGAGTGGTTTTGGGGTGTCTGCCGATTCCTTATTTTTTTCTAGGTGGGGGTTCCAGCCCACTATTGTTGCCTATAGCCTGCGCACCGGAATTCACCGGAGGCATGTTCTACGCAATACTCGCCTAAACTGGTTGATCGACGTCGATGTCCTTGGGACTGGTCAACTTATCGTCGTGGATATATCCAAGGGTTTCTTTATTCTCAACCAGAACACTTACCAGATAATGCCAAATGCAGTATTGGACAGTTTGAAAAAAGAGAACAAATGCGATGCCTATGGGTTTCAGCGATGGGATGAGGATACGTGGACATTGGTTTTTGGCAATGGAGCGATGTATAATTTTTCCAAATATGGAGACTTCAGTAGTGCCGTGTCGATATGCCATGAACCTGACATGATCCCACACTATTACAGACCCTTGGTCAAGAACATCAATGCCCGGTACGGGCTTCTCTTTAACGAAAATGGATTGTTTTTACTCAATAAGTACAACCATGGAATATCGACTATGCTGCATAGAAACGGAGCTCATGTAAGCAAGGTCAGTATGCGGAACATTGTCAGTGACAGCTTAGGTAATCTATATGTAGGCAGCTATCAGGGGCTGTTGTATTTTGACAAGAAGCGGGGAGAGTGGGAGCGGTTTGACCACCCAATCCCCAGTATTGGAGGCAAGGAATTGCTGGCCGCACCGATACCGTTCTCTTTGTATTTGGACGGTAATTATTTGTATATCGGATCCGAAGGCTATCCTTTTTACAGGTTTAACAGGAGTAGTCGTCGGTTTGAAACGGCATTTTACCAACATCCTGATATTGTGGCCAACAACTTCTGGAATGTCAATGTCATTTTCCCCATGGAGGAAAGCCGCCTTTTGCTGTTGGGGTATTCCAGAGGTCTGGCGATGTATGACCTCGATGAAAAAAAGCTCTCTCTGATAAGAAACACGGAATGGAACAAATCCGAAAACGCCGTATATGTCATTAAGAAATTGTCGGACGGGACCTTGCTGGTAGGCACCAAGCTCGGCCTGTTCAGGCTAGATCCCCACACATGGAAGCCCCAATTGTTGACCGCCACCCGGGACGAATCTATCTATGACATACTGGCGTTGCCTGAGCGGAGCGAAATATGGGCGGCATCCGCCTCCAAAGGCGTGATGGTGATGGACGGGAGAGGACGACTGAAACGCTATATTGGCGTCAAGGACGGACTGTCTTATCCTACTGTTGTCGGCCTGACAAAAGCCCTGGATGGGGCGGTCTGGATATTGACCAATAATGGGTTGAGCCACTACGATGGCAAGAGGATTGTCAATTATTCCGACCAGGACGGATTGAGTGAGAATGGGATTAACCGTTTTTCCTATCTCAACGACGGAAAAGGAACGTTGTACATCGGCACCATCAACGGGCTCACAATCCTCAACGAAAAAAAGCTGGAAATACCGGTTCCGGACCAAGTATTCATTTCACAGATTAAAATCTGGCGCAGTGGGCTATCCGCCTACCAGGAATATTCCCTAGGGCAGATTGCCAAGCTCCGGGAGCTGACCGTGCAGGTTGCCGACAGAGGCCTCATGCTTAATATGGGAAACTCCAACCTTGCCAACCTGGACAAGATATCGTTTGAATACCGCATATTGGAGATTTCCGACGAATGGCGGTCTCTGGGTCATACCGGAGATTTGCGCTTTGACGGGTTACCTTACGGCACGCTGCATCTCCAAATGAGAGCTATAAATAGAAACAACCTTGTTTCGTCCAATACGTTGAGCCTCACATTGAAAGTACTCGTCCCGTTTTACAGATCTCCCTATTTTTACATCTTCCTATCTTTAATCTTCCTAACACTGGTTGTCGTTTATGATAGGCAAAGGGTTGTGGCCGATCGAAAGTTAAGCACGCAGCGGATGGTGGTGGCACAGACAATGCATGACGAGTTGGGGGTATATTTTACCTCGATCCGTTACAGAATCGAGATGCTGATGAAGAAAGAAAAAGTGCTTCCGGAGGAACTGGATATTGTACACACATTGTTCAAGCGTGTTTCTACAGTCATCAACGAGACGTTATGGTTCATTGATGCCGACAAGAAAAACATAGAGAACATCTCCGAGAAATTTGAAGAAATCAACGACATGGTACTTGTCCCCTGTGGAGCTAAGATTACTACGGAAATGGACATCAATACTTCACCCACCGTACTCACGCCATTGGTCAAACAACAGCTTTGCTATATCTACAAGGAAGCTGTCCACAATATCGCAAAACATTCCAAAGCTGCGGAGGTACACATCACGGTGAGTATAAATAAGCGTAACATCTGGATAGAGTTTGCCAACAACAACATTGTGCACACATCTGAGAAATCCAACCAAATGGGACTGAAAAGCATACAGCAGCGTGCTGAGAAGATTGGTTGCGTTGCTCAATATGCAAAAGCAAATGCATGGTTTAGGCTTGTCGTCAAAAGTGTGTGAGGAAAAGGTTATACATTATAGCGTACACAAGGGGTAAATTAGAGTGTGGCATGTGAAGACACATGCCACGGGCGGCCTAATCGCAGTTGGCCTCCTCTTCAACCGCTATAAAATAAGCGTCACTGATTTATCCCTTGCGCAGTATATATCTTTTTCGGTTGTTATTTTTTTCAAGTGAACGAGTGCATAGCACATATACCCCAGAACCGCCTTGATGCTATAGCCCATTCCATTCTTGAAGAACTACCTATAAGTTAACTGTTCCTGCAAACACAATTACAATATTTCAAAGAATAAAAATCTAATCAATTCATTTTGTTTGGCTTATAGCGTAACGTTCGTCGCACCATATTGATTTTAAATACATTGTTTATGTTATGATCCTATTTAGATTTTGCATAGCAATTTTTAATTGACATTTATACAATAGTTGATTATTAGGTGTAATGTTTAAAACAAAATATAGTTTATATAAAATTACTAGGAAGTTCGACGAGGTAACCCCGTCTTCGCTTGCTAAAAGACAATCTAAAAAAAATTGAATGGCTTCTTTTATAAACTCATTGATAATCATTACGTTTCAAAAACAAAAATACGCTTGATATGTTACTCGCATTGCCATTGACAACCTATTAAGGGATTCGATATGCCCTGTCCTATCACACGGATATGTGAATTCCATTTTTGATATAGTGTGTATTAGTTTCTATACATATCTTTGACGCCGAAGAATTTGAAAAGCACAAAAATTGTTTATTATTAATGCGAGCAAGATATAGTACGGATTTTATTTTCCGAATCCCAATGTTATCAATGCTTTCAGAATTGCAAATGCGTACTAATTTAATAAACGATTAATAACTATGTATAAAAGGATAACGTAATAAATCAGTTGTGGAACAGCTATAGTTTATAGGTATGAGGTTTATGGATGATATTCTCGAAAACTTCGTTTAAGTGTGTATAGCAAAAGCAAAGTATTGGCTATAAATTGCTGGATGTATAGTTTCGGTGCGGAAATTCATAGCTGTAAGTCCTATAGAAAGGCTGTACTATTATTAAAAAACGGCTACAAAACATTCATTTTAATAAAATAAAAGATCTTAAATCATTATCTCGACGAGGGGTTTGGTAAGTTTAGTTCATGAAAGCTCTTGCAGTGACGGCTTCCTTTGACGTAGCCTGTGAATATGCTTAAAAATGTTAATTTCATATGGACATTGTAAAAATTTTGCACAACAATGTGTCTGTTGGCTCCTATGAAGACTTTGTGTCCTGCATAATAGATGCCGCCCAAAAAAAGGAATCCAAATATGTATGTGTCGCCAATGTCCACATGTTGGTGGAGTCAGTACGAGACCCTCGATTCAATGCTGTTTTGCAAGATGCTGATATGGTAACACCTGACGGCGTTCCATTGGTATGGTATGCACGGACTGTGCGTAAAGTCAGGCAGCCAAGGGTTTGCGGGATGGATTTGTTGCCGGACTTACTATCTAAATGTGAACAGGAGTCTTTGTCTGTTTTTATATACGGAGGAAGCAAGGATTATATTAACGCAGCATCGAATTATCTTTCAGAACAATACAAGGGTTTGAAGATTGCAGGACTGTATAGCCCTCCATTTAAAGACCTTCCATTGAATGAGATGAACAAGGTTTCGGATATGATCAATCAATCCAATGCTAATATGGTTTTGGTGTGTCTGGGTTGTCCAAAGCAGGAACAGTGGATGTACCAGATGAAAGGAACCATATTGGCGCCAATGATTGGAATCGGAGGTGCGTTGCCGGTTCTGCTTGGATTAAATAAAAGAGCACCTGTATGGATGCAGAAGTCGGGACTGGAATGGACATATAGGCTTTATCAGGAACCGAAAAGGCTCTTTAAGAGATATTTTGTAACTAATTCTATTTTTCTATTCTTGTTTGTAAAGGATATTTTTTTATTCAGGCTGCTACACTTTTCTTCAAAGACGAATACTTTAGAAAACAATAACAATATAGCAGTTGATATTTTATAAGTAATGATGAACGTTTCTTCCAAAATATACGTGGCCGGACACAACGGCATGGTCGGCGGCGCAATAAAAAGGCAGTTGATAGCTCAAGGACACGAAAATGTAATAGGTCGAAGTTCACGGGAGCTTGACTTGCGGAATCAGCAGCGCGTCAATGATTTCTTTGCTCAGCAAAAGCCGGAGTATGTCTTTCTTGCCGCGGCGCATGTGGGTGGCATCATGGCCAACAACCTATACCGCGCAGCTTTTCTTTATGACAACCTGATGATTGAAGCAAATATCATAGATGCGGCATATCGTAATGGTGTCACGAAGCTCATGTTTCTGGGTAGTAGCTGCATCTATCCTAAGTTGGCACCCCAGCCACTGAAAGAAACCTATCTACTTACTGGTCCACTGGAAGAGACCAATGAGCCTTATGCCATTGCCAAAATAACGGGAATCAAATTGTGCGAAGCATACCGAGACCAATATGGATGTAACTATGTCAGCGTGATGCCGACCAACCTGTATGGGATTGGGGACAACTACCATCCGGAAAACTCCCACGTGTTGCCGGCACTGATCCGTCGTATCCATGAGGCAAAAGAAGGCAATGCACGCTCTGTCACCATTTGGGGTTCCGGTAAACCGTTGAGGGAATTTCTCTATGCCGACGACCTCGCGGAAGCATGCATCTTCTTGATGAACCATTATGACGGGAAAGAACTGGTCAATATAGGCTCCGGGAAAGAACTGACCATACGCCAACTGGCCGAGATGGTTAAGGACGTTGTTGGATATGGAGGCGAGATAACGTTTGATACAACCAAACCAGACGGCACTCCCCGTAAACTCATGGACGTATCCAAACTGGAAGGTATCGGTTGGAAATACCATACAGAGTTGAGGGACGGGATCGCAATGGCCTATCAGGATTTTTTGCAATACAGTTTTGCGGAGAGATAATGGATAATGTTTTTGTAATTCAGTGGGCATGAGGTTAAGCAATCCAAGATTTGACCTAGTCCAATAAGGTAAAACGCATATTTTCATATTTGGCATAATAGATAATTTTGAGAAAGAGGATATATAAAACAATAGTAGTAGGTGTTTTGACAAGCAGTGTGTTTTCTGCCTGCCATTCGTATAAGAATATTGCCTATCTAAAAGATGTTAGTGATTCTGCCAACGTGTATGCGCAGGGCGTAGATGTTGCAGCGTCCTCTTCCTCTGGCGACTATGTTGTACGGCCAGGTGATATCCTGTCCGTCAATGTATTTACCAAAGACGGACGTAGTGCGGCCATTGCAAGCGGCGCGATAGGTGCCGACAACAATGACAATACGTTGAGTGCCATGAGCAGCATTACAGGAACTAAAAACAGCACCTCGGGATATAAAGTAGACCTGTCCGGCAATATTGAAGTGCCAAGTGTAGGCATCGTACATGTTGCGGGTTTGGGGATCGAGGACGCAAAGGAAGTTGTGCGCCGACAGGCAAAAAATACGTTTAATGATCCCGTGGTCGATATGGACGTACTTAATTTCAAGGTGACGGTACTGGGTGAGGTTAACCGTCCTGGCACTTACCTTACCGATGGTCGTCCCGTTTCAGTGCTGGACGCCTTGGGCATTGCAGGCGACATGACCATTTATGGCAAAAGGGAAAATGTGATGATGATAAGAAAAGAAGGAGATAAGAACCATATTGTCCGGTTTAATCTCAACTCTATCAAATCCCTACAGTCGGATCACTTTTATCTTAAGCAGGGTGATGTCGTGTATGTAGAACCCACCAAGGGCAAAGCGGCAGCCAACGACATGGCGCAGATGAGGACCGTGTCCATCGTGTCGGCATTGTCTTCTGTTCTAATAGCGCTTATTTATGTATTTATAAAAAATTAGTGTCTTCAATAGGGAGTATATATCAAAAATACACCGTCGTTTTTCTCACAATAGAGCAAAGGTTCAATCGTACTATTTCAAAGATCAAAGTCACATACCTGAATCTGTTTAGACATGGTGAAAAAGGAGATTTAGACTTCCGTCCGAACAAAACAACCTCGGATACTTATCGGCAAAATAAAGTGCCAAAACAATTCATTTTTATTCATAAAGGACTTTAATACATATAATCGTGGGCAAATATCAAAGTGATGTGGATTGGGATATAGACCGAGGGCAGGTAGGCTTTGACTTCTCTGCACTATTGCAAAAGGTAAAATCTTTGTGGGCGTGGATGCTAATGAGCGTTTCTGCGTTCCTCTCCATTGCGGTACTTTACCTTTATTGTACGCCTAAAGTGTACAAATCCTCGGCTCAACTTTTGATCAAAAACAATGACAACAAGATGTCCGGTGGGGGGTCTGGTACTTTCTCCACTCTGCAGGATTTGGGAATTATAAGAGGCAGCTATAACGTCAACAATGAAGAAGGCGTACTGCAAAGTTTTATTTTGATGAGCCGGGTAGTCCGTGATTTGGACCTTAATGCTGCTCTATCGGCCAAGTCCGGATTAAAGACCCTGTCGCTTTATGGCAGTAACAGCCCTTACAACATTCGTCTATTGGATGACCGATCTGATTCCACAGCTATTTTGCCTGTCTATCGGATTATTGATAAAGGAACTTCCTTTTTACTGCGTTCGGAAGGGTCGAAAGATATTGTGGGCAGTTGGGAGCGACCACTTAATCTACCAGAAGCCGATATTGTAGTGTCTCGCAATACTGTTGCAAAGTTTGATGGGGACAAGACCAAAATCTTTTTTTCCGTCCAACCTTTCAAAGCGACCACCAATGCATTGCGGAAGCAATTAAGCGTTTCATTGCCAGACAAAAATGCCGACCTCATCAACCTGAGCATCTCCAATTCCGTTCAGGAGAGAGGCGACGCCATTCTCAATACATTGATCAAGGAATACCTGCAAAGTAATATAGAAGACAACCGCCTTATCGCGGACAGTACGATTTCTTTTGTCAACCAACGGATTGACAGCGTAGGGCGTGAACTCGGAATCGTGGAGCATACGATTTCGCAATTCAAGGAACAGAACAAAATCACAGATCTTTCAGAACAGGGAAAAATGCTGGTCAGTGTAGCAGCCGATGCCAACCAAAAGTTAGGAGAACAGTCCACTTTATTAAACGTGGTGACTGCCCTCGAAAGCTATATGCAAAAGAATATAGGCGTAACCAGCATCATCCCTGCGTCTCTCATGGTAGAGGACGGGACGCTTACTGGCTACCTCCAGAATTACAATCAATTGGTTATTCATCGGCAACAGTTGATACTCAATTATAATCCGGGAAGCGATATCGTCAAAAACGTGGATCAGCAAATCATAAACCTAAGGCAGGATATATTGAATAGTTTGCGTTCCATCAAAAACTCCGCAACAATAGTGGTATCAGATTTGACACGGCGCAACCGTCTTTTTGAACAGCAGATGGAAACGGTACCCAATAAGGAAAAAACCTTGATCGGTATCATGCGTCAGCAGAGCCTTAAACAAGACCTCTACTTGTTCCTGTTGCAGAAAAAAGAAGAAGCAGAGATAACCAAAAATTCCACCATCGCCAATGCCAAAGTCGTGGACTATGCCCAAACCGACGACAGGCCTGTAGCCCCTAGGAAACCACAGATTTTGGCGATTGCACTACTGGCAGGGATTGTCATGCCATTTGCCGTCAGTTATCTTTTCCAATTGCTCAATACCAATGTCATCAACGCGGCAGACCTTAGAAAGCATACCTCCATACCGCTATTGGCAGAGCTCGGTAAATATGATGGCGAGGGGGAGGTTATCGACGGTGGAAGACTGCATAACAACCTTATCAGTGAGCAGTTCAGGATATTACGCACCAATCTAAGTTTTTTGGCGGCAGACTGTCCGCACAAGATCGTTGCGATTACGTCAAGCATGTCCGGTGAAGGAAAATCGTTTATTGCCATCCACCTCGCCCAATTCCTTAGCTTAGCTGGCAAGAGAGTACTACTAATGGAAATGGATTTGCGCCATCCTAAAGTATTGCAATATATGGGATTAACCCCTGGTGTAGGCTTTACCAATTATATCATAGACCACACAGTGTCCGCCGAAGCAATTATTAGAAATTATGCCAAGGACGCATGTTCTTTTGACATCATTGGCTCTGGCCCCATACCTCCCAATGCTGCCGAGCTGATCGGCAACCAACGTACCGAGATGTTGCTGGAACGCCTGCGTGGCCAATATGATTATATTATTATCGATACTGCCCCGTGTATCGTGACAGATGCCGTTTTGCTTTCGCAAAAGTCCGATATTACCCTTTTTGTCGTACGTTCCAAAGTGACGCCGGTCAAACAATTACAGAATGTCAGAGAACTACAGTTAAATGGTCGACTTAAAAATACGCAAATCGTACTTAATGGCATAGACTACAAACGGTTAGGCTATTATGGATACTACAATTACACACATAGTTATACCTCCTAAACATACATATACCTCTAAAAAGTTAATAACATGAAAACCGCATTAATTACAGGTGTCAACGGACAGGACGGAGCCTACTTGGCAGAGTTGTTATTGTCCAAAGGCTATTGTGTCCACGGTTTGAAAAGACGTTCTTCCCTTTTCAACACGGAACGCATCGATCATCTCTACCAAGATCCGCACGATCCCAATGTACGCTTTAAGCTGCATTATGGCGACATGACCGACAGTACCAACCTTATACGTGTCATACAGGAAACGCAGCCAGACGAGATCTACAATCTCGCGGCCATGAGCCATGTCAAAGTCAGCTTTGACGAGCCGGAATACACCGCCAATGCAGACGGTATTGGCACTTTGCGCTTGTTGGAGGCAATTCGTATTCTAAACATGGAAAAGAAAACCCGCATCTACCAGGCATCTACTTCTGAACTGTATGGTTTGGTGCAGGAAGTCCCCCAAAGGGAAACCACACCTTTTTATCCCCGTAGTCCCTATGCGGTGGCAAAACTGTATGGCTACTGGATCACGGTCAACTATCGCGAGGCTTATGACTTGTATGCCTGCAATGGTATCTTATTCAACCACGAGAGCCCCCTGCGCGGAGAAACTTTCGTTACGCGCAAAATCACGCGTGCCGTAGCTGCCATTGCTTTGGGCAAGCAGGACAAGCTTTTTTTGGGCAATCTCGATTCCCAACGGGACTGGGGCCATGCCAAGGATTATGTCAAGGCGATGTGGCTCATCCTACAGCAGGACAATCCTTCGGACTATGTGATTGCGACCGGTATTACGACAAGGGTAAGGGATTTTGTTAAGAAAGCGTTTGCAGAGGTCGGCATAGAACTCGTATTTATGGGAGACGGTGCAGAAGAAAAAGGATACGTGGCGGTATGTAACAATCCTGACTATACATTGGAGATAGGAAAGGAAGTCGTGTCTGTTGACCCGGACTATTTCCGTCCTACTGAAGTAGACCTGCTGATCGGCGACCCCACCAAGTCCAAAACACAATTGGGCTGGGAACCGGAATATGATCTGGACGGACTGGTCAAGGAGATGGTGGCATCCGACCTGGAAATATTCAAGAAGGATGTGAAAGCCGCTTGGGAGCAGCTTGCGGGATAATTTCGAGATAGTGGATCGTTAGGGTTCCATTGCTTGAGCGTATTCTACTATTGGTTAGAGTCTCTACCTATCACCAAAGCAATTGTTTTGGTCGGTGGAAACTCCAACCAATAGATTAAATATAAAAAACAAAATAAACAATCGGATGTCCTCACAGACCAATGCAGTAGCCAAACGTGTAGCGAAGAATACGGGTATTCTCTATGCCAAAATGGGAGTCACCATATTTATTTCGCTTTATAGTACACGTCTGGTTCTTAATTCCTTAGGAGCTTCCGACTTTGGGATATTTAATGTTGTCGGGGGAGCTATTGCGATGTTGGGATTTTTGCATGTGGCAATGTCCGACGCGACGCAAAGATTTATGTCCTATGTGGAGGGAGAGGGTGATATAGAGAAAGAAAAGAGAATTTTCAACATCAGCCTGTTACTGCATTTTGTAATTTCTTTAGTCGTAGGGATATTGCTCTTATGTACAGGCTATTTCTTTTTTAATGGTTTTTTGAATATAGCGGCATCCCGTATCGGTGCAGCCAGATTGGTATATGGCTGCTTAGTTGTCAGCACGATGTTTACGGTTATGTCGGTGCCTTACGAAGCCGTATTGAACGCGCATGAAAATATGCTGTATTATTCCATTGTAGGCGTTGTGGAGGCATTATTGAAGTTAATGGTCGCTTTTTTAGTCGTAAATTCCAACGGAGACAAACTTGTAGTATATGGCGTATTGATGGCATGTATTCCATTGATAGTACTGTCCATCATGCGTATATACTGCCACCGTCATTATCAAGAATGCCTAATAGCCCCGAGAAAATATTGGGACAAGACTTTGATGCATGAGATGGCAAATTTTGCAGGATGGAATTTGCTGGGATGTTCGTCTGGTATAATAGCGGGATATGGTTCCAATATGATCCTAAACAAGTTTTTTGGAACGATATTAAACGCTGCAAATGGAATTTCAGGGCAGGTTAGCGGACAGCTTTTGGCCTTTTCCAATACGATGATGAAGGCTGTCAACCCAGTAATCGTCAAGACTGAAGGTGCGGGAAATAGAGTCTCCATGTTTGAGATTTCTTTTATGGCAAGCAAATTAGGTCTTTTGGTCTTTTGTTTATTTGCCATCCCTTTTTATGTAGATTCAGGATATATTTTGCGGTTATGGCTTAAAGAGGTACCTCCATACACGTCCATTTTTATAGAAATTATCATCTTTCAAATCATGGTGGAGCAGATAACATTACCTTTGAACATTGCCATTTCTGCCGTCGGAAATATCAGAAGATTCAATATAGTAAGCAGTAGTATTCTATACAGTGAGGTTGCTGCACTATATATTTGTTTTGCAAATGGAATGCCACCTTACACAATGAGAATATTGGAACTGGGATCGGCGACATTGCTGGCATCGTATAGGGTATATTATTGTTCTGTACATTGTCGTATGGATGTGCATCTTTTTCTAAGAAAAGTATTTCTTTTTTGTTTTTTTTCAATTTTTCTTGATTTGGCAATCCTGCAATTATTCAGATATTATACCGGGAGTGAAATAGCCAGATTGATTTTGATTGTTTTGAGTTCCTCCTTGATTTTAACAGTTAGTTTCTATTTTGCAGGAATCGATGAGACTCAGCAATTATTTTTTAAGTCAAAAATAAAAAAAGCATTTATTAGACAAAGGTTTCTTTTATAAAAAAAAGTACAAAACAAATAAAAATGCTTTTTAATTTTTGAAAATATTAAGCATAAAAACATATAACGATATGCCTTAAATTTCTGACAATGATCAAATTAGATAAAGAATATACCGTTTATGTAAGTTCATCAGATGCTTATTCAGATATCTGGGATTTGTTCTTTGATTTATTTAAGAAATATTGGTCAGGCTTTGATGGGCAGATCGTATTGAATACGGAGACTAAAAGTTACCACAGGCCAGACCTCAACATCGTATGCACGCAGGTAGGAGAGTTAGGGGCATTTGGCAAAACATTCAGGGCAGGATTGGATAAGATTGCCACAGATGCTGTGTTGCTCATCATGATTGATTATATTTTTATGGGCGACGTGGATGTCCGTAAATTGGATGCCTATTTTAATTTTTTCCAGTCCAATGATTTAGATTCGCTATGTCTGGCGGCGCAGTATTATCCAAATAGATTGCCAAGTCAGCAGGAGGACCTTGTTTTGGTACATCCTCCGGCACCCAATGTTATGTTTTCTTATCAGGTGGCATTTTGGAAAAAGGCAGTTTTGCGGGAAATGGCATTACCGCATGAAAACCCTTGGATGTCTGAATGGTTTGGGACTCGACGGGCAGAAAAGATGAGAATTAAATTGGCCGCCGTAAAAACGAAACGTGATGCGCCTATAACCTATGATCTGAAAGGATGCCTGCATCAAGGCAAATGGCTTCAAAATGCGGTAGATTTTTTAAACGGAATTCAATATCATGGGATTGATTTTAGTAGAAGAGGTATTTACACAAATGAATACCAAACATTATTGTTTAGATTTAAGCTGAAATATACGATTTGGAAGACAGGCTTAAAGGGAAGTTATTGGGATTTAATAAAAAGATGAATTGTTTTTATAGATATTCATAAGGCATTGAAACATCGCTTAAAAAATATTATTCAAAAAGTAGTGACGCGCATTTGGTCCGACATGGTGTCCTATTGTAGGGAGAAACGCATTTATCCTTACTTATATCGCTCTTACTGGCATTGTCTGATAAAGGGACAATCTTCAGGCAAGGACACATCAACATTGTTTTTGGCTGCTCGTCCCAATCCAGGTGCGGGTATCGGGCATCAGATGGCTAACTGGATTGCCGGATATTGGTATGCCCGTCAGTTTGGGTTACAATTTGCGCATATTCCTTTTGCTCCCGAGAAATGGGAGCGTTTTTTAGGGTTTGGAGCACACGAATCCAACGTCTCGGATCTTAGGAAGAATGGTTATAAGATGATACGTATCCCACTTTTTGACGAGGCAAACGAAAACGAAGTCCGTTTGGTAAAGAAAATAATTGACGCGTATGGTAATAAGAAAGTTGTTTTCATTTGTGAGCAAGACCAGTATTACAAGGATCAGTTTGGCGTGACGGAAGACCTCCGGCAGAAATTTTACAATGCGGAGTCAAGAGCAGCAGACCAACTTGTTTTTAATAAAGCACATTTCAATATAGCATTGCATGTACGACGCGGAGATATAGTGGCTGGTAAAGACGAAAATCCAAACTTGCAGATGCGTTTTCAGGATAATGCCTATTTTGTCGAAGTACTAAAAAGAGCACTTGCGGAAGTCAAAGAGAACAAGACTATTGATATTTACTTGTTTTCCCAAGGACAGCCGGAGGACTTCAAAGCCTTTAACCAATTTGACAATTTGCATTTGTGCTTGGATATGAATGCGATGGATTCTTTCCTGCACATGGTGTACGCCGACGCGTTGATAACGAGCAAAAGTTCGTTCTCATATAAGCCGGCATTGCTCAACAGAGGTGTAAAATATGTGCCAGATGGTTTTTGGCATGGTTATCCGGAAAAAGAGGATTGGGTGTTGATAGATGAGAACCGTCGTTGGTGAAAGAAAATCAATGGTTGGAGGATGGATGTCTCTATTTTGGTGAGGCATATCGAGCTGAAATAAATGAACTTGCATAGACGGAGTTCCATAGAGACTGAACGTACAAATTGCTTTTCAACTCTTGATTAGTATTATTGAATATAAGTGAATACAATGAACCAACCGACAATATTTACTTTAAAGGCTTTGCGTTCGATATACGCTAAGGCATTTCGCGTACCCGTGTTGACAAGACCGGTATGTGAACAGAAGCCTGACAAGGTATCGCAGATGATATATGACAGGTTGGTGGATGACAGACCATGCATGGTTGCACGTTTCGGAGCATTTGAATTGAACGCAACTGTTAATTTCCTGGGAGTGAAAAATGGAGAACATGACAGCGGCAAATACATACAAGGGAAGAGTTTGGATTGGTGGTGGAACAAAAAATTGTTGGAACACATGGAAAGTAACGCAGGTTTTTTTCCGCCTACAGAAGAAAAAATTACCCAATTCTGTGAACTGTTGTTGGAAGACATGAAAGAGGTGGACATATTGGGCAGTTGGTTGGCAGAAGAGAAATACTTTAATGCGGAAGGCAATAGATGGGAAAGTGTGAACCTTGAATTGTTAAATCCATTTTTTACGTCAAATCCATGGACAAAAGCATTAAAAGATAAGACTGTATTGGTAGTACATCCATTTAATAAATTAATTGAATACCAATACCAGACAAATCGTGAACATATTTTCGAGAATAAAGAAGTCCTACCCAAGTTCTCTCTTATGACGATTCAGGCAGTGCAGAGTATAGGTGGGTATGGTGGTAGGTTTGGCTCTTGGTTCCAGGCATTGGATTGGATGAAGGATGAAATAGACCAAAGGGACTATGATATCGCCTTGGTCGGTTGCGGTGCTTATGGCTTCCCATTGGCTGCGCACGTCAAGCGTCAGGGAAAAAAAGCAGTGCATTTGGGAGGTGCCTTGCAGCTTCTTTTTGGAATAAGAGGTAAGCGATGGGAGGATGCCAACTATAATGATCAGTATAACTATGCGCAGTTCATGAATGAATATTGGGTAAAGCCGGGAGATGATCTAAAACCTCATAACGCTTGTGCAGTGGAAGGAGGCTGCTATTGGTGAATATGGATATCCGCAAAAAAGCAATCTACCTTTTTCCGGTGCTTATATTTTTAAATACGCTGCAGTCACCGAACCAGTGGAATGTATTCCCAATTGGAAACACAACTACTGGATGGCTGGTAAATATTGCCGTCATTTATAGTTGTTTTTGGTATAAGAATATTTTTTTTTATCCAGCAAATAAGAGAGACTATCTGTCCATTTGGATATATCTATTATGGGTTGGTGCGATGTCAATAAAAGGCTTTTGGATAGCAGAAGGATATTGGGAATGGAAGCAATGTGTTAGTGGAACTATTATATTATCCTTACCCTTGTTGGTTTTTCCATTTTCACTCCCATGGCTTTGTCGGAATGTATTGAAATTTTGGCTGAGATATACCCTTCCTCTTTTTGGTCTTTTTTTCTGCTGGACTGTTGAAAAAGGGTCATATCAGTTTTTATTAGGCCCTATATTCCTATTGGGGTGTTTTTTGCCATTGATTCCGACAAAGTGGAGGTATCTTTTGTTGGGATTGTTAATCTTGATGCTTTTGATTGATTTTGGTGCAAGAAGCCAAGTAATAAAGGCGGCGGTGGCTTTATTGATAAGCGTGGGGGTCTATTTTAGAAACAGGATTTCTGTTGTATGGCTAAGAATACTCTTTTGGGGCTTGTGTATTTTGCCAATTGTGCTATTAATATTAGGAATAGCGGGAATATTTAATCCGTTTAAGGATTTGTCGGATCATAGTGGAAACTTTGTAGAACAAACCGTCATAAATGGAGAAGTGCAAGACGATGATCTCGCCGCAGATACACGAACCTTTATTTATCAGGAAGTGATAAACTCGGCGGTAACACATCATTATCTCTGGATTGGGAGAACTCCGGCCAGGGGAAATGACTCAGAAGTTTTTGGTGAATACAATGCGGAAGAATTACACACCGGGAAATACGAACGCCACCAGAACGAGCTCTGTTTCCCAAGCGTGTTTACTTGGTTGGGGGTTGTTGGGATGTTGTTATATTGTTTTTTTTACCTGAAAAGTGCTTATTTGGCTTTATACCGCTCTAACAATATCTATATGAAGTTAGTAGGGATAATAATCGCATTTCATTTTATGTATGGTTGGGTAGAAGACACCAACTCTTTTGACATTATAAATATCAGTCTATGGATGTTTATTGCGATGGGCTTTTCAGAAGCCTTCCGCAAAATGACCAACAAAGAGTATGAACATTGGCTAAAACGGATTTTTTAAATTTAATTATATGAAAGTATTATGGCTTTCGCCTAATTCCGGGTTGTTGTATGGAGATGTCCGCCACGGGTCGTATAATGGGGAAGGTTGGGTCGTCTCTTTACAAAAAATATTACAGGAAAGTTTTAAGGATATACATTTAGGTATGGTATTTGTTTCAGACAGGTATCAAACGTCTGTTGAAAAAGATGGAACAACGTATTTCCCTGTTTTCTCACGAAAAAAAAGTAGGCTGGAAAAGGTTTTAGAATACTATGGTGGATACAAGAAGGTTGATGACAATAAATACGTCAGTCAACTTAGGGATATCGTTAAGAATTTTAAGCCTGATGTTATCCATTTGTTTGGTATGGAAAGTCCATTTTCTTCGTGCTTAGGGAAGTTGGGTGTTCCTGTCGTTGTGCATCTTCAAGGTATTTTGGGGCCGTATGACAATGCTTTTTTTCCTGTTGATATAAATAAAAGTTCATTTCTATTCCCAATAACCTTAAAAGAGTGGGTACTACGAAATGGATATATATATGCTAAAAATAGTATTAAGGTTAGAGGTAATATCGAAAAACGCCATTTCAAATTAGTGCGTTATGTAATGGGGCGTACCGATTGGGACTTTCAGGTTTCACGTCTATTGGCGCCACAGTCAGAGTACTATCATGTTGATGAAGTGTTGCGTTCTGATTTTTATACCAATATGGGAAAATGGCAGTCTAAGCAAAGAGGTAAATTTAAAATTATTTCCGTAATTTCAGAAACGATATATAAGGGATTGGATGTTATTCTTAAAACCGCACACCTTTTAAAAACCAATACTAACATTGATTTTGACTGGCATGTAGTCGGAATCAAGAGAAATGCTAGAATGGTTCATTTTTTTGAAAAATCAGTTGGCGTAAAGAGCTCGGATGTCAATATAATATATAAAGGGGTCTTGACGAAAGAAGAATTATGCATGAGTACATTGGATGCCGATTTATATGTTCATCCTTCTTATATTGACAATAGTCCCAATAGTCTATGTGAGGCACAACTATTGGGATTGCCTGTAATCGCTACAAATGTTGGGGGGGTCAGCTCACTGATTGAACACAACAAATCGGGATTATTGGTTCCGGCGAATGCCCCTTTTGAGCTTGCATTTTATATTAAAGAAATCATTGAAAATAAAGAACTGGCTAAAGGATTGGGTGAAGAAGCGTTTTACAGAGCATCCAAAAGACACAATAAAATAACGATAGGGGAAAGCTTGATACGTGCTTATAAGGCTTGTATTAAACCTCAAAATGCGAATGTATTAGTATAATTTCATCATGGTTACCTCCTAAAAAGATTAGAATGGTCTTATTTTATTTTTACAAAGGATTAAGGCGTTTGGTGCGTATCCTGCGAGGTGTATTGGATAAATTATATACGTTTTTTTTACTAAAAGGAAATAATGTCTGTTATCATTCTTATAGAACAACTGGAACGCCTTTTATCATGGTAGCAAGAGGTGGATGCTTTTCGATCGGAAAAAATTTTATAATGAACAATGGTATATCTGCCAACCCTATTGGGTGCTACGATAAATGTACCTTCTTTGTAGATAGGAACGCGACGCTGTCGATTGGAGACAATGTAGGTATGTCGCAGGCGGCATTGATTTGCCACCATCGTATCACAATCGAAGACCATGTTATGATAGGCGGTGGTGTCAAAGTATATGATACAGACTTCCATTCACTAGATCCTTACGTAAGAGCAAGCAATCAGGATCTTCCCCTTCGCAAAGAAGCTCCGATAAAGATAAAAAAAAATGCTTTTATAGGTGCGTTTTCTATTATTCTCAAAGGTGTTACGATTGGGGAAAACTCGATAGTCGGCTCGGGATCTATAGTGACCGGGTCTATACCTGACAATGAAATATGGGCAGGGAATCCTGCCAGGTTTATAAAGAAAATATAATGCAGTCTATCGCTATTTTATTGACCGTACACAACCGAAAACTGAAGACGCTGGCATGCCTGGCGCATGTATTTGCACAGCATGAGGTGTCGGGTTGTCAATGGGAGGTCTTTATGACCGATGATGGCTGTACTGACGGCACCCCGGAAGCCGTGGCAGCGCAGTTTCCCTCGGTGCATATTGTCAAGGGAGATGGCAACCTGTATTGGAACCGTGGCATGTATGCTGTATGGCAGACGGCATCTGAGTATAAGGATTTTGATTTCTATTTATGGCTCAATGACGACACGCTTCTTTTTGTCAATGCGTTGAAGGTATTATTGCAGAGTTCATTGTTAAAGCAGTCCCTGTCGATTATGGTAGGAGCTACCGTAGCGTCAACAGATCATTCCCAAGTTACGTATGGTGGACGTTCTGAAAATGGTTTGCTACTGCCGAAAGTGGAGCAGATGCAGCTATGTCGTTATTTCAATGGCAATATTGTGCTCATTCCCAGAGCAGTTTATAAGCAGTTGGGTAAGAACGATCCTGTGTTTCATCATGCTTTGGGAGATTTCGATTATGGTTTAAGGGCATCCAAAGTCGGGATTACTTCATTTGTCGTGCCGGGCGTGTTGGGTGTTTGTGATTTGCATGAACATTTGCCAAGCTGGTGCAATGCGGAAAAAAAATTGGGGCAACGTTGGAAAGTTTTTCGCTCCCCGTTGGGGCAAAATCCGGAGGAGTTTTTTATTTATGAAAGGCGGCATAGCGGATTGGGAAGGGCGGTGTTTCATTATATGACAAATCATTTGAGGGTGCTGTTTCCTGGTTTATGGAAACAATGAATCATAAACAATATGAAGAATATATATGTGTGAATCAATAGTTGAAATATCATGGATATTGACCGTTGTCAAGCTGAGCTGAGTCGATTTAGTTCAGTCTGAAAGGTAGAATGGCGATTATACACATAGCAACCTTTTATTATCATTAGATACGCTGCATTAGATAAAACTATGCAAACAATAAAATGAAAAAATTTCTCCTGTGAGGAGTGTAACAACAGCGTGTATTTATACCCCAGTCTTTCGAGGGATTTTGATAGAGAAAAGGCAACCAATTATAAATAATATGAAAAAAATATTAATATTTCATCCTTATTTAGCTCCTTATAGGATGGATCTATACAATAGACTGGCAGAAAAATATAATGTTTTCGTACTATTAACAGCGAGCGATACGGAAAAGGCCACATTGGGATTTGATTTAAATCAAACAAATTCCATGGCACGTTTTGCTTATAAATATGCAATTAAAGGTATTTATATAGGTCGTCATCTCTTTTCAATGGTTTATTTCAATTGTATTAGGTCGTTTAAACCAGATATTGTTTTCGCTCATGAGTTGGGATTTAATACAATTATTTCCATCTTCCTAAAACTATTTTTCCGATATAAAATATTTGTTACTGTTGATGATTCTCCCGCAATGATTAAAACGTATGGTTTTAAACGTCGATTGTTGCAACGTTTCGTATATAGAAACGTAGATTTTGTATTAGTGGTTCATCCAGAAGTAAAAAAATACCTTCAGAATAAGTATGCTAAATTTTTAAATAAATTTATTTATTTTCCCATTATACAAGATGACAGGATTCTTTCTGAAAAATTGGCAAATGCAAATTCACTTGTACGTCTAGATACAAAAAGATATGTTACAGTGTATAGCAATATCATTTTATTTGTTGGAAGATTGGAGACTGTGAAGAATCCATTGCTGTTGTTGGAATCTTTTGCCAGATTGAATGACCCATCTTTGCTATTGGTTTTTGTAGGAGGAGGCAGCCTGTTGCTACAATTGAAGGAATTGGCAAAAACGTTAAAGGTAGAATCCAATGTTCTATTTACCGGCCGCTTAAGTGGATCAGATTTGTATATGTGGTACAATTTATCAGACATTTTTGTCCTCCCCAGCAAATTTGAACCCTTTGGGGCAGTAGTCAATGAGGCGTTAGTGGCGGGTTGCAATGTCCTGGTTTCTGATCAAGTAGGGGCTAGCTGCTTAATTGATTCATCTAATGGGATTGTCTTTCCGCTTAGCAACGAAGATCATCTCTTCCTCCAATTAAAAGAAATGCTTCGTTTATCCAAAGCAGAGAAAAAAAATAAAATGATTATTTCATTTGATGATTTGTTTAATTTATTAGTTGAATATTTATGAAAATAGCGTATGCCAATATGCCGGAAGGATCAAGTAGGTTTAATTTTTTGCTTAGATATATCTTTAATATGACCCGTACTTGGTATATGTTCCATATTTGCTATCCATGGGTTAAATATGAAGGATTTGTGCGGGTAATGAAAGGGGTTTCTTTTGCGAAGAAGCATATTACAATCGGAAACAACGTGCAGTTTGGCCATTATTGCAATGTCGCCAACAATGTTGTTTTCAACAACTATATCTTGATGGCAGGAAGGGTATGTTTTGTAGGGAAAAATGACCACGACAGTTCTGTAGTTGCCCAATATATATGGAACGGAGAGAGAATCGATAATGGACATTGTGTGGTAGAGGATGATGTTTGGATTGGTCATGGTACCACAGTCGTAGGGAACGTAAGAATAGGGATGGGCGCCGTCATAGCAGCAGGTGCAGTTGTTAACAGAGATGTGCCTGCCTGTGAAATTTGGGGAGGTGTGCCAGCGAAGAAAATAAAAGATCGCTTTTTGACAGAAGACGAAAAGAATAGACATATAGACTTTTTAAAAAGAGGGGAAAACAACGCAAATGCTTAAAATACTCATCAATGCTTATGCATGCTCACCCAATATGGGTAGCGAACCCGGAATGGCGTGGAACTGGTGTGTACACTTGGCAAAACATTGTGAACTGTATATTATCACGGAAGGTGAATTTAGAGACCGTATAGACGCTGCGTTGCCGGACTTGCCACAAGGAAGTAATATGCATTTCTATTATAACCCCGTATTACCAAAGGTTCGGCAGATGTGCTGGAATCAAGGAGACTGGCGGTTCTATTGGCATTATAGGCAATGGCAGAAGAAAACATTGCAGATTGCAAAAGAGATTGTGGAAAAGTATCCGATTGACATTGTACATCAACTGAACATGATTGGATTTCGAGAACCTGGTTATCTATGGCGGATGACTGACATTCCTTTTGTATGGGGTCCGATAGATGCCAAGGGGGATTTCCCTATCGCATATTTAGATGGCGCGGGATTTAAGGATAAGTTGTTTATCCATCTGAAAAATTATGTAAACAAACTACAAATACGTTATTCAAAAAGGGTAAAATCAGCAATCCAAAACACCTCGTTGGCAATATCGGCATCTTCCAACTCTCAACACACATTAAAAGAATATTACCATATAGATAGCCTGTTGTTAAATGAGTCCGGATGTAATATTCGAGAAGAATCTTCCCCTAACGCCAGATTGTTGCATAGAGATTTTATGGAAATTATTTGGGTAGGAAAGTTGGATTTTAGGAAGCAGCTTCGATTGGCTCTGCGCATCCTATCCCAAACGAAGAACAAAAACATCCGTTTACATATTGTCGGTGGAGGCAATGCTGAGGAATACAAGAAATTGATTTTTGCTTTAAATATAGAGGAACAGTGTGTTTGGCATGGCGTTTTAAATCATAATGCTGTTCAAGAAAAAATGCAGCAATCCGATTTGTTGCTGTTTACCAGTGTGGCAGAAGGAACGCCCCATGTCGTATTGGAAGCAATTGCCAATGAATTGCCCGTATTATGTTTTGATACTTGTGGGCAGGGGGATTGTGTGGATGACAAAGTCGGTTATAAAATTTCCCTTTCCAATCCTGAACAGTCCATACAGGAGTTCGCTGATGCGCTCAATTATCTTTTTATCCATCGCGATAGGCTTAAAGAGATGTCCGCCCATTGTCGGAAAAGGCAAATAGAACTTTCATGGGAGCGGAAGGCCGAAACAATGGCGTCTCTCTATGAAAAGGTTGTGGCGGAATGAAGAGGAGTGCCTCAACAATACCATTGAAAATATATTTCTATGTGAGTAGTTTTGGTTATTTTGTATCATGACAAAGTAACAGAGCGTTTTTCTATATCAAAATTTAGATGCGTTTGCCCTGACGATTGCTTACGTTACTATGGCACGTTAAACTTTTTACCGTACCTTAGACATCCTAAAGTCTATGCCCATGAATCCCAAATCATTTGTCGCCCTTTTGTTCTTGTGCTTGTCCACTGTTGTTTTTGCGCAGAAAAAACCGTTGGACCATACGGTTTACGATGGCTGGCAGTCTCTCTCGGAAACGACGATCAGCAACGATGGTCGATATGTTTCGTATATGGTCTTGCCGCAGGAAGGCGACGGCGTTTTATATATACAGAAAATCGACGGTGACACCTTGACACGTGTCCTCCGTGGTTATGAAGGTGCATTTTTGCCTAACAGTTCGTATTTTGTCTGTAAAATAAAACCTACGTTTAAACAAACGCGCCAAGCCAAAATAGACAAGAAAAAAGAAGACGAAATGCCGACGGATTCGCTGGCAATCGTCAATCTCAGCACTGGAACAGTTCAAAAAATCGCCCGTGTCAAATCATTTCAGGTTTCTGAAAAAGAAGGCTCCTTGTTGGCTTGGCTGGACGAGAAAGCTGTGCCGAATAAACAACCTAAACTGGATTCTCTCGCGCAACTGAACAAGCTGCAATCCGAAGCGGACAGCCTTTCCCATGTTGCCGACAGCCTCCGTACGCAAGTCGCGCAAGCCAAAACAAAAGGGTTGCAAATATTAAAACCACAGCCAAAAAAAGACAA
The DNA here is from genome assembly GCA_047606825.1 of Chitinophagaceae bacterium. Taxonomy (GTDB): domain Bacteria; phylum Bacteroidota; class Bacteroidia; order Chitinophagales; family Chitinophagaceae; genus Rhizosphaericola. The sequence goes on from JASGDY010000055.1 coordinate 46,156, forward strand.
GAAAACAACGATAAAGCCCGACGGAACTGACCTGCATATTTGGAATCTGCAAACCAATGATAGCTTGGTTTTGCATAATATTACAGACTATACGATTAGCGCAAAAAACAATATCGTTGCAGTCGCTTATGGTTCAACGGAAACGGATTCCATTAAAAAAATCGGCTATGTTCAGAACAATAAAATATTGATAGTACTGCAAAACATTAAAGAAATCAAAGCGTTGACGTTGGACGAAGAAGGAAAACAGTTGGCATTCATGGCGGACAAAGACAGTACGGCTAAGGCTTTGCGCAATTATTATAGTCTGTATTTATTTAAAAAAGGGAATGACAGCGCACATGTCGTCGCGACTAAAAATACGCAAGGCATTCCAGAGAACAACCAGATTAGCGAGTATGCCAAACTATATTTCAGTAAATCCGGCAAGCGGTTGTTTTTTGGCACAAGTCCCATTTTGCCTTTAAAAGATACAAGCCTGCCAGATTTTGAAAGAGTAAGATTAGATGTATGGCATTATAAGGAAGACGAACTACACACTGTACAGCTATACAATCTGGAACGCGATTTAAAACGTAATTATTTGGCTCTGTACGACATCGACCGACAACAGGTATTGCAGTTGGCATCCAATACTTTCCGCAATGTCTATCTTACCGAAAACGGCGACGGAAAATATTTTTATACCTCGACGGATTCCGCACATCGTGTGTCCCGTCAGTGGTTGGGAAGTGCCAACGTGGATGTCTATCTCTGGGATTTGGAAAAAGGACAAAAACGTATCATTGCCAAGAACTGGAACGGCAATGTCTACCCATCCTATGACGGCAATGGGTTGCTGCTATATAATGCAGTGAAGCGCAATTATAGTTTGTACAATGTACAGACTAATGCTATAAAACCCGTACTGGGTATCACTGTGCCTGTATATGACGTAGAAAACGATGTGCCTGACGACCCTTCCAACTATGGTGTCATGGGCTGGACGAAAGACGGTTCGGATGTTTTTGTGTATGGGCAATATGATATTTGGAAAATAGACGCGCAGAGAGGTACATCGACATTGGTAATTTCTGGAAAAGCCAACAAGGAGTCCTATCAATATGTCTCCCTTGACAAAGAGTTGCGTTACATACCGACAGATAGTGTATTGGCATTTGATAAATACTATAATAATACCAAGAATAACCAATTTGTTTTATTTTCGTTGGACAAACCGAACAGCCAACATATTTTGACATCTTTGGCGAACTATAAAGTCGCTTCTTTAAATAAAGCAAAAAACGCAGATACATGGACATTTACCAAACAAAATTTTCAAGTTTCTCCCAATGTATTTTCTTTAGCAAATAACCAGACGATACAATTGTCCAATATCAATCGACAACAAAATAATTATAGTTGGGGAACCGCGGAACTATACAAGTGGAAAGCTTATACGGGAAAGGAAACAGAAGGCATACTCTACAAACCGGAGAACTTTGACCCCAACAAAAAATATCCTTTGATTGCTTATTTCTATGAACGGAACAATGAAACACTATACAATTACCTACCGCCATCGCCCACGCCGTCACGGCTCAATATTTCTTTTTTTGTAAGTCGTGGTTATATCGTGTTCGTTCCCGATATTTGGTACACGACGGGACATCCTGGACAATCGGCTTATAACTATATAGTGAGCGGTGTACGCTCTTTAATTAAAAAAGGATTTGTGGACAGTACCAAGATGGGTTTGCAGGGACAAAGTTGGGGCGGTTACCAGACGGCTTATCTTATCGCCAAAGCTCCCGGAATGTTTGCCGCGGCTTGGGCGGGCGCACCTGTTGTCAATATGTTCAGTGCTTATGGCGGAATCCGTTGGGAAAGCGGTATGAACAGGCAGTTCCAATATGAAAAAACGCAAAGCCGCATTGGCGCAACGGTTTGGGACAAGCCCAACCTGTACATAGAAAACTCTCCTTTGTTTAATTTACCCAAAGTGACGACGCCTGTCGTCATTATGGCCAACGATGCCGACGGTGCGGTTCCCTGGTATCAAGGCATTGAAATGTTTACCGACCTGAGACGATTAGACAAGCCGAGCTGGTTGCTTAACTATAACGGAGAAGCGCACAACCTCGTGCAACGCAGGAACAGAAAGGACATCCAAATCCGTGAACAGCAATTTTTCGACTGGTTATTAAAAGGCGAAAAACCCGCTCCGTGGATTACGGAGGGAGTCCCTGCGATTATGAAAGACAAGACGATGGGGTTATAAAGTTTAAAAAAACAAAAAGCACCACTTATATGATAGCCCAGATGCGCAGACAACCATAATCTCAGACTTTTTATTCTTATCTTTTTGATATTTAGCGAAACATAGCATTTGTATTATTAAATTATAAAATTCATTTATCCCCGCCTATAAAACATTACTTTAGCCAAAACTATTGGATAATGAAACAAACGTTAATCAGTATGGCAGCATTGGCATTGTCCGCTATTTCCTGCAAGACGGTAAGAAATGTAAACCAAGCATATTTTAATAAAAATGTCGTCGTCGCGCATCGCGGTGCATGGAAGACAAACCATCTCCCTGAAAATTCAATAGCGTCATTGAAACAGGCTATTAAGATTGGATGCGCGGGTTCGGAATTTGACGTGCATCTGACCTCGGACGATTCACTGGTCATCTGCCACAATGACGACTATCAAGGAATGGTCATTGAAAAATCAACTTTTGCTCAGTTGTCTGAAAAACCATTGTCCAACGGAGAAAGAATCCCAACGTTGCGCGAATACTTAGAAACCGGAAAAATGCAAAACCAGACGCGCCTTGTCCTTGAAATCAAGAAGTCCATCATCGACAGCAGCCGTACGCTGGCATTGACACAACGTTGCGTGGACGAAGTCCGTAAGGTCGGCGTAGAGCATCTGGTCGTGTACATCAGCTTCGACTATGCGGCTTGCCTCAAGGTCCGGGAACTTGACAAGAACGCCATCGTCCAATACCTCAACGGCGACATTGCACCCACAAAAATAAAAGCCGACAAGCTCAACGGTATTGACTATCATCTTGACGTATTCAAAAAACATCCCGAATGGATCGCCGAAGCCAAAAAATTGAAAGTAGACCTGAACGCCTGGACCGTCAACAAGAAAGAAGACCTGCAATTTTTCCTTGACCAGAAATTTGATTTTATCACGACCAACGAGCCGGAGTTGCTGTTTTCGTTGATAAATAAGTAGCAGAAGGAAGTTGCTGTTTATAGCATCATTAGTAGTTTATCGACGAACCGCAGATAACGCAGGCAAAAATCGGGATTTTTGCGGCATCGACCACGGGTGGCGTGCTTGGCTATATCGTATTGAAAAGTAAAGAGGCAAAAGCAAAAAACGCAACAGTTAAGGGTTGATGGATGTCTCCATTTTTAACTGTTGCGTTACACGAGGTTATTTTGTTGTCGTGGCTGCTGCTGCGGCTTCTGTCTTTTTAGCTTTATGGGCAGCTTTCTTAGCCTTTTTAGCAGCTTTTTTCTCTGCTTTCTTTTCCGCCTTTTCTGTTTTCGGCGTTTCTTTCTTTACGTCTTGGGCCAATGAAACTGTTGAGATTCCTGCCATAAGAGCAAGCGCAAGTGCTGTGGTGAAAATCTTTTTCATAATCTTAAATTTATGTGTTTCTTATTTGGACGGGCAAGATATTAAAAAGTTAACGGCAGTCGGTTAATGTTAGGTTAAACAATTTCCCTCTCTTTGCATATCGTGCTTTTGATTACTTTTGTCCGTCCATGAAAATGAAAGTATTGGTATATTTAGGTTTGGCATTGTTACTGTTGTCTTCCTGCGAAAACGACATGAGCGAGATGCGCGCACTCGATGCCAAGAGCACCAAAGTCGAAACAGGCACGATGATCAACGCATATATGAGCGTAGGTGGCAAAATCCGGGCGCACCTTACGGCGCCGCTCATGAAGCGTTCGACCTCGGATTCCAACATGACGGAGTTTCCGAAAACGCTGCACGTCTACCTGTACAATGACAGTGGCACGCAGGTGACAACCTATATTTTTGCCAAATATGGCCGCCAAGTGGGTTCCAGGAACCTCATATTCCTCAAAGACAGCGTTGTCATCTACAACACCAACAAGGACACGCTCCGCACCTCTGAACTGTACTGGAACCAAAGCACCAATAAGATGTACACTGACAAAGTGGTGTGGGCACACCGCATCGACCCGACGGAACAGTATATCCACGCCAAAAGTGGGATGGTTGCATCTTCTTCCAATTTCAACAATTATACTTTTTTTGATCCGCAGGACGACAGTTTTCTCCAGTATAGCGAGGCGGCGTTGGGGCCGGGCGGCGTGCAGTAGTCTAATGGATATTGGAAAGCCCAGGGTGGTCAGAGGATAGGATACTTTTTCTGAAAAATTGTCCCCCTGTTTTGTGGCGTTTTCGTCGTTGTTGGCATCATTGCCAACAACTTATATCGGATGCTGCGGATATATTTATTCAAAAAAAGTTTCCTCGATTTTCTCGGATTGTATTAATTTAGTGACATGACACAACAGGCCGCTCTTATTGGGATTATCATTTGTCTGTTACTGGTATTATTTTTTGCTGGTATGGAGATCGCTTTTGTCACAGCCAACAAGCTCAATATCGAACTGCGCAAAAAGCAGGGGAAGTCGTCCGGCGTCATCCTGTCCAAATATAATGAACGTCCGACCAGTCTCATCGCGGCGTTGATTGCGGGTATTGTACTGGCGTTTATCGTCTATGCCTTGCTGTTCCAGGAACTGATGAAGCAGTCGGTGTGGCGTCCGATACATTTGCAGAATGAGTACCTTGTCGCTATTTTCAACTTCTGTATTGCACTTTTGTTTGCAATATTGTTTGGACGTTTGCTGCCAAGGGTGATTTTCAGTAGGAATGACAAGGTGCTGTATTTCTTTTCGCCATTGATGGAGATATTGGTTTCCGTATTGATCCCGATCGTCAAGCTGTTTTCAGGACTGTCCAGGGGTATCTTGGTCTATCTGTTCAACATCAACAAAAGCAAGCTAGACAACGCCTTCTCCAAAGCCAGTGTCAGCCAGTTTTACCGTATCGGCAAAAGTATGGACGAGAACAGCACTGTGCCGGAAGGCAGCGCGCGTCTTTTCGAAAACGCGCTTTCGCTGGCCAAGACGACGGTACACCAATGTCTTGTGCCTCGGACCGAGATCATCGCCGTGCCAGACACAATCAGTATAGAAGATCTGCGTCAACGTTTTTTGGACAAAAACATCAGCCGCCTGGTTGTGTACAAAAACACGATTGACAATATTGTCGGCTATGTGCACCAACTGGACCTTTTTAAAAAACCAAAGACACTCAGTAGTATATTGATGCCGGTCTTCATCGTTCCCGAGTCGATGAATGCTATCAACCTGTTGTCCAGCTTCTCACGGGAAAGGAAAAGCGTGGCCTGGGTCGTGGACGAATACGGTGGTACGGCCGGCATCGTCACGATGGAGGACATCATCGAGGAAATATTTGGCGACATCCACGACACGACGGCTGTCAACTACCTGGTGGAAAAAAAACTTTCAGACCGGGAATACATCTTTTCCGGCAGGCTGGAACTCGACTATCTCAACCATGAATATGCGCTGGACTTCCCCACCAACCGCAACGCGGAAACCCTCTCCGGCTACATCATCAACCACAACAGGACCTTGCCCAAAGTCAATGACCGTATCATCATCGAAGACTATGAGTTTGAAATCCTCGTCGTTACGGATACCCGCATCGACAAGGTACAGTTGAAAGTGCTGCGGTAGGCGCAAAATTGTATTTTGCCATAAACCGCAGACTTATAACTTTGTGCACCTAATTATAATAGCAGTTCGATGATAAACGATTTATTGAAAAGAGGTGGGCACGAAGAAACGGCGGAGATGTCATTTGTAGACCATTTGGAAGCGTTGCGCTGGCATATCGTACGATCTATTCTGGTAATCCTCCTTTTGGCTGTTATTATCTTCATCAAGATGAACTGGGTGTCGACCAATATCCTTTTTGGGCCGCTCAATCCGGATTTCGTCAGCTATACCGGTTTTTGTAAGTTCAGCCACTGGATCCATGCCGGTGATGCCTTCTGTCTGCCGCCGTTGCAGATCCAGATGCAGGCGACCGAGTTTGGGACGCAGTTCATCAGTAGTTTCACGATTGCCATATTGGGTGGTTTTATCGTTGCGTTTCCTTATGTCTTCTGGGAGTTCTGGCGTTTCGTCAAGCCGGCGTTGAAACCCAACGAGCTGAAAACCACCCGTTTTGCCATTTTTTGGGTTTCGTTTTTTTTCTTTCTGGGCGCGGCTTTCGGGTATTTTGTGTTGAGCCCCTTTACTTTCAATTTTTTGGCCAGTTACCAGATCAGCGACAAAAACTTTATCAAGACCATACCTACACTGGACGATTACATCAGCAATATCACCAATATCATATTGGGTTGCGGTGTCGCGTTTGAGATGCCTGTACTTGCCTATGTCTTGACCAAGGTCGGGCTGATCACGCCCAGATTCCTCACGGCCTACCGCAAGTATGCGCTTGTCATCATATTGGTCATCGCCGCAGTGATTACGCCCAGCCCGGACTGGATTAGCCAGATGCTGGTGTTCATCCCACTGTTCAGCCTATATGAACTGAGCGTGATGGTTTCCAAAAGAATCTACAAGGAAGAACAGGAAAGGGAAAAGGAAGAATGGAGTTAGAAGTCGAAAGCAATAAGGCAAAAACAAAAAACGCTTAACGCAACGCGGGCAAGCATGAGCGTAACGGCTCTTGTGTGGAGGTTGCCTTAATACTGCACAAAAAAATGTATCAGCGATTTCTTTGTGGCTGTTAGGTTCAATTAGAAAAATAACCCATCCCAAAATCCTCGTCCGAAAGCGCGGACTCCGCATTAAGCAATAATTTTTCTGCTGTGTCCACTTTGTCTTTTGGGACGGACAGCTTGATGCCTCCGTTGGCAATGTTCCATACGGGCATGATCGTGCTTACCGTCTCGTCCTGGAGAAAGCAGGGGATCTGGTGCCCTTCCAACAAACCTTTGGCAATGTTGGCGGAAACGTAATTGTTGTACTGGCGTATCATTATAAAATCCATATCGCAAAGTAAAAAGTGAGGACATCCTAATGTGCATAACGCCGCCACCCAGCGGGGTCCGATACGTTCCTATTTCGGCTATTTTATCCTAGAATCTAATGCGTTTCTCAGGTTACTATATTGCATGAGGTCAACTTTGATGCTGCCGACGGACAGGTCGCTTTCGATACGCACGGGTATGTGGTTGTCGTCGTCGCTGATCCATGCCGTCATTTTTTCGCCGCCTTTGAACACGTTGCCCTTCAGCAACAGGGGCTTTACTTTGATTGCTTTAAATGTGCCGAGCTTGGTTTCCACGTTTTCCTTGCCGAGGTAGCGCAGGTACATGTGGTAGACTTCGCCGGCGAGGTACATGTCAAAAACAATCTTGGTGTTGACGGCAATCTTGTCAAAGTCGAGGCTTCTGACGTTGAACAGTGCGCTGATGATGTCAAAGGAACATTTTGGTACGGAAATCTGTTTGTTTTCTTCCGTGAGTACCGTTCCCTTGGCGTGGTCAAAGAGTGCTGTCTGGCTTCTTTTGTATTTTCCCTCGTTGACGTTTCGGATAAATTTGACGGGGAGCATGGACTGTTTGTCATAATAGCTTTCGTAGCGGTCGCGTACTTTGAATATCCAGTCGTATTTGGCATTAGTCCAGCCGGTACCGACGGTGTGGTAGACGTCGGCATCGGCGAATTTTTCCCCCGTGGTCTTGAAGTTGGCTGTACCCGCATTGAAATAAACGCCGACAACGGAATAAAATATGCTGTAGGTAATCGACTCGCCCACCGCAAAGGAATTGTTGGTAACACCGCAGACTTTCAGGTCGTTTTGTCCCCACATCGGGCATGTCGCCGATAGGCTTAATGCCAAGGTTAGTAAATATCTCCGTATCATTTGTTTTTAAAGATTTTCACGCCTAAAATAAACAAAGTACCCAATATGGACGGAATTATTATGTTGACCAGCCATATCAGTATCGCCGCGCTCACAATCCCGAGGTCATTGGAACTGAAAAGCCCATACAACTGTAGGCTGATCTGTCCACGCATGCCGACTTCTGCAACCGGGATGGTTGGCACGACCGTCATTATGAGGAACATAGCGGCCGTGGCGGAGGCGCACCCCAACACGGACATCTGCACGCCCAACATGTAAAATACCAACAGATATTGCAAAAGGAATACCAGATAACGCAGAAAGGCAAAAAACAATACCCCTGCCAATAGTCCCGTATCGTAGGATTCCAGGCTCACGATGAAGATCCTGTGGCGGTAGATGACCGGAATCTTTTGCAGCCATCGGGCAAACCAGGATATCCTGAAATACATCAGCACCAGCAAAACCGTACTGGCAATGATGAAATAAAACAAGCCTTGCATCCACCATTTCAATATCGGGGTGGTCGGGAGCGTCCCGTCGGTCGCCGCCAAATGCAGCATTACCGCTGTGCCGATGAGCCCCATGGTAAACGTGACAATGATCTGGCTGATGCTTCCCACTATGCTGACAGAAATCGAACGCAGCCTTTTGCCGTCATGCAGGTACAGCATCCGCCCCAGGTATTCGCCCAGGCCATTGGGGATAAAAAGAGAAAACGACAGCCCTGACATCACGGCACGGAGTCCTGTAAATAGTGAAATCTTCTCGACAGACTGGACAAGGTAACGCCATTTCATGGCTTCCAGCGACCAGTTGAGCAGCATCAGCGCGACCAGTACGGTCAACAGCCACGCGTGTTGTCCGAATACCGTTTTGAGGTGTTCCCACGACGTGGCGATGTCCTCTTTTTCCGTCAGGTTTTTGTATATGAAACAACTCAGGACGATAAAGAGTATCGGCCCGATGATATAGTTGACGAGTACTTTGTATTTAAAAGTATTGTTCAAAATCAGAAATGGACAAACCTAAGCTTTTTATAGATACAATTTTTTTGCCATATTGCTACAAGTGCATCCTTTGGGTAATTCACGTGTGAGAAATTTCATGTAGGTTTGTTGACAGGCTAGTTTCAATGGATGGACTGCTTCTTGGAATACTTGATTTTGAAAGCGTTCAATCTGTTGGATAAATGAACCGAAAAACAAAACATAGACAGATGAAAGACATAACCGTCGTCGATTATAACGAACAAGAAGCGCACGAATACCACCCCGAACGTCTAGAGGACTGCTTCCCGTTTCGCGACAATGCCAACGTGACTTGGGTCAATCTGTCTGGTTTGGATAAGGACGAGGTGCACCGTCTGTGTATGCACTACCAGATCCATTATCTTTTCGAACAGGACATCCTCAGCCACGGCCAGCGGCCCAAGATGGACGAGCAGGACAATATCATCTTCTGCCTGCTCAACATGCTGCGCATAGACGAGCAGACGGAACGGCTGGACAAGGAACAGGTAAGTATCGTACTCGGACCTGGATTTGTGATCACGTTCCAGGAGGAGCCATATTTCGATGCTTTTAAAAGTATTCGCGAAAACATCAAGTCAGGACAGAACCGCATCCGGCTCAAAGGTGCCGATTTCCTCTGTTATTCCATGCTGGATGCCATCGTGGATGATTATTCTGCCATTATCGACGATTATGGCGACCGGATAGAGAACTATGAAGACGACCTTGTATTGAAAAAGAACTACAACTTTTCGATATCCAACATGATCCATATCCGAAAAGACCTGACATTGCTGCGGCGCAACATCATCCCGGTACGCGAAATCATCAGCAACCTGCTGAAGACCAGCAATACCCTTATAGAAAAAAACACCGAGCGGTATTTCAAGGACATCTACGACCACATATTGCAGGCGCAGGACATCATGGAAAGCTATCACGACACGATGGTCAACCTGCATGACCTGTACCTCAACAAGTCGAGCCTCAAGATGAACGAATCCATGAACGTGATGGCGGTCGTGACTTGCCTTTTGGCTCCTGCAACAGTTTTCAGTGGTATTTTCGGGATGAATTTTGAACATATCCCCTACTTACATGCTCCCCATAGTTTCTATGTGTTGATAGCCATCGTACTGGTTATAATGTTGTTCATGTTGGTTATCTTTCGCGTTAAGCGTTGGATCTAAACGGTTTGGAAAAGAAAACAAAAAAAATCCCAAAAAAAACATTTACAAATGTTTGTTAGTTTAAAATATTCTCTTTTTCTTTGTGTTGTCAAAGTAGGAAACAAGAAGCTTTGATGATTGCCTGCCTTTTAACGATTGATTGGTTCGATTGCACCGGAGTGAGATCCCGGTATTGCTTATGAAAATTGTGCGTGTATAGTGTTAAAGGTCTTACAACTCGGTAAGACCTTTTTTATTGGGTGTAAAGCCCAATGTAGTTTACAGATGGAATATTTGATGTAGGTTTGGGAGATGGCGGATGTAAAATAAAAAGCACAGTGTAAACTTTTACGTAAACCAAGGAAAGGGGAAACATGGAACTATCATCTAAGGCAAAAATCATACTGAAACGCGTAGGCATTGTACTGGGCAGTATTTTGTTTTTGTTGTTTATTGCACTTTCCGTTGCGGACTACTACATATCTTCCCACAAGGAAAAAATCATCACGGCAATCAAGGAAAAAGTTCAAGAGGCGACGGGTGCCAAAGTCGATATCGGCGACCTGGACGTGAGCGTATGGCGTAGCTTTCCGAGGCTGCGCGTGGGACTTTCCGAAGTGCGGCTAAAGGATTCGGTGTTCAAGGAGCCGTTGCTCCAGTTTCGCAGTATTTATACCAAGGTCAGCCTGCTTGAGGCAATGGTTGGCAATGTCAGACTGGGAGAGGTGCGGCTCGTCGACGGACAAGTCAACCTGCTCACCGACACGTCCGGCTACAGCAACCTTTCCATTTTCAAATCCCAAAAAGACCATCGCGACACCTCGACGAAAAAGACCGAAACCGACATTCCGGTCAGCGATATCTATTTGCACAATGTCCATTTTGTATTGGACGACAAGAAAGGCAACAAATATTACGGCATCAATGTCAACAAGATAAAGGCGGACTTTTCGCGGTCGGGTACGACTTACAATATCGGTCTCGACATGGATGTAAAAATAGAAGGGCTTGCGTTCAACAAGGACAAAGGCCCATTCCTCCATAACAAGACATTGGTCGTTGACTGGAACAATATGCAGTTTGATTCCCAAAGTGGCGACCTCCGTTTTGACAAGTCGCCCGTAGAGATTGACGGCCATGTGTTCAATATTGGCGGCGGATTTAATTTCAGTAGCGATTCTGCTACCTCCAAACTGGATTTGAAAGTCGATTCCAAAGGCACGACATTCAAGGACTGTGCGTCTTTGCTCGCTTCCAACATACAGCAGTCGCTCGACAACTATACCTGCACTGGGCCGGTGGACATCGTGGCAAGTTTGTACGGTTCGTTGCAACAGTCCACGCCGCATATATTGGTCAAGCTGGTCGCGCCCAACAATACCGTCGGCGTCAAGACCTTGGACACACAACTCGACAGTTGTTCGTTTGTTGGTAGCTACAATAACCAAAACGACAAGACCAAGCTGCCCGACGACTCCAACTCGACCATCGTCATCGCACAATTCAAAAGCAACCTTGCCGGAATACCTCTTGTAGGAGAGCGGATGAATATCGTCGATCTGAAAAATCCTTACCTCGACATGTCCTTGTCCGGTGCTTGCCTGCTGCCCAGCCTCAATGACCAGCTTGGTATGGAAACGCTTGATTTTCTTGACGGGAAGGCCAGACTGGCATTGGGTTACAAGGGACGGATTCCACCGGGGTTGGGGTTGCTGCAAAATCTTTCCGGAGATTTTGTGATTGCCAACGGCAAGGCGATGTACAGGCCCAAGGGACTGCTGTTTGAAAACTGCAACGGAGCCGTGTCTTTCAGTAAGAACAGGCTCAAGGTCGATAACCTGCGCGCAACACTCAACAACAATAGCATCTTTGTCAACATTGACGGCAACAGTATCGTCGGTATGGAATCAGGCACGGCGTCCGTCGGTTTCATCCACTGCGACGTCAATGCGCCATACCTTAACCTCAACTATTTTTCCAGACTATTCCAGGAAGCACAGCCCTCTTCCCCCAGGAAATCCAAATCCTCCAAAAGCAGTCCCAAAGGAGGGCTTGCGTCTTCCCAGATGCAGATTGACGAGCTGTTGCAGAAAGGCGAATTTCGGCTCAACATCCATTCCAAGGAGATAAAATACAGCAACTTTGCAGCGACGAACTTCGAGTCCAATATTGTTTTCAAGGACCACGAATGGGATTTGAAGAAATTTGCCGTCAACCATGCCGGCGGTACGATACGCATGACCGGTGTGGTCAATAGGCTGCCCAACGGCAACAATAAGACAAAGCTAAACCTGGACATGCAGCAAGTACAACTGGACAAGCTGTTGTATGCCTTTGACAACTTTGGCGTCAACGGTCTGTCGCACAAAAACCTGAAAGGCACGTTTTCAACGCGTTCGCAGTTGACCATATTGATAGACCAGAAAGGCAATATCGTACCGCACAGTTCGGTCGGTAACATCGGATTCAACCTTGCCAATGGACGGCTGCTCAACTATCCGCCGCTGCTGTCGCTCCAGCAATATGTGTTTAAAAAGCGCAACCTCAACGATGTACGTTTTGCCAATATATCCGATACGGTACTCGTGAGGCACGGCAATTTCTTCATCAACAGGATGGAGATTGCCTCTACCGCGCTGCGCTTGTTTGTGGAGGGCATTTATAGTCCCAACGGCAACTCGGACATCAGCATCCAGGTGCCGTTCAGCAGCTTGCTGAAGAAAAAAGACAAAGACGAAGCCTTGGAAAAAACAGACCCGGACGAGAAAGTCGGTGCCAGCATCTATCTCCGCGCCACCAACAGGGACGGCGGCCCGATGAGCGTTAAGCTCGACGCGTTTAAAAAACTACGCAAGGACGGCATCCGGGAGCGTTTTGACAAGGAGTTTGGGACGGGAGAGGAGTGATTATTGTGTTGGGAGTCAGAATAGCGATTGTGTGATTTGGTTGATAATTTTTTGTAGGAATCCTTGGCGAATACGACCGATACGGCGTACAATATCACGTTCTGTGTATCCTGCTATCAAATGGCAAACAACATAACTGGATTTAGAAAACGAAGCATTGGAATACATTTCGTCAGTGAGGGGGATACAATATTGAGGATGGTAAGTTTTGGACGATATAAGTACAAGGTATATTATATCGTCGTCATTCTGTAAAGTGTCGTTGGACACTATAATAGCCATGTGTGGTTTACTTTGTCCATTTGGGAACAGGAAATTAACTTCCACAAGTCTCCTTGAGTATATTTCATAAATACTTTTCCATCTGGGTTGCAATGCGCTGTCGAGAGTAGCTGATGAAGACTTCCTTGGTTTTCTTGTCCACTTCAGATGAGTTAATGTGCTTTTCGGCTTTGTGTATAGTCACTTCTTTGGAAGAACGGAGAAATGACAAGACTTTTTTCCCTTGTTGAGAACGTTCATCAATTTTTACGGTATAGGTTGCCATAATTTTTCTGTATTATTAAATACTGAAATATAGAACAATATATTGGGATGTTTGGCTCAACGGTTTTTTGTGTATCACCTTAACATTTCCTCGATCCATTTTTCCACCTGTTCGGGGAAGTGGGCGTATTCCAGTGCGTGTACATGCGCGGCAATGTCATCCGCCGTGTCGGTCTCGGCGACCGGGCAGCTTGTCTGGAACAGGACTTTGCCGTTGTCGTAGATTTCGTCCACGATGTGGATGGTGATGCCGGTTTCTTTTTCCTTGTTGGTGACGATGGCATTGTGTACATGCACGCCGTACATGCCCTTGCCGCCGTATTTGGGGAGCAGCGCAGGGTGTATGTTGACGATTTTGTTGGGGTAGGCTTGTATCAAGGGCAGTGGGATTTTCCATAAAAATCCCGCCAATACGATGAAGTCGATATGCTGTTGCTGCAATAGAGGGACATAGGCGTCACCCCGGAAAAACCGTTCCTTTTCAATCAGCAAGGTCGCGACATGGTTTTCGGCGGCGATGGACAATACACCGGCCTCGGGTTTGTTGCATACGATAAGCGATGTTAGGATGGTAGGATGGCCTTGGAAATATCGGATGAGGTTGGCGGCGTTGGAGCCTGCGCCACTTGCGAAAATGGCGATATGGATTTTGTCTGCTTGTCCCATTCTGCAAAAATGGGCGATTTCGGTTAAAAGTAAAAATATCGTCAGAAAGTCCGGAACACCGACAGTAAAACCTCTTGCTATGTCCCATGAGACAAAATGTTGAGCAAAACCTGTCCCGTATTTTTGTCTTTCTGTCCTCGGTCTTTTTGACTTTCTGCTATAAATAACTGATTATAAGATGTTTAGAAGTATTCGGCGCGATAAAATGGCACTTTTTGTAGAAATCGGACGAAATATGGTAATTTTTTCACAGCACTCAATTGTAGGAAGGGCAATTGCGCCCAAAATCGTGAAAAAAATTTTAAATGGCATGTTCGTTTGTCAACTTCGTGTCATATTTTTGCCGCGTTAGGGGTATTTTTCCACATTCTAATAATTGAATTGTGAATATGATTCAGCTGAGAAATCTCTTCGTGAGACTGGGTGTAGTTTTTAGCCTGGTGTTTTTTGTTTCAAGTACAAGTTTACGCGCACAGGATGGCAAGGCGTTGTTCCAGGCCAATTGTGCTTCCTGCCACTCTCTTACAAAAGTATTGACTGGCCCTGCCCTGCAAGGTGTGGAAAGTCGTTGGCCCGACAGAAAAGCACTGCACGCTTGGATTCTCAACAGTAGTGCCTACCTCAAAACGGGGGACAAATACGCCAACGACCTCTTCAACCAGTATGGCAAGACGGTAATGACCGCGTTCCAAGGCACGTTGGACGCAAAGGAAATCGACGCTATTCTGGATTATATCAAGACTTCTAAACCTGCTGCCGCGGGAACTACTGGCGCAGCGGCTACCGACGAGTCCAAAGGCGATGACAACACGCTATTTTATGGTATCATCACGGTTGTATTGGCTATCGCGGTTTTGATATTGATACAGGTCAACAAAAACCTGAAACGCGTTGCCGAAAAGAAAGACGGCGAACCGCAACTGGCTACCCCGACACCTTGGTACCGCAAAAAATCCGTTATCGTATTCCTCGCGATTGTCGTATTCCTCGGTTTTGGCTACGGACTGGCGAAAAACGCCATCGGTCTGGGCCAATACCAGAACTATGAACCCGAACAACCTATATTCTATTCACATAAGGTACACGCTGGCGTTAACCAGATCAATTGCCAATATTGCCACATCGGCGTATATCAAGGCAAGCAGGCGACGATTCCCTCGGTCAATATCTGTATGAACTGCCACAAGGCGATTACGGAATACACTGGCGCGCCCCTGCACGACGAGGACGGCAACGAAGTCAACGGTACGGCGGAAATCAAGAAACTTTTCAAATACGCTGGCTACTCCGGTACGGGCGACTGGGACGCTTCCAAGGCTAAACCCATCGAATGGACACGTATCCACAACCTGCCTGACCACGTCTATTTCAACCACTCACAGCACGTCAAAGTCGGTCAGGTCGCCTGCCAGACTTGCCACGGCGAAGTGACCAAGATGGACGAAATGAAACAGTTTGCTCCGTTGACGATGGGCTGGTGTATCAACTGCCACCGCACGACCAAAGTGCAGTTTAAGGACAATGGTTTCTACAGCATGTACGAAAAATACCACAAGGAACTGGAATCTGGCAAGATAGACTCCGTAACGGTACAGATGATAGGTGGCACAGAATGTCAGAAATGCCACTATTAATCGATTGGGTGTCGTTAAGATATAGTTAGAAAGAATTTTAAAAAAATTTCAAATTCAGATATAAATGGAGAACAAAAAGTACTGGCAAAGCTTTGGAGAACGAAATGAATCAGAGGCATACAGGCAGTCTGTCAAGGATGAGTTTCCGAAAGCGCAAGAACCACAGATTCCATTTGATGAAGGTAAGGGCGTGCTGGATGCAGTCACGCCACGTAGGGACTTTTTGAAATATTTAGGTTTCAGTACCGCTGCGGCAGCTATCGCCGCTGGTTGCGAAACCCCAGTACACAAGTCTATCCCTTTTGCAAATAAACCAGAGGATATCGTTCCCGGTATAGCAACCTATTATGCCACTACCTACGTCCAGGACGGCGACGTGCTGAGCATATTGGCAAGGGTACGCGACGGTCGTCCCATCAAGATTACGGGCAACGACCTAAGTCCGATATATAAAGGTTGTACCTCCGCAAGGGCAGAGGCTTCCGTACTGGACTTGTACAACACCGCACGTTTGAGATTCCCCTATATTAAGGATAAGGAAGCCAGTTTTGCCCAGGTTGACAAGGCGTTGGCTTCCGATATTGCAGGCAACGTCGTCGTGCTGACTTCGACTCTTGTATCTCCCTCCACTAAAGAAATCATCTCAGCTTTCCTCGCCAAGTATCCCGGCGGCAAACATGTCACTTACGACGCAGTTTCCTACGCAGGTATATTGGCGGCCAACGAAGCGACTTTTGGAAAAAGAGCCATTCCGTCCTATAAATTTGAAAACGCACAGACGATTGTCGGTATCGGTGCGGACTTTTTGGGTACATGGCTTTCTCCTACGGAATTTACCAAACAATACGTCGTCAACAGGCGTATCGACGAGAAGAAACCTGCCATGAGCCGCCACTATCAGTTTGAAAGTGTTCTCAGCTCGACAGGCGCAAGTGCCGACTACAAAATCCTATGCAAACCATCCGAATGGGGTAAAGTCGCTGTTGCTTTGCTCAATGCTGTCAACGGCCAAGGTGTTTCCGGTATTGCCGACGTTAAACTGGTGGAAGGTATCAAGAAAGTCGCCAAAGAACTTTCGGAAAACAAAGGCAAGGCCCTGGTCGTCTGCGGTAGCAACGATCCCAACGTACAGATTGCGGTCAACGCACTCAACCAAGCCATCGGTGCTTATGGTACGACCATCGACTGGTCTGTTACCATGAACAACCGTGCGGGATTCGATGCTGATTTTGCACAGCTTGTTGCCGACATGAATGCTGGTACGGTCAATACCTTGTTGCTATATGGTGCCAATCCTGCATACAACTATGTTGACGCAGATAAATTCAAGAGCGGTCTCGCGAAAGTAAGGACAACCGTTTCGTTCAGTTCTTTCGACGACGAGACGACGCAATTGTGCAAATACAAAATTCCCGACCACCATTATTTGGAAAGCTGGGGTGATGCCGAACCTAAATCCGGTTATTTCTCTTTCATACAGCCGACCATCAATCCTTTGTTCAAAACGCGCCAATGGCAGGACAGCCTGTTGCAATGGAGCGGAGCAGCTACGGATTATGCGGCTTACCTCAAACAATATTGGTCCACTAAACTCGGTGGCGAAGCGGGTTGGGTCAAAGCTGTCCAAGACGGAGTAGTCAATCTTGCTGAAGCACCTGCCAGTGCTGGCACGTTTAACCCCGCAAGCGTAGCCAACGCTGTTGCGGCGATTGCTTCCACGAAGACGGGTTCCGGACTGGAAGTATTGTTTTACCAAAAAGTCGGTATCGGCGAAGGGCAGGGTACCAACAATCCTTTCTTGCAGGAAATGCCCGACCCGATTACTTGCTCCACTTGGGACAACTATTTTATCATTTCTCCTAAACTGGCGAAAGACTTACTCAATATCGACATTACCAACGAAGGCCAGTCCGACGATTACGAAGTACATCCCGAAAAAGAAGTGTTGAAACTCACCGTCAACGGCAAAGAACTCTCACTTCCTTTCTTGATTGTTCCGGGTACGCATCCCGATGCAGTCGGAGTTGCCGTCGGTTATGGTAGGTCCGAAAAAATCGGTAAGGCGGCCATCGGTTCTGGTAAAAACGTCTATCCTTTGACGACTGTCAAGAATGGTTTTGTGAACTATTACCTTGCAGATGCCAAACTGGAAAAAACAGGTGAAAAATATACACTCGCGCTGACGCAGACGCACAACCGTTACGACCCCAAAATCGGCGGCAAGCGTGTGGAAGTCATAAAAGAACTGACACTGGCGCAGTTCCTGCACGATCCAAAAGAAATTTTGAAAGACCGCGAACACGAGCTCGAAGAGTTTGGCGGTATCGAAAATTTTGAAAAAGAAGGTACCATCTACCCTTACCACGAAAAACCAGGTATTCACTGGGCGATGAGCGTTGACTTGAACGCTTGTACGGGTTGTGGTGCTTGTGTGGTCGCTTGTAGCATCGAAAACAACGTTCCTGTCGTAGGTAAAGGAGAAGTGGCGCGTTACCATGATATGCACTGGTTGCGCATCGACCGTTATTACAGCGGCGACGTCGAAAACCCTGACGTGGTGTTCCAGCCGATGATGTGCCAACACTGTGACAATGCTCCTTGCGAAAACGTATGTCCGGTAAGTGCGACCAACCATAGCACCGAAGGTCTCAACCAGATGGCTTACAACCGTTGTATCGGTACACGTTATTGTGCCAACAACTGTCCGTATAAAGTACGTCGTTTCAACTGGGCTGATTATACAGGTGCTGACAGCTTCAAAAACAACCAGGACCAGAAAATCGTCGGTGAACTCGGCCCTGTCGTCCACGACATGAACGACGATTTGACACGCATGGTATTGAACCCAGACGTAACCGTCCGTTCCAGAGGTGTGATTGAAAAATGTTCTTTCTGCGTACAGCGTTTGCAGGATGCCAAGCTGAAAGCCAAGAAGGAAAGCCGTCCGATGGTCGATTCCGATATTGAAACGGCTTGCCAGTCTTCCTGCCCGAGCGACTGTTTCGTATTTGGTAATGTCAACGACCCTGAAAGTGCTATCGCCAAGACGAGAAAAGATAACCCTTACAGGTTGTTCTACTCTCTGGAACAGTTACACATCATGCCAAATGTCAACTACCTGACCAAGGTACGCAACAAGACAGAATTGGAAGAAGCTGAGGGAGAAGAACATGTGAAAGAAGAAGCTAAGGAACACGCTTAGTTTTCAATATAAAAAGAGTATTAAGATTAATTTAATTGGTTATAAATAATATCCATGTCATTATTTAAATACGAATCAGAAGTAAGGGAACCGTTGGTAAAAGGTAACAAGACCTACCACCAGATTACGGAAGATATTATCAAACCTATCGAGGTAAAGCCTAGCAAACTTTGGTATGTAGGATTTGTCATTGCCTTGATTTTACTGGGTTTTGGTGCATTGAGCGTTTACGAAGAAGTGGTGTATGGTATCGGACAATGGAACCTTAACAAGACCGTGGGTTGGGGATGGGACATTACCAACTTCGTGTGGTGGGTCGGTATCGGTCACGCGGGTACGCTGATTTCCGCCATCTTGTTGCTGTTCCGTCAAGGATGGCGTACAGGTGTTAACCGTGCGGCGGAGGCCATGACCATCTTCGCTGTCATGTGTGCGGGCCAGTTTCCTATCTTCCACATGGGACGTGTATGGATGGCGATGTACGTGCTGCCTTATCCCAATACCAGAGGTTCTTTGTGGCCCAATTTTGAGTCTCCTTTACTTTGGGACGTATTTGCGATTTCGACGTATTTCACGGTGTCTTTATTGTTTTGGTATTCTGGTCTGTTGCCGGATTTTGCGACGGTACGTGACCGTGCCAAAACCAAGCTCCGCAAGCTGTTATACGGTATCGCGGCATTTGGTTGGAGCGGTTCTACCAAGCACTGGCAGCGTCATGAAGCACTTTCATTGGTATTGGCAGGCCTGAGTACGCCGCTGGTACTTTCAGTACACACCATCGTATCTTTTGACTTTGCGACATCCGTGATTCCGGGTTGGCACACTTCCATCTTCCCGCCTTATTTCGTTGCGGGTGCGGTGTTCTCCGGATTTGCGATGGTACAGACATTGCTGTTGATGGTGCGCCACGTACTGGGTTTGCAGGAATATATCACGATGGGACACATCGAGGCGATGAACAAAGTCATCGTATTGACCGCTTCCATCGTAGGTTGTGCTTACTTGACAGAGTTGTTCATGGCGTGGTATTCCCAAAACAAATACGAAGGTTACGCTTTCTATTACAGCCGTGTCAACCTGTTCAGCCCTTATGGTTGGTCTTATTGGGGTATGATGAGTTGTAACGTAATCGTACCGCAGATATTCTGGTTTAGGAAACTGCGTCGCAATATCGTGTTGACGTTCTTCATGAGTATCTTGATCAACGTAGGTATGTGGTTCGAACGTTTTGTAATCATTGTTACTTCTATCTACCGAGACTATCTTCCCTCTTCCTGGACAGTATATTATAGTCCTACGGTTTGGGAAATCGGGTTCTACCTAGGTACGTTTGGGTTGTTCTTCACATGCTTCTTCCTGTTCGCGAAATACTTCCCTGTTATTGCGGTTGCGGAAATCAAGTCTGTATTGAAGACGACGGGCGACAATTACCATGAGGTCATGAAACCGGCCGAACAGATGACGGCAGAGGAATTTGCCCACGAATACGCGCATTAGGAAAGTGAAATGGCAAAAGGAGAAAATGCCCGGCGCCACATACTTAACGCAGCAAGGAATAGAAACAATTAAATAGTAGTAAGCTTAAAGCTTTTATATATGGCAAAAAAGAAATTTGTAGTAGCCTGTTACGATGATGACGATAAAGTGTTTCCGGCAATCAAAAAATGCAAGGAAGCGGGTTATAAGATTCACGACGTATATACGCCCTTTCCGGTGCATGGGTTAGACCACGCTTTGGGAATGCGCGAGACCAGTTTGCATACTGCCGGTTTTATTTTTGGCATTACCGGTACGACCACGGCATTGTCCTGCATGACTTGGATATTGACGAGCGACTGGCCGCAGATATATGGCGGTAAACCACATTTTGCATTGCCGGCGTTTATTCCCATCACGTTTGAGCTGACCGTATTGTTTGCGGCAGTGGGTATGGTGATGACGTTCATGTGGCTTTGCAAAATGGCTCCCGGTGTCAAAAAACACATTTTTGACATCCGTGCGACGGACGACCTTTTTGTCATGCCTGTCGAATGTACGAGCAAGACCAATGTCGAGGATTTGGAAGCATTCCTGCAAAGCACAGGCGCGAGCAAAGTCAACGTACAGGTTGCCGAAACAGAATGGTGGTGGGGGCGTTACGACGTGGACGACGAACCTTATTTGACCCACGACGTAGCAGTTGAGGCTTAATTTTTAATTAGCGTTTTAGGTTATTACAATATAGTAGTATAATTATTTACTGATGAAGAAATTTTCTGTAATAGCATTTTTAGGGTTGTCAAGCATGGCAATTGTAAGTTGCGGCGACAATAATCGCAAACCGCACAGGGTATATATGCCGGACATGTTTTACAGCCGTGCGTATGAAACGTATGCGGAACGTGACTCTACCGTGTTTACGGAGGATGAGAAAGATGCGGGAGACAAAATATTTTACAACAACAAGCCTGTTGGGGGTACCATCGCGCGGGGAGAAGACGCACCTTTCCCTATCGCAAAGGATAAACCCGGCGATACGACCAACTATGTCGCTTCCAGAAGTGTTCCCAATCCAGAACCTGCCTTGGACAAGGCGGGAGAAGCCGAAGCAGAGCGTCTGTATCTGATATATTGCGGTATCTGCCATGGGGCGAAGCTGGATGGTGCAGGGGTGTTACACACTCGTAGTGACGGCAGTGAAGGTCCTTATGCCGCAGCTCCGAAAGATTTCCTCCATGATGCTAAAGTATTGAACATGCCTGATGGACAGATGTTCTATTCTGTTACTTACGGTTTCAACATGATGGGTTCCTACGCTTCCCAACTGACCAGAAAACAGCGTTGGAACATCATCCACTACATCAAGAAAAAACAGGCTGAGGCCAATGCGCCTGCTGCCGCAGCGACTGGAGCGGACAGCACGGCTACGGCAGGTAAATAGTTATTGAAAAAAGAATATTCGATTATAAAAGAAATAGTATGTCTTCATTGAAATTACAGTTCGAAGTACCATCCAAAATGAAAACCTGGTCTATAGGTTTGATTGTTGTGGGCCTGATTGCTATCATCTTGGGTTTTGTTACCAAAGGGTCGCATAAGGAAGAAAGCCACATCTTCTGGGGTACGCTGATGTATAACAGTGTTTTCTTTTTACTTATCTGTAATGCAGCCATGTTTTTCCTGTGCGCCTGTACGTTGGCGATGGGTGGCTGGCAGCAGAGTTTTAAGCGCGTAGCGGAAGCGATTTCTGCCATCGTGCCTATTTTCGGAACGATTACGGGCGTGTTGCTGATAGGCTTTGTGTTGACGGGCAACAGCCATATCTACGACTGGCTGGACAAGGATTTCGTGGCGCACCACCCGACCGTAAAAGGTAAGACAGGTTTTCTGAACCCTGCGTTCTTCATTTTCTGGACCGTCGTGACCATCCTGTTCTGGAGTATCTTGGGGAGAAGGATGCGTAAAATATCTTCCGAAGCAGACCAGGGTCCCATGGATTTTGAAACCAGCAAACGTTATATCTTCCGCAACACCGTTTCCGCAGCGTTGTTCGTTGTTTGGTTTGCGTTGACGGTAGGTTCCGTTACGCCGTGGTTCTGGTTGATGAGCATCGACGGTGGTTGGTACAGCACGATGTATAGCTGGTACACATTCGGTTCATCGTTTGTTTCTGGCGTTGCGTTGATTGTTTTGTTTGTCATCTATCTTAAGAATAAAGGTTATCTGGAATATACTAACCAGGAACATCTGCACGATTTGGGTAAGTTCATGTTTGCGTTTTCCATTTTCTGGACTTATCTGTGGTTTGCACAATATATGTTGTTGTGGTATGCCAATATTCCCGAAGAAACCATCTATTTCAAACGCAGGATCCAGAGCGAGTTCAAAGGTGTGTTTTTCCTGATGCTGGTTATCAATTTTGTCTGTCCTATACTGATTTTGATGACGCGTTCGGCGAAGAGGAACTATGCGATATTGACTTTTATGGCGGTGTTGATTATTTTCGGCCACTGGCTGGATTTTTACCAGATGGTTATGGCGAGTGTTTCGGAAGAACATATAACTTTGGGGTGGCTGGACTTTGGTACGGCGGCGTTCTATGTGGGCTTGATCATCTTCCTGGTCGGGAAAAATCTGGAGAAAAAACCATTAATACCTCTTTACCACCCATTCATCAAAGAAAGTATTGTACACCATACATAATCTAGGATTTACGGTCATATAAGAGATAGGTATTTTAGTCATAATATTATAAGATAAATTTTATTATTCATGTGGTTGTCTATTGCAGTTATTTTATTGATTTTATTGGTGATTTTCCAAATCTCCAAAGCCAGTGAATATGTCGCGGTGCTACGTGGCAAGGACAAGGCGTTTAAGCAAAGCAACAAAGTCAATGGCTTTTTGATGGTTACCTTTCTCGTGCTGGGACTGATAGGTGTGTACTGGTGCAACAAGATCCTGTACCCCAAGACCAACCTGCACTTAGGTTCATCCAGCGTGGAAGGTGAACATGTAGACACCATCTTGTGGATTTCGATTTGGCTGACCGGATTTGTCTTTGTTGTAACGCAGATTCTTCTTTTTTGGTTTGCATTTAAATACCAGTACAAGGAAGGGAAAAAGGCGTATTTCTATCCGCACAACAGTAAGCTCGAAGTCGTGTGGACGACGGTTCCTACCATCGTATTGGCGATATTGATTGTGTTTGGTCTTCGTTCTTGGGCGTTGTTCACGGGGGATGCACCCAAAAATGCTTTGCAGATAGAGGTAACGGGTAAACAGTTTGGCTGGATTTTCCGTTATCCAGGTAAGGATGGTGTTTTCGGGAAAAAATATTTCAAGAATATCGATGATGCCAACAATCCTTTGGGACTTGTTTGGAAGGACAACGACTCCTTGGGACAGACAGGTGATCCAGCAGCAAAAGATGACATTATAGCGCAGTCGACAGTCTATATTGTCAAAAACAAACCAGTTAAGTTCATCATCAATTCCCGCGACGTTATCCACGATTTTGGTCTGTCTTGGTTTAGGATGAAGATGGACGCCGTTCCAGGGACTCCGACAACGTTGTGGTTCACGCCGAAATACACAACAAAAGAAATGATAGAAAGGACTGGTAATCCTAACTTTGCCTACGATATTTCCTGTGACCAGTTGTGCGGTAATGGCCACTATTCCATGAAGGGAACCATCATGGTGGTTACACAGGCAGAATATGATGCTTGGTTGGCAAAACAGACTTCGGCGTATGCCACTGCATTCCCAGAAGCTGTAGCGGTCGCACCCGCAGCACCTGTGGCAAATGATTCCGCCAAAATCGGTAAATAAGACATTGGTTTGAATTTATTTTTAAGATAGTTATTATTAAAGGGTCTAAGTATGAGTAACGAGTTGGTTTTACATAGCGATGTGGATGCGATAAACGAGGAATTTTTGCATCATGCACATGCTCATGGTCATGAACACCATCAGCCGTTTATCACAAAGTATATTTTTAGCATGGATCACAAGATGATTGCTAAACAATACTTGCTGAGTGGTATCTTTTGGGCGATTATTGGTGGGTTACTTTCTGTTGTTTTCCGTTTGCAGCTAGGTTTTCCTGATCAGTCGTTTCCTATTTTGGAAGATTTGCTGGGCAAGAAATGGGCGCCGGGCGGGCATATAACCGCAGATGCTTATTATGCTTTGATTACGATACATGGTACCGTGATGGTATTTTTTGTATTGACAGGAGGTCTTAGTGGTACTTTTGCCAACTTTTTGATTCCTCTGCAGATAGGTGCGCGCGATATGGCGTCTCCCATGATGAACATGCTGAGCTATTGGTTCTTCTTCCTGGGCGGTGTGTTTATGTTGTGTTCCCTGTTTTTGGAAACTGGTCCTTTTTCGGGCGGCTGGCAGGCATATCCTCCATTGAGTGCATTGGCAGACGCGTCCAAAGGTTCGGGCGCGGGCATGGATTATTGGATGATTTCGCTGGTATTGTTTGTGGTTTCCCAACTTTTGGGCGGTTTGAATTATATATCTACGGTACTTAACTTGCGGACTAAAGGTATGTCCATGACGCGGTTGCCATTGACTGTATGGTCATTGATGTTGCAGGCTGTGTTGGGCGTGTTGTCCTTCCCGGTATTGACCGCAGGTTTTGTCTTGTTGATATTTGACCGCCATTTTGGGACGAGCTTTTATCTTTCGGATATATTTGTCAACGGTGTTGGTGCACTTTCGCATGAAGGTGGCAACGCCATTCTTTACCAGCATTTGTTCTGGTTCTTGGGACACCCCGAAGTGTACATCGTTATTCTTCCGGCGATGGGGCTGGTATCGGAAGTGATGTCGGTCAATGCACGTAAACCCATCTTTGGTTATACGGCGATGATTGGTTCCATGTTTGCGATTGTTGTATTGGCGTTCTTGGTATGGGCGCACCACATGTTCGTTACTGGTCTTAATCCGTTCCTCGGTTCGATATTCGTCTTGTTGACATTGTTGATTGCGATACCTTCGGCTATCAAGGCCTTCAACTGGATTACAACGTTATGGCGGGGCAATAATATCTTCCGTCCGGGTATGTTGTTTGCGATTGGTTTTGTAAGCCTGTTTATCTCCGGTGGTTTGACGGGTATTTTCTTGGGAAATGCAGCCATCGATATCCATCTTCATGATACGTATTTTGTGATTGCGCACTTTCACTTGGTAATGGGTGTTGCGGCTTTCTTTGGAATGTTCTGCGGCGTTTACCACTGGTATCCCAAGATGTTTGGTCGTTACATGAACAATACGCTAGGTGACATCCATTTCTGGGTTACGTTGATCGGTGCGTACTGTATCTTCTGGCCTATGTACTATGAAGGTCTGGCCGGTATGCCACGTCGCTATTACCAGTATGATACTTGGGAGTCGTTCAAGCAGTTTGCCGAGTTGAACAAGTTCATCAGCATTGCGGCTATCGTTACGTTCTTTGCCCAGTTCTTGTTTGTGTTCAACTTCTTCTATTCCATGTACAAAGGACGAAAAGTAAGGGAGCAGAATCCTTACCACTCCAATACTCTGGAATGGACGACGCCGATCGTACCTGGACATGGCAACTGGGAAGGTGAAATTCCTGAAGTGCACAGATGGCCTTACGATTACAACAAGGATGGCCGCGAGTACGTCACACAGGTGACACCTGTTGCGGAGGGTGAAGAAATCCATTAGTATAAAAACATTTTTTATAACGAGTTCTTTGATAGGTATTTGAAATAGATAATATCTTTGACCGGTCAACAGTTATTGGTATATTTCAAATAAAGCACTTACAATTGGAAAACTTAAAGTCAAACGCGTCATCATCATTCAATCTTTCGCTCAAAGTCAGGGATTACATGGTTTTGATGAAGTTTACTTTAAGTTTTACGGTGGTTTTTACCTGTGTAATATGCTATTTGTTGGCGCCCAATATTGTGTTTGACCTCAAGATGGTACTGGTACTGTTTGTTGCGGGCATGCTGGTGACGGGTAGCGCGAGTGCCATCAACCAGGTCGTGGAAAGGGACACCGACGCGCAGATGAAGCGCACGGCAGATCGTCCTGTGGCGAGCGGGCGTATTTCACCGACTACGGCGAGCGTTTTTGCAGGGATTGTCGGAGTGGTAGGTGTGTTTTTGATGTACTATTATTTCAACCTCAATTCCGCTTTGCTGTCGGCGTTCAGTCTGTTTTTCTATGCCTTTGTCTATACACCGCTCAAAAAAGTGGGTTCCATTGCGGTATTGGCGGGTGCTTTGCCTGGTGGTCTTCCTTGTCTGATTGGTTGGGTTGCGGGGACGGATCTGGTTTCGCCTTTCAGCTATATCCATGTCGGGGACAAGGAGGTTTCCAATTTGGCTGGTTGGGTGTTGTTTGGGATTCAGTTCCTTTGGCAGTTTCCGCATTTCTGGGCGATTGCCTGGGTGGCACATAGCGATTATTCGCGTGTGGGATTCAAACTGCTTCCATCGGACAAAGGACCGACAAAGTTTACTGCCGTGCAGACGGTGATGTACAGCGTAGTGATGTTGCCAGTGTGTGTGGTTCCATACTTTTTGGGCCTGACAGGTGTTGTGAGTTTGGTGATTGTGGTGTTGGCCAATATATTTTTGATTACGCAGTGTGTGCGCTTGTATCTCCAGATGGATGTCAAGGCCGCGAGGAGAGTGATGTTTAGTTCTTATATTTATTTACCAGTGGTGTTCTTGGCGCTTTTGGCGGATAAGATACATTTTATATAAGTAAAAAGTAAAAAGGCAAAAGTGGAAAGCGATAGCACGGATTGCCTTTATACCTTACTTAAAATAGTTTTTTACAATGATTATGGTCGCAAAATCAGGCAATGACGGGCGGATGCACCCCCATAAGTTTACGTTGTGGGTGGGCATAGCGAGTATTTGTATGATGTTTGCCGGTTTGACAAGTGCCTATTTGGTCAAAAGGGCACAGAGTAACTGGTTAGAGTTTTCGTTACCGCATGAATTTTGGTTTTCGACCATTGTCATATTGACGAGTAGCCTGACGATGTTCTTGGCGGTAAAGGCCTTCAAGGCGAGGGAAAGGAAACGCTATCGTCTGTTGATGACATTGACTTGTGTGCTGGGACTGTTGTTTGGCTGGTGTCAATGGCTGGGTTTTCAGGATTTGTCAAGCCGTGGAGTCCAGATATTTGGCAATGGGAGCAATCCTGCAGCGTCGTTTTTGGGTGTGATTGTGGGTTTGCATTTTCTCCATGTGTTCGGTGGGATTGTCGCCTTGGTCATCACCGCGCTGCGTGCCTACAACAGAAAGGTAAAAAGCTACGATGCCACGCCTGTAGAGGTCGTTGCGATTTATTGGCATTTTGTCGATATTCTGTGGCTGTACCTGTTTGTGTTTTTTGCGATTATTTAAAAGTTTTTAGTTTAGAAAATTAATAGTGAATATGTCAACTTCAACAGTTTCCGGTAAGATCAAATGGTGGGGCGGTCGTATCAGCCCTGCGAACGTTGAGTATGGAAAATTAATGATGTGGTTTTTCCTGCTGAGCGACGCATTGACATTCGGAGCATTTTTGATTTCTTATGGTACGACACGTTTTGCCACTGCGGGATGGCCTGACCCTAACAAGGTGTTTAACTCCGTGCCCGGTGTTGAAGGCAAGTACCCTTTGGTGTTTGTAAGTATCATGACATTTATATTGATTATCAGCTCGGTGACGATGGTATTGGCAGTGCAGGCCGGTCAAGAGCATAACCGTAAATCTGTCGTCAGGAACTTGATTTATACAATTATAGGTGGGCTGTTCTTTGTAGGTTGCCAGGCAATCGAATGGACGCACCTGCACCACGAAGGCGCGTGGTGGGGACGTAATCCATTCCCTAATGCCAACGGAACGGTCGCTTCGCCCAATTTCACCAATTATTTCTTTACGATTACAGGGTTTCATGGTTTCCACGTTTCCACGGGTATATTGATCAACATCATCATGCTGATAATGACCCTGTGCGGCACGTTCGACAAAAGGAAATCCTATCTGATGATTGAAAAGGCTGGCTTGTACTGGCACTTTGTGGATTTGGTCTGGGTATTTGTATTTGCCCTTTTCTACCTTGTATAATTTTTGTCAACTAATTATTTTACTTTATCAACGATATTTTTATGAGTACGACTGAATTGCAGAAAGAAGTACATGCACACAGTAGCGGTAAGAAGGAAGTCATCCGTGTGACCATTATATTGACTGTTATCACGATTGTGGAACTGGTATTGGGTTTCATGATGATGGATTGGGAGGAAGGCAGTTTCAAGAGGGATTTCGTAAAAGGAGTCATCCTGATACTGATGGTCGTAAAAGCCTACTACATCGTTGCCCACTTCATGCACCTACTCCATGAAAACCAAATTTTGAAAAGGCTGATACTGATTCCTTTGCTGATTTTCATCTGGTTCATCATCGCGTTCTTGGCGGACGGCAATTCCTTCTTGAACCTGCGTCAAAAGTATGATCCGTACAGCGTAGAGATGAGTCAGAAGAAGGCTCCAGCCGAAGAACATCATGAAGAACACCATGAACCGGCAGAAGAATAGAGCCTTTTCTAAAAAAATATAACAAAAAACCACCGCTTGTCGGTGGTTTTTTGTTGACCTTTGCCTGGCATTTTAAAACTAATGGGTCAAACGTTTTTTTATGCAAAGGTGCAATGGCTCATCTTTAGGGTATTGCATCCATTTTTCCGAGAGACGTATAAAGATAAAAACGGCGAAAAATCTAAGGAATGGTTCCGCTTTTTGTTTTTGCCTTTTTACTTTTGACGTAACCTTGATATGATATGAACAAAAAAGCATTAATCGCCATACTCGTCGCGCTCGGCATTCCTATTGTCAGCTATTTTGTCATGCGGGCAATGAGCGAGACGGCCGTACAGATGCCCCGGTATTACCTGTTGGATTCCACACGGACGACCATCAAAGACGGCAAACAGACGACCGACAGTGTATGGCATACTGTCGCCGACATCAGGCTGGTCAACCAGTTGGGCGATACCGTGCACCTGTACGATATTAAAAACAAAGTCATCGTTGCCGATGTGTTTTTTACGAGTTGCGGCTCCATCTGTCCGTACTTGACGCGCAACATGGCGCACCTGCAACGTTCGTTCATGACACGCAGTGAGACCGCTTCCCCGTCTCAGGATTCGTCCAATATACAGTTTGTCTCCTTTAGCATCGACCCCGAAAGGGACAGTGTAGAGCGTATCAAAAACTATGCGGACCGCTATGGCGTGAAGCATGACAACTGGTGGCTTCTGACGGGCAACCGCGATTCCATCTACAAATATATCTTTGAAGAGCTGCACCTCGACAAGATAGGCGATACACCGATAGACCCCAATTTTGCGCATACGGCGTATTTTGTGGTGATTGACCGCGGCCACCATGTGCGCGGTTATTACAGCGGCTTGGACACGGCGGTCGCGCTTCCTCGACTGGCACACGACGCGGCGTTGCTGATGCTGGAAAAAGACAAAGAGCATCCGTCCCCATTGCCTTTCGACCCCAATACGCTCGCGGTGATTGGGATTGTTGCGGCGATTATCGTGCTGGTAGCGATGCGGTTTTTATTTAGGAAAGAAAAAGGAAAAAGTCAAAAGTGAAAAATGCTTGATGCGGAATGCTCAACGTGTAACGCAAAAAGCGTAACATAAATTAGATTTTATAGTCCGCAAGGGATAAATTGGTGAGTGGCGCGTCAGGACACCCGCCATGGCAAGTGCCGCTGCGGTTCATGGGCGAGACTTCGGCAATAAAAATAAACCCACTATTTTATCGTTTGCCGGGTATAATGAATGGCTAATAGATATCGGCCAACAACCATTGTCAAATCCTTATATTTTCAAATTATATCTCATGTTAGAAGCATCAATGGAAAGAAATGACAAGAAAGCCCGGGCGTTGATCTGGATATTTTCGTTTGTCGTGTTTGCTGCGGTCGTATTGTTTGGCGAGGTCAAGATTCCGCATGGTGATTTGGGTTTTGACGTACACATTTTTGCGAAAGCGGATGCCTGGATTAATACAGGGGTCACTTTGCTGCTGTTGCTTGGACTCTGGGCGGTCAAAACTAAAAATTACATCCTGCACAAAAAGCTCATGATGTCGGCACTCGTGCTGTCCATCCTCTTTCTGGTGTGCTATGTGGCGCATAGACTGTTGTCCGGAGAGGCTCTCTATGGGGACAGCGACCATGATGGTGTATTGAGCGACACGGAAAAAGCGGCGGTCGGCGGCATTCGGTATGTATATTATCTCATATTGGGAACGCATATCCTGTTGGCGGCATTCATCTTGCCTTTTATCCTGTTTACGACCTACCGCGCACTGACCGCTCAATGGAGCGAACACAAAAAAAGGGCGCGCTACACTTGGCCGCTGTGGTTGTATGTATCCGTGACTGGACCAGTGGTGTATTGGATGATCGTGCCGTATTATCGTTAGAAAGACACTTTTTTATATTCAATCCCCATTCTTTTAAGGGCTTTTGTAGCTTTCTATGGCTACTAATCCACATTTTTTAGAAAAAGTGGAAAATTATTTGGCGTAGTCGAAACTGATTTCTACCTTTGCGCTCCCAATGACAAAATTGGGTTTTACGCTATGTCTCAAAGAATCAGAATAAAATTACAGTCTTACGACCACAACTTGGTAGACAAGTCTGCCGAAAAAATCGTTAAAACGGTACGTGGCACAGGTGCAGCCGTCACTGGTCCTATTCCTTTGCCTACGCACACCAAGATTTTTACTGTATTGCGTTCTCCCCACGTCAACAAGAAGAGCCGTGAACAGTTCCAACTGGCTACGCACAAGCGTCTTTTGGACATCTACACATCCTCTTCCCGCACCGTGGACGCATTGTCCAAACTGGACCTGCCTTCCGGCGTTGAAGTAGAAATCAAGGCATAACGCCTTCCCGAGATGTAGGGTATAACTGTAAAAAAACGAATTTTCAACTCTCAATCACTTCGCGTATAACGAGTGAAAAAAGAGCTCTGAGTAAACCAATCCAAAAGGATTACATATTAAACAGGCCCTTCGAGGTTTGTTTACTGTTGGTACTTCCAAGTTGAAGAACAGGACGGAAAAGGTCAACAGCAAACAGGAGATTGAAAGCCCGCTTTAGCGCAGGGATTGTCTCAACAACCTACGAGGGGCGCAAAAAGCGCACTAATGAAAGGTATTATCGGAAAAAAACTGGGGATGACGAGCATCTACGACTCTAACGGTCGTCAGACTCCCGTGACCATCATCGAAGCGGGCCCCAATGTTGTTACCCAGGTCAAGACAGAAGAAACCGACGGGTACAATGCACTGCAACTCGCATTTGGAGAGAAAAAAGAAAAAAACACACCCAAAGCCAACCTCCAGCACTTCGCAAAGGCAAACACTACGCCTAAGAAAGTTGTCAAAGAATTTCGTGATTATTTTGAAGAAAGAACACTTGGTGAAACCATCACTGCCGAGATATTCTCCGAAGGAGAAATCGTCGACGTAGTCGGTACCTCCAAGGGTAAAGGTTTCCAAGGTGTCGTCAAACGCCATGGATTCTCCGGTGTCGGAGAAGCTACACACGGGCAGCATGACCGTAGTCGTGCCCCTGGTTCCGTAGGTGCTTCCTCTACGCCTTCACGTGTATTGAAAGGTATGCGCATGGCCGGACACATGGGTAACGAAAGAGTCAAAATGAAAGGCCTGAAAGTCGTCAAGATTTTCCCTGAAAAAAATTATATCCTGGTAAGCGGATCGGTTCCCGGTCATATCAATTCCATCGTTTTCATCCAGAAGTAAACTTTAATCTGAACAGTCATGCAATTAGAAGTTTTAAATAAAATAGGACAGACAACCGGAAGAACGATCGAGTTACCGGATGAGATATTTGGCGCAGAACCTAACGACCACGTTATCTACCTCGCCGTTAAGCAGTACCTCGCCAACCAGCGCACAGGTACGCACAAGGTGAAGACACGTGCCGAAGTAAAAGGTTCCAGCCGTAAACTCCACAAACAAAAAGGTACAGGTGGCGCACGTAAAGGCAATATCCGTAACCCGTTGTACAAAGGTGGTGGTACCGTATTTGGTCCAAAACCGCGCGATTATAGCTTTAAGCTCAACAAGAAAGTGAAAGACCTCGCTAAGATTGGCGCACTTTCTTACAAAGCAAAAGAAAATGCTATCATCGTTGTAGAAGAGATTGCTTTCGAAGCACCAAAGACCAAACAGTTCATCGACGTGTTGAAAGGTCTGAACATCAATGACAAAAAAACATTGTTCGTTCCTTCCGAAATCGGAGATAACCTCTTCCTCAGCGCACGCAACATACCTAACGTATTGACGACGGAACTGTCCGACATCAATACTTACGATGTTATGAACGCAGATGTCCTGGTCTTGACCGAAGATGCTGCAAAAGTTTTCACGGAAACAGCAGAAGAGGCGGTAGTAGCGTAATTCACACTTTATAAAGCAAATCACAATGAAATTTACAGATTTATTGATAAAGCCCATCATTACCGAAAAAGCAAACACACAGCAGGAAAAACTGCGTAAATATGCTTTCAAAGTAAACAAGAAGGCCAACAAATTGGAAATCAAAGACGCCATCGAAGCATTTTACGGTGTGACCGTCACGAGCGTCAACACGCTGGTTGTCCCAGGAAAAAACAAATCCCGTTACACCAAAGCCGGTGTTATCAAGGGTGTTAAACCTTCCTACAAAAAAGCGATTGTAACCGTCGCAGAAGGCGAGACCATAGATTTCTACAGCAACAGCATTTAATTGTTAAACATTTTTTATAGCCGCGGAGCTGAAAAATCCGCTTAAACAAACAAAAAATGGCATTAAAAAAATTCAGACCCATGACCGCAGGCACCCGTTGGAAAATCGGGAACGCCTACGCTGAAATTACGACCAACAAACCAGAAAAAAGTTTGTTACGCCCTAAAAAGAAAACGGGTGGCCGTAACGCTCAAGGTCGTCGTACCATGCGTCACATCGGTGGAGGACACAAACAGCATTATAGGATCATCGACTTCAAAAGAG
Source organism: Chitinophagaceae bacterium (assembly GCA_047606825.1). Taxonomy (GTDB): domain Bacteria; phylum Bacteroidota; class Bacteroidia; order Chitinophagales; family Chitinophagaceae; genus Rhizosphaericola. The sequence goes on from JASGDY010000055.1 coordinate 79,862, forward strand.
ACAAAAAAGACATCGAAGCCAAAGTAGTCTCTATCCAATACGATCCTAACCGTACAGCTTTCATCGCGCTGTTGCAATACACCGACGGTGAAAAAAGATACATCATCGCTCCCCAAGGCTTGCAGGTTGATGCTACCGTCATCTCTGGTGACGCAGTTGCTCCTGAATTGGGTAACGCATTGAAGCTGAAGAATATACCTTTGGGTACCGTGATACACAATATCGAACTGCAACCGGGCTCCGGTGCCAAGTTGGTACGTAGTGCCGGTGCATCTGCCCAGTTGTCTGGTAAGGAAGATCGATATGCAATCATCAAAATGCCAAGTGGCGAGTTGAGACGTATCCTTATCGAATGTTATGCAACTGTTGGTATCGCCTCCAATGGAGACCATCAGCTTGTAAAACAGGGTAAAGCCGGCGCCAATCGTTGGAAAGGTATCCGTCCACGTGTCCGTGGTGTCGCGATGAACCCTGTCGATCACCCGATGGGCGGTGGTGAAGGTAAATCTTCCGGTGGACACCCACGCAGCCGTACTGGTAAATATGCTAAAGGCGAAGTTACACGTAAGAAGAAGAGTTCCGATAGGCTGATTATCCAGAGAAGAAACGGTAAAAAATTAGCTAAATAGTTTTCATTCTTGTTAAAATGGCTTCGGTGGAGCAATCCTCTGGAACAAATAAACAACTAAATATACAATATGTCACGTTCAATCAAAAAAGGGCCTTACATCGACCACAACCTCGAAGGTAAAGTGCTCGCAATCAACGAAGGTACCGTTAAGAAGTCTGTCATCAAGACTTGGAGCCGTCGCTCTACCATCTCTCCCGATTTCGTGGGACACACGTTCGCGGTGCACAACGGAAATAAATTTATTCCGGTTTATGTTACCGAGTTCATGGTGGGACACAAATTAGGCGAATTTGCCCCAACAAGAAACTTCAAAGGGCACGCAGGTAGTAAAAAATAATTAAGTCATAAGTTGTAAGTAAGCAATACTGAAAACTTAAAACGTATAGAAAAATGGAAGCAGTAGCTAAATTAAGAAATTATCCTACAGGACCTCGCAAGATGCGCTTGTTGGCCGATGTTATCCGCGGTATGGAAGTGGAAAAAGCACTTTCTATATTGGAGTTCCATCCACAGGTTGTTTCTACTCCATTGTCGAAATTGCTGAAAAGCGCCATCAACAACTGGGAGCAGAAAAACAGCGGCGAAAGTGCCGCCGATGCCAACCTGGTCGTCAAGACCATCTTCGTGGACGGTGGCCGTACGCTGAAACGCATGCGTCCCGCACCCCAGGGTCGTGGACATCGTATCCGTAAACGCAGCAACCACGTTACAATCATTGTTGACAAAAAAGCTGTAGAATCTAAATAATTAAAATAAAATGCCTGTGTTGATCTTCCGGTCAGCAGGCGCTTAACAAAATACAATATGGGTCAAAAAGCAAATCCAATTGGTAACAGGTTAGGTATCATCCGTGGATGGGAAAGCAACTGGTATGGCAGCAAAAAAGAATATGCCTCCAGATTGATTGAAGACAACAAAATCAGAAACTACCTCAACGCGCGTATCAGCAAAGGTGGCATCGCTCGTATCGTCATCGAACGTACACTGGGCAAACTGATTGTCACTATCCATACTTCCAAACCAGGTATAATCATCGGTAAAGGTGGTAGTGAAGTCGATCGCATCAAGGAAGAACTGAAAAAATTAACCGGTAAGTCCGACGTTCAGATCAATATCCTCGAAATACGCCGTCCGGAAACAGACGCGGCAATCGTAGCTGATACCATCGCACGTCAGATTGAAAACCGTATCAACTATAAACGCGCCATCAAGATGGCTATCGCATCCGCTTTACGTATGGGTGCCGAAGGCATCAAAGTCAAAGTTGGTGGACGTCTCGGTGGTGCCGAAATCGCACGTCGCGAAGAAATCAAACAAGGACGTGTACCTTTGCACACCTTCCGTATGGACATCGACTATGCCAACGTGTATGCAATGACCGTTTATGGCAAAATCGGTATCAAAGTATGGATCTGTAAAGGTGAAGTTCTCGGAAAGCGCGACCTCGATCCCAATCTCCTAAGTGGTAAAGACGCCGCTGGTGACAGAAGGAGCGGTGGACACGACGATCGTCGCGGCGGTGGCAGAAATGACCGTCGCGGAGACAGAAGAGAGCGCAGGAACTAATCCCAGGCTTTCTTTCGTCAAAAACCGAGATAAACAACATTCAACGAACGTAATAAAATAGCTCCCGTAGGGAGTGCAAGGAGGTAATAATGTTACAGCCAAAAAGAACAAAACATAGAAAGTCGCAGAAAGGACATCCCCGGAACGTGACCAAAAGAGGAGCTACCATTTCCTTTGGTTCCTATGCTTTGAAAGCACTTGAACCGATATGGATGAGCAGCCGCCAATTGGAAGCCGCTCGTCAAGCCTTGACCCGTGCGATGAACCGCGAAGGCAACGTATGGATTCGTATATTCCCTGACAAGCCTATCACACGTAAGCCCGCAGCGGTACGTATGGGTAAAGGTAAAGGTAACCCCGAATTTTGGGCTGCCGTCGTAGACCCAGGCCGTATCATATTTGAAATTGATGGCGTTTCTTTGGAAACAGCGCAGAAAGCTTTCAGGTTAGCAGCCCAAAAACTGCCCATCAAAACCAAAGTGGTCATAAGAAGGGATCTGATAACCGTCATATAATAAAATATTGGGATAGGTTAAGGAGTACGTTCCGACCCTTATTCTGAATTGTCAAATTTTCAAATAGTTTACAATGGCTAGCAAAGCTGTAGAATTTAATAAGAGCCTTCAAGCAATGACCGTCGACGATCTGAAGGCACGCTTGGAAGACGACGAGTTGAGGTTGAAGAAGTTGCAGTTCGCTCACGCGATCTCTCCTTTGGAAAATCCAATGACCATCCGTCACCTCAGAAAGGATATTGCCCGTATCAACACGGTAATCACCCAGAAATCAAAGGCTTAATCCGCCTCCCGCGAGCGTCTGTCTTTTGCAACGCTTGGCAAAGGCAAGAAACATAAGTGCTCCAGGAGAGCGTAATGCTTAAAATTATAGTATATAATGGCTGAAAGAAATTTGCGTAAAACAAGGATAGGTGTTGTCAGCAGCAACAAAATGGACAAAACAATCACTGTCGCTGTTGAAAGAAAAGTAAAACACCCTATTTACGGTAAGTTCTTGAAAAAGACAACCAAATTCCATGCACACGACGAAAAGAACGAGTGCACGATTGGTGATACCGTAAAAATCATGGAAACGCGCCCTCTTTCCAAAACGAAACGTTGGAGACTGGTCGAAATAGTTGAAAAAGCAAAATAGCTTTTCCCCCAAGCTGTCGTTGATTCCTGGAATAATGGCAGCCTCTGGTAATAAGTTAATCATTGCTCTTTTTCCTCACATAGAGGTAATCTAGAGCTAAAAGCAATTAAAAATGATTCAGCAAGAAAGTAGGCTCAACGTAGCTGACAATAGCGGAGCGAAAGAAGTGCTTTGTATCAGGGTCTTGGGCAACTCCGGACAGGATTATGCACACATCGGGGACAAGATCGTAGTAACCATCAAGTCTGCAATACCTGTCGGCAATGCCAAGAAAGGTACGGTTTCCAAAGCCGTTATCGTCCGTACCAAAAACAAATTGCGCCGCAAAGACGGTTCTTACATCCGTTTCGACGACAACGCTGTTGTATTGTTGAACGCTGCGGACGAACCTCGTGGCACGCGTATCTTCGGGCCAGTCGCACGTGAGCTGCGTGACAAAGGATACATGAAGATCATCTCACTGGCTCCTGAGGTATTGTAGGAGTCTCTGACGCCGCGCGCCTTCTAGCATATATGGCCCGCGTGCTCACCAAATTTGTAAAATATCGCTTTAAGCACACTAGCTTCAAAGCACTAAGCATAGATAATATGAGCAAGAGATTTGAACCCAAATACAGCATCAAGAAAGGCGACCAGGTGGTAATCATCGCCGGTGACGACAAAGACTTGAAAAAACCACGCACTGTATTGGAAGTAATCGTGGACAAAGGCCGTGTAGTGGTTGAAGGTGCCAATATCATCACCAAGCACACCAAACCGTCCGCACAGAATACCAAAGGTGGCATCGTTAAGACCGAAGCTCCCATCGCTATCAGCAATGTAATGTTGTGGGACGCCAAAGCTGGCGCGGGAACCAAAATCAAACGGGAACGTATCACCGAAAATGGTAAGAACAAAACAATCCGTATTTCTAAAAAATCAGGGGAGGCAATTAAATAATGAGTACGACAACATACACTCCAAGGTTATCCGCTAAGTACAAAAATGAAGTTGTACCCGCCTTGGTTAAAAAATTTGAATACAAAAGCGTCATGCAGGTTCCCAAACTGGAAAAAATCTGCATCAACCGCGGTGCCAACGGGGCTGTTTCCGACAAGAAACTGGTGGAAGTCTCCGTAGACGAGCTGACTACCATCACTGGTCAGAAAGCCGTACAGACCGTCTCCAAAAAGGACGTCTCCAACTTTAAACTACGTAAAGGTATGCCCATCGGTGCGCGCGTAACCTTGCGTGGTACCAAGATGTATGAATTTTTGGACCGTTTGATTTCTGTCGCACTGCCACGGGTACGTGACTTCAAAGGAGTCAACGACAAGTCTTTCGACGGACGCGGCAACTATACCCTCGGCATCACCGAACAGATTATCTTCCCTGAAATCGACATCGACAAAGTGGGTAAGATTACTGGTATGGACATCACTTTCGTAACCTCTGCAAAAAACAATGAAGAGGCCTACGAACTGTTGAAAAACCTCGGCATGCCGTTCAAAAACGTCAAAAAAGATTAATTGAATTCATTAGCCACCTAAAACCGTTCATTAGTTTGAAAGTGGCGATTATAAAAAGAGAGCAAGTATTATGGCAAGAAAATCCATTATCGCCAGACAGAAAAAAAGAGAAGCACTTGTGGCAAAATTTGCCGAAAAACGTGCAGCCCTGAAAGAAGCAGGAGATTATGCTGCTTTGGATAAATTACCTCGTAACGCGTCACCGGTTCGTTTGAAAAACCGTTGCCAGATCACAGGTCGTCCCAAAGGTTACATGCGTTATTTCGGACTCGGTCGCGTAGTCTTCCGTGACATGGCACTTGAAGGCAAGATTCCAGGCGTTAAAAAAGCGAGCTGGTAGTCCTGAGTGCTGTCACACTTGTTTGACACTATTATTTTTTATCTAAGTTTATCCAAAATGCCTTTCCAAAGGAAGGTTAGGAGGTATATTATATGTTAACTACAGATCCTATTGCAGATTATCTAACCAGGATTCGTAATGCCCAGATGGCTGGTCATCGTATTGTGGAAATTCCGGCGTCCAATATCAAAAAGCGCATTACGGAGATTTTGTACGACCAGGGTTATATCCTGAAGTACAAATTTGAATCGGACGACAAACAAGGTCTTATCAAGATCGCGTTGAAATACGACCTGGAAAGCAAGAAACCTGCTATCCGCGTATTGCAAAGAATCAGCCGTCCCGGTCTGCGCCATTATTCCAAACCAACTGACCTGAAAGGGGTTTACAACGGTTTGGGTATTGCTATCATTAGCACATCGAAAGGTGTCATGACCGACAAACAGGCTAAAAAAGAAAATGTAGGCGGCGAAGTTCTGTGCCACATTTATTAATAAGCAGTTGCAGGGATTTCATTATCTTTGCGCCCTCAAAAATTTCCTGATACATTAAGTCGGACATACACGGCTGATCGGTTGGGAGGTATTTCTTAAACATTTAAATTTTAATTGTATGTCTCGTATTGGTAGACAACCGATTGCCTTGGCAAAAGGTGTCACAGTAACAGTAGGCAACGACAATGTCGTTACTGTTAAAGGTCCTAAAGGTGAATTGAAACAAGCCGTAGACCGCGACATCACTGTGGAAGTCAAAGACGACCAGGTGGTGATTACACGCCCTACCGACCAGATCCGCCATCGTGCGCTACATGGTCTGTACCGTGCGTTGATCCACAACATGGTCGTTGGTGTTGCCGAAGGTTTTACTAAACAGTTGGAACTTGTTGGGGTGGGCTTCAAGGCTTCCAACCAAGGTAATTTGTTGGATCTTTCCTTGGGGTATTCCCACAATATCCTTTTGGCTATTCCTAGCGAAATCAAGGTTACAACCCTTACCGAAAAAGGTAAAAACCCATTGGTTACGTTGGAAGGTGCCGACAAACAGCTCCTCGGTGCCGTCGCTGCCAAAATCCGCAGTCTGCGTAAACCAGAACCCTACAAAGGAAAAGGTGTCCGTTACGTGGGTGAATATATCCGCCGCAAGGCTGGTAAGTCTGCTGGTAAATAATCCAGTACCCTCGCGTTCCTATATATTATTCAATAGTCCATAATCTTCCCCGGCAAAATCCGTGGAATCAAACATATCAAATATGAGTAGCATATTAAGTAACAAGCAAAAGAAACGTTACGCTATCCGTAAGAAGATTTCTGGTACGGCAGCAAGACCGCGCCTATCCGTGTTCCGTAGCAATACGGCGTTGTACCTGCAACTCATCAACGATGAAACGGGCAACACGCTGGCCTCTGCGTCCACAAGAGACAAAGACATCGCCGCACAGAAAGGTACAAAAACCGAACTGTCCAAACTGGCAGGTGCTGCCATCGCCCGCAAGGCTTCCGAAATCGGCATCACGACCATCGTGTTTGACCGTGGTGGTAACTTGTACCACGGGCGTGTAAAAGCTGCCGCTGATGGCGCGCGCGAGGGCGGTCTTCAATTCTAAGATATCGGTTGGCCGATATATTGTACTGGCCATTACCATTCATATTCACAATTTTATCAGATGTCTAAAGTAAACGAAAATAAAATAAAGACAACCGGCGACGTGGAACTGAAAGAAAAAGTTGTTTCCATCAACCGTGTAGTGAAAACGACCAAAGGTGGACGTACCTTTTCTTTCTCTGCTCTTGTTGTCGTCGGCAATGGCAACGGTATCGTAGGTCAAGGCCTTGGCAAAGCGAAAGAAGTACAGGAAGCGATTACCAAAGGTATCGACGACGCTAAGAAAAATCTTATCAAGGTTCCCGTACACAACGGAACAATTCCCCATGAACAGATTGCCAAAGCTGGTGCGGCTAGAGTATTGGTTAAACCAGCGGCAGCAGGTACAGGTGTAATCGCCGGCGGTAGCATGCGTGCCGTACTTGAAAGTGCAGGCATCACGGACGTATTGACCAAAAACCTTGGTTCCGCCAATCCACAGAACGTGGTAAAAGCAACCATCGAAGCTTTGTCTTTGTTGCGCGAACCCGCTCAGATTGCCAGGAAACGTGGCATCAAAATAGCCAAAGTATTCCAAGGATAATTTACTAAAAATTTAAACCACCTCTAAAAGGTAACGATATGGCAAAGATTAAAGTAACCCAGGTGAAAAGTGGTATTGACCGTCCAGAACGTCAAAAAAGAACACTGAAAGCCTTAGGTTTAAGGAAAATGAACGCTTCCAGAGAGGTTGAAGCTACTCCCCAGATTCTGGGTATGGTTAATGCCGTTAGCCATTTGGTCAAAGTTGAACTTATTTCCGAATAAGGAATCCCATTACAGCTAACATGTGTCCAGCCTTCTTGTCTGGAGCATGTTAGCTTTTTAAGTTTTTATTCATTCATCGCGAGGGGAGATTCCCCGTTGAGTCAAAAATCAAAAAAATGAAATTACACACATTAAAACCTGCCCCAGGTTCCACACACAAGAAAAAACGTTTAGGTAAAGGTGAAGCTTCCGGTAAAGGTGGCACTTCCACAAAAGGTAACAAAGGTGCACAGAGCCACGCAAGCTGGAAAACCAAAATCGGTTTTGAAGGTGGCCAGATGCCTATCCAGAGGCGCGTTCCAAAACGTGGTTTCAAAAGCCCTAACCGCGTAGAGTACACTGTTTACAACCTTTCCCAGATTGAACCCTTGGTGGAGAAATACGGTATAAAGGAATTTTCCCTTGACAACCTGTATGCCAACTGCCTAATCAAGCGTACCGACAAGGTCAAAATCCTAGGAAACGGTGAAATCGCAACGGCTGTTACCTTTAAAGTAAGTGCTGTCAGCGAAAAAGCAAAGCAGGCTATCGAAGCCGCTGGAGGTTCTGTTGAAATTATTAAATAATTTTTTCCGATATTCGCCGGACGCAAGTGCACCAGTACCTGCGTCCTTTTAGCATTGTGACCGTATTATACTTTTCAAAAATTGGTAAGTGAAAAAATTTATTCAGAACATTAAGAATATTTGGGCGATTGAGGAGCTGAGGAACAAGATTGTTGTGACTTTGCTGTTCATCCTTGTCTATCGTTTCGGTACGCAGATCGTGTTGCCGGGTATCGACCCAAATAAAATCCAGACGGCTGCTGCCAATACTAGAAACAACGGACTTCTTGGCTTGTTTGATACATTTGCTGGTGGAGCCTTCGCACAGGCTTCCATCCTGGCGTTGGGTGTGATGCCTTATATCTCGGCTTCCATCTTTATGCAGCTGATGACCGTGCTGGTGCCTCAGATGCAGAAAGTACAAAAAGAAGGAGCGAGCGGCCAGAAAAAAATCAACCAATGGACACGTTACCTCACGGTAATCGTGACGATATTCCAAGCCGGCGCTTATGTGGCCTATCTGAAAAGCCCGGGCTATGCCGATGCACTGATTCCTGCGTATGCCCCTTATTTCTTTGTTTCCACTATCATCATATTGACGGCGGGTACGCTGTTTGTCATGTGGTTGGGTGAGAAGATTCAGGACAAAGGTTTGGGTAACGGTACTTCCATCATCATCATGGTCGGTATCTTGGCGCGTCTGCCGCAGGCAATCGTCCAAGAGTTCCAGGCACGTATGGCAAAGGGCAGCGGTGGATTGCTGGTGTTCCTTGTCGAGCTGGCTGTATTGGTGGCTATCATCATGGGCTTGATTATACTCGTCCAAGGTGTGCGCAAGGTGCCTGTCACTTATGCCAAACAGATTACCGGTAACAAACAGATCGGTGGTGCACGCCAGTTCCTTCCTCTGAAGGTCAACAGTGCAGGTGTGATGCCGATTATCTTTGCACAGGCGATTATGTTCTTGCCGACGTTGGTCTCGTTTACCAACCTGGATTCCAAGTCTGGTATCATCGCCATTTTCAGTGACCACAGCAATCCTTGGTATATGGTGATTTATTCTGTTATGGTGATAGGTTTTACGTTCCTGTACACGGCATTGATTTTCAATCCGAAACAGATGAGCGAAGACCTGAGACGTAGCAATGGGTTTATTCCGGGTATCCAACCGGGTCAACCGACTGCCGATTTTATCGGTGCGATTATGGATAGGATTACGTTTCCTGGAGCGGTGTTCCTGGCACTCGTTGGTATCTTGCCGGGTTTTGCACAACGCCTGGGTGTGACGCAAGCTTTTAGCTCTTTCTTTGGAGGTACGTCTTTGCTGATCATGGTCGGAGTCGTATTGGATACATTGCAACAGATCGAAACACATTTGTTGATGCGTCAATACGATGGCCTGATGCGAGGCGGCGCACGCATCCATGGACGTCAGCCCATCTCCACAGGGGTTGCCGCTGGTGTTACCAACAACAACTAATTTTTTGTTGAATATTTTTTATTCTTAGAACCTGTTGGAGTTGTTCCAACAGGTTTGTTTGTTTTTTATAGAAAGGAGTTTTGTATTATGATTAGTGTTAAGACCGATAGGGAAGTGGCCATCATGAAAGAAAATGCCACCATCGTAAGCCAGATGTTGGCCGAGGTTGCCTCCGTGCTGAGAGCCGGAATGACAACTTTGCAGATAGATAAACTTTGTGCCGATATGGTCGCCGACCATCAAGGGGTTCCTACTTTTTTGCATTACAATGGTTATCCATTTAGTGTCTGCACGTCTGTCAATGATGTCGTCGTACATGGTTTTCCCAATGAGAAGGAGCTAAAAGATGGCGACATTGTTTCGGTTGATTTGGGAATTACGAAAAATGGTTATGTCGGCGAACATGCTTATACCTTCGTGATTGGGGAAGCGACAGAGGAAGTGTTGCAGTTGGTTCGTGTCACTAAAGAATCGCTGTACCGTGGTATCGAAAACGCTATACATGGCAATCGAGTCGGTGATATTTCCTATGCTATTGAGGATTATACCAACCGTAAACACGGGTATGGCGTCGTCCGCGAATTGGTTGGTCATGGACTGGGCAGGACCATGCATGAAGATCCTTATGTTCCGAATTATGGCCGTCGTGGCACAGGTCCCAAGTTGCGTGAAAATCTTACCATTGCCATTGAACCCATGATCAATATGGGTACGCGTCAAGTCTACACCGATAATGATGGCTGGACAGTACGCACTGCAGATGGGTTACCTTCTGTACACTTTGAACATGACGTGTGCGTCAAAAAGAAAACACCGCTCATCTTGTCCGATTATAGTCTTATCGAAGCTGCGGAATCCCAAAATCCAAACCTCAATACATCCTACTATAAAGACTTCCATGTCCAGGTCAAGGATCATTACATTGAAAGTATGCGTTAAGAAATGCGGAGCTTTTGTTTATGCGATGCGTTGCATCAAAAAGTAGATTGACAAAATGGACACTGACAGGTCTTCATCTGCGTGTTCGTTACTTATGCATTGTACTTTTTAGCTAACGTGAGGTATAGTGCAAAAGGTCTAACGGTCAATAAGGTTTACAAATCATATTGACCGTTTTTATTTTTTATTTTTACCTTTTTACTTAACCAATATGGATATTTTAGATTTGGCGGTGGTCGGCGGTGGCGCCGCAGGTTTCTTCTGTGCGGTCAATGCAGCACGTATGAACCCTGGGATGAAAATCGCCATCATTGAGAAATCGTCTAAACTTTTGTCCAAAGTAAAAGTCAGTGGTGGTGGGCGTTGCAACGTTACGCACGATGAATCGGATATTGCCGAGCTGGTCAAATATTATCCACGTGGACAGCATTTCCTAAAAAAAGCATTCCACCATTTTTCTCCTAAGGATACGGTTACATGGTTTGGAGAGCGAGGCGTTGACCTTAAGGTAGAAGCAGACGGTCGTATGTTCCCGACGACCAACAGTTCCCAGACAATTATCGATTGCCTGATGAAGGAAGCCAACGATTACAAAGTGTCCATTTTTATGAATGCAGGTATCGTTCATCTGGAAAGACAGAATGGGCTCTGGCTGTTGAGAGAAAATGGCGAACGTACATGGATAGCTAGAAACGTCTGCATTACCTGTGGTGGGTTTAACAAATTTGAACAGTACAGTTGGTTGACGCAGCTAGGTCTAAAAGTGGAAACGCCCGTCCCGTCCCTGTTCACCTTCAATATGCCTGGCAATGCCATTACATCGTTGATGGGCGTGAGCGTTCCAGGCGCAACGATAAAAATAACCGGAACAAAATTAGCCGCATCTGGCCCGTTGCTCATCACGCATTGGGGACTGAGTGGCCCTGCTGTGTTGAAACTGTCAGCGTTGGCAGCGCGGTTATTGTCCGAAAAGGACTATCATTTTACGATATTGGTCAATTGGCTTTCGGGAGAGACCGAAGACACACTGCGTTCCGCGTGGGCGGCGATAAGAAACAAGGCAGGTCATAGCCTAGTTGCCAACAAAAATCCTTTTGGGTTGCCGTCACGGCTATGGGATTATTTTTTGCAGCAGGCTGGCATTGGTTCCGATGTCTATTGGAGCGAGTTGAAATCCACATCCCAAAACAAGTTGATACAGCTATTGACCGCGCAATCTTTTGCCATACACGGAAAGACAACGTTTAAGGAAGAGTTTGTTACGTGCGGCGGTATTGCACTGTCCCAAATCGACGTCAACACCATGCAGTGCAAACGCTTGCCGGGATTGTATTTTGCCGGAGAGGTTTTGGATGTGGACGGTGTGACGGGTGGTTTTAATTTCCAGAATGCCTGGACAACGGGATGGATTGCCGCAAAGGCAGTCGGCAACGGGACACCTAATTGACGGTACGCAACCTTACTTTTTCTGTTGTTTCCATCGGGACAATACATAGAAACATTTTCGCTGTGCCTTATGGCCTTTTGGATAAAATTGATTGCATATTCCCAGTAGTCTTATCCTATTTGCTAATTGATTGATTTTCAGTCTTAATCTGTATTCTTTCTCAGATTAAGAGAGCATTTTGGTGTTTTGACAATTCACTTATCCATCCTGGTAAGAAATATCAGGAAAAGGATAAGGTTTGCTTTATCATGCCCGCATCAAGTTATGACTTTTTATATACTTCCATGCTGTCTGCAATCTTTCTGTCGTTGCTGAGGCGAGGTAGTTTGTTTTGCCCGCCGAGCTTCCCGATTGATTTCATATAGTCTATAAAACCGTCTTTTCTTATGGAGGTTATTTTTAACCGAGATAGGATATTTCCCGTAATCAAATCGTCGTAATACGTGTTTTTGCTGCGCAGGTTATTGTCCAATATGGTCGCAAAATTGCCCAAGTCCACAGGTTCTGATTCAAATTCCACAAACCATTCATGGTAGCTCTGCCCATCTCCCTGCATGACCATTGGCGCAACGGTAAATTCGGTAATCTTGGTGTCTAGTTGTTCGGCTGTCAGTGTCATTGCCGATTCGACTTCTTCGCCGATGACGTGCTCGCCAAATGCGGAAATATAATGTTTAATCCTGCCGCTGACGATGATGCGGTAAGGGTTGAGTGAGACAAACTTGACGGTGTCGCCAATCAGATAACCCCAAAGTCCGGCATTGCTGTTGACGACCAGGGCATAGTTGGTGTCCAACTGCACGTCGCGCAGCGAAAGCCGCGTGGGGTGTTCGGAAAACACCTCCTCGATGGGGATAAACTCAAAAAATATTCCCGAATGCGTATTGAGCAACAGTCCATCGTTGATGTATTGGTCTTGAAACGCAAAAAAGCCCTCGCTGGCAGGATAGAGCTCCACGGTATCCAGTGGTTTCCCAATGCTGTCCAACAGCTTTTTCCGGTAGGGTTCAAAGTTGACACCACCATACACGATTACCGAAAGGTTGGGGAATACGTCTTTGATATGTTTCCCTGTTTTGGTTTGTATGCGGTCAAAATACATCTGCATCCAGGGTGGGATGCCGCTGATAAGCCGCAGGTCTTGGTGCAATGTCTCTTGGACGATTGCATCCAGCTTGGTTTCCCAGTCTTCGATGCAGTTGGTCTGGTAGGATGGGACCTGGTTTTGGGTAAGGTAACTCGGCACGTGGTGGTTGGAGATACCGCTCAGCCGTCCGGTCGGAATACCGTTGGTGTCATGCAAAATAGGAGACCCGCTCAGAAAAATCAGTTTTCCGTCCACGAAGGACGCATTGCCCGATGTCGCGATATAGGAGAGAAGCGCGTCCCGTGCACCGTTGATATGGTTGGAGATGGATTCTTTGGTAATGGGAATGTATTTGACACCGCTCGTGGTACCGCTCGTTTCGGCAAAATAGATGGGTTTTCCTTTCCAGAGGATATCGCTTTCCCCGTTTTTGATTTTTTCAATATAGGGGCGCAGACCTTCATAGTCTCTTACGGGAATTGCCTGTTTGAAATCCTCGTAGGTATGTATGTCTTGGAAATGATGGTCTTTTCCAAACAAAGTATCTTTCGCTTCCGCAACGAGACTGTTCCTGATGGCGTCTTGCAATACGATAGCTTTCCGTGCTTCTTTTTCCTGTTTTTCGTAAATATATCGGGCAAATGGTTTTGCCAATGTCGATTTAAAACCCATCCTTTTCGTTTGTGCGGCAAAGATAAAAAATCAAAATCGTACGAAAACAATCTGCGGAGCTGTGGCTATTTTCTTTTATATACCACCGTACAGGATAAAAATGTGCTTATACGATAATGAAATTCAATATAGACCAATAATTTTTATTACTCCGCTCTTCAGGATTTGTAATCCTGAAGCCGTATCGGCGGATTTGCAATCCGCAAATAGCAGTGCATTGCAAATGCACGGA
>JASGDY010000056.1:0-16450 GCA_047606825.1 Chitinophagaceae bacterium
GTCCGCAAACAGCGAAAAGGAGCGTTGGCGCGGGAGGTGTTTCCGGCGCGGCTTGAAAACAGCTACAAAGCTGCGACAGCCGCCGGAAATGTTCCGAAGCGTCAACACGACTGGCGCGCAGCGTTCGCCTTTTGCGGACTTGACTTTTTTGCCACTTTTTTTGTCAAGAAAAAAAGTGGGACAGATTATTAGTGGAGATGATTCAGATGCGTTTGCCCTAAGCCACTGGATCCTTTTTAGCTATTTCAATTTGTTTGTGGAACAGGAAAATAAATTTGGCGGACAATCATTTTTGTCTTTACCTTTGCCTAACAGCGTTAGATAATATAACAGAAAGAAATTGGGGAGCAAGGACCGTATATTACGTTTAAAGGAAGAGACAAGGTGCAACATCCTGTCGGCCGCCATAGACATCAGCCGTGCGGAAGGGTGGCAGGCACTGAGTATGCGGAAGATTGCCGACAAGATTGAATACACTGCCCCTATCATCTATGAATATTTTGCCAACAAGGAGGCCTTGATGGAAGAACTGACAATGATGGGCTTTCGGAAACTGTCCAACCTGATGCAGGAAAACTCCAAAAACATACAAGCCCCAGACGAAAAGATTGTGGCGATGTGGCAGACCTATTGGGATTTTGCCTTTGCCGAAAAGGAATTTTACCAGTTGATGTACGGTGTAGAGATCAACTGTTGCCAGTTTGACAACAAAGGTGCCGATTTTGTGTTACCAGCCGAACTGATCTGGGACGTTCTCGAAACTTTCCCTTGGGCAAACGGAAAAACCGAGCAGGAAATATGTAGGATATACTATACCTATTGGTCCGTCGTGCATGGATTGGTTTCCATCAACTTGGTACAGCCAGCCAGCATACCCGAACAAATCAGCGTCGATGTATTCAACAATGCCGTACAGGCAATAACCAATTCCATCAAATAATTTTTTTCCGATAAACTTAACATTGTTAGATAATTTATTGTTGTTAGTAAAATGGCTATAATTAAAGCTATCGACATTCTCCTTTTCATCATCTAAAATTTCAACACTATGCACAGCACATTTTTTGTAAAAACATCATGTCTTGACTTATTTAATTAACATCGTTAGATTATATATTGTTGTTAAATAAAGTATTAAGAACCTGTCTATTATTCCATTTTTTAATATCCGCCTATTTCCTGTCAGGTATAGGGTGGGGAATTTTCCCCCGAACATTTCATTGAACCGTAAAACTATTTTCCCATGTCATTGACATCCATTTTCCCAAAACAAAATATCTTCCTCTGGGCTACATTGTTGGCCATTGCAGCCGTCCAGTATGGCTGTGCCGATTCATCCGCTTCCAACGAGCAGACGGGATCTGTCGCACCCCAACTTCCTGTATTTACGTTGGCAGAAGCCAATACGACCGTTTACCAGGAATTTCCTGCATCGCTGGAAGGACGAACCAACGTTGAAATCCGCCCACAGGTAGAAGGTTATCTAGACCAGATATTTGTGGACGAAGGTGCTTACGTACATGCAGGTCAGCCGTTGTTCCGTATCGATTCGCGCGTCTACAACCAGCAGCTCCACAATTCGTCCGCCGCGCTGGAAGCTGCACAGGCTAATTTGCATAAGGCACAAGTAGAAATCGACAGGCTTACGCCTTTGGTCGAGGCCAAGGTGATTTCCCCGGTACAACTCAGAACGGCACAGGAAGAATATGCTGCTGCGAAAGCCACGGCTGCACAGGCCGAAGCCGGCGTGGGCAGTGCCAAAATCAATGTGGGTTACACCTTGGTGACCGCTCCCGTGAACGGATATATCGGACGTATTCCGTACAAGCTGGGAAGCCTTGTTTCCAAGGACGATACGCAGCCGTTGACCATGCTGTCCGACGTAACGGAAATGTATGCCTATTTTTCGCTTAGCGAGCAGGATTTCATTGCCTTCAAAAACAAATATCCCGGCAAGACCATCGAAGAAAAAGTAAAAAACGTGCCTGCCGTAGAACTGGTACAACCCGACAACAGCGTCTATCCCCAAAAAGGGAAAATCAGCCTCGTGGAAGGTCAGTTTGACAAAACGGTGGGTGCCATCACGCTCAGGGCTTCCTTTCCCAACACGGGCGGGCTGTTGCGCACCGGCAACACCGGAAGAATCCGCTTACCCGAAAACCTGAACGGCGTACTTATCGTGCCGCAGGAATCCACGTTTGAGATACAGGACAAGGTATTGGTCTTTGCCCTCGGCGACAGCAACAAGGTGGAAAGCAGGCCTATCGACATAACCGGGAAAACGGCGCATTACTATTTTGTTTCCACAGGATTGAAACCGGGGGAAAAAATCATATATATCGGCACCGGCAGCCTGCACGATGGTGTCAAGGTAGTGCCGCAGGCATTTCCTTACGACAGTTTGTTAAAGGCTAGGCCCTTGTAAGCCTTTGCCATGGCCGGAAAAGAAAATTCATTTAGAGAAAAAACATTTCCACGCGGATTAAGAACCCGTGTAAGTAAACACATACATCCATGTTACAAAAATTCATAGAAAGACCGGTACTTTCGACCGTTATTTCCATTCTTTTGCTCTTGCTCGGAGCGTTGTCCCTGTTCAATCTACCCATCAACCTGTTTCCCGACATCGCACCGCCGAGCGTGCAGGTGACAGCCTCCTACCCCGGTGCCAATTCGGAAGTCGTGGCGCGGTCGGTGGCGACACCCATCGAGGAAGCCGTGAACGGTGTCGAAAACATGACCTACATGACCTCCAATTCCAGCAACGACGGGAGCATGGCCCTGACTGTGTATTTCAAGCAGGGGACAGATCCCGACATTGCGGCCGTCAACGTACAGAACAGGGTTTCTAAAGCGACTAGCCAGGTTCCACAGGAAGTCATACAGGCGGGGATCTCCACCCAGAAAGTCCAGAACAGCATGATTATGTTCATGGGACTGTCGAGTGAGGACAGTACGCAATACGATGAATTGTTTTTGCAGAATTATCTCAAAATAAACATCATCCCACAGATACAGCGCATACCCGGTGTCGCACAGGCACAGGTGTTCGGTTCGCAGGATTACAGCATGCGCATCTGGCTGCAACCCGACAGGCTCGCCGCCAACAACCTTTCTCCGCAGGACGTGCTGAAAGCGGTACAAAACCAAAGCCTCGAAGCGGCACCCGGCAGGCTGGGGCAGAGCAGCAAGGAAACATTTGAGTTTATCCTGAAGTACAAAGGAAAGCTCAACAAACCGGAACAATATGAAAACATCGTCGTCAAGGCCCATCCAGACGGTTCCATGTTGCGGCTAAAAGACGTGGCGCGCGTACAGTTCGGTTCGTACAACTATACGGCTACCAACAGGATCGATGGGAAACCTGTCGCGGGTTTTGCCATATTGCAGACGGCTGGCTCCAATGCCAACGATATCATTACCGAAATAGAAAGGCAGATAAAAGAGTTTACCCCTTTGCTGCCCAAGGGTATCAAGCCAGTTGTCATGTACAACTCCAAAGATTTTTTGGATGCGTCGATCGACCAGGTTAGGGAGACGCTGGTTATTGCGTTTATACTGGTGTTTATCGTCGTGTTCATTTTCTTGCAGGATTTTCGTTCGACGTTGATACCAGCCATTGCTGTACCGGTAGCCATCATTGGGACGTTTTTCTTCTTGCAGTTGTTTGGTTTTACGATCAACCTGCTGACGTTGTTTGCCTTGGTATTGGCGATTGGTATCGTAGTGGATGACGCGATTGTGGTGGTCGAAGCGGTACACGCCAAGATGGAACATACAGGAATGCCTGTCAAAGAGGCTACCATACAGTCCATGAGCGAAATATCCGGTGCCATCGTTTCTATTACGTTAGTGATGTCGGCAGTGTTCATTCCCGTCGGTTTCATGAAAGGCCCGGCAGGCGTGTTTTACAGACAGTTTGCCTTTACGCTGGCCATTGCCATCATCATCTCTGCCGTGAATGCGTTGACGTTAAGCCCGGCACTGTGTGCCTTGTTCTTAAAAAACACGCATGGGGAACAGGAGGGAAAAAAGAAAAGTTTCAAGCAGCGTTTCTTTGACGCATTCAATATCGGATTCAACAACCTGACAAATAAATATGTCAAAAGCCTACAGTTTTTAACGAAAAACAAATGGGTTGCCCTGTTGGGCCTTGCCGTTATAGCTATAGCAAGCGTTGTGTTGATCCGGAAATCGCCGACAGGGTTTATTCCCAACGAAGACCAGGGATTTGTGCTGTATGCCGTCAACACGCCGCCGGGAAGTTCGCTTGACAGGACCAAAAACGCGACACTGGCGATAGACCATATTATCCGGAAAGAAGAACCTGTCAACCATCTGTGGGTTTCCGACGGATTAAACTTCATCAGCAACGCCAATGCATCGCCCTATGCGGCAGGGTTTATACGTCTCAAAGACCTCAAGGATCGAGGTACACAAAAAGATCCTGACCAGTTTGCCGCTGCACTGGTTGGGAAAGTGTCGCAGGTAAAAGACGCGAATGCTTTCTTTTTCAACTTCCCTACCATACAAGGGTTTGGCAATGTCAGCGGTTTTGAATTTATGTTGCAAGACAGAGGAAATGGTACTTTGCAGCAACTGGGCGCGACCGCCTGGCAATTCATCGGCGCACTGATGCAGCGAAAAGAAATCGCCGCCGCCTTTACCACATTTGCGGCGGGCAATCCCCAATATGAGATCAACGTGGATTTTGAAAAAGCCCAACAACTGGGCGTGCCTGTCAGCGAGCTGATGCAGACCTTGCAGATATATTTCGGAAGTAGTTTTGTTTCAGACTTCAACCGGTTCGGGAAATATTACAGGGTCATGGCGCAGGCCGACATTCCCTACCGCAACGATGCCAACTCACTGGAGGGGATTTTTGTCAAAAACGATTTAGGGCAAATGGTCCCGGCAAAAACACTTATCCGCCTGGAAAGGACTTACGGTCCGGAAACCGTTACCCGCAACAACCTCTTCAATGCCGTTACCATCAATGGTACACCCAAGCCCGGCTACAGCACGGGCGACGCTATCAACGCTATCGAAGAGACAGCAAAACAGGCATTGCCCAGAGGTTATACCTACGAATGGACAGGCATCACCCGCGAGGAGAAAAGCACAGGCGGGCAGACAGGCTTTATTTTTCTGTTGAGTGTGGTATTTGTGTTCTTCCTTTTGGCGGCACAGTACGAAAGCTACATTTTACCGTTTGCTATCGTGTTGACAATTCCTACCGGGATATTCGGTGTATTTGCCTTTACAGGACTGGCAGGTATCGAGAACAATATCTATGTGCAGGTCGGGCTCATTATGTTAATTGGACTATTGGCGAAAAATGCGATTTTGATTGTGGAATATGCGGTGCAGCGCCGAAAAAACGGTATGGGACTGATTGAATCCGCACTGGAAGCCTCGCGCCTAAGGCTGAGGCCGATATTGATGACCTCGTTTGCTTTTATCGTAGGGATGCTTCCATTGGTATGGGCCAAAGGTGCGTCCGCCAAAGGCAACCATTCCATTGGGATGAGTACCGTCGGCGGCATGGCAACCGGTGTCGTGTTCGGGATATTTGTCATTCCCGTGCTGTATGTCATATTCCAATATCTACAAGAAAAAATAAGCGGGAAAAAAGGGCAGACCATTCCTGCGGAAGACCATTCAACCAATCATTAATCCTATAATAATTATAAATGAAAAGTAATAAAATAATTTTAGGAATATCCATACTTGCGAGCTTATTTGCTGCCGCTTGCAAGACAGGCAACCTGCCTCCATCAGAGTCTGTGCCTGTTGCGGACAACTATTTCCGAAACATAAAAGCGACCGCAGATACCGGAAATATAGCGGACATGGTGTGGCGGCAGTTTTTCCGCGACAGCACCTTGCAAAACCTCATACAAAAAGGTATCGACAGCAACTACGACATGCAGTTGGCATTGAAACGCATTGCCGCTTCTCAAGCACAGCTCAGCCAGGCCAAGCTGTTGCAGCTTCCTACGCTCAATTTTGAGATAACGGCGCAGTCATCCCATCCATCCAAAAACAGCCTGAACGGTATCAGTCTGAGCAGTTTCTTAGGTCAGAAACATATAGAAGATTATAATGCCGTATTTGATTTAAGTTGGGAAGCGGATATCTGGGGTAAATTAAGACTGAAGAAAGATGTGGCATTGGCACAATATTTACAATCGTATGAAGCCCAAAAAGTGATTCAGACACAGATTGTGGCTTCCATCGCGGAAGGGTATTATAATTTGTTGATGTTGGACGAGCAGTTGCAAATCACGCAGAATAACCTTCAGTTAACTGATACCACTTTAAATATTACCAAGCTACAGTGGACAGCAGGTTTGGCAACCAATCTAGCGGTACAGCAAGCAACCGCACAGCAACAAACCGTCGCACTTTTGATTCCTCAATTGAAGCAAAACATTGCTTTGCAGGAAAATGCGCTCTGTATTTTAACCGGGGCAGCACCCAATATCATTGCACGCGAAAAACAACTGTCGGAAGTGGGCATTCCGGATGTCTTGCCAGCAGGTGTTCCGGCAGATTTGATCAGCCGCAGACCCGATGTCAGAAGCCAGGAACTGGCATTGCGCATAGCCAATGCGCAAGTCGGGATTGCACAGGCTGAGATGTACCCTAGTTTGACTATTGACGCGACTGGCGGTGTCAACGCATTTAAAGCGAGTAATTGGTTCAAGATTCCTGCTTCTTTGTTTGGAAGTGTTTTGGGTGGCGTGACGCAGCCCTTGTTCCAAAGAGGTGCGCTGAAAACCAATTTTAGATTGGCGCAGAACCAACGGGAACAGACCGTCTTGGCATTTAGGCAATCGGTTTTAAATGCGGTCGGTGAAGTGTCTGATGCCTTGGTCCAGATCCACAGATTGAAAGAACAATCCACTATTTCCTATGAGCAGGTGGGTACTTTAAAATCTGCCATCCACAACGCGCAACTGTTGTTCGGAAGTGGATTGGCCAATTATCTGGAAGTCATCACGGCACAGGGAGATGTTTTGCAAGCAGAGCTCAATCTTTCTTCCATACGCAGACAGCAATTGAATGCATCCGTTAGCTTGTACCGAGCTCTTGGCGGTGGCTGGAAATAGTTGTCCTATTACAATTAAAGGATGGCAGTTGTCATGGCGAAAACTCCCGGCAAGTTTCGGGATTAGCAATCGCCGTTCTCACCTTGCGCTGTTATCGACACTTTTCTGGTTGCCAGCACCTTGTCGATGCGGTGTCCGTCCAGGTCGAGCACCTCGAAAGTGAAATTTTTGTACGCCAGTTTTTCGCCGACGATAGGTATGTGTTCCAGCTGCTGTAGGAGGAATCCGGCAACGGTGTCGTAGTCTTCGTTGTTTTCCTTTTCTTCATCCGTCCATTCGATGTGGAAATAGGAGAGGAAATCGTAAAACGGCATCTGTCCGTCCACGATATAGCTGCCGTCTTCCCTTCGGACAATGTCTACATCGGTATCGTCTTCCTCCGCCATTTCGCCGACGATGGCTTCCAGTATGTCGTGGAGCGTGATGATACCTTGCAGCGTACCGTATTCGTCCACGATGATGGCGTAGTGTATTTTACTTTTCTTGAATTTTTCCAGGAGATGGTAGGCGGTTATGTTTTCCGGGACGTACATGACGGGTTTGGCAAGCATGCCGACTTTTGTTTCGTCAGGAGCAGCGAACAAGTCTTTGATGAAGACGACGCCTTTTATCTGGTCGATATTTTTGTCGCAGACGGGATAGACGGAATGCAGTTCAAAATCTTTTTTGACGTTGTCCACGGTGGTGTTGCTGTCCAGCCATATTACGTCGTTGCGGTGCGTCATCATGGAGGTGATGGTGCGGTCGCCCAGTGAAAATACACGCGTTATGATCTGTTGTTCTGTTTGTTCGATGGTTCCCTGTTCGGTGCCTTCTTCGATGATGGCCCTGATTTCTTCCTCGCTGATCTGGTTGTTGTTTTCCTTGATGTTGAGTAGGGAGATGATGATGTCGGAGGACTTGTTGAGCAGCCAGATGATGGGTTTGGAGATCGTGATGATGAACTGCATGGGAGCCGTTACCAGTTTGGCCGTTTTTTCCGGGTTGGTCATGCCGATGCGTTTCGGAACGAGTTCGCCTAGTACCAATGACAGGTATAGGATGACAAAAACGATGGTGGTTGTCGCTATCGGTTGGCTGTAAGGACGCAGCGGGTCAATCCTGCTCAGTATGTCTGCAAAATCTTTCTTGATTTGGTCTCCCGAAAAAATACCCGTGAGAATGCCGACCAGGGTGATTCCAATCTGTACGGTGGAGAGAAAGATGTTGGGTTGGTTGATGAGCCCTAATGCCTTTTTGGCTTTTTTGTCGTTTTTGTGTGCCTGCGCTTCCAACCGTGCTTTTCGGGAAGATATCAGCGATGTCTCTGCCAGGGAAAAAAAGCCGTTCAGGAGAATGAGCGCAAGGATGATAAAGATTTCCATTTCTATTGTCAGAATGGGGCAAAGTTAGGGAATAAAGCCCAATATAACGTGTAGAGCGGAATGCTTAACGCCGAATACGCAATGTGCGGTGCCCAGGTTTGCATTTTTCGTAAAGCATGGCTATTCAGCATGTTAGCGATGCGCATATCGAACAGTAGCGCCATTATTCAATTTTATTTATCTATCAAGAGATAGACGGTGCTTTATTTATTTGAGCATTTAATGGTGTATTTTTGTGCCAAATATTGCAACAATTGGAATTTATGAGTGAAAATATAGAAAAAGTACACTGCTTGATTATCGGTTCCGGCCCTGCGGGTTATACCGCTGCCATTTATGCTGCCCGAGCCAACATGTACCCTGTGGTTTACCAAGGCTTGCAGCCGGGTGGACAGTTGACGATTACAACCGAAGTGGAAAATTTTCCGGGCTATCCAGATGGTATCATGGGACCGGACTTGATGGTGGACCTAGAAAAACAAGCCAAAAGAATGGGTGCCGATATCCGTTACGGAATCGCGACAAAAGTCGATTTTACAGGACCGGTACACCGTGTGCAGATTGATGAGGACAAATGGATTGAAACCAATGCCGTCATCATTTCTACCGGGGCAACGGCCAAATGGTTGGGACTGGAAAGTGAACAAAGGCTGAACGGTTATGGCGTGAGCGCCTGTGCGGTGTGCGACGGATTCTTTTTCCGTAACCAGGAAGTGGCCATCGTCGGTGCGGGTGACACCGCCTGTGAAGACGCCTTGTACCTGTCCAAACTCGCAACGACCGTCCACATGATAGTACGCAAGGACAAAGACGGCATGAGAGCCAGCAAAGTCATGCGCGACCGTGTCTTATCTACGCCCAATATCACACTGTATTGGAACAGTGAGACCGTGGAAGTGCTCGGCAACGACAAAACGGAAGGCGTGCGCATCAAAAGCAACCGGACGGGAGAAGAGCAAGTAATACAGGTGAGTGGCTTTTTTGTCGCCATAGGCCACACACCTAACAGTGAAATATTCCAACCTTACATAGACCTCTACGAAGACGGTTATATCAAAACCGTTGCAGGCTCTACCAGGACCAATGTCCCCGGTGTATTTGCCGCTGGCGACGTGCAGGACAAGACCTACCGTCAGGCGATTACGGCGGCGGGTTCAGGTTGTATGGCCGCGCTCGATGCGGAAAGGTATCTGACGGAAACACTGGGCGTTTAGACGGGAGGTCCGAAAGATGGAAAGTCGGAAAAGACCGAAAGCCATTTTCAACCTTTTATCTATACTCCTCGCAGGATTTTTTTATGCTGTTTTTTTCACCATACATTTTCATGTAGCGTACAGTACGAATTAATTTTTTCAGATTTGGATTGCAAATTCCGAACAACGTGTTTCCACTGTGGTCTTTTCGGTCTTCACCATCTTTCCTGTCTAAGAGACTGTTTGAATTAAGTTTTTCTGTACGGTTTTATATGCTTCCAAGACATAAACACGTGTATTTCTTCCCGCACAGTCCCCGCCGCGGCGGGAGACTGTGCGGGAAGAAAATAAATAACTCAAACAGCTTCTAAATCAATTTACATGTTAAGAATCGAATTAAAAAATATCCTGTTCCGTGCCAACCACGGCCTGTATCCCGGTGAAAAGGAAATCGGTGGCACTTTTGAAGTCAATGCCTGGATAGCCTATACGCCCAGTGCCAAAATCATCCGTGAATTGGAAGATACTATTGACTATTCACAAGTATTCGAACTGATTAAATCGGCTATGGACGAACCCGAATACTTGATGGAAACCGTCATTACCAAAATCGCCTATCGGATTTTCGATACGTTTCCCGTTGCGGACGAGGTGTATGTCTGCATCTGCAAGGTCAACCCACCGATTCCGGTATATTCGGGAAGTGCGGGCGTGAGTATTCATTTGAAGAGGTCTTAGCATTTATTAAGCTGTCCGTTGCTGGCGTACGCGTGTCGCGCGTGCTTCAGTATATCAAGGCACACGCGACACGCGTGCGCCAGCAACAACGCTCTTTCACCGACCGAAATAAAAAGCATCAAGCCTCTTCATCCCATCGGAATCGGTTCCGTATCCGTAATACCGTTCTCGCCCATCGCGGCTTTCCGCATTTTATCTGCTGTTGCTTTTCCGAGGTAGCGCACGATTCTTTTTTCTACCAGCATTATCACAGGTGTCAATACCAATGCCACAATGGCTTTGTAAAAATAGTTGACGATACCGATGGCGATGACTTGCGTCCACGGCCAGTCGTTGCCGATTTTGAACGCGATTATCAAGACGATATAGCTGTCGATTAACTGCGACACCAGCGTCGAACCCGTTGCGCGCAGCCATATTTTTCGGTCTCCGGTGACTTTTTTGATTTTATGGAACACAAACACGTCCACCAACTGGCTGAAAAGAAACGCGACCAGGCTTCCCAATATAATCCACAGCCCCTGTCCAAAAATCGCCGCAAAAGCATTTTGGTTGTTGGGGACGCCTTTGTCTACATTGGTTCCCAGCCAAAAATCCGCAGCCGGAAGTTTCATCGCCACAAAGAACATCAGGAACGCGTAACCAATCAACGCAATCGTCGTGTAACTGATTCTTTTCACGGCTTTCGGTCCGTAAAATTCGTTGATGATGTCCGTCATGATAAATTCCAATGGCCACAACACCACGCCGCAGGTCAGGTTGAACGACAGTCCGCTATGTCCCAGAATCGTTAGGTTCGCCGGAGCCAAGCCCAACAGTTTTTCCAAGGAAAATATTTTTCCGCCGACGCATTCCGCAATCAGTGCATTCGCCACGAAAAACGCGGAAAAAAACAAAAAAAGCTTGCTCGGCCTGTCTTTTAAAAACGATAGCATCAGCGTAAAATAAAGAATAAACTAATCTGTACCAACAAAAATACAATGTTTGCCAGTCCGAGTAGCTTCGGGACCTGCGCATTTTCTTTTTTACTTATTGCCCACCCAATTGCAAATATGCTGTTTGCCAACGGAGCTACCAGCCAGCCCAGCAACACGATATGGCTGTTGACATCCTGTTGTGTGCTATACATCCGATAGCGCAACACCAATGACGCAACAAAAAAGATGTTGGCGATGAACGCGACCTTGCCGAGAAAGCGTAGTGACATGGTTGCAAGGTAATTTGAAGATTTGAAATACGCCCAATGCATTTGCTTTATTTAGTTCAATTGATTTTTGTTTTATTTTTGTTGCATGAAGCCTGACGTTCGCACATATCAACAAATATTGTGTTCTGCATTGCCATCGCTAAGACAAAAGTATCCTATTGCTTCACTGGCGATATTCGGTTCGTATGCTTCCGGCAACGCAACCGAAAACAGTGATATAGACGTATTGGTTTCTTTTAACGGCCCAATAGGTATTGAATTTATTGACCTTGCTGATGAACTGGAAATTATTACAGGCAAAAAAGTGGATTTGGTATCGCGTGAGGGATTAAAACCACGCCAGATTGCCTATATCGAAAAAAACTTACAATATGTCGGATAGACCTATCCGCTTAATCCTGTCGGATATGCTTGATGCAACGACTGGTATTTTTCGTTTCGTAAAAGGAATGGACGAACAGGATTATTTTCAGGATGAAAAAACGCAGGCTGCCGTAGAGCGTTACTTGGAAATTATAGGCGAGGCTGCAAACAAGCTTCCAGACAGCTTTTATGCAGAACATAACCATGTCGAATGGCACAAAATTGTATCGCTTCGCAACCGGATTATCCACGCATACTTTGATGTCAACGACACTATTGTTTGGAACATAGTTGTAAATTTTCTGCCATCGTTAAAAATACAATTGGAAGCAATGATTGAAACGCTATAGTTTGTTTTGGGTACAAGCATTGGTGCAACGTTATGTCCTGCCCATTTCCCTCTTTCTGCTTCTTCTTAACTTTTTTCTTATTTTGCAGCCATAACATAGTTACAGATGAACAAAATCTCCTGGAAGAAAATATTGCCGCACATATTGGCGATTGTCGCGTTTTTGGTTATTGCCATGATTTACTGCCGTCCTGCGATGCAGGGACAGGTGCTGCAACAGTCCGACGTGATACACTGGAAAGGGATGGCGCAGGACGCATTTAACTACAAGGAAAAGCACGGGTATTTTCCGTTGTGGAGCAAGAGTCTTTTCAGCGGGATGCCCAACTACCAGGTAGCGATGGAGAGCAAGTCCTTTCTTCCCGACTTACCGAAAATCATCAGCCTCGGACTACCTAAACCTGCCAGTTTTTTCTTTATTGCCTGTGTGGCGTTTTATGCATTGAGCATGGTTTTGGGTTTCGACGTATTGATTGGCGTACTGGCAAGCTTGGCATTTGCGTATGCCACTTACGACCCGATTATCGTTTCCGTGGGGCACGAGACCAAGATGCAGGCGATTGCTTATGCGCCAGGTTTGCTTGCCGGGATATTGTTGATTTACAAGAAAAAATATTGGCTCGGGCTGGGTGTCGGCGCGTTGTACGCCACATTGGAAATCACATCCAACCATCCGCAGATTACCTATTACCTGCTGTTGGTGATGGGCATCATGACGATTTTTTATATTGTCAAATGGGTAAAGGAAAGACAAATAAAACACATGATTGTTGCGCTACTGTTGGCGGCGGTCTGCGGTCTGGTCGGCGTTGGCAATTTTGCCAGAGGACTGATGACGACTTATGAATATGCCCAATACACGATGCGTGGCGGCAAGACCGTCGAGGCCGGCAAAGGTGTGGGCGGTACTGCCGCGCAGACTAAGACGACAGGATTGGACGAGGACTATGCGTTCCAGTACAGTCTGGGCAAAAGCGAGGCTTTGGTATTGATGCTGCCCAACGCGTTTGGCGGAAGTTCGATGGAGACTTTGGATGAAAATTCGCATACGGCGGAGGCGTTGTCATCCTTGGGCGCATCGCCGCAGATAGCGCAACAATTGCCCCGCTATTGGGGCGGCATCGCGCCGTATACGACGGGACCGCCGTATTCCGGCACGCTGATATGTCTGTTGGCGGTTGTGGCCCTGGTGGTTTTGCCAAAAGATTCGGACAAATGGTGGCTCGTGGTCGCGATGGCGTTTGGTTTGGTATTGTCGTTTGGGCAATACCTGCCGGGCATCAACGGGCTGTTGTTTAAGTATATGCCCATGTACAACAAGTTCCGTGCACCATCGATGGCAATGGTCATTCCCCAATGGATATTGCCGATATTGGCGGGACTGTGTCTGGAACAGTTATTTTACAAAGGGAAAAAAGACTGGGATGTCAAGACCGATTTCAAACCGATACTGTATGCGCTTGGCGGTGTATTGGGTGTGTGTGTGTTGGTTTATCTGTTCAACGATTACACCAGCCCGATGGACGAACAGCTCAAGGCGGCCCTCGGGGGCGACCGGGCCAATCCGATATTGAACGCCATGCACCAGGACCGAAAGGCGATGTTTGGCGCGGGTATTGGACGGGTGGTTCTATTCTCCCTTATCTTGTTGGCGGGCATTTTCCTCTATGTAAAAAAGATTGCCAGGCCGACCGTTGTCATTTCCATATTCATGGTCATCACGTTGATTGATTTGTTTTCTATTGATGCAAAATACCTCAATACGGAAAGCTACCAAGACCCGGAAAGTTTGCAGGCTTCCACATTCAGCCCGACATCGGCAGAGCAACAGATCATGGCGGACAAAGGGTCGCATTACCGTGTGCTGAACCTTGCGGTCGACCCGTTTACCGACGCGTTGACTTCTTATTATCTGCGTTCCGTCGGCGGCTACCATCCAGCCAAACTCCGCATCTATCAAGACATATTGGAGAACCAGTTTTCCAAAAAAGGCGGCGGTCTCAACATGTCCGTACTTAATATGCTCGACACCAAGTACATCATCGTCGGCGGCCAGCAAAACCCACAAAATCCGCAGCAACAACCGCAACAGTCGGTGCAGCAAAATCCCGAAGCCTTAGGTGCGGCGTGGTTTGTAAAGGACATCCAATATACCAACGGACCAGCCGAGGGACTGAACGCCTTGGGCACTTTTGACCCTAAGACGACCGCCATCGTGGACAAGTCCAACCAGTCCAAAGTCGGCAATATCCAATATGATTCCACGGCGACGATTGCGCTGACTTCCTACGACAACGACACGATACAATATGTCACCAACGCCGCGACACCTCAGTTCGCCGTACTGAGCGAAATCTATTATCCCGCCGGATGGAACGCCTACCTCGACGGCAAAAAAGCAGATTACGTCAATGCCAACTATGCCTTGCGCGGCATTGCCGTTCCGGCGGGCAAACACACCGTCGAATTTAAGTTTGAACCGCAATCCGCCATCGTCGGACAAAAGCTGATGTATGCGTCCAATGGCTTGACTTTGCTGTGTTTTGCGTTTGGGATTTTTGGTGTCGTGCAGTGGAGAAAACAGCAAAAACAAGCGTAGCAATGGCTGTCAACAAATCTATCCGTGTCGTGGGTGTTGCGCCGTATCGTTTTTTGCCTGCGCGGTTTGGCGGGCATCGCGGCATTGCCTTTTTCTACCGTTATTTTTCGCGGGTAGTCGCCTTTGCGTGCGTGAGCGTTGCGGACAACGACAACGATGTTTTTGCGGGTTATCCACAATACAGGATATTGGGAAAATCTGTGCTGCGTTATGCCAATTTTTTCAATGTGTCCAAGGTCGGCAAAGTCGTGAAAAAACACGTCGCCACCCATGTCATGGCGGAACATCCGTATATGGGCTGGCTGGTTTTGCTGGTGCGGTTGTTTTACAAAACCAAGGTCGTCGTCCATTCGCACAATATCGAGGCACAGCGTTTTAGGACGATGGGCAAATGGTGGTGGCGCGTGATGTCGTGGTACGAGGGGATAGTCTACCGCAAGGCCGACATCGTTTTTTTCATTACGGAACAAGACCGCCAATATGCCATCCAAAAATATCGGGTAAAAGCGGAAAAAAGCACCGTCGTTACGTATGGTTTTCAACTGCCGCACGCTTTTTCAGATGAATGGAAACAAAACGCAAAATCCCTTGTACGAAAGGACAACAATCTGTCTGAAAATACAAAAATCCTTTTGTTCAACGGTGATTTCAGCTATAAACCCAATGCTTCCGCATTGACAACACTGGTAGAAAAAATACTACCAAGACTGCAAGAAAAAATCGACGATTTCGTGTTAATCGTCTGCGGCAAATCCATTCCCGCCGAAGTAGTCCAACAGAAACACACGCATCTCGTCATCAAAGGTTTTGTGGACGATATCGGTGTCTATTTCGGCGGTGCCGACGTGTTTCTCAATCCGATTGTTGACGGTGGAGGCATCAAGACCAAACTCGTGGAAGCTTTGTCGTACCAGACCTTGGCGGTTTCGTTTGACACGGGCGCAATCGGTGTCCCAGAAGAAGTTGTGGACGGCAAGCTGGCGTATGTCCACGACGGCGACAACGCCGCTTTTGCGGATGCTATTGTTCGACAACTCGACAACCATGCGGAATGGCACGCCGAAAAATTCACGGAATATTTCAGTTGGGAAAACATCGCCAAAAAAGCTGCCCATTTTTTGGAACATACACCATGAAAACAATGTCTGCCACGACTGCACGAATAGTTGCTCTATTCGTGCAGTCGTGGCGGACACAACTTCTGCTTTTTATTGAACTGATTTAAACTTTTTTCGATGCAAAAGAAGGGGTTCGGATTCTTTATGCTAATCAAGAACTGAAAAAGTCCGCCGTGGCGGACGAACTTATGGTAGAAATAACCAATCTGTTCAAAATGAGTTCCGTAGGAACGACCTTATCAACAATATAAGGTCGTTCCTACGGAACTCTATAAATCATATTGTAACCGATGCTACCATAAGTACGCTCCTACGGAGCTGAATTCCATCATCTTTTCACATTATCCAATTTTTGATTAACATTAATGTTTTGTACTTGAACCTATCATTTTATATCTGAGAAA
>JASGDY010000057.1:0-12135 GCA_047606825.1 Chitinophagaceae bacterium
TATTTAACTCAAGTTGCTAGTTATAGAAGTGTATAGTCAAAGGAAAGCATGTTTATAATAATTTTGGATTACCAAGTCTAAAATCTATAAATCATGCTTTCGGACAGCAAAATTATAGCTCTTTACTGTATTGTGGACGACATTTTAAATTCGCTCCACCACCAGGAAGACCAGAGGGCGCGTGTCAGCGATGCGGAGATCATCACGACCGCCTTTGTTTCGACGTTGTATTTTGGCGGCCACCAGGACAATGCCCGCCATTTCATGAAGATGGGCGGCTATGTCCCCCGGATGCTCGACAAATCCCGGTACTGCCGGCGTCTCCACCGGTTGTCGGATTTCCTGTTGTACCTGTTTGAGGTGGTGGGCAAGCAGCTGAAGGACATGGCCGGCGCCGCCGAATACCGTCTGGATTCATTCCCCGTGGCGGTATGTGACAATATCCGCATCGGCCGTTCAAAGGTTTTGGAGGGCGAAGAGTACAGGGGCAGGCATGCTGCGATGCGCAGGTACTTTTATGGCGTCCGGGTGCAGGTGATGGCCCTGGACGGTGTCCCGGTCGAGTTCTGCATGGTGCCGGGAAGCGAACACGACAGCCAAAGCCTGGGAAAGCTCCCCTTTGACGTGGCGCCCGAAAGCAGCATATACATGGACGCGGGCTATACGGACTACCTCAGCGAGGACGACTTGTTCGACGCGGAAATGATACACGCAAAGGTCTGTCGTAGGAAGAACAGCAAAAGAAAGGACGACCCTTCCGAAGCATTCATTAAGAACTACATGCGCAAGCATATCGAGACAGAGTTCAGCGTCATCAAGTCCAAAATGCTCAGAAGCATACACGCTGTAACAAAGAACGGATTCCTTTTGAAAGTTGCTTTGTTTGTCATCGCTTACACTTTTGACAACCTGACATAACTAGCAACTTGAGTTATTTAATAAAAATAAAGTCTGTTGACTGACGTAATTTAATATAATTTACGTCAAACACGGTACCGTCGTTATTTCCCTCAGTACTTTTTCTGGCGGACTTAGGATAATCAGGAAATCGATTTTCTGGAGCTGGACAACAAGCAGCAGCTTAAAGCAATGGAATGTAAATGGGGCTATGCCAAAATCAAAAAACCCACGGCTTTTCTTAGCACCTATCCCGATGCGGCCTACGGCATCGTTAACCAACAAAATTATCTGGATTGGGTTGCCTATAAGCCCGAATAGGTTCTTGTGTTTGAAAGGGACACATTTGCAACAATTAGAATGTTTATGCCTCGGCTGTCAGAAATGGCAAAACACCAACGGTCGGCAGGGTTCGCAAAGTGCGGATAATCAAGACGCGTCCGAATCTACAATACCAATGAAAGGAAATACAAAGTTGTATAAACAACAAAGGCTGCCGGTTTGGGCAGCCTTTTTCTATGGAGAGCTTTTTTTCTTATTTCCAGATATTCTCAAAGCGGAATATCGGGTCTATTTTTTCCTCGTCGGGGCGTATTTCTAGCAACGGCTTGACATAGCCGGTCTCCAACGAAAAGACCCAGCCATGTATGATAGGGGGTTCAGGGTTTTCCTTCCACGCTTTCTGAAGAGATGAGGTGTGGATAATGCGGTCAACCTGTTTGAGTATGTTGAGTTCCACGAGTCGTTCTTCTTTTTGTTTTGCATCGGGCAATGCAGACAGTTCCTCTTCGTTTTCGACATAGACTTCCTTGATGCTTTTGAGCCACATATTGAGCGTTTCGCCAAGGTCGTTGTTGGACAAGGCAGCCTTGACCCCGCCGCAACCGTAATGTCCACAGACAATAACGTGTTTGACCTTGAGGTGTATGAGCGCATATTCGATGACGCTACGGGCGTTGATGTCGGTTGACAGCACTTGGTTGGCAACGTTGCGGTGTACGAAAATCTCTCCCGCCGACAATCCGAGTATTTCCTCTGCTGGCATGCGGCTGTCGCCACAACCAATCCAGAGGTACTTGGGAGATTGTCCGGCGGCCAGTTTTTTGAAAAATCCATCGTCTTTTTCTTCGCTGCGTTTCACCCAGTTTCTGTTTTTTTCAAACAGTTTTTCTAATGTATTCATGTATTTCTTTTTGATAGCTGTATGCAAAATAAAAAAGCCTTTCGTTAATATGAAAGGCTTTGGGAGATTTTAATGGCATTCTAATTTAGAAGACGGAAAGGAGGAAAGACAGAAAGGGCTTTCTGACTTATGCTACATGCTCATTCCACCACACACGCTCAAGGTCTGACCCGTTACATAGCTGCTCATGTCGGAAGCCAGGTACAATACGGCATTGGCAATGTCTTCCGCCTGTCCAAATCTTTTCAACGGGATTTTTTCCTTGTAGCTGTCGGCAAGGTTTCCTTCTTGGAGGTAGCTGGTCATGTCGGTTTCGATAAAGCCGGGCGCAATGGCATTGCAACGGATATTGCGACTGCCGAGCTCCTGCGCGATGGACTTGGTAAAGCCGACGATGCCTGCCTTGGACGCAGCGTAAGAAGACTGTCCTGCGTTGCCGTGGAGACCGATAACCGAACTCATGTTGATGATTGCGCCGCCTTTGGCCTTCATCATCGGGCGGATGACGTTTTTAGTCAGGTTAAACACGCTGGTCAGGTTGGTATGGAGCACTTTGTCCCATTGTTCGGATGTCATGCGCAGCAACAGGTTGTCGATGCTGATGCCCGCATTGTTGACGCAGACATCCACCTTTCCAAAATCCTTGAGCACTTCCGCGACAAATGATTCCGCAGCCGCATAGTCGGCAGCATCGCTTTGGTATGCTTTTGCGCTTTGGCCTTGTTCCTTCAATCTTGTGGCCAAGGCCTCCGCTTTTTCCTTGCTGCTGTCGCTCACATAAGTAAAGGCAACTGTCGCGCCGTTTGCGGCCAGTTTTTCAACGATGGCCAGCCCGATACCGCGACTGCCCCCGGTTACGATGGCGACCTTATCCTGCAATAAATTCATATAGTGGTTTTTGTGAAGCACAAACGTACTGGATTTTTTTTGTTCATGGAACGCGATTAAGGACAGATTTATAAATTGAAAATGGCCTGTATGATATTTCATCGCACATCGTTTATCTTCGTAGCAAGACAAAAGACAGACAATGAAAAAATTATATCTGACGGCTATCGCATTACTGTTTTTTTACTTTGGTTTTGGTCAGTCCGCAGCACGGATAGACCGGTTGCTGGATTCCATATTCCCCAAGAACGAGCCGGGAATCGCCATTGAAATCAAGGAAAAGGGAACAGTCATTTTCGCCAAAGGTTACGGTCTTGCCGATATACCATCCGGTAAAAACAACCAAGTGGCTTCCAACTTCAATATTGCCTCCCTGACCAAACAATTTACCGCCGCAGGCATCCTTTATCTAAAAGAAAAAGGCAAACTGGCATTGTCCGACACCATCGCAAAATATTTTCCGGACATGAATCCCCAAGTGGCGAAAAAAGTGACGATACAGCAATTGTTGTCACACAGCTCAGGCATATTGGACCATTATAGTTACGTAAAAACAGAAGGACTGCAACACGGTTACGCACGCCAAGTATATGAAGCGATAAAAGACAAGGACAGCTTCTATTTCCCGCCGGGCTCATCTTACCGTTATAGCAATACGGCCTATTGTTTACTAGGCCTCATCATAGAAAAAGTAAGCAGGATGAAATATGCTGATTTTATGGCAAAGTATCTGTTTTCCAGAGCAGGGATGCGCCATACGACCGTCTGGGAGGAAAAGAAAAAGATATTCCGGCAGACAACAGGCTATGACAAGGATTCCATCAGTGGACAGTTCAAAAAGTCGCAGGCAGAAGAGCATGTCTTTTTTTCCACTGAAGGCGACGGTGCAATCTATACCTCGGTCGAGGACTACGGCAAATGGTTTGACGCTTTACAAAAAGGCAAAATCGTCTCGACCGAGTCCCTATTGGGCGCACGTGCCATCCACAATCCGATCGCACCGCATTTGGGTTATGGCTACGGTTGGTTTGTCGACGACAACCAGCAACCAATATATGTTTATCATAGCGGCGACAATGGTGGATTTAGAACATACAGTTTTACGGTTCCGATGATGGACTATATGGTTGTAGTCTTCGCCAACCGAAGCGACGTCAACGTTGAGAATATCGTCCAGCAAATCAACAAAATCCTACACCCCGAACTGCCGGATTTTACGCCGATAGAAGAAAAGACGTCGTAATAATAAAGCGAAAGTAAAAACGTAGTCTTGTGGCACTACATCAGGGCGCTGCCACCTTTTTAATCTCTTCGGAATGTACATTAAAAACACCTAATACATTATCTCCAACAATATTGGTCGGTGGATTGGCAGGGGAGGTAGTCCCCAACACGCTCTCTTCCGCTGTTATACTTTCCAATACGGAATAATAATTGTAAACATTTTCGTCAATGCACTGCATATCTACAGCGATGGAATCCCCGTCCTTGATATAGGAACTGTCGTTCAGTAAATCATATTGGATATAACGTCCATCGGACAAGCGATCCGAAAAGGCGAAAAAGTTCAACGCATCTCTTTTCAGGATATATTGCTTGAAAAGATAATAGTTGTCCACGCCTGCCTTGTCCTGGAAATTGACCCTTGCCGAAATGATCGTGTTTCCCAACAGCGCCCGCTTTGCAAACGTGACAGAATCCAAGGCAATGATCGTGGGCATCGTGGACACGGCGGTATAAGTAACGCCGTCAACAATTACCGACAATTGATAACTTGTGCCGACGGATGGCTTTTTGTTTAGGTAATATTTGCCATTAGAATCAAAAGGCACCGTGTCGATTTTATTGGTTTTTAAGTTCTCCAATATCACGATGGCATCATTTACCGGCGGGAAACTGTTGTCGTCATAAAAAGCCACGGATCTGGACAGGACGACATTGAGCCCATAAAGGCTGGACATGTCTGCATCGATGACCAGTATCGAATCGACCGTATTCAAATCAACATGGATTATTTTTTTGCAGGAAAGCAAGGACAAAAAAGCAATCATGATAAGCGCGGCTATATTTTTAAAACAACGTTTTTTCATTTAAATAAAATTTTCGCGTTTCACCCCGTCAAAATTTAAAATTATATGTCACCGATGGAACAAACCTAAAAAGTGCAAGACGCTCCACCACCGTCTTGCTTGCGTCGTCGGGGTCTCGTTTGAACGTCAGGCTATAAGCATTCTCACGTCCATAGGCGTTGAACAGGGAAAAAGTCCAGGAGCTTTCAAATTTCTTAGTCCTCTTACCCAACAAGGTCGCTCCCAGGTCCAGACGATGGTATGCCGGCATCCGGTAACCGTTGCGTTCCGCATAGTAATTGACCAAAATATCGTTGACCAAGTATTTACCGCTGGGAAAAGTAACTGCATTGCCTGTATAGTACACCCAGGTTGCCGACAACGTCCATTTAGGGTTGAGCCGGTACATGCCGACGATGGAGACCTCGTGTGTCCTGTCCTGTTTAGCCGGGTACCAGTTGCCGTCGTTGATACCATCCAGTTGCCGTTCCGACCTGCTCAGGGTATAACTTATCCAGCCCGTCAGCCTTCCTTTTTTTTTCTTAAAATAGTTTTCCCATCCATACGCCCTGCCCTT
Source organism: Chitinophagaceae bacterium (assembly GCA_047606825.1). Classification (GTDB taxonomy): domain Bacteria; phylum Bacteroidota; class Bacteroidia; order Chitinophagales; family Chitinophagaceae; genus Rhizosphaericola. Next base: position 5,615 of record JASGDY010000057.1, read on the forward strand.
CCCGTAAAGCAACTGCGACTCGACATCTTTGTTGGCGATGATTTCTGCACCATTTTTGTAATCTATCTGGTTTTCCAGCCAACGGTAATAGATCTCGGAGGAATATTCAAAAACACCACTGCCCAGTTCCCCAAAATAGCCCAATGCCAACTGTTCGCCGATTTCCGGTTTGATATTGAGGCTGCTCGGCACCCATACGTCCGTTGGGTTTCCGGAAGTTGTGTTAGACAGCAGGTGGAGGTTTTGCGTGTTGCGCGAATAACTAAACCTTAGGAAATCGTTGTCACTCCACTGGTAGCTCAACGCAACGCGCGGCTCTACGCTCCAATAGGTCCTAGCGACATCACCCCATTTGAATACACTCGAATCCACCTCGTCGCCATTGGCATCATAATCGTAAAAAGTACCCGGACCCAGTACGCTGAACGTACTCAGCCTGGCACCGTAAACCACCTGCCAATGTCTGGAAAACTGCCAATCATGCGACATCCACAAAGCCGACTCCAGGCTTCTTCTCTTTTCCAGCAACTGTGTGTTGTAACTGGAATTGGCACTCGCCTCCACCTGCCCTGGCGCAATATCATGATAGACAGAACTAAATCCCATATTGACTTTACTGTCATTGCTGATATGCCACTGCCATTCGTTGCGCAACATGAAATCCTGGATGGACGAATGTACATAGACATCATTGCTGCCCGACCCGATATGTACCTTGTAGTCATAATAACTGTACATCAAACTCGTATTGGAAAAAAGTGAGCTATTGTACACATGGTTCCAGCGAAAACTCACAATCGAATTGCCCCAGTCCAACCCAAAATCGTTGCCCAGCCCTAGGTTGTCCCTGCCGCTATAGGCCGATAGGTAGAGTTTGTTTCTATCGCCTAGTTGATAACTGGCTTTGGCGTTCAGGTCGTAAAAGTTCAGTTTGTTGTCTTTGAAACTGCTGTCGTTGGACAATTTCAGAAGCAGGTCAGCATAGGTACGCCGTGCATGGATGGAAAACGAGCCCCTGTCTTTTACAATGGGGCCTTCCACATTGAGCCGGGAAGAAATAATGCCGATACCGCCGCTCACCTGTGTACGCGTCGTACTACCGTCGTCCGTCCTGATGTCCAATACCGACGACAGCCGCCCACCATATTGCGCCGGCATATTTCCCTTGTAAATATTGACGTCCTTGATGGCATCCGAATTGAATGTGGAGAAAAAACCCATCAAGTGCGTTGCATTGTATATGGGCACATCGTCGAGCAAAAGCAAATTCTGGTCGGTACCGCCTCCACGCACATAAAAACCGCTGTTGCCGTCGCCTGCCGATTTGATGCCAGGTAGCAACTGCAAGGTTTTGAGAATATCCTTCTCCCCAAAAATCACGGGGACTGCGGAAACCTCGTCCGTCGACAGCTTGCTTGTTCCCCAGACATCTTTCTTTATATTGTTTTTTTGTGCTGTCACGACCACGTCATGCAGATTGGCAACAGAAGCCAGCAGACTGATGTTGTAGACCGTAGCAAGATTTTTGTTCAATATGATCGTGTCATTTTTAAAACCATCCTTGGCTATCAATAGATGCACACTGTCCTGCGGAACAGGTAAAGTCAACGAAAAAAAACCGTACGCGTTGGTCGTCGTTGTAGCTTGCGGCATCTCCAACAGAGATACCTGCGCACCAATCAGCAACTCCCCTGACGCGACAGACTTGACCGTACCATTGATTGTTTTGCTCTGTGCCCAGACAACGGTAACCATGAGAATCCACGATCCCGCTAACAGGAATATTCTTTTTTCCACAAAAGTGTTCAACATTTTAAGTTGTCGGTTACCAACAGGAGCCCAACAATGGCTAAAAAATAAAATTAAGTGTTTAAATCGTGCGTGATCAATTGCTTGAAGAAGAATGGGGATTAATCCCCTATCCGAAGCTCCGCAATTATTTTGCCAACATGCTCAACAGCAAAATCAATTTCTTCCTCGCTCGTATTTCTTCCTAAGCTAAACCGTATGGCAGACTTGGCACGCTGCTCGCCGAGTCCCATCGCCATCAGTACATAGCTGGGGTTGTTGCTGGCGGAAGTGCAGGCAGAGCCGGCAGACACTGCCAACGAGGAACGGAACGCGCCAAGAAGCTGGTTGCTGACAGGTGACATAAACGAGATATTGGAGATATGTGGCAAGCGATGCTCCGTATCACCGTTGACATAAATGTCGTCGATGTGGGCAAGCAATGCATTTTCGAGTTTATCGCGCAGCACCGCGAGTTGCCGGGACTCTTCCCCCAGGTTCTGTAAGGCGAGATCGCAGGCCTTTCCCAGTCCGACGATGCCCGGCACGTTGAGCGTCCCGCTGCGCATGCCGCGCTCGTGGCCGCCGCCGTTTATCTGTTCCAGCAAGGCTACACGGGGATTTTTGCGGCGGACGTACAAGGCTCCAACGCCTTTGGGACCGTATATCTTGTGTGCGGAGAGTGAAAGCATATCGATATTGTCGCCCAGTACGTTCACGGCGATTTTACCAACAGCCTGCGTTGCGTCGCAGAAGAAAATGACTTTGTGTTTCCGCGCTATTGCACCTATCGCAGCGGTGTCGTGCAGCGTCCCGGTTTCATTGTTGGCATACATGGCAGCGAGCATGACCGTATCCGGTCGGATGGCGGCTTCCAACGCGTCCAGGTCAATGCGCCCTTTTTGATCTACGGGCAAGTACGTCACCTCGGCACCGTTCTTTTCCAAGTGGGCGCAGGTATCGAGGACGGCTTTATGTTCCGTCAGTACAGTGACCAAGTGTTTCCCTTTCCGATGGTAGGCTTCCATGCAACCTTTGATGGCCAGGTTGGCGCTTTCGGTCGCGCCGGACGTAAATATGATTTCCTGTGCTTCGGCGGCGATCAGGTGGGCGACCTGTTCTCTTGCGATGTCAACCGCTTCCGCTGCCTCCCAACCAAAAGCGTGTTGCAAACTAGCCGCATTTCCGTAATAGCTGGTCAGGTACGGAAGCATCGCCTCCACTACGCGCGGGTCGGGCTGTGTCGTAGCACTATTGTCCAGGTATATGGGAAAAGAAATCATGCAAACAAATGTAGAACATAGAATTTAGAACGGAGATTTTTGATTTTAGACCGAAAGTCGGAAAGTCCGTAAGTGTGATTACTCCTTAGTTGTGGACAATGCTACCAGCGACCGTGCAAACATTAACAGGCGACCCAAAACCAACGACAATACCAAGAAAATTAGTAAATTTGGCCATTTAAAATGTATAATGCAAAAATTCAAATCTTTAGAAATATGTGCTGGTGCCGGTGGACAGGCTCTTGGGCTTGAAAAGGCAGGGTTTGAACATATTGCATTAGTTGAACTTGAACCTTTAGCTTGTGAAACTTTACGGACAAATCGTCCAAAATGGAACGTTGTTCAAGGCGACCTAAGAAAGTTTGATGCAACCGCCTACAATGGAGAGGCTGACCTTTTAGCCGGAGGCGTTCCTTGTCCCCCGTTTTCTATCGCAGGAAAACAACTTGGACAAATGGACGACCGGGATTTGTTTCCAGAAGCATTACGATTAGCTAAAGAGTGTAACCCTAAAGCTATTTTGCTTGAAAATGTTCGTGGACTTCTTGACCCAAAATTTGAGGACTACCGTAATCAGATAATCGGAGAACTTGAAAATTTGGGCTACAAAACAGACTGGCAACTGTTGAACGCTTCCGAGTTTGGCGTTTCACAACTTAGACCGAGAGCCATTTTAGTAGCACTCAAAGAAGAATATTTCAGCCATTTTGAATGGCCTGAAAAGCACAAAAGGAAACCCAAACCAGTTGGGGATCTACTTTATGAAGCAATGGCGGAACTGGGTTGGGAAAGTGTTAATGAATGGAAAGAAAAAGCAAACAAAATTGCCCCTACATTAGTCGGTGGTTCTAAAAAACACGGAGGTGCAGATTTGGGACCAACACGAGCAAAAAAGGCTTGGGCGGAACTTGGCGTTGACGGAAAGGGTTTAGCAGACCAACCGCCAATAAATGGCTATGAAGGCAATCCCCGCTTGACACTTGAAATGACGGCATTAATTCAAGGTTTCCCGAAAGACTGGGAATTTGCAGGAAAGAAAACTCCTGCATACAGACAGGTCGGCAATGCTTTTCCGCCGCCAGTTGCACAAGCAGTTGGGAAATCAATAATAAGAGCATTAAATTATGGCAGATAAATTACCAAGACGCAAAGGTTCTCGAGCAAAACTTAGAGAATTTTTTATAGCAAACGTCGGGGAAATATTAGGTTCTGACGCATTAAGAGAAGTGGCAGGAACAAGTGAATGGGCAAGGCGGGTAAGAGAATTAAGAAACGAAGAAGGACTGAAGCGATTTAAAACCGGGACAATATTTACTCATTAATTTAAAACCTTTACCTGCTTTTGAACGTGGTATTTCTAAAGAAACAAGAGCGTTTGTATTAGACAGAAACGGTTTTACCTGCCAAATGTGTGGAGCGGCAGCCGGAGAACCACACCCCTATGACAACGGTAGAAAAACGAGGTTGCATATTGGACACATCATTGACAAATCAATGGGCGGAACTGATGATGCAAGCAATTTGAGAACGATATGTTCTGTTTGCAATGAGGGTGCTTCAAACCTCACACTTAACAGACCCGACACAATCAAGCTAATCGCACAAGTAAGACGAGCACCTGCGAAAGACCAACTTGACGTATTGAAGTGGCTTATTCAGAAGTTCCCAAACCAAGCGAACGACCTGACGAAAGAATAAAAAACAAGGTATTGCCGCAATGGCGGCTGATGTGCTTCTGTGAAACTTTTGTGGGTAAACGAACGGCAGTACATCTATTGCACATTAATACGATTTTAATTTATATTTTAGACCAAACATCTATTTGCGCTGTTCGGGATTTGCAATCCCGAACGCTCATCCGTGCATTTGCAATGCACCGCAGTTTGCGGATTGCAAATCCGCCGATACAGCTTCAGGATTACAAATCCTGAAGAGCGGAAAAATGAGATTTCTCCTAATACGCTTCCTGTTGATATCAAACAGCCTTTTATTCAAAAAACAACAGTCTAAACAACTTCAATTATTGCACATTAATATCTCCGATAAAACATAAAAAAAATTACATTGCAGCCAATCTCCATTCTATTATGAAATCAAGAAATCCCCTTTTATTGGCGCTCCTGTTGTTTGGATGTGGCAGCCAAGCACAGAAACTGCCGACCAGGCCACTAGTGATTGCCTACTACACAGGCGATTCAAAGCGTATCAACGAATACAACGTCGCGCAACTCGACCAGATCATTTTCAGTTTTACCCATGTCAAAAACGATGCGCTGACCGTGGACAAAGCCGAGGACTCCGCCACTATCCGCTATCTGGTCTCCTTCAAGAAAAAATACCCGAAACTCAAGATACTCCTGTCCATGGGCGGCTGGAGTGCTTGCGGACCTTGTTCGGAAACATTCTCCCGCGAAAACGGTAGGAAAACATTTGCCCAGACAACTAAACAAACATTGGATTATTTCGGCGCGGACGGTCTGGACCTGGACTGGGAATACCCGACCATCGAAGGCTATCCGGGACATCTGTACCAGCCTTCGGACAAAACGGATTTTACCAAACTCATACAGCAACTACGGAAAACATTGGGAAACAGATATGAACTGAGTTTTGCCGCGGGCGGCTTTCAGAAATATCTCGACTCCTCCGTCGAATGGCAAAAAATCATGCCGCTCGTCAACCGTGTCAACATCATGAGCTACGACCTGGTCAATGGCTATTCCAAAGTGACCGGACACCACACACCACTTTACAGTACCAAACCGGACGAGGAAAGCACGGACAGAGCTGTCCGCTACCTGCTAAACCTGGGAATCCCGGCCAACAAACTCGTCATCGGCGGCGCATTTTACACGCGTGTATGGAAGCATGTCGCTCCGACCGACAACGGTCTCTACCAAGGTGGCAAACCGACCAACGGCGTTGACTTCAAACACTACGACAGCGTACTGACCTCAGCAAACGGCTGGCAATATTTCTGGGACGACAAGGCACACGCACCTTATTGGTACAATGCCAAGGACAGCAGCTTTGCAACCGGGGACGACCTGCATTCCATCAAGGACAAGACACAATACGCCATCGACAACAACCTAGGTGGTATCATGTTTTGGGAACTGGTGTTGGACAAAACCAAAAATGGGATGGTAGAGGCGATAAGGGAAGTGGAGAAGTGAGCGTGGGAAAGGCGTGCCAAGCTTGGATTCACACAGGGCAAACGCATCTAAATTATCTCCTCCAATAATCTGTCCCACTTTTTTTCTTGACAAAAAAAGTGGCAAAAAAGTCAAGTCCGCAAAAGGCGAACGCTGCGCGCCAGTCGGGTTGACGCTTCGGAACATTTCCGGCGGCTGTCGCAGCTTTGTGGCTGTTTCAAGCCACGCCGGAAACACCTCCCGCGCCAACGCTCCTTTTCGCTGTTTGCGGACGGGTACATTGGTGTATTGAGAA
>JASGDY010000058.1:0-15126 GCA_047606825.1 Chitinophagaceae bacterium
CGTAGAAAATTTTATGCTGAAAAGGAAAAATGACAGAAAGCAGGTGCAGAAGTATTTTCATGCAACCCATGTTCAGTATGCAGCTTAGAAGAATGATAGGGCTTAAATAACTAAACGATTAATAAATTTGCAAAATCGAACATACACCTTTACGCTACAAAAATGTGGACGGAATACCGTGGTGTCATTTTTTGAAGTAATTTTAGCAAGTTTCAGTAAACCCATACCCATTTGAAATTTTGGTGAGATATATGTTGAAAAAAATATTGGTCAAGACTGCAAAGATATTGGGCATATCGGCTGCTTCCTTGTTAGCGTTGATGTTTTTGCTGCCCGTCCTGTTTCCCGAAACGATTGCAGGGAAAATCAAAGACTGGGCAAACGGCTCGATTAAAGGGGAAATGAACTTTTCCAAAGCACGGCTTTCCTTTTTCAAGCATTTTCCGTCGCTGACGTTGACATTATATGATTTTGCCCTGAAAGGTTCCGCGCCATTTCAAAAAGACACGCTTGCCTACGCCAAAGAGCTTGGTCTCGGCGTGGATTTGGCAAGTATATTTGGCAAAACACTGTCCATCGACAAGATTTACTTTTCGACGGGAAACATCCACATACATGTCGATGGACAGGGTCGGGCAAATTACAACGTCTACCAGTCTTCTTCGGCAACGACAAAAGATGCACCTGACACAAGTAGCACCTCCTTGGCACTGAAAAAAATCCAAATCGACGACTGCAACCTCGTCTATGACGACGCTTCCATCCCGATGATGATTGCAGCCAACGGTCTCCACTACACGGGCAGCGGCGACCTAAGCAAATCGCTCTTTGACCTCAGTTCGCACATTGCAGTCGATTCTTTCAACTTGTCTTACGACCATACGTCCTATATCCTGTCCAAACGGCTCGAAGGCGACCTCGTGACGAAAATCAACACCAGTTCCCTCGAATTTATTTTTGAGAAAAACGACTTGAAAATCAATGCGTTGCCCGTATCGCTCCATGGACGCTTCGGCTTCCTCAACGACGGTTATTTCATGGATTTCAAGCTCCGTTCGCTGGAATCGGGACTCCACGACGTATTGACCGCATTGCCACCGGAATACCTCCATTGGCTGGAAAAGACGGACGTAAAAGGTTTTGCCGACGTATATGCCACGTTGAGCGGCAACTATATCGCATCGACCGGGGAAATGCCGTCCCTTGCTTTCAACATGAAAATCCGCGACGGCTACATCAGGCATGACAAGGCTCCTACGCCGATTGAACACCTGTTCCTCGATTTCAAGACTAGCATCCCCAAATTTAACCTCGACAGTTTCTATGTCAACGTGGATTCTTTGTTTTTCAATATGGACAAGGACTACCTAAGCCTGATACTGAAACTCAAGAACGTCAACACGCCGGAAATCTATGCCAAGATGCAGACAGACCTGGACTTGGAAAAATGGAACGCCGCAACGGGCATGGACAACATCCATTTCAAAGGACGCCTCAACGCGGAACTCCTTGCGGACGGCCTATGGAAAAAAGGTATTGTCTATAAAGGCAACCTACGCAAAAAGACAGACACCGCCATCGTCAGTATTCCGAAATTCCGTGTGTCTGCAACTTTGCAAAACGGATACGTCAAAATAGACACCTTGCCCAATGCCATTGACAAGCTTAATTTCCGGTTGACCGCAGCATGTCCCGACAGTCAGATGAAAAATATCTATGTTAGTCTGGACGACATCAATGCCGAGGCAATGGGCAGTTTTGTCCGTGGTTATTTCCATGCAAACAAAATCTTTTCGCCTATACTTGATGCCAACATACAATCCAATATCCGGCTACAGGACGTGAAAAAATACTATCCGTTACCGACCGGTACCGACATCGCGGGAGACCTACACATAAATGCCTTTGTCAAAGGCAAGATGGACCTCGCCCGCCGCTCAATGCCCGTAACGACGGTCTATGTAAAGCTGGACAACGGCATGGTCAAAACCGACCATGCGCCGGAAAGCATCAAGGACATCAATATCGACGCTACGATTATGAGCAAAACGGCTTCGCTGCATACGCTGTCAGTCGTATTGAAACCTATATCGTTTTCCTTTGCCGGACAGCCTTTCATGCTGAAAGCCGACCTGAAAAATTTTGACAACTTGAAATACCGCGTCTATTCCAAAGGGAATATCGACATCGGGAAAATATACACAGTATTCGGGTCTAAAGACTTCGATGTCACGGGCAAGATATACACCAACCTTAGCCTCAACGGCTCACAAGCAGATGCCACTGCAGGTCGATACCAAATGCTGGACAACAAAGGAACGCTGCAAATGGACAACATCAAGTTAAGTTCCGAACTGTTCCCCTATCCTTTCAAGATTGTCAGGGGACTGTTCCGTTTTGACCAGGACAAGATGTGGTTTGAGAAGTTCAACGCCACCTATGCCAAAAACAACGTAACGCTTGACGGATATCTGTACAACGCCATCGGCTATGCAACGCAAAAGAACCAGACCTTGAACGGCAATTTCCATCTGCACAGTCCCAAAATAGTGGCCGACGACTTTATGTTCTTTGCCGATGCGACCGACAAAAACAAGACTTCGCAATCCAATACCAACAATAGTTCGGGCGTCATCATGGTGCCGGACAACCTGGACCTGGCCTTCCGCGCCGACATCAAAACCTTGCTGTTCAAAGGTGTCCCGGTCAAGAACATCGGCGGTGGCATGAAAGTCTCCAAAAATACGATACGGCTGGACAGCCTCAATTTTGAAATGGTCGGAGCACCCGTGGCCATGCAGGCACGGTACACCAGCCTGCAACCGAGCAAGGCGACCTTTGACTACCATATTGCCGCCAAGGAATTTGACATCAAACGTGCTTACACCGAAGTGCCGTTTTTCCGGGAGATGATGACTTCCGCCAAAGGAGCCGAGGGCATTGTCGGGCTGGACTATACACTTTCCGGACGGTTGGACAAGGACATGAACCCCATTATGAAATCGTTGGCAGGCGGCGGCGTACTGTCCGTGAAAAAAGTAAAAATGAAAGGCTTCAAACTTTTCAACGCCGTCAGCAAATCCACCGACAAGGACAAAATCAAAGACCCCGACATCTCGAAAATAGACATCAAGTCCACCATCAAAAACAATATCCTGACCATCGAACGCACCAAACTGAAAGTCGCCGGCTTCCGTCCCAGGTTTGAAGGGCAAATCAGCCTTGACGGCAGGCTGAACCTCAACGCCCGTCTGGGTCTGCCGCCATTCGGGATTTTGGGGATTCCTTTTACCGTCACAGGTACACAGGAAAACCCAAAAATCCACTTGAGACGCGGAAAAGATGCGGACAAGCTGGAAGAGGAAGCCGACGAGGAGAAAGAGGAAGATTGACGGAAAATAAAACAGCGACGGCTTAGCTTCCTCCGACCAAAGCGTTCCTGAAACTCAAAAACCATCTTTATTGTTCATTTCCCCAAAAAACGGGACGCACGCTATTGCTTGCCAAAATAATACCAAGCGCATTCATCAAAGCAACTATTGAGCGAAGTTGGTCGCAGAGAGCGCAGGAACTCAATAAGCGTTTTTTATTTGAGGACCAACAAATCCGGCTTGCATTACCATCAACAAGCACCCCGAACCAAAGAGCATCTCCTCGGATTTTCGACCGAGGAAAATATGTGCCGCGGAAACGATTCTGACTACCTTTCCAGATGCCACTCTTTTTGCCTTTTTACTTTTGCCTTTTTCCTTCCCTCCCATTTCAATAATTTTGCGGCTCATAAACGCAAGAGATGTTAGTAGGATTGAACAATGTGACTTTTGAATTTGGTTCGCGGGTGATTGTGGAAGACGCCACCTGGCACATACAGCCGGGCGAGCGCATCGGACTGATTGGCTACAACGGACAAGGCAAATCGACGCTTTTTAAGATATTGACAGGTGTCTATACACCGTCGCGAGGCACGGTCGAGCGCGGCAGGAACGTGACCATCGGCTACCTGCACCAGGACTTGCTGAGTTTCAGCACCGAAGATTCCATCGTGGAAGTGGCAATGACCGCATTTGAACGCGTGAAGGAACTCGAAAAAGAACTGGAGGAAATCGTCCAAAAACTGGAAACCGACTCCGACGAGAAACTGTTGGAAACATACAGTGACAAGCTCCACGAGATGGACATGCTCGACGGCTACAATATCCAATACAAAACCGAAGAAGTCTTATTGGGACTGGGTTTCACATCCGGGCAGCTCAGGCAACCCTACAAAACATTCAGCGGTGGCTGGCGTATGCGCGTGCTCTTGGCAAAGATGATATTGCAGTCACCCGATGTGCTGTTGCTCGACGAACCGACCAACCACCTCGACCTGCCGTCCATCGAATGGCTCGAAAAATATTTGCAGAAATACAAAGGCAGCGTCGTCGTCGTCAGTCACGACAAGTTTTTCCTCAATAAGCTCGTCAATAAAATCGTGGAGCTGTACCAGCAAAAACTGCATTTCTACACGGGCGACTACGACTATTACGAGACGGAAAAAGTTATCCGCATCGAACAGCAACAACGCGCCTACGAAAACCAACAGGACTATATCCGCCAACAGGAACGCTTCATCGAACGGTTCCGTTCCAAAGCGACCAAGGCGGCGGCGGCGCAGAGTGCCATCAAGCGGCTCGACAAGCTTGACCGCATCGAACAGACTTCGCTCGAACGCCCCAACCTCAACATCAGTTTCCGCGTGGACAAACAACCGGGAAAAATCATTTCGACCTTGACCGACGTAACCAAATATTTCGGCGAAAACCGCATCGTCGAAAATACGAGCGCGGAAATCAACCGTGGCGACAAAATCGGTCTTATCGGTGCCAACGGCAAGGGTAAATCGACTTTGCTCCGCATCATCGCCGACACCGAACCGCTCGACAACGGCACGGCTGTATTGGGACACAATGTCGAAGAAAGTTTCTATGCGCAGCACCAGCTCGAATCGCTCGGTTTGGAAAACAACCTATTGGAAGAAATGCAGCGATGCGGCAGCGGCAAGACCGACCAGGAACTGCGCACGCTGTTGGGTTGTTTCCTTTTTGGTGGAGACGACGTGGACAAAAAAATCAAGATATTGAGCGGTGGTGAAAAGGCGCGTGTCGCGCTCGCGAAAGTCATTGCCTCCAAGTCCAACTTCCTCCTCCTGGACGAACCGACCAACCACCTCGACATGGTGAGCGTGGAACTCCTCGCCGACGCTTTGAAAAAATACGAAGGTACGCTCATCGCCGTCAGCCACGACCGTTATTTCATTTCGCGTATGGCAAACAAAATATGGGAAATACAGGACGGCGAAATCAAGGTTTTCGACGGGCCTTACAGCGAATATGTGGAGTGGAAGGAACGCATGGAAAAAATAGCGAAGGAAAAAGAACCTGCCAACAAACCTGCGGAGAAGCCCAAAGAAACATCCAAACCGCAGCCTGTCCAGAAAAACCTTTCACGCGAAGAGCAAAAGGAAAAGGAACGCGTCCAGAAAAAATTTGCACGGCTCGAAAAGGAAATCTCCGAACTGGAATCCGAAAAGCAACAACTGGAATCCGAAATGGCACTCCCCGAATACTATTCGGACATGGACAGGTTCTCCGAACTGGAAAAGCAGTTACGCGACCTCAACCACAAAATCCGCTTCGCCAACGAGGAGTATGAAAAGATTTTTGAGTTGTTGGCGGAGTAGAGGACTTCCTCTACCACATTTAGCGCGACATAACTTGTGACGATAGCTAAGGCAAGTTTGCAACTTGCCATTAAACAGTCATTGCACAATTGCAAACCGGGCTTACTTATTTCCATAAGATACGCTGCGGAAGTCTTGCGGGAGCGGAGAAATGCAGTAAAAATTAACGAAACGCATCAACGGACCTTTCTATCGAATTGATACGGTATCGTTTAACTTCAAGAAGCGGCCTGAAAAGTTGTATTCTCTGTCCATAATGGCATATTTACTGGATTCATGGAAGTTATACGAAACTACGGCAAAACTTTCGCAATAACTACTAATTTTGGCATGCTTTACGAAATTTATATGGAGATTTTGGGGAGTTGCGTATATTTTAGTGTTGCGAGGAAATCCCTGCGGGCTTCCCTCGCAACGGCTCGGGGCTTCACGCCAAATAATTGGCAAATCCTTTTTGACGACAACAAATACCAATTCGGCTACTTTTCATCGGACGACAATTAAGAATTTTGCAGCAAATTAAATCAGAAAGAATATGCAAAATCTTAAAGGAAAGGTAGTAGCCGTTACAGGAGCAAGTAGTGGAATGGGTAAAGCCATTGCAATAGAATTAGCAAAAAATGGTGCAAAGGTTGTTTTAGGTGCAAGACGAACAGAACAATTACTACAACTTGTTGAAGAAATAAAAAGTAAAGGCGGCAAAGCCACCTTTACTAAAATTGATGTGAAGAATAAAGCAGATTTAGTTCGGTTGGTAAATACAGCAGTTGAACAATACGGAAAATTAGATGTTATTGTAAATAACGCAGGGATTAGTCAATTAAGCCGTATTGACGAATTGGATATTGACGGTTGGGAAGAAATGATTGACATTAACCTCAAAGGTGTTTTGTATGGAATGGCGGCTGCAATTCCTGTTTTTAAAGAACAACAATCGGGACATATTGTAAATATAATTTCAACTTCGGGAATAAAAATTGTCCCTATGCAAGGGGTTTATGCAGGAACAAAAAATGCTATTCGCACTATTGCAGAAGCGTTTCGGCAAGAATCAAACGGAAATATACGCATTACAGGCATTTCGCCCGGATTTGTGAAAACAAATTTTGCGAACAACATAAAAAACGAAGAGATGAAAACAGCTATTCAAAAAGGAATGGAACAAATTGCCATAAATCCTATAGCGATTGCCAACGCTGTAATTTATGCAATAAGCCAACCAAACGATGTTGAAATAGGCGACATTGTTATTCGTCCGTCAAAACAAAATTGATTAAATTCGTAACCGAAAAAATGCAACAACAACCTAACATAAATCACATTAAAAGCATATCGCAACTTATGCGGGAATTGGAACTTCCTGCACCTTTGCACCCATTGATTGCATTGATTGATTACAATAATGTTTCGATTGAACTGTTTCCAAAAGGGCAAAAAATAAGTCTTGACTTTTATAAAATTTCCTTTAAGCCCACATTCAAAGGACAAACAAAATACGGACAAGGATATTACGATTTTGAAGAAGGTGGATTGGCATTTTTGAAACCTAAGCAAGTTGTTTTTTCGCCAGAAGATACAGAAAGCTACGAAGGTTTTGCTTTGTATTTTCATTCAGACTTTATACGAAATTATCCATTGGGAAACGCAATAAATCAATATGGATTTTTCTCTTACGATGTTTCGGAAGCCTTGTTTTTATCAGCAAAAGAAAAAGAAATTATAACCAATTTATTTGCTTCAATAACCAATGAATTGGACAACAACATTGACAGTTTTAGCCAAGATGTTTTGGTGTCGCAAATAGAGTTGTTATTGAATTACAGCAATCGTTTTTACAACAGACAATTCATAACAAGAAAAATAGTCAATCACGACATCATAACTTCTTTGGACAAACTTTTAAACAACTATTTTGAAGAAGAAAATAGGCTGAAAAACGGTTTGCCGTCCGTGAAATATATCAGCACGGAATTAAAATTATCGCAACGCTATTTGAGTGATATGTTGCGTTCATTAACAGGACTGAACACACAGCAATACATTCAGAACGCAATCATAGAAAAAGCCAAAGAAAAATTATCAACGACAAATCTTTCAATAAGTGAAATTGCTTACGAATTGGGCTTTGAACATTCGCAATCGTTCAGCAAACTTTTCAAGACAAATACAAACGTTTCGCCTTTGGAGTTCAGACAGTCGTTTAACTGAAACGAAAAAGTTGTAAATTAACAGACGGAAACGCTTGACAAAAAGCCCAGCACCCAACAAGGGTTTGGCGTCAGGCGGGCTGACGATCAACCGTGAAAGTTCCTGCGGACTTTCCCGCCTTCGGCAAGCCCCGAGCCGTTAAAAAAAATGACCACAGAAAGTTCAAAACTGAAATACAGCCTGTTAAACAAGGTTACGTCCATCAAGGACGAAGATTTATTCAGAAAAATAAATCTGTTGCTTAGCAAGGTCAAAACAGACGATTCCATCTTCAAGGTTTCCCCATCAACAAAAAGAAATGCTCCAAGGCAGCGAGAAAGACAGTCGGAAAGGACATATATATCATTTCCAATGAAGCACTTAACGCAGAAGCATACGTATGGCTCAACGGATAATTTTGTCTTAAAAGTTTTAATTTTCCATTTGCCGTTTCCCAAAACGCGCTATATTTGCAGCGGCAGGTCTTACACGACCAGCTCCTGTTGAACCCTCCCAGGACCGGAAGGTAGCAAGAGTAGACGGTTGTAGCGGTGCGATGTAATCAGCCTGCCATTTTTTAACTATATCCGATAAACACGCATCTCATATAGTTTTCATCCGCTCTTAATCAATAAAACAACACCAACAACCCGTTGGTCAAAACAACAATCGTATGAAGTTTTTTATAGACACGGCTGACTTAGAACAAATCAAAGAAGCCAATGCATTAGGTATCCTGGACGGCGTAACCACTAATCCGTCACTGATGGCGAAAGTGGGCATCAAAGGTAAAGAAGCCATCATCAACCACTACAAAACCATCTGCGAAATCGTGGAAAACGGCGACATCAGCGCGGAAGTCGTCTCCACCGATTTTGACGGCATCGTCGCCGAAGGCAAGGAACTCGCTGCCATCCACCCCAACATCGTGGTGAAAGTTCCGATGATCAAGGACGGCATCAAAGCCATCAAATACTTTACCGACAACGGTATCCGTACCAACTGTACGTTGATTTTCTCTGCCGGACAAGCCATCTTGGCGGCAAAAGCCGGTGCCACTTATATTTCTCCCTTCATCGGACGTGTGGACGACACGGGCTGGGACGGACTTGACTTGATTGCCCAGATTGCAAACATCTATGCCATCCAAGGATTCAAATCCCAAATCCTCGCCGCTTCCATCAGAAGCACGCTCCATATCATCAAATGTGCCGAAGCGGGAGCCAACGTGATCACTTCGCCTTTGGAACCAATCGTGGGTCTGTTGAAACACCCATTGACGGACAGCGGTTTGGCAAAATTCCTGGAAGACGCAAAAAAATTCCAATAAGATTTTTCAGTGTAGTTAGTAGTTAATATCATTGACGGTGGAAAGTGCATGCTTTCCGCCGTTTTTGTTTTTAGGGTAGGGCAAACACACCTATAATCAAACCTTAATAAAATGTCATAATTTATTTCCATAAACAATTGAAAATCAGAATTAAAAATCTAATTTGTTATGACGGATTATTCAGGTTCAACTATAAATTTTCGTATTGTGAAAAAACATTATGAATGCTCTGAACCGTTCGGCTAGGGTTTCGGGAACACCTCGGTCGCCATTCTCCGCGCAGCCTCTACTTTGCAGCCACCTTTTCTGCTTTTTCCTTTTTACTTTTTATTGATGAACAGTGCATTGGCCTGGGCGGTGCAGGTCATCACCAAGTCATTGATACATACGTGTTTGGGTAACGTCGCACAATAGTAGATCGTATCAGCGACGTCATTGGCTGTCAGTGGTTGATAGCCTTGGTACACGGCATCGGCCTTCGCTTTGTCACCTTTGAAACGCACTTCCGAAAACTCCGTTTCCGCCGCACCTGGCGCGATGGACGTAACTTTGATGCCATATTGCAAAAGGTCGATGCGCTGCGCCTGCGTTATCGCATCCAGAGCTTGCTTGCTGGCACAGTACACATTGCCACCGGGATACACGTTTTTGGCAGCGGTGGAAGTGATATTGATGATATGGCCTTTTTTATGCTTGATGAGATAAGGAACAATCGCCTTGCTGACATACAGTGTTCCTTTGACGTTGGTGTCAACCATCGTGTCCCAATTGTCCAAATCTCCGTCCGCAAAAGGTTCCGTACCGAGTGCCAGTCCCGCGTTGTTGAGCAGCACGTCGATTTTGGCCCATTTGGCGGGCAGTTTACCCAATATGCCGGACACGGCTTCCCTGTCGCGCACGTCGAATACCAAAGGCAATATGTCCACGGCATATTTTTTTGCCAACCTTTTTGACAAGTCGTTGAGGCGCTCTCTCCTACCCGTAACGATGAGGTTCCAACCATTAGCGGCAAATTTTTCCGCGCTTGCTTTTCCAAAACCCGAAGTTGCTCCGGTTATCAATATGATTTTTTTCATGTGAGAAATGTTGTTAGGACAAAAGTAAAAAAGATTGCATAGTAGAGATGCCTGATTGTGCGTCTTTGTCACGGTGACGATGGAGATGCACAACGGAGCAATTGTTCTTCGTTTCTACAATATTTCAGGTTTGCCTATCTTTATCCAATGAAAAAAGCGTTTTTACTCATTGTAACCATACTATCCATGGGCTTTGCACAGGCGCAGGAATATGATTCCGTGCCGCCTTATTTGAAAAACAAGGAACTGCCCTCGTTCAACCTCTTGCAAGAGGACAGCTCGTGGTTTAGACCAAAAGACCTACCCAAAAACCAACCAACGGTCATCATCTACTTCAATCCCGACTGCGGACACTGTCAGGAAACCGCGAAAAAAATATCCGAAAACATGGCTGATTTCCAGAACGTTACATTTCTGTGGGTAACATATCTATCGCCTTTGGACGAAATCGCGACCTTCCAAAAAGACTTTAAGCTTGACCTGCCCAATGTCCATTTTGGGAAAGACCCACAATATTACATCCCTTCCTTTTTCCGTGTGGAACAGACTCCCTTTGTAGCGTTATATGATGCCAACGGCAAACTGGCAAAAGCATGGCCCATGTATTTCAGAACAGAGGAACTGAAGAAGGTTTTGGAAAAAGGCGGAAAATAGCGCATACTGAGTAAAAATCATAATATACTTACAATCAATTACTTAAAACGTATTAAACCATTTTTACTAAGCAGGTGGCTGTGAATAGTTGACCGTTTTGGGGTTTTACTTTTGACTTAAGACTAAAGAAATATGCCATGTGGTGTACATTCGATATTAAATAATTATTAACTTGCCAGCCAACCATCGCCCGTCATGCGAATGGATTTATTTTTGCGCCTATAAATAAACCGTACATGGGATTATCAAATACCTTTGGGAAGCTGTTCATGCCCAAAAACAAAGTATTTTACGAACTATTCGAGGATGTAGCAAGAGTTGTCAAGGAGATAGGCAACACACTCAACCAAATGATACACGAGTCGGACAAAGACAAGCGCGCCGTCTACCTATCCAGAATAGAGGATCTTGAGCACAAAAACGACGACAACACACACAGGATATTTACCGAACTGGGACGCAACTTCATCACACCTTTTGACAGGGAAGACATCCATTCGCTCGCAAGCGCACTGGACGACATCGCCGACTACATCTACGCTACGGCAAAGAAGATACACATATACAGCGTCAACCCCAACGACTCGGCCATCTCCAAAATGGGTGAACTCATCGAGCAGGGTACCACCGAAATCGAAATCGCGGTCAACGGGCTACGCGACATGAAAAACCTGCGCAAAATGACCGAGGCTATGGTCAAAATCAACAGTCTGGAAAACCAGGCCGACGACGTGTACGACCTCGGTATCGAAAAGCTATTCGAAACGGAAAACGACATAAAGACCTTGATCAAGAAAAGGGAAATCTTTTCCAGCATGGAAACAGTAACCGACAAATGCGAAGATGCCGCCAATGTCATCGAATCGATTATCATCAAATATGCGTAGAAAAAGTAAAAAAGGCAAAAGTTGAAAAAGCTCAATGCCAAATGTCTAACGCACAATGCAAATCAACGATATGGCACAATAGGGTTGCATGATTTGTTTACCTAATTTATCATTATGATTTTACTCGTTTCCATTATAGTCATTGCATTAATCTTTGATTACATCAACGGTTTCCATGACGCGGCCAACTCCATAGCAACCATCGTCTCCACCAAAGTCCTGACACCTTTTCAGGCGGTATTGTGGGCTGCATTTTGGAATGCCGTCGCCTACTTCGTCTTTACCGACCACAAAGTTGCCAATACCATCGCCAAAACGATACATCCGGAATATATCGACCTGCATGTCATATTGGCCGGGCTGATTGCAGCTGTCATCTGGAACCTGATTACCTGGTGGTTCGGCATCCCATCCAGTTCTTCGCACACTTTGATCGGAGGCTTCATCGGAGCGGCATTTGCCAAGGTCGGCACGTTGAAAGTCATCGTGGTCGCCAATCTGATCAAGACCGTCGTATTCATATTCCTTTCGCCTATTATTGGGATGATACTGGCGTTTATCATCACGCTTATCATCGTGTGGATATGCCGACGTACCAATCCCTACCGAACGGATTGGTGGTTCAAAAAACTCCAACTGCTGTCTTCCGCCGCATTCAGCCTAGGGCACGGCGGTAACGACGCGCAGAAAGTAATGGGACTGATCACGGTCGCCATCGCCTACCACAAGTTTGGCAACAACATACCTGACGATGTCGTCAAGCACATGCCCTACTGGGTGCCGATGGCTTGCTATTCCGCAATTGCATTGGGCACCATGAGCGGTGGTTGGAAAATCGTCAAAACCATGGGTTCCAGAATCACGAAAGTAACACCACTGGAAGGGGTCGCCGCCGAATCAGCCGCAGCCAGCACCCTGATATTGACCGAAACATTAGGGGTTCCCGTCAGTACGACACATACCATCACCGGTGCCATCATCGGGGTGGGAGCAACCAAGCGCCTATCTGCCGTGAGGTGGGGTGTCACCGTCAACCTCGTGTGGGCATGGGTATTGACCATCCCTGTCAGTGCGTTGTTTGCAGCGATTTTTTATTGGTTATTAAGGGCGATATTCCATTTTGTGTAAAAAAACTAGGTTCAAATAAGGGCAACGGGCTTGAAAAATTTTCAAGCCCGTTTTTTAGGAGCAATATTTTTCTTGGGCAATCGTTAAAAAGGGGACAACAAGATTTTACCATTCCGCCGCTACACATGAAAAACAGACGATTACCTCTGGCCCGGGGACTACTGCTGTTATGCTGTTTCATTGCAGTAAAAGCCCATACACAGAACACTCCGATATTTACCATTACTGTCGGAGGAAATGAAATTAAGGAAATATGCCTCGGTGTTTCCTGTACTTTTACTTGCACTTCAAACAATACGGACTTGACATGGGATCTGGGAGACGGTTCGTCAAGTACGGCATCCGCTATATCTTACAACTACAAGCAGGCTAAGGCCTACACTGTAAAATTGACCGACAACACTACCGGAAACTCCAGCACGCAGACCTTAAAAGTCAACAGCATACCTACGACCAGCTATACCGTCTCAACGACAAGTGCATGCACAGGCAACCAGATTGTATTTACCAGCACGTCCACTTCGCCAACACCCGTCACATTATACAGTTGGGATCTAGGTGATGGAGCTGGCCGTAGCAGCACAGCTACGTCTATACAATACAGTTACAACAGTTCGGGGAACTTCACTCCCAGCCTGACAATCCGGGACGAAAACGGATGCACCGGCACTAGCACCTCCAACCCCAGCATCTACATAGGCAGCTCGGTCGTGGATGTGTCTTTCCAGGCCAATGGAAACAGCTTTTACAGTTGTGGCAATACCATTACTTTTTCCAATACCACCAACGAAAACGCGACATCGGGTATTGGGTATGTCTGGGACTTTGGAGACAACAGCACCTCCTCGGACAAAAACCCAGGGACACATACTTATCCTGCCGGCACATATACGGTAACGCTGAAGGCATCCTACGGTGGTAACACGGGTTGCGCTCCTAGCTTTTCCAAGACCGTATATATCGGGACACCGACGTTAAGTATCCATGTGCCTGATACAGTTTGTACGCTTACCTCCTTTAACCTCAGCGGCACTTCCAATATCACAGGATTTATTACCTCTCCCTTGGATCTAAAGTGGACGATGACCAACGGAACTATCGCCACAGACAACCGGAGCGCAACAGCCAAAACATCTGACACAAACCAAATCAATGTAACCAACGTAAATGGCTGCCCCACTACAACGACTAAACATCAGACGGTCAATGAAATCCCTAGCATCAGCCTGTCCATGACACCTAACTTCGGCATCTGTACAGAAACCATGGCCACGGCACACGCGTTCACCAGTGGCAACACCGCCATACAGTCCTATGTCTGGAATCCCGGTGATGGGGCAGCGGCCATCACCAATGCCGTCGATTCCTTCCAATATCAGTACAACAAAGCTGGCAGCTATAAAATGACTGTCAACGCCACCAATACAGCGGCATGCTCAGCCAACGCACAGATTACAGTCGTGGTCAACCCGGACTGTATCGACAATGGATATGGTTCTACGTACAATCCGGTATTTGGCTTTTACAGCAAGAGCTGCAACGACAAATACACCATTACCCTCTACAACAAAAACCCGGAGAAAAAAATCAGCGAATGGGTAATTGACAACACCATAACGGTAGTCCCAGACGGCAATACTGCAACCGTCAGCCTGCCTCCACCGGAGGTTGACGAGGCCAACAAGACCTATCAGGTCAAAACTATTTTCCAGGACGGCAGTTCCGACACCAAAACCATTACCGTCATAGACGAAAAGGCCAATTTTGCCTCCATCAACACAGCAAATGCGCTTCTATACTGCGCTTACAACAGCTTTGTTCTCAATACAGACACTTCCCTCAACGTAAACAACCTGGCATCACTCAACTGGAATATCACGCAGGCTTCCACACAGAACACAACCACTACGACAGGCAACAACCCCACATACGCATTCCCTGAACCGGGAACATATACCACGACGTTGACAATAACAGACATAACGGCCAATGCCTGTACCAGTTCCATCACCAAAACTATCGACGTAAAAGGATTTTCCATAGACTTTGAAGCGGACTCTACCACTTTTTGCTATTCCAACCCGACCATCCAGCTTCATACAAAAATCCCCAGCCATACCGTAGACATCCAGTCCATAAACTGGA
>JASGDY010000059.1:0-62375 GCA_047606825.1 Chitinophagaceae bacterium
GCTGTTTTCAAGCCGCGCCGGAAACACCTCCCGCGCCAACGCTCCTTTTCGCTGTTTGCGGACGGGGACATTGGTGTATTGAGAAGGTCCATAGCGTTCCCTGTTGAATAATATAAACACAGGTTTGGACTCCGGGAGCCCGCCGTCCGACAGAGGAAGTGAGGCAGGGGGAGCGGTGTTTTCTGCGGAGCAGTTGGGTGCCTAATATAGTTTCAACAGCCAGCAAGAAACGGTCCCGCAGCCGTAGCCGAACGGTTCAACGCATTCATAATGTTTTTTCACAATAGGAAAATTTAGATGCGTTTGCCCTGTGCAGGTTACACGCTTCATAAAGTGTAGGAAAAGGTTCAAAGTGACTACTGGTCGGTGTCCTCACCGACCAGCCTACAATAATTGTTTCGGTCTGTGAAGACACCGACCGATAGAGAAGAGGAAAAAGTCCCAGCGGGACGACCTTTTGGTAGAAATGATTAATACGATTTTGATTTATATTTTAGACCAAAAATCCATTTGTGCTGTTCGGGATTTGCAATCCGCAATGGCAAAATGTATTGCATATCCATGGATAGTAGTTTGGAATCGTAAACCCCGAACAGCGAAAACCTCACCCCAACCCCTCTCCCATGTGAGAGGGGCAGAACCGAAGATAGACAATGCAACGCTGTCGCGAGTTTAGCTGCTGTTCCGCTGTTCGGGATTTGCAATCCCGAACGCTTATCCGTGCATTTGCAATGCACTGCTATTTGCGGATTGCAAATCCGCCGATACGGCTTCAGGATTACAAATCCTGAAGAGCGGAGTAATAAAAATTATTGGCCTATATTGAATTTCAATATCGTATTAGAAATAAATTGAATATCAAAGATGAACAAGAATAAAATAGTTCTATGTAACATGATAATTAGAATGTAATTATTTATTAGAGGTAGAATTATTTATGCGTAATATTATTGAGATGCACAGTTACGTAAAAAGTGCCTGCTGTTATCGCATAAGCTAAAGAGGTCATGGACTTGACTGGTAGAGTTTCCGTTGTATTGAAAATCTGGTAATCAACCCTACAAGAAACATCACTGAATGTCCCTCCACCATCTAAAAGCACAGTGGTGTAATACGGCAAGGCGATGCCCGCATCAGGCAACTGCTGTACAACAGTTGAGTCGGTATATGTTTCCGGATAATAGGGTGCCCAGTTGTGAAGATGGGGTAGCGAAGTGCTCCATGGTTTTACCTCTCCCTCGGCCGGGTTGAACACCACGCCGTTCATATCCACGAACTTATACACAATCGCCGCCGTTGCAGTACCGCTTACATATTCCACATCAATGGCAATATTGGCATCATTGTCCCATTGAGAAACAACGTTCGCCTTGTTTGCATCCCAAATCTGGGTTCTTCTCCAGTTGATTGTATATGGATTGTCTACGGGAATAATGTCGATTTCACACGCATCCTTGATATACCTTTCCCCGTTGACATTAGAAACAAGCAGATCCATATTATAGCTGCCCGTAGGCACGTAAGTTGTTGCTGCCGTAAACTGTAACCGACCGCCGATTTCGGCAATGTTGAAAGGACGGACTAGACTGTCGCTGAGTTTGGCATTAAACAACGCAAGCGTGGAATCTGTATAATCCAACGTTCCCGTAAAGGTACGGATGCTCCTCGGTGTACCCAGTATGCTGTCCGCATCGTTGCCCGCAGAGTCGCGCAATGCGGTCAGCTCCACATGCAATGGAGCGGTAGAGCCATTCAAGATTAGGGATGCCGAAACCGTCGTCACACCTTGCTGCACCTCAAAAGGATTGACCTGATAATAGATATTGTCACTCAGGTAGCCATGTACCGTCTTTTGACAACCGGAACTTGCCGCTAAAGCTGCGAAGATTGCGGCGATTGTATATATTTTAGTTTTAAACATTGTCAAGTGTTTTAAAATTTGTACTGTTTTAATTATAAGACAATGGACACCTCCTATGGCGACACGATTGTTACATTGATGACGATATTGGCAGTATAGGTATTGCCATCTATGGAAGTGTAAACAAATGCTAACCTGATGGTATAGGTGTCACCAACCTGCGGATTGCCGGGATATGCACCGACATTGATAATATATGTGCTTGGCGACAACTCAGCATACAGATAAGCATCACTTCCCCATGAAACCACATCCCCGTTGGCGTCCAACCAGAATCCGGGAGCATTGGCCGTATATGTGTTGCTCAGCGTACCGTCAGACTGGACATTATAATATCCCAAACTGTCACTACCTGCCACGATCATATCAGAAATCGCCGTTGCCGACAATCCGAAGAAACTTGCAATACTTGACGAATCCAGTTGGAGTGCCGTAGAAGTATAATCGTCATTTTGTATGACGTCAAGGCTAAACGTATAAGTCTTTTCAGTCGCAACCTCATCCTCAAACAAATCGAGGTTGGCGACATTGGAAAGCACATTGAGGTTGGTACCGCTGGCAGTCTTAATCCCGGTCGTTTGACATTGGAGGATAGCATCCGTCTCGTCATCGTCAGTGGCGTCAGCACTTCCGTCAAGCGCACCGTTGATTTTGACATACTGCAATATATAGTACGTCAACACGCTATTGGCGACGGTGTAGGAATAGGCAATTTTGGAAAGACCGACGGTAGTGGCCGCCCAGTTTTCATACGTCTTGACACTCGTGGTCGCATTGTCCAAGGTCAGGGTTGTGTCACTAAACATATACTGGGTCAGGAACTTGGAATTAATCTTGGCATACAGTTCATCCAGGGTAGTAAGATTATTGGCGGCCATGACACGATGTATAGCATAATCCGTGGGGGCAAAGAACGTGCCCGCACTGTTTACCGAATCCTTCAGCCCCAAATGGTCAATCACCATGATTAAGGTATCAAAATAGTGGTACTGGTGGTTGGCCAAGTAGTCGTACGTAGTATAAGTTGTATTGCTGGAAGCCAACCCGCCGTCCGTAAGGTAAGCGTCCTTTTTGCAGGAAAAGAAGAACAAGGCTATAACGCAACACACAGTAACGGTACTCCTCTTTAATTGTTTATAAACAGGATATTGCATGACGAAATGATTTAATAAGTTAATAATTGCTGCCAATAGGTAGTCTGTTTCAGTGCCGGATTGAGTGTCATCAAGGACGGATCGATAGGCCAGTAGTATTTTCCTTCCAGGAAATCCGCATGTGCAATAAAAGGAAACTGGCTTACACCTGTGAGACGTTCATTACGGACCAGGTCGTAAAAGCGGCTACCTTCCAAAAACAACTCCCTTCCCCGCTCTGCGGTAACGGAATCAATCAGTGCTGCCCTGCCAGAAACATCTGATGTGGTCAACGCCGTAATGCCAGCACGGTCCCTGATGACATTGATGTCCGCTAATGTGGCATTATAGTCCGGTGAAGTCTGTGCTGCATTGGCCTCCGCCCTCAGCAGGTAAATATCAGCCAAGCGGAATATGACAATATTGTTCTTGAGCAAATAGTAGGTTACACTATTGGCTGTAACAGTGGAGATATTGGAATATTTCTTACAAAAGTAGAACTTGGTAGACCCAGAATTAACATAGGCAAATTCATTGACATACCTGGCATCGGCCGTATCGGAAAACAATTTACCTAAGGTACTGGTACTGATTTGCCAGTTGGGCGAAGTTATGGTCGGCAAGTAGGGGGTAGCCAATGTGTAATACGCGATACTGGAACTATAAGACGTAGCGTTCATTGCCTCCGAGGTCGAATTCTGCGCGATTTCAAAGATGCCTTCATTGGACTGCCCCGCGTAAATATCATCGTAATTACTGCTGTCAAGCAAGGAATACCCTCCGTTACTGATGACCGAATCACAAGCCATGCGGCAACTGTCATAAACGCCCTTCCATGCATAAATATGCGCCAACAGGGCAAATACAGCACCTTTGTCCGCCCTGACAACGCGGTCAGAGGAAGAAGCATCTCGGTAGTCCAACCATTGCTTGGCATAATCCAGGTCACTGATTGCCGTTTGCAGGATAATTTGCTGATCTACGCGCGGATCGCTGGAGATATTGGAAATATCTGCCTGATAAGACGTGTCCAATGCCACGTCACCCCAGACACGGGCCATGTAGAAATAGTTGAATGCGCGGCAAAATCTGGCTTCTGCGAGGTATTTGTTTCTCCTAGCCTGTTGTTCGGATACGTTGTCACCGGTAAAATAAGCATCCGACATTTGGTTTAAAAAATAAACACACCTGTTGCTCTGCTGCACGGCTGCGTAAAACGGTGTCCATACCCTCAGTTTCAGTTTTGGGTCATAAGTATTGGCAGACGATACGGATATAGCCCAGTTAACCTGATAGATATTTTTGTAATCCCCATCCGAGATATCTCCCCAATAATCCGTCGGCAGGTCTCCGTAACTATAAAATGAACACGCGGCGTTCAATGCGGATCGTATCAAAGAATAGCATCCCGCCACTTGTGCATTGGCATCGTCATCGCTTTGCCAAGAGGTTGCATCCGTCACCGTGCTGACAGGTTCCTCGTCCAAGAATTTGTGGCAAGCGACCATCTGTGTCAACGCGCCGACAAGTAAAATATTCAATAAAATGTTTCTTAATTTCATCTTTCAAGTTTTTTATGTGAAGATTTGTGTTCTTCCAGCCAACTAAAAATTAATGTTTAAGCCAATGGTCGCTTTCAGACTAGTAGGATAAGTTGCGTTGCTTGACCCCGTCGTGTAATCATACACAGTAGGATCCACCAAGCCTTTCGACTGTTTGAAAGTATGTATGTTGTTAAATACCGTGTAGACATTGACGTTCCTCAGATGCAGACGGCTGACCAAACGAACAGGTAGATTGTAGCCGAACGTTATCTGCTGAATCTTGAAATAGCCACCTTTGTACAAGAAATAGTCACGGGCAACGTTCCAAGGATCCTGCGAGGTCGATCCCGTACCATAGACCAGGCGCGGGTACGTGGTCTGGTCTCCACTTTTCATCCAAAACTGGTTCAATATCTGACTATAGAGCCCAGCCGGTCCGGCAACCGCCCCCCAGGCCGAATAAGCACTTCCATTCAACGCGTCGGACATGGTACCATTGATCAAGTAATTGCCATAAGCATAATTGGCAAAAATGCTGAGGCTAAAACCTTTATAGGAGAAAGTATTCGTAATACCTCCCGTTACTTTGGGCATCATCGACTTTCCCGTATTGACCTTGTCATCGAGGTTGATGTTGTAATCCCCGTTCTGGTCTATGATACGGCTGTCCCCGGCATGTAGGGTCGCGCCGAAATAAGTCATCTTGTTACCTGTAATGGGATCTGTGGGCACATCGTCTTCCGTGGCGTACACGCCGTCCGTTATATAATCCCGATAGGTAAACAGGGGCTCTCCCATGGACAATGTCTTGTACCACCATGATTCACCAAACAGCATGTCCTTGCCTCCATTGGGCAATTTGGTAATCCATCCTTTGTTGAAGGATATATTGAAACTCGTATTCCATTGGAAAGCAGATTTAGGTCCCATATTGGTCGTATTGATAGAAACTTCAAGTCCTCTATTGCGGATATTGGCATAGTTGCCTGAATAATAGGCATAACCAGTAGTGGATTCAGCAGGTATGGCCCATAGATATTTGTCTTTCGCGTCTTTCTGATACCAGTCAACCACAAAATTGACCCTGTTGTCAAACATATTCCAATCAACACCTAAGTCCAGTTGAGGATATCTTTCCCAACGAACGTCTGAGCTGGATTTATAGGAAGTACTTGTATAACTATCATAATAAGGGTACGGCGTGACGACTGTCGTACCGTTGTAGGTAGAAGGCGTTCCTGTCAAGTAAGCATAGGACGAAGAACCGCCGATAGCCCCTGTAGTAGCACCAAGGAAACTGGCATCTGTGTACAATTGCTGGTATTTGGCATACCATGAGCCGGGATCCTGTCCCGTAACACCATAGCTGGCGCGTATTTTCAAGGAATTAATGACATTCTTCAACGGTTCAAAGAATGGCTCATCCGATACATTCCATCCTGTGGATACCGCATAGAATGTTCCCCAACGATAATCCGCACTGTATATGGAGCTGGCATCCCGCCTGAAAGATCCAGTCAAAAGATATTTGCCTTTGTAATCATAGTTCAGACGGCCATAATACGACTGTGTCGTCTTGGTCGCAATTGTAGAAGAAGCGTACAGATTAGAGCCGGTAGGCACGGTCTGTACTGTGTACACTCCGGACACGTCAATTCCTGCCGCATACTGATAGGTGTAATATTGTTTGGCCTTATAGGCAGAAAAACCGCCTACCAATGTCAGGTTATGATCGCCCAAACGCTTGGTGTACTGGGCATAAGTCTCCCAAGTCCAGTTTGGATTATTGGCGTAGATGTCGTAAGCCGTATTCTGCACACCGTTCAACTCGACTGGTGAGAAATAGGCATATTTGTCCTGATAGCTATTCATCCCAAATGTCGATGTAATATTGATATCCTTGGTAAGCGTATCCGTCAGACGCACACTTGTATTGTAGATGAAGATATTGTTGTCGTCAAACCTATTGGCCGAGCCATCATAAAGCGCAACAGTCTCGGGTGACAGGTAAGCCAAAGAAGTCGGGAAAGACCATGTGGAGAAATAATACGGCGAACCGCTGATGTTACCTCCGTGCTTGCGGTTTTCCTTGGACATCTGCAAAGAAAGCCCAACAGAAAACCTAGGAACCGGATTCAACTGCAAATCGAGCGTCGGTGCTATACGTTGAACCATATAACCTTTGACGGCACCTTGCTCATTATAGTGGTTCAACCCAAAACGATAGCTATTCCTGTTGTCAAAAGTTCCCGCTACCGTAAGGTCTTCATTGTTGACATAAGCCTTGTCGCGAAGCATCATACCTTGCCAGTCCACGTCATTGTTAAATGCAGCATTGAGACTGTCAGTCAACTGGATAGGAATATTTCCGTTATAAATGTCGGTATAAGAAAGCTGGCTGTTGAGCAGTTGCAGCTTCAGCGCTCTTTCCGCGTTGCCCGTAATCACGTCTATCAATCTTGGACTGGTCGTGGCACCGCCATAAGCATTTAAACTAACCAACGGACGCTGTGAACGAGAACGCCTTGTCTTTACGATAATAACGCCGTTACCACCTCTCGCACCATAAATGGCTGCGGCAGAAGCATCTTTCAATACGTCAATCGACTCTATCTCATTGGGATTGATGACGCTCAGTGGATTGGACAAGGCATACGATCCCGACATATTGTTCAGGTCATAAATAACGCCATCAATTACATATAAGGGTTGGGTATTGCCTCCATTGGCATTACCATAGTCAACATTGGTGGAACCTCGAATAATGATATTTGTCTTAGAACCCGGTTCACCGGAACTTGACTGTACGGCAACACCAGGAATGCGACCTTCTAACATTGCGTCAAAGCTGACGGCGGGAGTATTCTTGATGTCGTCACCATTTAACGTAGCCACGGAACCGGTCACTTTTTTCCTAGACTGCGTACCATAACCGACAACCACGACTTCATCAAGATTAGATTTTTTCGTGGCAGAGAGCACAACCACCTTAATGGACGACAAGGGAAGTGTCACCGTTTCATAACCGACTTGTGAAATCTCAAGCTGGCTTTTCTCGTTTTTGACTTCGACTGTGAAGTCGCCTTTTTCGTCCGTCTCTACAACAATGTTTTTTCCCAATACTCTTACGGTTGCTCCGGCAATAGCGTCTCCCTTCTGGTTCTGTACATGACCAGAATAGCTTACAGGCTTGTCCTGAGCGGACAAAGTGAATGCAGAAACCATAAGGGTAAACAAAAGCAGACAAATCTTTTCTCTCCTTTTAATAAAAAATAATAGTCTTAACATACATTTTCGATTAGCTGTTATTATAAAAAATGCAATCAGTCCTTATCTCTAAACAATATTCAGATGGTAAAATTATTTTTATATTAAATGTGTATATTACTCTTTATTATCCTATGTTAACCATATTTTAACCAATTCAAAGAAAGGCATCCATATCTAAAAATGACATCTGTTGGCAGCGTGTGTTTATAGTTACGTCAATTGCCTTAACAATTATTTGTATTTTTTAATTGATTAAACCGTAGAATCGGCATCTATTATTCAATCCTTGATGGGATGGGCATTAATTACATTTTCTAAAAACAGAAAAGCACAAGCAACTTAATATAAAACGGGAAGCAATGATACTCAATGCGTATGAATATGCATGAGTTTAGGCAATCAATATGCAGTAGAAAAGAATATGTACAAAACATCTACCCTATTTCTCTGCCAACATGATTTTCCGGGCATCGAGATTGTCCAATCCCGAAATAAAATCGATGTAGTCCTCGTATTTATCCGCGTCAAACTGTCCTTCGTTGCGTTGAATCCTACGGTAATATTTCAGGAAGCCGTTTTCCTCTTTTACGACGACCTGATAAGTGCCGAATATAGAAGTCACAGCCTTGTCCAAAGAGCCATTTTCCAAATGGATATTGGCAGGAAGCTGGACAGTCAGGCTGTCCTCGTCTACATAACCGCGACTAAAAAAGAACGGAAGTTTTCTGTTGCGTACCGTGGGCGGTACAGACGTATGGTTAAACAGGTTGGGTTTTAGATAATACATATTGCCGTTTTTCGCCGCACAGTGCGGCAGCTCCACGGCAAAAGATTCATATAATGTGGGGCCGGAAGCTGCCTCTGTCCTATACAATACGTTGGATATCTGCATATTGTCGATATTGTATGTCTGGATGAGTTTTTTCTCCTTGTCATAGCTGGAAAGATTGACGTACTCCAAATGATTGTCATACTGGACACCGCTAAACGCGGCCTCGAATCGACCTTTCAGATTACCGTCGCCGTCCATTACCATATCCGCACGCTGCACCTGGCGATTCTGGTCAGCCGTGTACACAGGCGTCCTGACAATAAAAGAATTATCGGCATTACTCGCCCAAACCAATCTGTCGTCGGTAAAATCACCAAGGAGACCGGCAGGCATATCGTTGCTCGTACATTCCAGCCAGAGCGTATCTTTGGCCATCGGCACCATCAATACGACATGGTTGCCCTGGTCCAGGCTGGCATACGATGCATCCATATCTTCTTTTTGGGAACCAGCCTCGACGACACAATAATACGACGGAATTTTCGCCGTGTTGAGTAGCGTCTGCATATAGTTGACCAATGCTTTGCAATCGCCATATCCTTTGGCATCCACCTCTGCGGCGGACATCGGGCAAAAACCACCGATACCTATCTGCACGCTGACATACCTGATGTTTTTCTGTAAATATTGGTACAGTGTCGATACGATTTCTTTTTGTGTTTTTTGCGTCTCAATGGTTTGTTTTACCAGTTCTACCATCCGTGGTGTAGGTGTCTGCTGGTCTTTGAGCAAGGAATTGTAAAACCATTTGCCAAGCTCCGTCCAATCGTGGTAGCTCCCTTTGTATTTATAGTAATAGAACTGTGTCGGCGCTATCTTCACACATATCCTATCCTTATAATACGGAGGCGATAACGGTTCTTCCCTTTCCGCAGGGATATTACTGACAACCCAGGAATAGGATTTCTGTCCTTTGGGGGACACGGACTCTGTATGCGCCGTTGGTAGATTGGCCTCTTTCAACAATATGCTGTCGCCATTGTTGCAAATAAAACTAAAGCTGCTTTCCTGTATCGCGACATCCCGTCTATACTTAGGTATCCGGTCTGGGATGATCAGGTTCTGGGACAGATTAACCGTGTAGTCATAGACGACAGTGATGGGGTAGTTGACGGCGTTGGGTTCGAAATATTTGACCCGGCTGTCTTCATATAGGGAAAAACTATGGACAGCACTTTCGTCCACCATATCCTTCACGCCAAACTTTCTAACCAGGTTGCCGTCGGCATCGTAAACAAACCCTTTGACATGGTCAATCTTCCTGTTTTTGGCATAACCTATCACAAGCTGAACCATGTCGTTGTCTTTTTCGTTCATGACCGTCAATACCTGAAAGGTATGTATCCGCACATCTGTCATGGAACGCATTTCTATCGTTTTTTCTTCCTTGCGCACGATGAGCGAAGCGTTGGCCAACAAATTCTTGGGAATGTCGCTTACACGGTATTCCGTCTGGGCAGACAGCGATGTCGTGCAGAAAAAAGAAAGAGCAAAGGCCAATTTTTGGAAATTCATGCTAAAGTAGAAGTAAAAGGTAAAAGTAAAAATACTGAACGCCCAATACCAAGAGAGCCAAAATCCAAACGCTGGACTTCGCGTCTCCCCTCTCTTTGTTAGGAGAAGGGGGCGGGCGTGAGGTTTTCTATTGCTTCTTAAAAATAATATCTGTCTTTTCCAACTGGATGATGCGGCTGAACAGTTCTTTGAGATTCAAATAGTCGTCTGGCGTAAATAAAATTTTATTGAACTGTAAGGAATATTCGCACATTAGATGTCCACCTTCCAATACGCTCTTATTAGAAAACGCCGCGTCCCTGTTTGGTAAAACCATACGTAGATCCCTGGGTTTGGACTCAATGGACCAATCACCTGGAATCTCAATATCAATCCTTGTCAACGACTCTTTTTGCATTCCCAGGTCTATGGGATAGTTCCGCTCATTGAGGTTAAACGGATTTTTGCTGATTTTATCCAGCATAAACGGATTAAAATTCAGTTTTGAGAAATCAGTGCCATCGTACAATTTCAACTCAAAATCATACGTTTCCTCGACATCATTGTCAAGCGTATCGAGCCCATTGATTGTATAATCCTTAATCTTTATTTTACCCAATGACGGCATCAATGATTTCTCCACAAAATCGTCAAGTGTGGTGAAGTTCTTTATCGTCAGACGCCTACTGTATGCATCATATTCACTGGAGTGTACCTCAATCTTGCCGGCCAGCCTGCCATCCGTTTGTAGCTTGGCGGTCAACAGGTAGCTGTGTTTTTCTTTTTGGGGCAGTGCGACAGCTTCCCAATAGGATGCCTTTTTATAAGGAAGGACACGTCCGGAATCATTGAGACACCGCATGGGCAACATTCCAAAACCCAGTTCAGGATCCGTAGCGTCCAACAAATACACGTTACCGTCAATAGTCGCTCTGGCAACGATGTAATTAAAGTCGGACAGGATTGGATAGAGTTTATTGGGAACACCGTTTTGTCTGGTGGACAATATAAAGACGTCCGTCGGAATCTTCGCCACATTCAGCGCATTTACCAAAGAGATATTGATATCCGCCACGTTGCCAGAATGACGTTTCAGGGCATCGTCAATCGTCGTCTCGGTAAACATACCCAAACGCCCATTCCACTTCAACTGTTTTTGGATATACCGATAGATTGCTTTTGCCTTGGTCAGATTGCCCGGCAGACCTGTCGTAACCTGTGGTACGATATCTTCGTAAGTACCCTTCCGCAACTGTTTGCCAAAACTAGGGTCGTTCCACAACGTCGTCTCCACGTCACGCCAAGTCTGCGTAAACTTTCTTGTGCTGCCATCCTGCATCAACACGTCCGAAAGCTCATAATAGATCGCTGATTTGAAATTAGACGCCGCCGTCATGTAGTCCTCTTCTACAAATGCCGGGATATTTTCCATGATATAGGTCATGTCCGAGGAATTGACACGCCATCCCGCGATAGAAACATCTTCATTTATTACTTTTTCTCTCCTGTCCGTCAACCTCAAGTAGCCGCGCAATACGACATTGTAATTGTAATTGGCAGGAATAATCGCTTCAAATTCGCTTCTCGCCTTAGGTATGTCATCCTGAAATTCCCACGTCTGAAAATTAAATATCCGTGGAGTCTCCTTCTCGTAAGTATATTCTACGATAGTGCCATCGTGCAGTTCAGGAAATGTAAATTTGACCAATGTCACATACTTGCTGTAGTTTTCCCGGTAGATATTCTTCTCCGTCACAACAGATTCTTTGTAAGAACCATTGTCCCAATTGAAACTGGAGGCTTTATTGACTTTTACCATTTCATAGTCACCATTATCGCCCTGGTATTCAGGTATGACGATGTTGGCATGGGACAGACCCTCCTTGTTCAATATTTTAATCCGCACATGGTACAAATAGTGGATACCCATCCGACCTTTAAGATCGTCAAAATACATACGCGCGTTCCCATATTCGTTCAATACGATAGCGTTGGAGAAGTTGTCCAAAGAGTCTTTGGCGAGCAGTCGGTCCCTGTCACTCATCGTTCCGAAAGCAAAATCTTGGGCATCCGTTATGGCATGACCCAAAAGGAACAGAAAAAGCAAAACAGTTTTCATATTGGTATTGGAATATTTGTTAGCAATTTTAACAAATAAAAAAATCTCCTGCAAATAATTATTTGCAGGAGATTTGCTATTCGATGGAAAACGATTCCGAAGGATTAATCTTCGTCGTCGACTTTTACCTTTCCTTTGTTCTTGGCGATTACTTCTTCAGCGATGTTGTTAGGTGCTGGTGTGTAATGTGAGAACTCCATCGTGGACGCTGCACGGCCAGAAGACAGGGAACGCAACTGCGTAACGTAACCGAACATTTCGCTCAAAGGTACTTTGGCCTTGATGACCTGTGCGTTGTTGCGGCTGTCCATACCTTCCATCATACCACGACGACGGTTCAAGTCACCCGTAACGTCGCCCATGTATTGGTCAGGCGTCGTGACTTCCACTTTCATGATAGGTTCGAGCAACGTGGGTTTTGCCTTGGCACCAGCGTGGCGGAAACCAGCCTTGGCAGCCAATTCAAAGGACATCGCATCGGAATCCACCGGGTGGAAACCGCCGTCGAACACACGGATTTTCATGCTCTCGACCGGATAGCCAGCCAATACGCCCGTACCCATTGCGGTTTCAAAGCCTTTCTGGATGGCTGGTACAAATTCGCGGGGAATCGAACCACCGAAGATGTCGTTGACAAACTGGAAAGACTTGCCTTCATTTTCTTTCAGCCATTCTGCGTCGGCAGGTCCTATTTCAAACTGGATATCGGCATATTTACCACGACCACCTGTCTGTTTTTTCAACGTTTCGCGGTGGGAAATCGTATTGCCGAATGCTTCTTTGTAAGCAACCTGGGGAGCACCTTGGTTGACTTCCACCTTGAACTCGCGTTTCATACGGTCCAGGATGATTTCCAGGTGCAGCTCACCCATACCACGCAAAATCGTCTGACCCGTATCTTCGTCCGTGTTGACACGAAGTGTAGGATCTTCTTCGACCAGTTTGGCGATGGCCATACCCATTTTGTCCACGTCCGCCTGCGTTTTAGGCTCGATGGCGATGGCAATGACAGGTTCCGGTATAAACATATTTTCCAAAACAATCGGGTACTTCTCGTCGCAGAGCGTATCTCCGGTCTTGATTTCCTTGAAACCAACAGCCGCACCGATATCGCCTGCTTCGATGAAGTCGATCGGGTTTTGTTTGTTTGCAAACATTTTCATGATACGGCTGATACGTTCGTTCTTGCCGCTGCGCATGTTCTTGACGTAAGAACCCGCGTCCAGATGTCCGGAATAGCAACGGAAGAATGCCAGACGACCAACGAAAGGATCGGTCATGATCTTGAACGCCAAAGCGGAGAACGGTGCTTTGGCATCCGGTGCACGGCGTTCTTCTTTTTCCGTATCCGGATTGACGCCGATGGTATCGCCGATATCAATCGGTGAAGGCAGGTAACGGCAGACAGCGTCGAGTGCGGTCTGCACGCCTTTGTTCTTGAAAGAAGAACCACACATCATCGGGATGATGCTCAAGTCGATACAAGCCTTACGGATGGCCTCATGCATTTCCTCTTCGGTGATTGAGTTGGGATCGTCGAAGAACTTCTCCATCAGGTTGTCGTCGTATTCCGCAACAGCTTCTACGAGTTTGGCTCTCCATTCGTCCACTTCGGCAACCATGTCGTCAGGAACCGGAATCTCTGCGTACGTCATCCCTTCTGTGGAGTCGTCCCAGATGATACCTACGTTCTTGATAAGATCGACAACGCCTTTAAAATCGTCTTCCGCGCCGATTGGCAACTGCAAAGGCACAGCATTGGCACCCAGCATTTCGTGCAATTGTTTCACAACGTTGAGGAAATCTGCACCCTGACGGTCCATCTTGTTGACAAAACCGATACGGGGTACATGGTAACGGTTGGCCTGACGCCATACGGTTTCCGACTGCGGTTCCACACCGTCAACGGCAGAAAACAGGGCAATCAGACCGTCCAACACACGCATGGAACGTTCCACTTCCACAGTGAAGTCAACGTGTCCCGGAGTATCGATGATATTGAAGGAATAATCTTTTGTGTCTGCATTTTTCTGGCCTTGTACAGTCGGGAAAGGCCATTTGCAGCTTACCGCTGCGGAGGTGATCGTAATACCTCTTTCTTTTTCCTGTGCCATCCAGTCCGTCGTAGCACCGCCGTCGTGCACTTCACCAATCTTGTGGATCATACCCGTGTAGCGCAGGATACGCTCGGTGGTCGTGGTCTTACCGGCATCGATGTGTGCAGCAATACCAAAGTTGCGTTGTAATTTCAAGTCCGCCATAAAACGAAAAATATTTTATTTTATTAGTTGAAAAAGGGCAAAATTCCCAATTTCGGGCGCAAAAGTAAGGAATTTGTCGCACTCATTTTACATTTTATATCCTAATTGGGAGGAATTATTTCTTTGTTAAATAAAAAGCTCGCCTTTCCCGACACTGGCTCTGCGACAGACACCATACCCATAAAAAATAACGCACCGCCCATACTGTATTATGGCGGGTCAGGCAATCTCGTTTTCTTTGCACAAAGACACACGAAAATTGAACAACAAATAAAATATTTCCGGCAGGTCAACGCTTTCGAAATATTAATCGTAATATTGCAATTAAACAATAAAAATGGGTGCGACAAAAACCGAGCATTTTACAGAAAGCCAAAACGCCATCGCGACTTTGGCAAAAGCGTTGGGACATCCTGCACGGATAGCAATCGTTGAATATCTAATGAAAGTGGACACCTGCATTTGCGGCGACATCGTGAACGAATTACCGCTGGCTCAGCCAACGGTTTCACAACACTTGAAAGAACTCAAAAACGCAGGACTAATAAAGGGAAGCATCGAAGGCAACGCCATTTGCTACTGCATTGACGAAAAAGCCATCGAAAAACTGCAAAACTATTTCGGCAACCTTTCAGCCAGGCTTGCCGACAAGGCAAAAAACTGTTGTTAATGAAAAAAACGAATAAAAATGAAACTTTCAGAAGTAAAAGCACTTTTGCCGACATTGGAAAATGTATCGTTCAAATTGGAAAACGGAACGTTTGTTCCCGAACATTTCCACGTTACAGAACTAGGCGCGATCACGAAACATTTTATTGATTGCGGCGGAACAATCAGAAACGAAAAAGTAGTCAACTTCCAATTATGGAATGCCAACGACATTGAACACCGATTAAAATCCACCAAACTATTAGACATTATCAAACTATCCGAAGAAAATCTGGATATTGAAGATGCCGAAATAGAAGTAGAATACCAGGCTGAAACAATTGGTAAATACGATTTGGATTTTAACGGTAACCACTTTGTTTTAAAAAACAAACAAACTGCTTGCCTGGCAAGCGACAAATGCGGGATACCGCAAGAAAAACAGAAAATTCAATTGTCGGAGTTACAAACGGAGAAGACTTCCTGTTGTTCACCAAATAGCGGTTGTTGTTAATTATGGACATTCAAAAAATTGAACAAAAACATTATTCCCAACTCGCTGAAATATACCGACAGGGAATTGAAACAGGAAACGCAACTTTCGAGACCAACGTCCCTGACTGGGAAAGCTGGGACAAAACCCATCTACCTGAATGTAGGATTGCCGCATTTGAAGGGGAAACGATGACGGGCTGGGCAGCACTTACGCCTGTTTCGGGTAGGAGCGTATATGCAGGCGTAACAGAAGTAAGTGTCTATGTGGCCGACGATTTCCGTGGAAAAGGAATTGGCAAATTGCTACTACAACAACTTATTGCCAAAAGCGATCAGAACGGTTTATGGACATTGCAGTCAGGCATTTTCGCTGAAAACACGAGCAGCATCAAGCTACACGAGAAATGTGGGTTTCGGCTAATCGGTTTCCGGGAAAAAATCGGGCAACTGAACGGCGTATGGAAAGACAACGTCATCATGGAACGGAGAAGCAAAATAGTGGGCGTTTAACAATAAAAGTATTATTCATCAAATACAAAAAGCCAATCATCATAACGACTTCGGTTGTGGTGTTGCAGGTCATTTTTGGCTTTGACCCGAAATTTTGCATCATCAATATCATTTGGTTATTCGTATGATAGACAAAAAGAAAATTTTGGTGCTTTGCACCGGCAACAGTTGCAGAAGTCAAATAGCCGAAGGCTACTTGCGACATTTTTCAGACAAAAAAGCAGATATTTACAGTGCAGGTGTGGAAACACACGGAGTAAATCCAAAAGCGATTGCCACAATGCAGGAAGACGGCATTGACATT
Source organism: Chitinophagaceae bacterium (assembly GCA_047606825.1). GTDB lineage: Bacteria > Bacteroidota > Bacteroidia > Chitinophagales > Chitinophagaceae > Rhizosphaericola. The sequence continues at coordinate 16,532 of JASGDY010000059.1, forward strand.
TCTAAACACACATCAAACAACATTGACGAATATTACGACATTGACTTTGATTTTGTAATTACAGTGTGCGACAACGCCAAAGAACGCTGTCCGTTCTTTCCAACCAAAGCGAAAAAGTTCCATCAAAACTTTCCAGACCCAGCAAAGGCGACAGGAACGCAAGAAGAAATCAACGTACAGTTTCGGCAAGTCAGGGAACTGATAAAGGAATATTGCAGCAAGTTTGCTGCTGACAACTTGTAGCTTGAAACCTGTAACTTGCGACCTGTACAGATAAATCTATCCGACATGACTTTCAATTCAGACAGATACCATGAAATACCCTATCGCCGTTGTGGCAAAAGCGGTTTGCTACTGCCCGCCATTTCTTTGGGACTGTGGCAAAACTTTGGCGACGTGGATTGCTACGAGGTTTTCAGCAAGACGATAACCACGGCTTTTAACCGTGGCATTACCCATCTTGACCTAGCCAACAACTATGGACCGCCTCCGGGTACCGCAGAACAGAACTTTGGTAAAATACTGAAACAATATTTCCAGGGACACCGCGACGAACTCGTCATCTCCACCAAGGCTGGCTATACGATGTGGGAAGGGCCTTACGGCGACTGGGGCAGCAAGAAATACCTCGTATCCAGCCTCGACCAAAGCCTGAAAAGGATGGGGCTCGACTATGTGGACATCTTCTACCATCACCGCCCCGACCCCGAAACGCCGTTGGAAGAGACGATGCGCACACTGGACCTGGTTGTCCGCCAAGGAAAAGCCTTGTACGTCGGCGTCTCCAACTACCCACCCGAAAAAGCGGCACAGGCTTTTGACATTTTGCGTGACCTTGGCACGCCGTGCATCATCCACCAACCGAAATATTCGATGCTCGTCCGCACACCGGAAGAAGGCTTGCTGGACGTTTTGGCGCAATATGGCGTAGGCTGTATCGCGTTTTCGCCTTTGGCGCAGGGCTTGCTGACCAACAAATACCTGAAAGGCATCCCCGAAGATTCGCGTGCCGCCAGGGATTTCTCGCTCAAGCAGAACACGATAACGCATGAGGTCATGGTCAAGGTACAGGCACTCAACAGTATTGCGGAAAGCCGTGGCCAGTCGCTAGCACAGATGGCGATTGCCTGGCTATTGAAAGACGAACGCGTAACGTCGGTGTTGGTCGGCGCACGCAACGAAGTACAGTTACTGGACTCTCTGAAAAGCCTGGACCACCTGACTTTTTCGCCGTTGGAACTGAGTGAGATTGAAAGGATTTTAGGGAAATAGAGAAGTATTATTTTACTCACGGATGACACGGATTGGCATGGATGAAAAAGTATCTGTGACAATCCGTGCCGTCCGTGAGCAAAATATATCAGATTTATAACGTTGTAGTATGTTTTACCTATTGCTTAGCGTCTTCACTGTTGGAAATAGTTGCATCCAGCACCCTACGCGCTCCCGCAATCCGCTCCTCTCCCACTCCTGAAACCAACGACCACGGCGTAGACTGGTTTTCCAATAGATTTTTGTAAATATGGAACAGTTCGATGCGCGGTTTTTCGTCAGGATATTCACGGAGCTCGTCCGCGGTCCAGGGGAGGTCGATATTGGCAAGGAAATAATAGTCGTACTCACGCTGAACAATCTGTTCCAATATGTAGTTGTCACATTTGCCAAAGACATATTCCGACCAGACTTTCATGACATACATGTCTGTATCGATGAAAAGGTATTCTTTGTTTTCGGCGCGTGCTTTCTCTGTATAGCTGTCTTCCAACGCCAACTGGCCTTTGGCAATAGCGAGCAAATCTTCATATCGGTAATCTTTCCCATTTTCCAAAAGATACTGGCGTGCGTATTCGGGACACCAATAGGTATCGTAATGCTGCGCAAGTTGCCCGCAGAGCGAACTTTTCCCCGTGCTTTCAGGGCCGATGACGACTATCTTTTTCAAATAAAATGTTATAGTGTGTAGTTAATCTTATTGAGGTAACGCAATGCGTAAAATATCGTCGTGACGTGCATCGCCTGTATGATGCGTTTTTCGTCCAAAACCTGCATCAGTTCATCAAAACTGAGTTCCATGATTTCAATCTGCTCGTTGGGGTCGAGGTTCTGTTCCTGTATTTTGTGTCCACCGAGCGCAATGAACATGTGCATCCAGTTGTTGTTCGTCGACGGATTGGCAGAAATACGTCCCAGCGAATGCACCGTTTCAAAACTATACCCCGTCTCCTCCAACAGCTCCCGCCGCATGGCATCTTCAAAATTGATGTCTGTCGCATCCACGCAACCTCCGGGCGTCTCGATGGACACTTCCTTGGCGGCATGACGGTATTGCTTGACCAGCAATATCTTGTTGTCCGTAGTGACGGCAAAGGCATTGACCCATTCGGGATACTCCATCACATAATAAGGCTCAATGATTTTACCGTCGGCGCGTTCGCACTTGTCCTTTCTGGCCGTCAGCCAAGTATCCTTAAAAAGATATTCGGAAGAAAGCGTTTTCCATTTCAAATCTTCGTCTTGCATATTATAAATTAAAAAGTAAAAAGACAAAAGTAAAGAACGTTGCCGATTACGATAGCATTAGAAACAGCCTAAGTTTTTCCACTGGGATGTTTTTGTTCTGTAAGCCTTTCCATTCTCCATTCCCAACATTCCGCTCTCAACTAAAAAAATCCTTTTTTACATTTGCCCAATAAATACATTTTTCATGGCAAAAGAGAAAAAGAAAGTTCCCAAAAAGGAAAAAGGAATCATCACGGAACAGTCGTTTAGTTTTTTGAAAGATTATATCAACACGGCATCGCCTACGGGATTTGAAAGTTCCGGCCAGCAGAAATGGCTGGACTATATCCGTCCTTATATTGACAAACATATCGTGGACCCTTACGGTTCGGTTGCGGCGATTGTCAATCCAGACGAGGCTTTCAAGGTCGTCATCGAAGCACACGCCGACGAGATTAGCTGGTTTGTCAACTATATCACGGATTCAGGATTGATATACCTGAAACGCAACGGCGGCTCCGACCATCAGATTGCACCTGCGATGCGCGTGTGGATTCACGGCAAAAAAGGCTTGGTAAAAGCCGTGTTTGGATGGCCGGCGATACACACGCGTCTGAGTGCCGGACCGGGGAAAGAACCGCAACCGGCGGTGGACAACATATTCCTGGATTGTGGGGCAAGAAGCAAAAAAGAAGTGGAGGAACTGGGTATCCATGTCGGTGCCGTTGTCACTTACCAAGACGGTTTTGACGAACTCGCCAACGACAACTGGATTGGCAGAGCCTTTGACAACCGCATCGGCGGTTTCATCATTGCGGAAGTTGCCCGCTTGTTGAAAGAAAACAAGAAAAAATTGCCTTTTGCACTCTACATCGTCAACGCAGTACAGGAAGAAATCGGTCTGCGTGGTGCCGAAATGATGGCGCGACGCATACAACCGGACGTTGCCATCGTCACGGACGTAACGCATGACACGCAGACTCCGTTCATCAACAAAAACATCGAAGGCGACGTTACCTGTGGCAAAGGTCCAGCATTGGCTTACGCACCTGCTATCCAAGTCAAGCTCCTGCATTTTATCGAAAAGATTGCGGAAAAAGAAAAAATCCCTTACCAGATGCGCGCACTGAGCAGAAGCACCGGAACGGATACCGACAGTTTCGCTTATTCCAATGACGGATGCCCGTCGGTATTGATTTCCATGCCGCTACGCTACATGCACACGACCGTGGAGATGATACACAAGGACGACGTGGAAAATACCATCCGGCTTATCTACCATAGCCTGCTGCAACTCAGCCCTGATACGGATTTGCAGTATTTCAAATAAAGACGGGAAGGCGGGAGGCCGAAAGTCCTTCACCGGCGAAACCTGTGCCGCCTGCAAAGTCCATCCTACGGCCGGAGACTTGTGCGGAGAAGATAAGAAATCGAGCTGTTGAGAAGTGCAAATAAAAGTATATGGAAACGGGCGAATTGTATGTTCGCCCGTTTTAATTTGTGACTTTTTCCTTTTGACTTACATCTACGCATCAAACAAACTCGGTTGCCCGTTTTCGTCGGAAGGTTTCTGCCATTCCATTTCGGCGGACTTGGTGTATTCCATAAGCTTGGTACCGATGGCTTTCCAACCTGTGATATCCACCATCTTGCCGATTTTGAAACGGACGGTGCGTACTTGCTTGCCCGTGCCGCCTTGGACAATCAATATCGGGTCCTCAATCGTCGTAACCGCGTACAATACATTGCCGACACCTTCCTTGATGAAGGTAAACTTGCTGTGCATCGTCGATGTCTCAATATGGAAACGCTTGACGTTGAAGATGTTTTTGTCTTTGTCAAGATAAACCGCCGTGATGGTTTTTTCGGAGTTGAACTGCTCTACCAGCATGACTTTTTCAGGGTCGAAACGCTGCGTAAGTTCGGTGTCGGTGATTTCGTAGCTGCCGTCGCGATAGACGACGATGAGGTTTTCATTTTCAAAAGAGCCGAGGTATTGCCCTTTTTCTTCGGTATTGAGCCTGCCAAGTTTGTCGTCGTACCAGTATTTGCGGCGTTCCAATGTACTTTTGCCTTTTTCCTTGAACTTGACGTTCTTAACGGCATATTTGGTAACTTGGTTGCCCATGCTGCCACGTCCTTTGATGTCCAACGTTTCAAAAAAGAAATCCAGATCCTTGTTGCGCGCATTGGAGTTGGGACTCAGCAACACCCTTACAACCTCAGCCTCTCCGTTGGGATTGGCAGAGAAATACAAGATTTTGGACTTGTCCGTACCTTTGGTGAGGTCGTATTCTTTGTCACGCGTGACGGCGGTAACGTTGAAACGCTTAGCGTAGCTGACACCCGTTTTTCCGTCAACATATACCATGTTGTACGTGGTGCGGTCGTCGGACTTGATGAACACGGCGGCATGGATGATGTCCTTGCCGATAAAGACTTTGTCCGCGACTTTCACGATTTTCATAATACCGCGTTTGGTAAATACGATGATGTCGTCGAGGTCGGAACATTCACACAGCAGTTCATCTTTTTTGAGTGAAGTACCGATAAAACCTTCGTCACGGTTGACGTACAGCTTGGTATTGGCAATCACGACCTGACGGGCTTCCACCTTGTCGAAAGTCTTGATTTCGGTCATACGTTCACGACCTTTGCCGTATTTCTTTTTCAGGTTTTCAAAATACTTGACCGCAAAATCGGTCAGGTGCTCCAGGTCGTATTGGACAGACTCGATTTCCGCTTCGGTCGCTTTTATCTGCTCGTTGAGTTCGTTGATGTCCAATCGATAGATGCGCCGAACGGGTTTCTCCGTCAGTTTGAGAATGTCTTCGCGTTCGATAGGACGTTTCAGTTTGGCTTTGAAAGGATTGAAAGCCTTGTCAATCGCCTCGATGACGTTGTCCCAGGTTTCGTGCTTTTTTTCCAGTTCCTTGTATATTTTTTCCTCGAAAAATATTTTTTCCAAAGAAGTGTAGTGCCACTTGTTTTCCAGTTCCGCCAACTTAATTTGGAGTTCCTTCTGGAGTAAGCTTTTGGTATGCTCGGCAGAAACGCGCAAGAGGTGACTGACCGATTCGAAATGCGGCTTCTGGTCGATAATCACGCAGGCATTGGGCGAAATACTCACCTCGCAGTCCGTAAAAGCATACAGCGCATCAATCGTGATGTCGGGCGAGATGCCCGCCGCGAGTTCCACGTATATAGCGACGTTGGCGGCCGTCTCGTCCGTTACTTTTTTGATTTTTATCTTGCCTTGGTCATTGGCTTTGATGATGGAATCCTTCAAGGTGGAAGTCGTCACACCGTAAGGCACACTTTTGATGACCAGCGTTTTTTTGTCCACTTCCTCTATGTCGGCGCGCACTTTGACTTTGCCGCCGCGCTTGCCGTCGTTGTATTCCGAAACATCGACCCTACCGCCCGTCTGGAAATCGGGAAACAGTTCAAAACTCCTGCCGCGCAAGGCTTTGATGCTTGCGTCGCAAAGTTCGATAAAATTGTGCGGCAATATCTTGGTCGAAAGCCCGACCGCAATACCTTCCGCGCCCTGCGCCAACAACAGCGGAAACTTCATAGGCAGCGTCACGGGTTCGTTTTTACGGCCGTCGTAGCTCAACTGCCATTCCGTCGTCTTGTTGTTGAACGCCACTTCCAACGCAAATTTGGACAGGCGTGCCTCGATATACCTTGCCGCCGCAGCGTCGTCGCCCGTGCGCACGTCGCCCCAGTTGCCCTGTGTCTCAACCAGCAAATCCTTCTGTCCCATATTGACCAGGGCGTCTCCGATGGATGCATCGCCGTGCGGATGGTACTGCATCGACTGCCCGATGATATTGGCGACTTTGTTGAAACGTCCGTCGTCCATCTCCTTCATCGCGTGGAGGATACGCCGCTGCACGGGTTTTAGGCCGTCCTCTATCGCCGGGACGGCACGTTCCAATATCACGTAGGACGCATAGTCCAAAAACCAACTTTTGTATTGACCCTGCACGCCCGTCTCCACGGACAGGTCGATTTCACGTTTTTCTTCTTTAGCCATTTATTTAAATAAGTAAAAAAATTAAATTAAAAAAATGTGGATGCTATAAATTCCAAACTACAACGGTAGATGAAAATTATGGAACAAATCCCAAACTACGAACATAGCCACCGCCGCAACCACCAAAACAAACCAGCCCAATACGTTGCGCCGATTCAATACGACGGCGACAAATGCCATCAACAACGACAAAACAAACAGATACACAATGACACTTATTGCCTTTTCCAAAAGCGCGCTAAACGCCAAAACAATATACAGCAATGTGCAGACCAATGCAGCAATGCTTAATGTTTTCGAGCGTTTTCGTATTTTGTTTTGTTGTTCTATTTTTTAAAAATTAAAAAATAACAAATCGGCAATAACCAACAGCTATGGAAAATCCTTGAAAAAATACCAAAGCACAAACATAACGATTGCCGTCACTATAAAAATAAACCACCCCAATCCATTGCGTCGATTCAAAATCACTGAGGTCAACGACATCAACAACGACAAAAGGAGCATTATAACGACAACAAATACCACTATTGAAGGTAAAGTAAACGTAAATGGCAACAGAAAATACAGCAATGTGCTAATCAATGCCGCAATGCTCAATGCCCGCGAGGTTTTACGTATTTTGTTTTGTTGTTCCATTCTCAATTATTTTCATAAAGTTCCAACGGTTGTCCGTTCGGGTCGTAGAAAAACGTGAACTTTTTCCCGGTATATTCATCCACGCGCACGTCCTGCACGTCCACGTTTTTACTGCGTAAAAAATCTATTGACTTTTCCACGTCGGCAACGGCAAAAGCCAAATGCCGCAGGCCTTTCGCTTCCGGTTGGCTCGCGCGTTCCCTGTATTCCGGAAAGGAAAACAGCTCTATCTGGTATTGGCCTTTTATCGCCAGGTCGAGTTTGTACGACTGCCTTTCGGAACGATAGACTTCCCTGATGATTTCAAAGCCCAGTATTTCCGTATAAAAAGCTTTGCTTTTGGCATAGTCGTCGGTGATAATCGCGACGTGGTGTATGGATTGGATGTCTAACAAAGAGTGAGATTGTATGAAGTAATAAATAATGTCTTTACAGAATAGCTATATATTTTTTATTCATTTAATCAATTCCAAAAACTCATCTATGGAACAATAGGACACTTTAGGAAATCTAACTGTTTTCAATATCGAAAAATGACTGTCTTGCGTAACAATGTTATCAGCTTGTCCGGTAATGGCACAATCTACATATTTATTATCGTCTGTGTCTTGTTCAATCAGATTCCATTGATACCATGTATCGATATATATAACATTGGGTAACTCTCGCAACAAAGACAAAAACGCCGTGGACGTTACAATTCCATACTTCAATTGTATCACTTCTTCATATTCCAAAAGAATATCATTAGTAACACAAATACTAAATCTCCCAGTTACAAAATCCTTATATATTTTGTGATAGGGAGACCTTGAAGTTAAGCACATTACCCAAATATTACAATCAACAACCACTTTCATACACTACGCCGATTTTCTAAAATGCGCATTCTTCCATTCTTCAAAAATACTGTTCACGTCATAACCTTTAGCATCAAAGGATTTGTCCGCTTCACGCACAACTTTATCTGCCAGATAAGAAACCAACAAAGACTTGAGTTCTTTTAAATCCTCCTCTGATTGCTGATTGGTAAACAATTTCAGTATTTCCAACTGCGTATTATTTAATCCTGTCATAATGATACATTTTTGTTATTGCAAATTAAACTTTTTCCGGTTGAGTGCTATTGTCAATTATTCATTAATTACGTCCATCTCCACAAACAACGCTCCTTTCGTGTCTTTCAGCACGATGTCCTTCCATCCTTTTTCCCAATTTCCCTCACACAAAATCCTTCCGGCAGCGACCAGTTCGCGGATACGCCAGACGAGGAACGCGTCGCCGGTTTTGACTTTCAGTTTGGGCAAGAGATTGCCCAATAGTCTCGGCAGCTTGACAGACTTGTCGCCGAGTGCATCCAATAGCTCCTTGTCAAAAAACGTTTCGTCCTTGGAAACCAGTTTCTTCCCTCCTTCCAGTACGCGGACAACCGCGTTTTCGTCGCAGAGCTTCTTCCATTCGTCGGGGTCCACTTCAAACTCGCTCAACGTGATGGGACGGCAGAGTTTTTTGGCTTTTTTAAATTCCTTGGGTTGGATTTCCGCCAAGTATTTTGGATAGAAAATGCCGCCGTCGGCATTGATGAACGGAAGATTGTTGAGGTACAACACGTAAATGCGTCCTTCGTATTGCGCCAGTTGTTGCAACAGCCAATAATAGCCGCTGACATCATGCGGATTCTGTCCCATCCATATCCAAACGACCTCTTCCGCGTTTTCGTCCAACATTTTTTTGAGGTTGTGGACGGTCATCTTGTCGTCCACAATGTCCAGTTGGTCCGTGTACGGCGAAAGTTCCAATACCTTTTGCCACCAGGCTTTGCGGACCTGGAAACCTTCCGGCTCGTAAATATTTTGTATCGGGCCGGATGCAAAGTCGTCCTTTACGACCAGGATTTCGCCCTGCATCGTGTCGTCCACTTCAAAACTTTTTTGCAGGACTTCCGCGCCCGACGGTTCAAAAACGATGTGAACCATAGTAATGTATGATTTAAGATTTTTGATTTATGTTTAGGGGCTATTGGCTGTTAGCCATTAGCTTTCAACCTTATGTTTAAAACTATCTTATCACAAATTGTGATAAGCACTTAATACTTCGCGAAGAATAAATTAGTGCCTCAACAGAAAAAGAACAGACTTGCACGTCACTCCCGCGTAGGCGGGAATCTGATACAAACACTAAAATTTGCATAATCACTGAAGAATTTCACCATTGGATTCCCGCCTACGCGGGAATGACGGTCAAGTGTCCATTATCTATATTCGTGTTCATTGCCCAATACAATACATATCATTTAATGTAGCCTGTAACCCGAGACTACTCCACTTCTTCCGCCAAATCTATTTCCACCCTCAAATTGTCGATAATAAAATCCTGCCTTTGCGGCGTGTTTTTGCCCATGTAGTATTCCAAAAGGCTCTGGATATGCGCACCTTGTTCCAATAGGACTGGTGACAAATGGATGTCCTCGCCGATGAATTTTCCAAATTCCTCTGGCGATATTTCACCCAGGCCTTTGAAGCGCGTGATTTCCGGTTTATTGCCCAGCTTTTTGATGGCAGCCTGTTTTTCCGTTTCGTCGTAGCAATAAATCGTTTCCTGTTTGTTGCGGACGCGGAAAAGCGGCGTTTCCAATATGTAAACGTGCTTTTGCTTAACTAAATCGGGGAAGAACTGCAGGAAAAAGGTCATAATCAACAAGCGGATGTGCATCCCGTCCACATCGGCATCGGTCGCAATCACTATTTTGTTGTAACGCAGGTCTTCCATGCTTTCCTCGATGTTGAGCGCGTGTTGCAGGAGGTTGAATTCCTCGTTTTCATATACGATTTTCTTGGTCAGGCCGTAACAGTTGAGCGGTTTACCGCGTAGGCTAAAGACCGCCTGCATCTCGGTGTTGCGGCTCTTGGTGATGCTTCCGCTGGCACTGTCGCCTTCCGTGATGAATATCATCGTGTTGTTTTTCACTTCGTTGTAGGCCTCCTTGTTCTTGGCTGGGGGTTCGTCGTTGAAATGCACGCGGCAGTCACGAAGTTTTTTGTTGTGGAGGTTGGCTTTTTTCGCACGTTCGTTGGCGAGTTTTTTGATGCCGGAAAGCTCCTTTCGTTCGCGTTCGCTCTGTTCGATACGGCGTTTCAACGCATCGGCGGTTTCACTGTTGCGGTGCAGGTAATTGTCCAGTTCCTTGGACAGAAAATCCTGCACAAAACTCTTGACGCTCGGACCGCCTTCATAGGTGTATTGGGAGCCGAGTTTGGTCTTGGTCTGGCTTTCAAATACAGGTTCCTGGACACGTATCGCTATCGCGCCGACGATGCTTTGGCGGATATCCGCCACGTCGTAATCTTTTTTGTAAAAATCACGGACGGTCTTGACAAAAGCCTCTCGGAAAGCCTGCTGGTGCGTACCGCCCTGCGTCGTATATTGACCGTTGACAAAGGAATACAAGTCCTCACCGTAATCGTTGTTGTGCGAAAAAGCAATTTCGATATCCTCGCCTTTGAGGTGGACAATCGGGTAACGAAGCTCGTTTTCATCCGTCTTTTTCTGCAACAAGTCCAAAAGACCGTTGCGGCTGACGAAACGCTTTTTGTTGAAGAGGATGACCAGCCCGGCGTTGAGGTAACAATAGTTCCACAGCAGGTCTTCGACATATTCGAGCTTGAACTTGAAATGTTTGAAAACGGAGGCGTCGGGAACAAATGTTACGCGCGTCCCGTTCGGTTCGTTGGTTACTTCGAGGCTATGGTCTTTGACCAGCTCGCCTTTTTCAAACTCGGCGACCTTGGTCTTGCCGTCACGGAAACTCTCCACCTTGAAATCATCGCTCAGCGCGTTGACGGCCTTGGTACCGACACCGTTGAGGCCGACGCTTTTCTGGAAAGCCTTGCTGTCATATTTGGCACCAGTATTTATTTTGCTCACGACGTCAACCACTTTCCCCAAAGGAATGCCTCGTCCAAAGTCGCGTACCGTCACGGTCTTGTCCTCAATCGTCACCTCAATCTGTTTGCCGAAACCCATCATGTGCTCGTCGATACAGTTGTCGATGACCTCCTTGACCAATACATAAATACCGTCGTCGGACGATGCGCCGTCCCCGAGTTTGCCGATGTACATACCGGGCCGCAGGCGGATGTGTTCCCGCCAGTCCAGACTCCGGATGCTCGACTCGTCATAGTTTACTTCCTGCAATGCTGCCATAGACTTCAAAATTCTTTCTGCGCTAATATTTTTAGCAATATATAACGGCAAATATACAATATGGATTAATTTTTAACGGATTCGTTTTCGCACAGTTGGGGAAATGTTGGAGGAATGGTGTTTATGGAGTCGGAGACAGTGCCTAAATTTTTACAATGAAATCTGCGATAATTTGCTCAATTTGTTTTTTTTAATATGGGGATTTCTTTTATCGCCGTATCCCAAACTGTATCTAATTGGATACTAAAATATTCATGTGTCATAAAATTACGCATTCCTTTCATTTGATGCCAGTCCAAATCTGGATATGCTTCTTTTGTTTCTTTTGAAATATGGTTTGATGCTTCGCCAATAATTTCAAAATTCCTAATCATCGCATCTTGTTCTATCCATTTTGTTTCAAAATTGCCCAAGCTATGAAGTATTCTGGTGAGTTCCATAATTTTTCCTATACAGTCCTTGATGTGTTCCAATCTGAAAAGGTCCTTCTCAATCCTGCTCGTATATTATTTTTAAATCATTAACAATATAGGGCGCCAACTTGGGATGGATATATTTTTCTGAAACCAAATCTACTTTTTTGTTCAATTTTCTTTCCAAGTCCTCTTTTAGGTTCATCAAACTGAACAATCCTATAACATTTTCGAACCGGTATAAAATATCAATGTCACTATGTTCTGAGTTTTCTCCACGAGCAAAAGAACCAAATATTCCAATTTTCTTTGGATTAAACGGCTTCAAAGTGTTGATAATGGTATTTATTTGCTGTTGATTGAGCATAACAATACAAATTTAGTATTCTATTCTAAAAAACTATAATTTCATTTCTAATACAAATCAAGGATTGAAAAAATATGCTATCCATGCTTCTCCCGGGACGCCGCATCTCCAATTTACTACGACAGAATAAATTCCGTTGCTACAAAATAAACCCGAACCTACAGCTCTGTCAGACGCGAAGCAGACCCACCGCGGCGAGTCTGGCCATTTTGTAGCGGCATCCAACCAAAAGACGTGGCTCTATTATATTCCAATGGCGGCTTAGATGATTTTATTTTTTACTTTTGTTTTATTACAAACTTTCACTTTTTTATAATCAACATGGCGTATTATCGTCCCGAATGCTTCCTCAGACCAAAACATATTTGGCTATATGATGCCAAGGCACTAGATTTGCAGGATTATTTAACCAAAGGGGGTATATAACCGTTATGCTGATTATCGATTCAAAAGATTGCGAAAACATCGACAAAGCGCTCAAAAAGTATAAAAAGAAATTTGAGAAGAGCAAAACCTTGTTGCAGCTCAGGGAACGTCAACACTTCACAAAACCATCCGTGAAGAACCGTATGCAAGTCCTGAAAGCAATCTACAAACAACAGATAGCTTCCGGTAAAATCGAAGCTTAGTTTTACTCGATAAAACGTATCAGTAGCCGTAAAGTCATACTTTATGGCTATTTTTATGCCTACAATAAGTCAAAAGTAAAAAGATAAAAACAAAAAACATTGCCAGCACACAGTGCTTAGATGTTAAAATTTAGTTCTGATACGAAACCGTAATCATCAATTCCCAACTCAATCCATGCCAATCTCCGCCGCCATCGACGCGTTCCTCCGCTATATCCAATATGAAAAAAGATATTCGCAGCATACCACGACGTCTTACCAGACGGACTTGGAGCAGGCGCAGGCTTTCTTTGAAAGGGAAATGGCTATCCACGACATCGGGGAAATCACGACGGCGGCAGCACGTTCATGGATGTCCTCTCTCAAAAACGAAGAGGACAATTCCGCACGCACCATCCGGCGCAAGATATCCACACTCAAGTCTTTTTTCCGCTTCCATCTAAAAGAAGGAAATGTCGCGTCCACTCCGATGGCTGCATTTACCTTGCCAAAACTCAACAAGCGTCTCCCCTCCTTCCTTACGGAAAAAGAGACGGAAAAATTTGAACAAACAGAACATGCCGAAACCCCGTCCAACATCAAACCCTGGAATTTGAAAAACCAGAACCTTATCATCAAGCTCCTATACGAAACAGGAATGCGCCGGGACGAGCTCATCCATATCCAAACAGTCAACATCGACCGAACCAACGGCCAAATAAAGGTGCTGGGAAAAGGCAACAAGGAACGCATCCTGCCTGTCAGCAACGCACTTCTCTCCGAAATCGACAACTACCTCAACGAAAAACCGACGTCAAAAGAACCACATCCGTACCTGCTCGTATTGTCCAACGGCAAAATGCTCTATCCAAAATACGTCTACAACACCGTACGCCAGTACCTCAACAGCATCACGTCCCTGCAAAAGAAAAGCCCGCACCTGCTGCGCCACACTTTTGCGACACAGCTTCTCAACAACGGTGCCGACCTCAACGCCGTAAAGGAACTCCTGGGGCATGCCAACCTCGCCGCCACCCAAGTCTACACCCACAATACCATCGAAAAACTGAAATCTGTGTTCAAACAGGCACACCCGAAAGCTTAATCACTGAACATAACAGATAATCGGTACGTCCATCGTGCTTATTGTTTCTGTCGGTGAGGATACCGGCCGATAGACAGAACCAGTTGGGATTGTTGCGAGCGGTAACTCCAGCAACGACGCACCACTGTTGGTGTTATAATTAACGACACTATTCCGTATTCACTTTTCACCATTCATTCAATAAATCCCTTTTCTTTGCAAAAACATATAAATTAATCCAATGGACCACTTATTCCACGTCATCATCTTAGCGATTATTGAAGGTATCACTGAATTTTTGCCCGTATCGTCCACGGGTCACATGATATTGGCAAGCTCCGTCATGGGAATCGAAAATGACAAATTCATCCAGTTGTTCGAAATCGTCGTGCAACTCGGCGCGATACTTTCGGTGGTTGTCTATTACCGCAAAAAGTTTTTCCCCCTGAACAAATGGAACTTCTATTTTAAGTTGATTGTCGCCGTCATACCCGCATTGATTTTGGGAGCTATTTTTTCCAAAAAGATACACATGTTACTGGGAATGCCTATTGTGACATCTGTTTCTTTGTTTATCGGAGGTTTTGTGCTTCTGTTCATTGACAAACTGTTCAAAAATCCAACAACGACCGATGTCGATAACGTTTCCTACAAACAAGGTTTCTTCATCGGCGTATGGCAATGCCTGGCGATGGTACCCGGAACAAGCCGAAGTGCATCGAGCATCATCGGCGGTATGCAGCAAAAACTTAACCGCGAATCCTCAGCCGAATTTTCGTTTTTCCTGGCCGTACCGACCATGTGCGCAGCGACCGGAAAAGACCTTTGGGATGCTTTCAAAGACCCCGAAATGCACGATACGATGACCAGTAACCATTCTTGGTTGTTGATTGGACTTGGTTTTGCCATTGCCTTCATCGTAGCATTGTTGGCAATTAGGTTTTTCGTTGGTTATGTACAGAAATATGGCTTCAAACTGTTTGGCTGGTACCGCATCATCGTTGGTGGCATTTTCTTGGTTTATTGCCTCAACGGAACTATCACCAAAGAAGATACACAGGAAGAAAAAGCGCCAGCAACAACGACCATTTCCCCTGCAACACCAACCATCATGGCTCTTCAAACAGTAAAACATCACTGATGCAGTCCTCCAAAAAAGTCATCAACGGCTGGGCGATGTACGACTGGGCCAACAGTGCGTACAACCTGGTCATTACGACAACGATATTCCCTGTCTATTATGACGCCATTACAACCGTCAAGGACAATAGCAATAAGATTGTCTCTGACGACGTCGCATTTTTGGGGATGCATCTTAAGAGCGGGGCACTTTACGAATATGCCATTTCGTTTGCCTACCTAGTCATCGCCCTATTGTCGCCAATGCTTTCTTCCATAGCCGATGGACGCGGAAACAAGAAACGGTTCATGCAGTTCTTTTGTTTTCTGGGTTCCGTCGCCTGTTGTGCCTTGTTTTTCTTTACGAAAGAAAGGTTGGACCTCGGTATCATCTGTTGCATATTGGCGGCGATAGGCTATTGTGGCAGTCTTGTTTTTTACAATTCCTACCTGCCGGAAATAGCGCCAGTGGAGGAACAGGACAAGGTGAGTGCCAAAGGTTTTGCGTATGGCTATATCGGCAGCGTTTTGTTGCAGATAATATGTTTCGTTTTTGTATTGCTGTTGCCTTTTGGGATGGATGTGGGATTTGCCTCCCGCTTGAGTTTTTTGCTTGTAGGGTTTTGGTGGATTGGGTTTTCGCAGGTCACGTTCGCTGTTTTGCCGAAGGCCGATACCCACAAAAACAAGCATGTCACTTTGTTCAACAAAGGGTTTGTGGAATTGAGAAAAGTCTGGCAGCAAGTGAAAACGCTACCGGTATTGAAGCAATATCTTTTCGCGTTCTTTTTTTACAGTATGGGCGTGCAGACCGTCATGATTGCGGCAACATTGTTTGGAAGCCAAGAGCTTGGGCTGGGCGAGACGCAACTGATTTCTTGCATCCTCATCATACAATTGGTGGCAATCGGAGGTTCCTATCTCATGGCCAAACTTTCGGGGAAATATGGCAATGTCAACGTGTTGGCTTTTGTCGTGTTGCTATGGATGGGCATCTGCGCCATCGCCTATTTCATCCAGAGTGCGGCAGGATTCTATCTCGTTGCGGTACTTGTTGGGATTGTCATGGGCGGCATCCAGTCATTGAGCCGGTCAACTTATTCCAAACTGATGCCGGAGACAAAAGATACCGCGTCTTTCTTTAGTTTTTATGACGTCACGGAAAAACTGGCAATTGTGGTTGGGACTTTTAGTTTTGGGTTGATCCACCAAGTCACCGGATCGATGCGCAATTCCATATTGGCCCTGATTGCTTTCTTTGGCATAGGCTTTATCGGATTGGCCTTGACAAGGCGGAAGCAAAAAATAGTTGGCAAAATACAATAGTTGTATTAGTTTTGCACCTCTAATTTTTTAATTGTTACGGCAAAAACCGTACAGCCTAAACAAAATCATTGTATGAAAAAAGGTATCCATCCAGAAAACTACCGTTTCGTCGTGTTCAAGGACATGAGTAACGGTGACACTTTCCTCGGTAAATCTACGACGAAATCCAACGAAACCATCACCTGGGAAGACGGCAACGAATATCCCGTCATCAAATTGGAAATCTCCAATACGTCACACCCTTTCTACACAGGCAAAAACGTATTGGTCGACACGGCCGGACGTATCGACAAGTTCAAGAAACGTTACGCCAACGTCAAGAAATAACCCAGTGGTTTTTCGCAATAAATATTTTCAGAATCCCTCCGGAAGTTTTTTCGGGGGGATTTTCTTTATATTTACGCCCCATTTAAAAAGAGCTATTCACCATATACAGAAAAAATAAAAAAATGACAACGATCACCAGCTATCCAAAAGAGAAAATAAAAATCCTCTTTCTGGAAAACATCAGTGACAAAGCAGTAGAGAAATTTAAGGAAAACGGGTACTCCGATGTCATCAAACTGGCAAAAGCGATGAACGAAGAAGAGCTTGTTGAGGCCATCAAAAACGTACACCTCATCGGCATCCGTTCCAAAACCCAAATCACGAAAAAAGTATTGGACGCAGCCAAAAAACTACAAGCAATCGGCTGTTTCTGCATCGGCACCAACCAGGTCGACCTCCACGCCGCAGAGCTGGAAGGCATTGCCGTATTCAACGCACCTTACAGCAATACGCGCAGCGTAGCGGAATTAGTCATCGGCACGTCTATCATGCTGATAAGGAAGATATTTGAAAAAAACGAACTCGCCCACAAAGGCCTTTGGGACAAGTCCGCAACAGGCAGCCACGAACTACGCGGCAAGACACTGGGCATCATCGGCTATGGCAACATCGGTTCACAGTTGAGCGTACTGGCGGAGGCGATGGGCATGAAAGTTTTGTTTTACGACACGGAAATCAAACTTCCGCTGGGCAACGCCGTCGCCTGCAAGACCATGAAAGAACTGCTCAACAAGTCGGACATCGTTTCGCTCCATGTCCCGGAAATCCCTGCCACACACAACCTCATCAACGAAAAAAACATCAAGGAATTTAAAAAAGGCGCCATATTGATCAACGACGCACGCGGCACGGTCGTGGACTTGGAGGCCTTGGAGAAAGCACTCAGAAGCGGACATATCAGTGGAGCTGCGATTGACGTATTTCCCGTAGAACCACAGAAAAACGGCGACAGGTTTGAATGCGGCCTGCAAGGCATCCCCAACGTATTGCTCACACCGCACATCGGTGGCTCCACCGAGGAAGCACAGGAAAACATTGGTATCGACGTGAGCAACAAACTGTTCAAATACCTTGAAAACGGCATCACGGACGGCTCGCTGACCGTGCCATCGCTCAGCCTACCGCCACATCCGACCGCACACCGGATTCTGCACATCCACGAAAACATGCCGGGCGTGATGAGTGCCATCAACACCGAACTATCCAAACACAATATCAACATCCTCGGACAATACCTCAAAACCAACGACAGCATCGGTTACGTGGTATTGGACGTGGACACAAAACTTTCCGAACAAGCATTCAAACTATTGAAAACGGTCAAGGGAACCATCAAAGTTAGAAAGCTGTATTAAGCTATTGGCTATTGGCTTTTAACCAATAGCCAATAGCCGACACAAACCATACAAACATGACATTTAGCCTGACATTAGTCATCATCGTAGCGACTTGTATCGTATCCTTTATTGGTTTTTCCAACAGGGACGTGATCAACAAGCTGATATTTTATCCTCCTGCTATCGACCAGAACAAGGAATGGTACCGCTTTTTCAGCCATGGGTTGATACATGCGGACGTGGGACACCTGTTCTTCAATATGTTTGCCTTGTATTCGTTTGGGAATGTGATAGAGCAGCTTTTTGAAGCACTGTTTGGACGCATGGGATTGCTGGCCTACCTGTTGTTTTACGTCTCGGCACTCGCGGTCAGCAGTATTCCCACCTATCTCAAAAACCGGAACAACAGCTATTACATGAGTCTTGGAGCATCTGGAGCGGTGTCGTCCCTTGTGTTTGCATTCATGCTTTTTGCGCCGACCCAGAAAATTGGCATCCTGTTCCTCCCCTTCGGAATACCGGCGTTTATTTTCGGTTTTTTGTATGTGGCGTTGTCGGCTTATCTCGACAAAAAGGGAACGGGCAACATCAACCATTCGGCGCATCTTTTTGGTGCGTTGTACGGGATTGTGTTTATTGTCGCCGCGAGTTTTTTTGTCCACTATCCCTTACTGACCAACTTCATAGAACAGATAAAAGAGTATGTCACGCCGACGCGGGCAGCGAATCCGTTTGGGTAAGGCTTGCCCGTTATGTATTTTGCGAGGTCCTTATCCTCTCACCACCCGCAACTTCAATATCGCCGCGACGGTAATCGAGTCGGTGATTTCGCCGGCAAGCACCTGTTGCAATACGGTCTCAAAAGGTAGTTTTTGGATACGGATGTCTTCCGTGTCGTCAAAATCTGTTTCGTGCTGGCTGAGTCCGGTGGCGAGGAACACGTGGCAGATTTCGTCCGTCACGCTGTTGGACAGGTGCATTGTCAGGAGGTCTTCCCAATGTTCGGCTTTAAGGCCTGTTTCTTCCTGCAATTCCCTTTTGGCAGATTCCAAGGGTGTCTCGTCAAAAGAGCCTCCGCCTTCCGGCAACTCCCACGTATATTGGTTCAGGACAAAACGATACTGTCCTACAAGATACACGTTGTCCGCGTCGTCGAGTGCCACGACACCGACGGCGCGGTTTTGGAAATGGACTTTGCCGTATATCCCTTCGTTGCCCGACGGATTGATGACTTGGTATTCGGTCAACCGTATCCACTGGTTTTCGTAGATTTCTTTTGCACCAATTATTTTCCAGGGATTGCTATTTAATTCCATTTTACGTAATTTTATGCAATTTTACGTGCTAAAAAAGCGTTGGCAAAACCTTATTGGAACAATCATTGACTTTAAATCTATATTTTCTATGGAGTTCATCAATCCGGACCAAAATGACAACAGTAATATCGAAGACCGGCGCGGAGGCGGTGGACGCAAAATGGCGATAGGCGGTGTCGGCACCATCGTCGTCATTGTCATCGCCTTGCTCCTGGGCAAAAATCCCATGCAGATGCTCAACCAGGTCAACAACCTTGCACCGCAACAGACGCAACAGTCCGACCAGCCTTACGAAGAGTCTGCCGAGGAAAAAAAGGAAAGCTCGTTTTCAGAGAACGTTTTCAGAAGTTGCAAGACTGTCTGGCAACAGCAGTTCAGCCAATGGAACAAACAGTTTCAGTCCCCAACATTTGTCATGTACAAAGAGGGAACTACCACGGCCTGCGGCACCGGCAGCGCAGCGATGGGACCATTTTACTGTCCCGGAGATGAAAAAATTTATTTAGATTTGTCATTCTTTGAGGAAATGGAGCAACAGCTCCATGCCTCGGGGGATTTTGCAAGGGCGTATGTGGTGGCGCACGAGTTTGGCCACCACATCCAAAACCTCTTGGGCATCTCGGACAAGCTGGACGCGGCAAGAGGCCGTGTCAGCGAGAAAGAATACAACCGACTTTCGGTCAAGCTGGAACTGCAGGCAGACTTCCTCGCCGGATATTGGGCGCACTATGCCAAAACGTTGCAGAAAAACGGCATCTCGCTCAACGATTCTGACGTAGAATCCGCGCTCAACGCCGCATCGCAGATCGGCGACGACAAACTGCAAAAACAGGCGCAGGGTTATGTTGTCCCAGACGCTTTCACGCACGGCACGTCGGCCCAACGCGTATTTTGGTTCAAAAAAGGCCTGACAACGGGCGACTTCAACCAAGGTGACACGTTCAACGACCCGAGTTTGTAGACTACTATCAATCCTAAACACACGACCCTCTACTATCTATCATGAATAAACAAAACTGTTTTTTCCGATGCAACAAATGCACGAGCAGAGTTTTGTCCGTATTCAAACACCTCAGCAACGAGGAACTGGAACAAATCGATGCGCAAAAAGTCTATCAGTCCTTTGGCAAAGGGGAATATCTCTACAAGGAGAACAGCTACCCCACCGGACTATACTGCATCAGCTCAGGGAAGATAAAGCTGGTCAATACCGGGGAAAATGGCCGTGAACACATTCTGGAAATATTACAAGCGGGTGACGTAGCCGGCGAATTTGCCATTTTTTCCAACAGTGTCCACCGCAGTTCCGCCATTGCCCTAGAAAGCACGCAAGTCTGTTTTATTCCAAAACAAATCTTCATCGAATTGCTCCACAACAACCGGATGATGACCATGGACGTATTGCAGACGTTGGCACAAAACGTAGAATCTTCCCAGGACAAACAAAAAGACCTTGCCCAAAAAACCGTCAAGGAACGTCTGGCCAGCACCCTGATACATTTCAAAGAAACATACGGCGAAACGCCGGAACACTACATCAACATCAAATTTAGCAGGGAAGAAATCGCTGGTTTCATCGGAACCTCCACGGAAACGGTCATCCGTCTTTTATCCGAATGGAACAATTCCCACATCATCACCTTAAAGAAAAAAATGATACGCATCAATCGATTGGAGGAACTGAATGCCTTGGCCGGAGCGTGAGGACCAAGCATAATATTTCTTCATACGGCTCAATCCATGCTTTCCTTCGTAAAAGAAAATGGCAACAGGCTATCGATCGATGGAAATGCCAACACGTGCGAATCCGGCAGGGAATTGCACAACAAAACAGCTATCGGACTTTTTTGGCGGTTTTCATATTCGGCAATCGTCTGCCGACAGATACCGCAGGGAGAAATCAAGCCGTCGTTTTTGCCATTTCCATTTTTGTAACTCACGGCGATGGCCTTGATTTTCTGGCTGGGTGCTAATACGGAAGCCAAACTCAATGCTGCGCGTTCGGCGCATATCCCGGCGGGATAACTGGCATTCTCTAGGTTGGCGCCGGAAAAGACGACACCATCTTCCATCAATACTGCCGCACCTACCCTGAATTGCGAATAAGGTGCATAAGCCACGTCGGTCGCACCGATGGCTGCGTCCAACAACTTCTGTTCGTCGTCACCCAGTTCGTTTTTGTGCGCATATTCTTTATAGTGTAAAACCAGTTCTTTTTGCATCCCTCAATATACATAAAAATGAAAAATGACCTCTGATAGAGGCCATTTTTAAAAAAGAAAAAACCTTCCTTTAGCAAAATTCCGCAAACGCTCCCTCAAGGTTAGCGGCAATCAGCGTTGCCGGACGTCCTTCAATCTGGTGTCGTTCGACGAAATGCACCAATTGACCGTCCTTGAACAAGGCAATGGCGGGTGAAGACGGCGGATAAGGCAACAAGTGCTGTCTCAATACCTGCACAGCTTCCACGTCAAAACCTGCGAATGTCGTGGTCAAATGGTCAGGTTTTTTGGCTGCATGCTCAACAGCCAACAATACGCCCGGACGTGCACTGCCTGCGGAACATCCACATACGGAATTGATGACCACCAAGGTCGTACCATTTTCGGCCAACGCGCTTTCAATCTGTTCGGGTGTTGCTAAGTCTTCAAAACCGTTGTCGGTCAACTCTGCCTTCATCGGTAATACTATTTCTGCTGGATACATAACTTTTCCTGTTTATTATTAAGATTAACAAAGGTAAATTAAAAGTTTGAACAACGATTTTTTCAAGAAAAAATGACAAAAAATCATACTCCTCTCCTTAAATAAAGACAAAATGGCATAATAAAACTAACAAAATAAGACTTTTTGTCATTAAAAATAAATATTTCTGGCAAAGGCACAGATGTTGGAAAAGGACAAACATATATTTTGATAACCAAAAAATTAAAAAATAAAACTATGAACACAATTATTAGAAAAAACAACCTAGGCGATCTGTTCGACGAATTATTCAACGCCGTTCCCAACAACTGGGACAAACAAGGTAATCTTCCTCCAGTCAACATCACGGAAGACAACGATGCGTACCACATACAGTTGGTTGCTCCCGGGCTTCAGAAAGAGGACTTTAAAATCAAACTCGAAAAAGGGCTGTTGACCATCAGCTACGAAAAGAAGGAAGAAACAAAAGATGCCAGCACCAAGAGCCACAGACTGGAATACAGCTTGGTGAGCTTCAAACGCAGTTTCAACATCGACGACAGCGTGGACAACGAAAAGATAGAAGCAGCTTACAAAAATGGGATTTTGCACATCGACCTTCCCAAGAAACAGGAAGTCAAGGTGTTGCCAAAGTCAATCGAAATCAAATGACTAGTATAGCACAGGATTCCCAAAAAGGTTAACGCTTAAAGCGTTAACCTTTTGCTTTTTCCCAAAGGCTGGAAGGATATTCCCCGTTTTCAGTCAGTTCCTTGAACTTGGCGCGGACGAGCGGTGCGTCCTGTTCGTAGGTGACACCAAACCATTTCGCGGTTGTCGGCACCATCAATACGCGGACGTCGCCGTTTTTAATCAGGATGTCCGTCACCTCGGGAATCAAAAATTCAGACTTGAGGTCGTCCAGGTTTTTGTCCAGAAAATCCTGGTACAAGATTTCCAGTTTGTCGATATAACCTCCGTCAAAACAGAAAAAGTTCATACTGACTTTGGTGTCCAACGGCAGTTCCTTGTGACCGTCCTCGGTGCTGATAGCCTTGCCTGCTTCTTTGACGATTTTCTTTCTTTCAATAATCTGTTGGATTTCACCTTTTTCGTTCACGAATATTTCGCCACGTGTAACCGAACCGTTGTCTGACAAGGTATTGCCCAGCTCATAACCGACACAAGCATAAGTGTTGTCTTTGACCTTTCCCGACAACAAATCTTTCGCTTTTACAAATGCGTCCTTGCCGTAGTAGTCATCGGCGTTGATAACCGCAAAAGGTTCATTGACCGCACCTTTGCAACAGAGGATGGCATGACCCGTACCGAACGGTTTGGTACGGTCTTTTGGCAGTTCATGGTTGCCGAGGAATTTGCCCAAGGACTGAAACACATAGACTGTTTCCACTTTTCCTTGCAGCAGAGGTTCCATTTTGGCCTTGAACGAATCCGCGAAATCTTCCCGGATGATGAACACAACTTTGTCAAACCCTGCTTCAATGGCATCGTAAATGGAATATTCCATGATAGTTTCACCGGATGGTCCGAAGGATTCCGTTTGCTTTGCCCCTTTCCCGTAACGACTAGCCATACCTGCGGCTAAGATTACTAATGTTGCCCCCATAAATTTTTATTTTTTGATTAATTTAGACAGATAGACACCATAACCACTTTTTTTCAATGGTTCCGCAAGTAGTGTAAGTTGTTCGGCAGAGATGAACTTCATCCTGTAGGCAATTTCCTCCGGACAGCCAATCATCAGGCCTTGACGATTTTCGATGACTTCGACAAACTGGCTAGCCTCCATCATGGAAGCATGCGTACCCGTGTCCAACCATGCAGTACCTCTATTTAATACACCAACTTTCAATTTATTCTGTGTCAGGTACACTTTGTTGACATCCGTAATTTCATATTCACCACGGGGTGACGGTGCAATGTTTTCTGCAATCTCCACAACAGAATTATCATAGAAGTATAAGCCTGGGACGGCATAGTTGGATTTCGGCTTTGTTGGTTTTTCCTCCAGGGAGAGCGCATTGAAGTTTTCGTCAAACTCCACCACACCATAACGTTCAGGGTCGTTGACCTGGTACGCAAAAATCACACCGCCCTCCGAATCGTTATTGGCCTGCAATAAAGCAGACAATCCGGTGCCATAAAATATATTGTCGCCCAGTACGAGAGCCACCTTGTCTTTTCCGATAAAATCCTTGCCCAGTACAAAGGCCTGCGCCAGACCATTAGGCGTTTCCTGCACGACATATTCAAAACGGCATCCCCACTGTGATCCGTCGCCCAACAAACGTTTGAAACCGGCTTGGTCCTCGGCAGTAGTGATAATCAGGATTTCACGGATATTGGCCATCATGAGTACCGACAAGGGGTAATAGATCATGGGCTTGTTGTAAATCGGCATGAGCTGCTTGCTGATGCCCAATGTAATGGGATAAAGTCTTGTACCGGAGCCTCCGGCGAGTATGATTCCTTTCATGGGAGTTTTAAGTTTAAAAGTTAAAGGCGTAAAGTATAAGACGTGAGGCGCAAGGTAAAAAGCAATCTCTTTATACCTCGTACCTTTGACCTCACACCTTATTTACCACAGCCTATCGCATTCCAGTTCGGAAAACTTGGGATTGACCTGGTCTTTGTCGCTGAGGACAACGTCTTTGGGAGCCACTTTCCAGTCGATGTTCAATGTCGGATCATTGTAAAGCAGTCCACCTTCGGAAGCCTTGTTGTAGCCATTGTCACATTTGTAGGCAAATACCGCCGTGGGGCTTAACACGACAAAACCATGCGCAAATCCTCTCGGAACATAGAACTGTGTATTGTTTTCGTCGGAAAGCTCGACGGAATGCCATTTGCCAAAACTGGGAGAATCGGGACGCAAGTCAACGGCTACGTCCAACACACTACCTTCCAGCACACGCACCAGTTTAGCCTGGGCATGTTCGCCTTTTTGGAAATGCAGTCCGCGCAATACTCCGTAGGTGGATTTGGACTGGTTGTCCTGTACGAAATCCACTTTTCTTCCGAGCAGTTGGTTGACTTTTGCAGCATTGTAGCTTTCAAAGAAATAACCTCTGTTGTCTTTAAAAACCTGAGGTTGCAATATAACACAGTCTTTTAGGGGAGTTTCTATTAATTCCATTGTTCTGATTATCTGTTCTCGTATTGGTTTTCGTAATATTGTTGGTAGGCACCGGAGGTAACGTTGTCCAGCCATTCCTGGTTGGCAAGATACCAATCAACGGTTTTTTCCAGTCCTTCTGCAAATTGCAGGCTCGGTTTCCAGCCCAGTTCGTTTTGCAATTTGGTCGGATCGATAGCATAGCGCAAGTCATGTCCCGCCCTGTCCTGTACGTAGGTAATCAGTTTTTCGGAAGTACCCGGCTCACGGTTAAGCTTAGTGTCCATGATTTTGCACAATAGCTTGATGAGGTCGAT
Organism: Chitinophagaceae bacterium; assembly: GCA_047606825.1. Classification (GTDB taxonomy): domain Bacteria; phylum Bacteroidota; class Bacteroidia; order Chitinophagales; family Chitinophagaceae; genus Rhizosphaericola. The sequence goes on from JASGDY010000059.1 coordinate 41,950, forward strand.
GTTGGTCCATTCGTTGTGGCCGCCGATATTGAAGGTTTCGCCGGTTTTGGCATTATGGAAAATAACGTCGATTGCCCTTGCGTGGTCCTCGACCCAGAGCCAGTCGCGGACATTTTCGCCCTTGCCGTAGATAGGAATCGGACGGTTGTTTTTGATATTGTTGATGGACAGCGGAATAAGTTTTTCCGGAAAATGGTTCGCACCGTAGTTGTTGGAACAGTTGGAAACCACCGTATCCAAACCATACGTGTCATGGTAGGCGCGTACAAAATGGTCTGAACTTGCCTTGGAAGCAGAGTAGGGACTGTGCGGATCGTAAGGTGTCGTCTCGCTGAAATAGCCCGTCTTGCCCAATGCGCCGTACACTTCGTCGGTGCTGACATGGTAAAAACGGTGCTTGTCGTATTCGCCTTTCCAGTATTTGCGGGCTGCGTTCAGAAGATTAACCGTGCCGATGACATTGGTCTGTACAAATGCTAACGGGTCTTCGATAGACCGGTCAACGTGCGACTCGGCAGCCAAATGAATCAACGCGTCGGGCTTATGTGTGGCAAAAATTTCCTCTATCAACACTGCATCACGGATATCCGCCTTTACAAAACTATAGTTAGGCGCGTGCTCAATATCTTTAAGGTTGGCGAGGTTGCCCGCGTAGGTCAACGCGTCGAGGTTGACGATATCGTAGTTAGGATACTGGTTGACAAACCTCCTGACAACGTGCGAGCCGATAAAGCCTGCGCCGCCGGTGATAATGATTTTTTTGTCCGACATATAATATTTAAGTTTAATGAATAAGCTGTTAAATCACTACAAATATCTCATTCCAACCGGAATAATCGTGCCAATCAGGGCTATTCACGAAAAGCCACAATTTTTCATCCATATTCAAATTCAAAGCGATAGACGTAGTAGCTTTCAGATGGCAACCGGAAACCATTTGCGAATATAGAGACAACAAAGTAAATATCCTAACGTTTTTTTGCAAAAGCAAAACGCCGAAGCCTCAATTGAAAGTCAATCGCTATCGGCTAATATTAACTTAATACCACAGCAATAGATGAAAATCAATATCCTAAGCTGCAAATATCTCGTGTTGACCTCTTCCATTTTTTTCCATACCGAAAAAAACATGGCGCAGGACACTTCCAACCACAGCTCAATGACCGTCCCACAAGTCATCGGGTTCGCTACTGTACGGCTGACCAACAGGAAACCGGAAGGACTCCTTGGGAATTTCGTTACGGATGCTGTAAAAAACGAAGCAGAAATCTATCTACGCAAAAGAATTGACCTTGTCTTTATCAGCCCAAACGCTATCAAAGGCGCGATTGGCAAGGGAGACATCTCGGAGCAGACAATCAGCAACTTATTGCCTTTTGACGACAGCCTGTCCTGCATGGAAGTGCCCGGAAAAATATTGCAGCTCGTCCTGGACAGAATTGCCAAAGACGGCGGTGGACCAGTGGCAGGCATACAGCTAACCATCCATAATATGCGCGCTTCCCATATCCTGTTGGACGGCGACACGCTTACTCCGGAAAAAAAGTACACCATCGTGGCAATCGAAAGAAATGCCCAAGGACATGAGAATTTTCCCTTCTTAAAAAATATTCCTTACATCAACCTGCCCAATACATTGACCACAACCGTCATTAGATATATAAAAAAAACCACAAGTGAAGGCAAGGCCGTCAACGCTTATTTTGGGCATAGAATTAGCTACCATTGATATCAAAAAAATTAATCATTTGGTAATAAACGACTTGTTCTTATAAGGTGTTTTTTTTCAAATTAAAAAGTTTTTTTTTCAACATTTTTATTCCATTTTCGCTTTGCAAAACAAATAGAAGCTCGTTAAACTGTGTATAACTGCTTCCTATCAACAAATTGAATGCAAACTGTAAAAACAAAGGAGATTAAGCGTAATATGATGAACAATAATTCAGCAGAATCAGTCTGGGCGAACTGCTTGGCTATCATCAAGGATATAGTCGATTGGCAGCACTTCAAGACTTGGTTTGAGCCAATCAAGCCTGTTGAATTAAAGGGCAATATTCTGTTGATACAGGTCCCCAGCCAGTTTTTCTACGAATACCTGGAAGAGAACTATGTATCGCTTTTGGCAATGACCATCAAGCGTGAACTCGGTAAAGGTGCCAAGCTGGAATACCGTATATTGGTGGACAGCGGCAACAAAGGCAAAAACGGTTCGATGGACCTGCCCGCCGGTTCTGTCAAATCCTACACGAACAACGAGGTTAACTTTCCCTTGGTCATCAACAATCCCGTGAAGAACCCGTTCGTCATTCCCGGATTGCGGAAGATGCAGATCGACCCGCAGTTGAATCCATCCTATACTTTCGACTCCTTCATCGAATCGGACAGTAACCGCGTTGCCCGCCGTGCCGGAAAAACAGTCGCGGAAAAACCAGGTGCCAATTCGTTCAATCCGTTGGTGATATATGGCAACGTAGGCTTAGGCAAAACGCATGTCGCACAGGCAATCGGCAACGAAGTCAAAAGACTGATGCCAAACAAAGTCGTATTGTATGTCAGCAGCGAAAAATTTATCAACCAGTTCCAGGACCATAGCCGCAACAATGCCATCAACGACTTCATCCATTTTTACCAGATGATTGACGTGTTGATCATCGACGACGTACAGTTTTTCAGTAAGGCGGAGAGAAGCCAGGATGCGCTTTTTGCCATCTTCAACCACCTGCACCAGAGCGGCAAGCAACTCGTCCTGACATCCGACAAAGCACCGAAAGATCTGGACGGAATGCAGGAAAGACTGCTGAGCCGTTTCCGATGGGGTCTCAGCGCTGACCTGCAAGTCCCGGATTATGAAGCACGTATTGAAATACTGAAAAACAAGATGCACAACGACGGACTGGACTTGCCAGAGGAAGTCGTAAAATATGTCGCCTACAACATCAACACCAATGTACGCGAACTGGAAGGCGCATTAATCTCGCTCTTGGCTCAGTCGTCACTCAACAAAAGAGAAATCGACCTCGACCTTGCCAAAAAAGTATTGCGCAACTTCGTCAAGACCAGCACTAAGGAACTGACCATCGACGCCATACAAAAAATGGTCTGTGAATTTTTCAACATTCCTTACGACCGCCTTTTGCAGAAAACACGCAAAAGGGAAGTTGTACAGGCGCGACAGGTCTCCATGTTCCTCGCAAAATCCTTCACCAAAAATTCCCTCAAAAACATCGGAGAACATTTCGGGGGGCGCGACCACACGACCGTCATCCACAGTTGCCAAACGGTAAAAGACTTGATGGACACAGACACCATCTTCCGCGAAAATGTCAACGAACTGACGCAGAAAGTGCAGTTGGCTTCTATCTGAACAAGCCACAGGTTACAAGTTTCAGATTCCGGATTTCCGATGCACTCTGAAAAATAGCTTGTCCCCCCAGAACATGGAACCTGTAACCCACAACCGCCTCAATATCCATACTTATCTTTCCACAACGATTTCAAATTTCGGCGCAACTCTTCCTCGCGCGGCGTGTGTCCGGGATCATAGAGTTTAGTCCCGGCTATCTCCTTGGGTAGAAATTCCTGTTCGCTGAAATGATTTTCATAGTCATGCGAATATTGGTAGCCTTTGTGGTAGCCCAGATCCTTCATGAGCTTGGTCGGCGCGTTTCGGATATGCAACGGAACGGACAGGTCGCCCGTCTCACGCACCAATGCCAACGCCTGGTCGATTGCCAGGTATGACGCATTGCTTTTCGGTGTTGATGCCAGATAAGTCGCGCACTGTGACAGGATGATACGCGCCTCCGGATTCCCGATTTTGTTCACCGCGTCAAAAGTTGCGTTGGCGAGCAGAAGTGCATTGGGATTGGCATTGCCGATGTCCTCACTCGCAAAAATCACCATGCGCCGTGCGATAAACTTGACGTCTTGGCCGCCCGCCAACATCCGGGCGAGGTAGTACACGGCGGCGTTGGGATCGCTGCCGCGCATACTCTTGATAAACGCAGAAATAATATCATAGTGCTGGTCGCCCTGCTTGTCGTATATCGCGATTTTGTTTTGGGCAATTTCCATCACGTCTTTGTCAGTGATGACGATAGCTTCTTTCTTTGTGCTTTGTAAAGACTGGATGACGAGTTCAAAAAGGTTCAACAATTTGCGTGCGTCTCCACCGGAAATGCGCAGCAACGCCGTCGTTTCTTCCAATTTGATGTCCAACTGGCCCAGCACTACATCTTTTTCCATGGCATAGTGTAGCAACTGTTCCAGGTCTTCCTTGTCCAATGCTTTCAACACATAGACCTGGCTGCGGCTAATCAACGCCGAATTGACCTCAAACGAAGGATTTTCCGTCGTCGCGCCGATGAGCGTAATCGTCCCTTTTTCGACTGCGCCCAACAGTGCGTCCTGCTGCCCTTTGTTGAAACGGTGTATCTCGTCGATGAACAGAATCGCGCCCATCTGTTTGCGTGCCGTCTCGATGACTTCGCGTACTTCCTTCACGCCGCTGCTGATAGCACTCAACTGGTAAAAAGGCTTTTGCAAAGTATGCGCGATGATGTTTGCCAAAGTCGTCTTGCCGACCCCCGGCGGCCCCCATAAAATCATGGAGGGAATATGTCCGTTCTCAATCGCGTTGCGCAGCACGCTCCCCTTCCCTACCAGATGCTGCTGCCCGGTCAACTGGTCCAGACTTTCGGGGCGGATTCTTTCCGCCAATGGCATTCCCTGATTCATTGTACAAATATATTACTAAAATATTTAGTTAGAAAAAATATTTATGACTAAAATAGAATACATAAGAAAATTAGGTATATTTGTTTTGGTGAATTTGATTTATACTTCTCGCTGGATAAATTCGTGCAATGAACTCAAGGAAGGCACATCTATATGAATAGAGAACACGCTTGCTCGTCATTCCGACCATCGGGAGGAATCTCTAACAAATAGTGACGGATTTATAACATAGGAGATTCCTCCTATCGTCGGAATGACGAGCTGAGATGTTTACTTTTTTAATGCACATTTTTATGCGACGTATAGTATAGAAACCGATTTTACTCAAAATTTAAATGGTGTGAAGAAACATCGAGACCTTACCCGTCATTCCGACCATCGGGAGGAATCTCCTCACATTGAGACAAATTTATAGAGTACGAGATTCCTCCTATCGTCGGAATGACGTGCAAGCGTGTTGATATTTTTCATGCATATTTTTATCGAACGTACAACAAACAATGAATACGAAATAATACAAAAAGAATGCAACGGGGCGGCAGCATCTATATTATGACCAATAAAACAAAAACAACGTTGTATATAGGCGTTACGTCTGACTTGCGTACACGTATCATTCAACATAAACAGCATTTGTTTAAAGGCAGTTTCACAGACAGTTACAACCTCGAATATTGCGTTTATTATGAAAGCTATTCAACGATTGATGAAGCAATATATCGGGAAAAACAGTTAAAAAAATGGAGACGACGTAAGAAGGATGCATTGATTAATTCTTTTAATCCTAAATGGACTGATTTATGGACAGAAATAGAAAAATGGTAAATAATTTCTTTTTACTCAAAATTGATATGGACTTGAAGATAAAACAACACCTCACCCGTCATTCCGACCATCGGGAGGAATCTCATACGCTATAAATCTGTCTCATTGTGAGGAGATTCCTCCTATCGTCGGAATGACGATGCAGAGTTCGTTCATTGCACTCAAAATGGATGACGATTGGAAGAAAAAGCAAGATTTTACCCGTCATTCCGACGATAGGAGGAATCTCATAGGAATAATTCAAATTACTGAAAAATAAAGTAGACAATAACCACCAACAAATGAAGAAAAGTAACTTCTACAAAGGATGTCTCGAGCCCTTGGTACTCAAATTGCTCAACGACAACGGTCGCATGTACGGTTATGAAATGACACAGAAAGTCAAGGAAATGACCGTAGGTGAACTGACCATTACGGAAGGTGCACTTTACCCGCTCCTGCACCGACTGGAAGCGGACGGCATCCTATCGACCGAAGTGGAAAACATAGGCAACCGTCCTCGAAAATACTATAAACTCACCGAAAAAGGGGAAAAACAAAAAAGCCACGCGCTGGAAGAACTCCAAAACTTCATGCGCACCATGCAGCTATTACTCCACCCGCAAACCATTTAGATGATGAAACAACTTACGACGGAACAGATACAGCATATCGACAACTTTTGCGAACAATGGGGCGTCAACTACTACGATGTCAAAGTGGAACTCGTGGACCACATATCCACGACAATCGAAAACCTGATGATAAAAAAACCGGAACTGACATTTGACGATGCATTCCTTGAGTCAAAGAGAGCGTTTGGCGAATTCGGTTTTGAACAAATCATTCGGGAAAAAGAAAAAGCCATATCGCGAAATGGCAGGAAACAACAACTGCAATATCTCCTGGGATTTTTCACATTGCCAAAAATCCTATTGACGGTTGCCTATATATCGGTGTGTTGTGCAATGATAAAATTCTTGCCGGAAAATGTGACGAAAAATATTGCAATAACATTGATGATTCCCTCGTTTTTTCTGGCAATATTCATCCCATCAATGTTTTATCACAAGGCAGACTATTATATTAAATCATATATCAAATATAACAATCAAAACTTTGACCAAATAAGACCATTGCTTTTGTTTAGCAAAAAGAACAATGTTGCCTGGCTGTCGCAAACGTGCATGTTGCTCATCTATTTACTAATATTTATAGGCAACATCAGCGACACATATCTGATAAAGAATTATGCTATTGCTTTTTTTATTGCTGGACTGAGCTGAATTAGTTTCGGTGCGTTTCTGCACCAAAAGAAACAATTGCTCATGTATGCTATCAACAATTACCCCAACGCATTTGAAACAAAATAACGATGACGACACTCACAAAAGAACAAATCGACCAGCTTTTCCAGTTCTGCCAAAGACACAGCGTGCGTTACTACGACGTGCAGTCCGAACTCGTGGACCACTTGGCGACCGCCATCGAATCGCAAATGAACGAAAACTCCAATATCCCTTTTGACGAAGCAGTACACAATGTCTATAAAGCATTCGGTGCTACCGGCTTTGGGAAATACCTGTCGGAAAAAGAAAAGCAAGTCCAGAGGAAACTCAGCAAGGAAAGACGGAAAATATTGTTGACATTTTTCACACCGCCGAAAGTAATATTGACATTGGCTGCACTTGCCTTGATGCTATATCCATATATCACACAAGATTTTATTTTAATAAAACGTTTGGCGATTGCATTGTGCGTCATCGACTTGGCAACTATTGCCATAGTAGGCATCTCCACTTTCTGGAAAAGGCGAAAGACAAAAAAGGATTTTCGGTTGTTTATATTGGAGCGCGGAAATCCGGTTGTATTTATAGGAACATTTATCAATTTCGCGACTGTCAACATACAACTACTAAACCTGACAAAAAGTTCGGAAAACTTTAATTTCTGGATGTCTTTGGCTTTGGTATTGATTAATTTTATGGCCGTGCTTGTAATAAATGCCTCAGCACAGCAATATAAAAAAATTTGCAAATACGCGTTACACAATTATCCCGAAGCGTTCCTCTAAAAATTAAGATACTGAATCAGGTAGCTACCCGCATCCTGTCCGCCTACATTGTTGGCGATGGTCTTAATCGTTGATTGGAAATCTTTTTCGTTGACGGTCTTGTTTTTTTTGTTGATTTGGGTTTCAGAGGCTTTTGCCTCGTCGGCCTTGGGGAAGACCTGCGTGGCAAACCACGTGCTGTGCAGGTAAGGCATGGACAAGCCCAATATCATACCGGGGAGTCCATGGAAAGATTCCGGCCCCATCGACGACGGAATCTGTGTCGTGTAAAACGCGACGACATACACCGAATCATGTATCAGTCCATTGGCACGACGGCAGTCAAACCCGGCAATTTCGCGGGTTTCGTCGGTGATGCGCCATTTAATCTTTTCAATGGAATCCGAAACATTCAGCACGCTCTTAAAAATAGATTTGGTGGACAATCTTTTGCTTGTCGCATAGTCGGTAAAAACTCGGTTGTCCTGTCCAGGCAGGTCAAACATCTGGTCGTATTCCTGGTGCGTGTCGGGTTGTTTTTCCTGCGGCGTATAATAAGATTTGTCGCCAGAAAAATACAAGTCGTAGGTCGTCACTTGAAATGGTTTGTATTTCGCATTGTACATCGCCATGATTTCCGTGCTTTTGTCTTTCATTTGAGGATGTAGGTTGACAAATTCCTGTATGGATTTCTGCATCTGGCTTTTGCGTTCATAGACGATATGTCCGCCACGGACAAAGTCGGTGGTCTGCGCTTTGGCGTATTGCGTCAATGCCAATAAGGCGACAATTAGATATGCGTATTTTTTCATATTAAATAAAAAGTAAAAAGGTAAAAGTAAAAAAAGCTGATGCCTATTGCGTTCCACCCGCCATGCCCGTTTTAAAATTCCAGATTACGGAAAGCATATAGTAACGCCTGATGGTCGAGTTCAATACCTGCACAATCTGGTTGCCGTAGTTGGTACGTTGCAGGTTGAGGTTCTTGTTGAATAAATCATTGACACCGGCGCGGATTTCCAGGCCTTCATTTTTGAAAAAGAGTTTGCTGATGGACGCGTTCATGATTCCGATACTATAAGGATTGCTGAACGAGTTGGACTTGCCGTAATAGCTGAAACTATAATCCATATTTAATTTAACCTTTTTAGTTAAATAAACATTTCCATTGGGATTGAGATTAAATGTAAAATAGTTATTGTCCTGTTGCGCCTGCAAACTGGTTTTGTTGAAATTATAGCCTGCACTCGCTTCCGTTCCTATTTCATATTTTTTCTCCTTGTTTTTAGATAGATAAAATCCAATACTCGCCGATTTACTGTCGGAATTGTTTTTTTCCGGTGTATTGCCCGTTGTTGTAACAAAATTGACGTTCCTACTTTGGTTATAGTTAAGGAACACATTCAAGTTGGCGTCCCATTTTCTAATTTTTCTGAAAATACCACCATATCCGCTAATATTATAGTTGCCGTTGGCATTGACATATTCGTAAATCGTCTTACCTGTCGAAATATCCGTCGTCGTATTGGTCGTGATACCGTTCAACGTATTGCTACCCGATACGCCAAAATAATAACCGGAAAATGCAATAATATCAAAAGCATTATAATTGATATTCAGATTGTTGCTATATGCAGGTTTCAAATCCTGGTTGCCGATATAGACATTCAGCGGGTCTGTATTCTGCGCGAGCGGCTGTATCTGTTCCATGGATGGCTGCATGTTGCTGCCACGGTAACTAACCGTAAGCCGTGTATTGCTCTGGATGTTATAACGTAGGAAAGCTTGTGGATACCAGTTCACAAAATGTCTTTTAAGTTCTGCACTTTGACCAAATTTGTCGGTCTGTGTATATTGGTTAAAACCGACATTGGAACCCATATTAAAATTAACTTTCTTCGTATTGTAGTAATAAAACAGTCCAGTTCGGTGCATCAATTGATTAAATTTATAACTATTGCTATACGCCGAATCCATTGTATTATATAGGCCGTTGGCATCTTTGTCAAAAGAATAATTGTCGGCATTACTATTACTTGTAATGATACCGTAATTGACAATCAACGAAGCGTTTTTGCTCAATGGTTCAGAATAAGTCGCTTTGGCATTGAGGACCAGCACATTGCTATTGTTGTCTTTTCGTTGATAGATATTGGACACGCTGTCAACGACACCATTGACATAAAAATTACTTTCGTTATTTAAAAATCCGTCGTTGTTGTTGATATTGTATTGCTCCGCCAAATAAATGGAGAACGTGCGCCTCTCTTTTTTAAACTTATGACGGAAAAGCATATTGACACTGAACGTGTTGATATCACCTTTGGAAGTAAGGAAACGCTTGTTGTCATTGACTTTGTCGCCATTTCCATCTACGGTATTGCCAATCGTATGGCTCTCGGAATTGCGGTGGTCAAGCTGTCCGTGTGCGTTGACAACCATGGAATTGTTTTTTGCGGAATCAAAATAGATTTCACCGCGACCGTCCAGTTTGTTGCGGAAAGACTGGTTGCCAAAAAACGCGTCCGAATGCGTCACCAACGATGTTCCGCTCTGGTTGTTGATATTGTCGGTGACCGTATTGCCTTTAATCATCAGGTTGTTAATCTTATAGTCGCCGGACAATTTGGTTCCATGTTTATAGGCATTGTCGTAATGCAACGCACCGAACTGGCTCAACGGAACGCCCTTGTCTCCATAGTTTCCGTCCCAACTAATCAGCGTCGAGTTGCCGCCCTGCGCCGTCTGTATGTCTTCGCCGTCGTTGTTGCTGTTGTCGTCATTGTTCCAGTTCATGCTTCTGTTGCCCCAGTCCAGACCGACTTTGGATGTATTGCCCACTGCGGCGGTCGCCGAAAATTTCTGGCTTTTGTTGAACTGGTTAAAGTTGCCCTGCGACTGGTAGAAACCTTTCGTTCCGCCGCCGACTTCCACTTTTCCAAAAGTGCCGTGCTTGGCCGCTTCTTTGATTTTTAGGTTGATGGTACGTTCATCGTTGCCGTCGCTAACGCCCGTAAAGGCTGCCTGGTCGCTCTTTTTGTCATAGACCTGTACCTTGTCCACCACGTCGGCACGCAGGTTTTTCGTGACGAGTTTTGGGTCATCGCCAAAAAATTCCTCACCGTCCACGAGCACACGCTTGACGGCTTGTCCCTGCGCGGTGATATTGCCGCTTTTGTCCACCTGTATGCCCGGCAGTTTTTTCAACAGTTCCTCGACCGTAGCGTTCGGTTGCACCTTGAAACTGTCCGCTGCAAATTCCGTCGTGTCGCCCTTGATGGTCATCGCCCCTACCCTTTTCTTGACGACGACTTCCTCCAAAAGATGTGCCTTGGTCAGCAACGGCACTATCCCCATATCGACATTCTTTCCAGGCTGTTCCATGCCGGAAGCAAAACTGGCGTAGTGCGGATATTCAAACAACAAAAAATAAGGCACGGAATCCGGCACCGCAATCTGAAAATTGCCCGATGGGTCGGTATACGAAAACTGATACAAAAAGGAATCTGCCGCCGTCAATACGGAAACCGTCACGTCCTGCAACTTCGCTTTGCTGGTCGTGTCCGAGACCGTTCCTTTAATGACGTGCTGGCTATAAGAAAACGTCGCGAAGCACAACAACGCAAACAAAAAATAAAATCTTTTCAATGTAGTTTAAGTTAAAAGATAAAAGTCAAAAAAATAATGGTTAAATGTCCAATGTCCCGTTCATTGGACGTTGCGAGTGCAAAATAGGTTACATGAAAATGGCAAAAACAATACTTTACATAAGCGGTCATTGATGGATGACGAGTGGTAAGCATGCAATATAACAAACACCTTATTCATCCAAATGAAATTCGATGTCCATTTGCTGATGCAGGATTCTGATTATTTCAACGAGATTCCCAATCAGACTAATTCGATAAAAAATGAAATGGGATTTTACACGAGAACGAAAATAGCCTTTCCTTACTCCGCTATAATCCTTCCCAGTTGTGGGGTTTTGCGATATGTATTCTATTTCGGACACAATCAGATTGTAGTAGTAATCGGCCTGTCCGATTGACCAAACGTCAAAAGTATAAAGCCAAATATTCTCTAGGTCTTTCTGGGCTTCCTTACTGATTTTGTAATCCATTATTCCTCAGCATATTTTTTGTGCAATCCTTTCAGAAAACTATCACGATTAAAATGTGTCGCAAATCCGGAATCTTCTCCTTTCTTCAATGCTTTTATCAGTTCGGTTTTTTTTGTTTCTTCTTGTTCAAACATTCTTAACGCTGCGCGTACAACTTCACTGGCAGAAGCATATTTTCCGTTTTTGATTTGCTCGTTGATGAAGCTTTCAAAATAATCGCCCAATAGAATAGATGTATTCTTAGCCATGTATTTATTTTTGTTGTTGACCAAAGATACCAACTATTGGTATTCAAAACATAAGCAAACAACCTTTTTTAACCATTGCCATGGTCTGGACATAATAAAAAAGCGACGGATTCGCTGATGCTATCAATCAGCGAATCCGCCGCTTTTTTAGTTCAACGCCCTACCGTCCAAACTTATTCTTCAGCGCGGCCAATGCGTCGCCCATCGACAGTTCCTTTTCGGGAGCGTGCTGTTTGGCGGAACGCTGATGGCGGTCGCGACGATGGTTGTTTACGGGAGTTTCCTGCGTCTGTTTGATGGACAGCGAAATGCGCTGACGTGGCTTGTCCACTTCCAATACCTTGACTTGTACTTTGTCGTTAAGTTTCAATGCCTCGTTCGGGTCGGAGATATAGCGGTGGCAGATTTCGCTGACATGCACCAGTCCGTCCTGCTTCACGCCAATATCCACGAATGCGCCAAAACGTGTAAGGTTGGTCACGACACCAGGAACGACCATGCCAACCTGCACGTCGTCGATGGAAAATATATTGGCAAATTCAAACTGTTCGAGCTCGCTTCGCGGGTCGAGACCCGGCTTTTTCAGTTCGGACAGGATGTCTTTAATCGTGAGTTCGCCGACATCTTCGGTAACGTAGGATTTGGGCTGGATTTTTTTGATGGCATCCTCGTTGCCGATAAGTTCCTTGACTTCCATGCCCAGGTCTGCCGCCATCTTTTCCACGACGGCATAGGATTCGGGATGCACGGCACTTTCGTCCAGCGGATTGGAGCCGTCTTTGATACGCAAAAATCCCGCGCACTGTTCAAAAGCCTTGTCGCCGAGGCGCGTTACTTTTTTCAGTTCGTTCCTGTTTTTGAAACCTTTGTTTTCGGTGCGGAAACGCACGATGTTTTCCGCGATGCTGGGGCCGATGCCGCTCACGTAGCTCAGCAGATGTTTGCTCGCCGTATTGAGGTTGACACCGACTGCGTTGACACAACTGACGACGGTCTGGTCGAGTTTTTCTTTCAGGCGCACTTGGTTGACATCATGCTGGTATTGCCCCACACCGATGCTTTTAGGGTCGATTTTTACCAGTTCTGCCAATGGGTCCATCAGGCGGCGGCCAATGCTGACCGAACCTCTTACGGTAACGTCTTCGTCGGGAAATTCCTCGCGCGCCGTCGCGGATGCAGAATACACGGAAGCACCGTCCTCGTTGACAAGGAAAATGGGAAGTCCGAGTTTCAGCGACTTGATGAACCCTTCCGTTTCACGTCCTGCGGTACCGTCGCCGATGGCAATCGCCTCGGTTCCAAACGCCGCGACCAGACTGCGAATCGTGTTTTCGGCTTCCTGAAGTTTGTGGTTCTTTTCATGTATGTAAATCAAACCCGTCTTTTTCAGTTCGCCTGTTTCATCCAAAATAACCACCTTGCAACCAGTACGGTAGCCCGGGTCAATCGCCAATAGTTTTTTGCTTCCCAAAGGCGAGGAAAGCAAGAGCTGGCGGAGGTTTTCCGCAAAAACGTTGATAGCTTCCTCGTCCGAATTGTTTTTGAGCAACGTGCGGAATTCTGATTCCAGACTTGGTTGCAGCAAGCGGCGGTAAGCGTCCTTGATGGCTTTTTTGACCTGTTCGGTGCTTGGGTTGGTACCTGTTTTCAGATACGATTTTTCGATATGGGCAATCGCGTTTTCTTCGTCCGGCCCTATGCTGACACGCAAAAAACCTTCCAAAAAACCGCGCAATATGGCCAGTACGCGGTGCGACGGCACTTTGGAAATCGGTTCGGAAAAATCGAAATAATCCTTGTATTTGATGGCTTCCGCTTCTTTTTCGGGAACGACTTTGCATTGCAGTGTCGCTTCCGATTCAAACTGTTTGCGCATCTTGGAGCGCAGTTCCGCGTCCTCGTTGATGCTTTCGGCGATAATGTCCCGCGCACCTTTGAGCGCGTCGTCGATGCTGGCGACATTTTCGTTCAGGTATTTTTCCGCTTCTGCCGCGACGTCTATGTTACTTTGTTCCAAAACCAATGCGGACAAAGGTTCCAGTCCGTTTTCGCGGGCAATCTGCGCCTTGGTTCTTTTTTTTGGCTTGTACGGCAGGTAGATGTCTTCCAGCTCGGCGATGGCCGTCGCCTTGTCGAGGGAAGCCTGTAAAGCATCGGTCATTTTTCCTTGTTCGGAAATCGTCTTTTCGATGAACGCCTTGCGGTCGGCAAATTCGCGCATGGTCTTTTCCTCTTCCTGTACTTGCTGGATTTGGACTTCGTCCAGTCCGCCCGTTTTATCTTTCCGGTAGCGGGCAACGAACGGAATGGTCGCGCCCTCTGCGAGCAATTCCAATACGACCTCGACCTGGTTAGGCCGGATATTGAGTTTCTGTGCAATCCGATTGCTGAATGCTGACATGTCTAATGCGTTAAAATGAGCGGCGAAGATATAATTCTTGGGGAAAATGAGAAATTTAGCTATTAGCTTTCAGGGCAATCACTTTTAAAATTGTGATTTAAAACACCTGTTACATTTGTCTTTATACAAAGTAAGCAAAACTACGCACGCCAAAACATGTCTTCAATGGCGTTCGTGAAGGCTACGCCGTTCAGGCAGTCCGAAGACAAGCTAAGCGACGCGTCTCACCAATACCCTTGAAAAGACACTGTTCCATTGGCAATGCTGCAAACCGTTCGCTGACTTGACTTTTTTGCCACTTTTTTGTCAAGAAAAAAAATGGGCAATTTATCCTGTAATATTTAACCCAAGTTGCTAAACATTAAGTACAAATGCCCTGGTCTGTATAAAGAAAAGCCCACCGTTGAAATCGGTGGGCTTTAATAGCAGTTATTTTTAATCCTGTATGACCAGACCTTTCATCAAACATTGTCGACGATACATTAGGCAGAACCAACCTACTGGATATACAAAAATGATATATATGGCCTTCGGGGTGCCGTAGTCAGTCCGTTATACCCTAAAGCAAAAATGGTAAATGTCCTACTATTTACATACGTCGCAGTACTTATATAAGAGGCCAATACATTTGTACTCAGAATAGACGAACCCGCAACCCTTACCTTCCAGTACCTTGAGCCAATGCTGATTGGCAATGTAATGTAATCGCCGATGGTATTATAACCGATGTTGCCTGCAATGAGCGTATCAGATGATACATTGGTCAATGATTTACCGTAATACACATCTATTGCTTCAACATTAGGCATCAGGTTTGCCACACGGTACCTATTATAACCAGAATCGGCCTTGGTCAAATCCTCCTCCGTGAGCAACGTCTTGGTAACTGTTGAAGTATCACTGATATGCAACGTATAGGTCTTCCCTGCTTCCAACGTTACTTTTGTAGAAAACAAAACAGTCGAATCAGCACCAGCATGTAAGCTATCCTGCGCATAAGGCATGGCTATGGCGACCTCGTTTTCTCCAGGTTCCACAGTAAAGAACATCGGATAATTTGTGCCATAAGTATTCAAGCCACCACCAGGAAAAGGCGTCCTCCCATATATACCAGGACTGACCCTGGTGCCGTTTATGTCAATGACCACAATTCTATTGTTTGCATAGAGGGAGGCATAATTGACTTTAAGCTGCGCAACAGAATTGTCCACAACCTTGCTGTCGCCACCAAGATTAATCTCATTTTTTTCACAACCTATGTATAGTAAAAAAATGACAGCGGCAAAAAAGAATATCGAGAAATATTTTTTCATTTTGTGTTGATTTATTGTTTAGTAAACCATGTTTCGTAAGTCATGTATGCAGCATCCAAAGCACCCCATTTTTGTAGTTCCTCTGCGTTCCAGACATATTCTGAATTATATCTTGGACGGAAACGATAGGCATATTGCCCGTTGTTCTGATCTGCCAACTGCGATGCCGTCAATTGCGTATATGTCCTAAACACGGTAGAATCGTAATGGTATTTTCTCAGATCGCACCATTGCTCCATACCAGCCCATCCCCACTGCGCAATATACTTCTGCCCCATAATGTCCGCAAGCTTCAAGGAATCAGAGGACTGGACAACTTCACTGGACAACAGATAACTACTAATTTCCGATGCAGAAATAGTTTTGTCATATCCGTCCGTCAGACCATAAGTATTTATAAAAGTCATGTGTCCGTTGATGCCGTTAAGATATGCTTGATAAGCGGAGCTCAGATCTCCTTTATAATAATAGGCTTCTGCTTTGGCAAACTGCAGCTGCGAATAGGTCATTACCGGCCAGCGGGCAACATCCGTAAAAACATACTTACCTGGGTACAGTCCATCGCTACCCACTATCCCCAACACACACGGCGCATCGCCAGCACTCCCTTCTGTCGCCACGACACCACGGTATATACTGTCTGCGGAACTGTAGGACAGCATACGTGTCAACCGAGGGTCGACCGACGCCTTCGGTTCGTCGGGAGCTGTACCACGTACGCCACCTGTGAGCAACTTAACGATAGGCAACCCAACAGCACCATAACTAGAATACGCAACAGTAGTAGACCCGGGGATATTGCCAGGACTGGTCCCGAAAGGATTAGAATCGTCGGCATTGGATGCATTGAAAAAAATAGTTGCATCGTCACTTTCATCCACAAACGAAGAATCAACATATCTTATGACGCTATCGGCATAAGCCGTTGTGAATGCCGATTTGTTGACCAAATGACTAAACTGCAAAGCCAACAATCCATAAACAAATTTTTTCCACCGAGCCATGTTCCCTCGATAGAGGTTATCACCACTGACCGCATTCAAAGCAGCGGTATAGTCAACCGGCCCCGTCTGATCCAAATATTGTAAAGCCGTATGCGCCCATGTACGCACTTTCCGATACACGGTATCTTGGTCCTGGTAAGGAAAAGCCAGCAAGGTAGGGTCAAACGCGGCGTCCAGGATAATCGGACCGTACATGTCCGTGGTTATCTGGTATGCCCATGCTTTGACAGCATAACCGATACCCGCGTATTGGTATTTCTGGTTGTCGACCCCGTCATTGATCATGACTTCCAGATTCTGCCCCAAATCGGCATAGGCCATCCGCCACAAAGTGCCGCTGACGTCACTTGCACTTACATAACCATGCCTTTCCCAAGCACTCAAAGACAAGAAAGACCCCCAGTTCTGCGTTACACACATCACCTGTCGATAATCCAATGCTGCATCAATAGCCATCCTGTTGATGATTGGAGCGATGACCAGCTGCGCCGTAGCCGTCTGTGGATTGACGGGATCCGTATTGATGTCAAGATATTTTCTGCAGCCCGCCAAGAAGAAAACGGTTGCTATCGGAAGAAGAAATATTTTTTTCATTTCTCTCTGTTTTTCATTTGAATTAGTTAAAATTTTACCTTCAGTCCAGCATTCATACCAAATGGCGCACCCATGTTTCCGTAGTCGATGCCATAGCCCCCCATGCCCCCCAGACTTGCATTGTTGGCGTTACTCTCGGGATCTATCCCGGAATAGTTCGTCAACAGCACTACGTCCGTCAGCGTCACGAACAATCCCAGTCCTTTGAGATATCTGCTCTTTGCCAAGACCGTCTGAGGTAGATTAAAACTCAACGTAATATCCCGCAGCCTAAGCGCCTTTACCTTTTTCTCAACAAACAGCTCAGGCGAGACGTAAGTAGTATAATAGGTATAGTTATAGTAAGGAACAACCGCTATCTTATTCTTGGTAGGATTCGACGAATTTTCCAAACCGTCTTTCAATACGCCGTCCAGTACCCGACCCACTTCACGGTCAAGCGTCTTGACGCTGTTGCCTCTCGTATAATTGACATATTCTGTCCCGTTGAGCACGTCGCCGCCATACCTCAAGTCCCACAGGAACGACAGGCTCCAGCTTTTGTAGGAAATATTGTTGACGGTGCCCAATGTAAACTTAGGAGTACGGTCTGCTATCTGTTGGTACGTATTATTCGTTATGTAAGGCATACCAGTACTCGGATTAATTAAAATATCTCCATTGTTGTTCCTGTCGAACATTATACCGGACAACGCCCCCGTGCTTGCTCCCGGAAATACAGCACTTCTTACATTGTTCAATACCCATGTGTCAGAATCATACAACTCGGGCAGAAGGGAAGACAAAGCGGTAACCTTGCCCCTGTTCATCGCGTAGTTAAACGTCACGGTCCAGCTAAAATCATTCGTCTGTACCGGCGTCACGGCCAATTGCGCTTCCAGGCCTTTGTTCTCAACGGTACCGCCATTCATCATTTCAAGAACATAGCCGCTACCGTAGCTTATACGTGGGTTGATGACCTGATGGATACTACGCAGTCTGTACACGTCAAAATCCAAGTTGACACGATTGTTCAGCATGTGCAGTTCAGTGCCGATTTCAATGTTTTGTGACGTTTCCTGTTTCAACGCGGGGTTGCCGCCATAGTAGGAATAGGCAAACCCTCCACCCGTATAGGAAGATGCAACCAATGTGGAATTAGTGGAATATTGCCTCCACGGCTCTTTACCTGTCTCAGCCCAGGAGAAACGCAATTTGCCAAGCCCCATCCAGGGTACAGCTTCTTTAAATCCTTTAATCTGAGAGAAATTAAATGCAGCACTGACACCAGGATAGGCAAAAAATGGCTTGTTGGGCATTAGCTTGGACGCGCCGTCAATCCTCCCGGACAATGTGAGGTATAACATTTGCTCATATCCTATAATGGCTTGGCCAAATAGCCCAACATTTCGGAAACGGTTCACCGCAGTCATCGTGCGTTGTGTAGTATTCAATGTATTGTTGATACTGTAAAAGTTCTGGTCATACATATTTTGTCCATACTCCGAATTGGTTGTATAGTTGTTGTCTGACAATGTCCCTCCAATGATATAGGTATTGCTGAACTTCCCAAAATTATGGACAGCCGTAGCCGTAAGGGCCGTATTGAAAATCCTGGAAGTCCTGTCATATTGCGTAACCGTCCCACCGGTAACGGCGGTCGAGGAGCCCGAACCTAGATAGGACTGGGCATGGTACACACTGATGCCCGACGTCATGGACACGTCCGCCCCGACGACCCCTTCCACGGTCAACCACTTAACCGGTTTAACACGTATGTTGGAATTGGCCAGAAGCCTGTTGGTACGGTCCTCGTTCAGATTCTTATAAATGTCCCAAAAAGGGTTGTCCACCTCAGTGTAGATAGTCCCGCGACGCAGAATCCTGTTGCCGTTCTCATCTTCGTACTCTGTCACGTCATAATTTACGGGGTACCGTTGCAATGCCATCAAGTAACCGAAAGCCCCCTTGTTTGCCTTCCTGTTGTAGGTATTGATATAATTGAACGAGGTGGTCATTCTCAGTATGGGCGATATGTTCGCGACACTTGACAGCCGGGAGGAAAACCTTCTGTACCTTGTCGTGGGTATGGCGCCACTGTTGTCGGTATATTCATTGGCCCACCTGTAATTCAATTTACCGTTTCCACCCTCCGCTGCGAGGTTGTGCCTGTTCGTAAAGGCTGTTTCGAAGAACGCAGACATGTTGTCGTACAGTACCACACTGTCAGAAAATGCAGGGCCGAAAGCCAATGTAGTAGTCCCGCTGTATATACCGTTGGTCCCTGTGGTATATTTCGTCTGCACGTCCGGAAACTTCCTATATTTCGTCAGGTTGAAAGAATTGTTGTAGGATATGCCTCCCTTCACCGACGCTTTCTTGGTCGTGATGACGATGGCCCCGCTGGACCCACGGCTGCCGTACAAGGCGGTCGCTTCCGGGCCTTTCAGTATAGTATAGCTCTCTATCTCCGCAGGGTTGATGTCCAGCCCCCTGTTGGAATAGTCCTGGTATCTGTTTGCCGCCCCGGTTACCAAATCATTGGTTTGGCTGACCACGCTGTTGTCAATCGGCACCCCGTCCACAACAATCAACGCGGAGTTGTCGCCGCTGATGGACACAAACCCCCGCAGTACGATCTGTGCGGAGGCACCGGGGTCCCCGCTCGTTGCGTTGACGGAAAGGCCGGGGACCCTTCCCTGCAGTCCGTTGAAAAAACCGTTCCTCAGTGTCTGTGCAACCTCGTCCCCGTTTACCGTCGGAACCGAATAACCAAGGCTTTTCTTCGTCCGGTTGACGCCGTAGGCAGTGACCACCACATCGTTTAGACCGTTGTAGTTCGGGGACATTAAAACATCAACGGTCGCGGCATCCGCGGGCGTCCTTATCGACACACTGTCCATCCCTATATGGGTAAAGAGCAATGTGTCCCCCGGCCTGGCCGATACGAGGTAATAGCCATCGGCAGACTCCGAAGCAGACAGGGTGCGTTTGTTGAGGATGGCGACTCCCGTCAAGAGGTTCCCGTCCGCCTTGTTGCGTATGGAGCCCGAAACATGTACCGATTGCGCCTTTATTGGGTTCAATAAAGCAGTACACAGCAGTGAGGCGGTAAGGGCAACGCCACATTTCCAGTTTTTCATAGTAGTGATTAAATAGGTGTTACATAGTGA
>JASGDY010000060.1:0-78848 GCA_047606825.1 Chitinophagaceae bacterium
CGGGGACATTGGTGTATTGAGAAGGTCTATAGCGTTCTCTGTTGAATAATATAAACACAGGTTTGGACTCCGGGATCCCGCCGTCCGACAGCGGAAGTGAGGCAGGGGGAGCGGTGTTTTCTGCGGAGCGGTTGAGTGACTAAATAGTTTCGACAGCCAGCAATAAACGTTCCCGCAGCCGTAGCCGAACGGTTCAGCGCATTCATGATGTTTTTCCACAATAGGGAAATTTAGATGCGTTTGCCCTGCCCACCACGGCGGGGACTTTACGGGAAGAAGGTGTTCCATTCTACCAATCCTTAATTTATCCCCTACGAAACAATGTATTGCAAGAGTTGAGAAAATCCGCCGCAGCGGACCAACTTTTAGTAGCTATATCGAAACGTACTCAACTAAGTTCCGTAGGAACTTTATAACCGCCACTATTATAACCATCACTAGCAAAAGGATGCTCCTACCGAGCTAAGGAGCCCAACCATTCTATGTTTATTCGCTATTAGACCTTGTTTTCAACCCTTGATTGGCATTATTAATTGTTGGCTATGCTTTGGGCATTAAACCTTAGGCGTTGGGTAATTTTTACTTTTGCCTTTTTCCTTTTACCTTAGCGTACTTTTACAAGCAAGGCATGAAAATCGTACTCGCACAACAGAATTACCTCATCGGCGACTTCGAGAAGAACACCGAAAAAATCATACAGGCCATCGAAACGGCCAAATCCCAAAACGCGGATCTCGTCGTGTTCAGCGAACTCTCGGTCTGTGGTTATCCGCCACGCGACTTCCTGGAATTTGACGACTTTATCCGACGCAGCCATGCCAGCCTGGAGAAGATAAAAGAACATGCGGACACGATTGGCGTACTGGTCGGCGCACCGACGCGCAACCCGGAAATAAAAGGTAAAGACCTGTTCAACGCCGTCTTTTTCCTACATGAAAAAACGGTCAAGGCCGAAGTACATAAGACACTTTTACCGACCTATGACGTATTTGACGAAAACCGTTATTTTGAACCGGCTTCCTCTTGGCGCGTCGTTGATTTCAAAGGAAAAAAACTTGCCGTGACCATCTGCGAAGACATCTGGAACCTCGGCGACAATCCGCTATATACGATATGCCCGATGGACAAGTTGATAGGCCAGCAACCGGACTTGATGATTAACCTAAGCGCATCGCCGTTTGACTACACGCACACCGTCAACAGGATTTCGACCATTAAGGAAAACGTATTGAAATATGGCATTCCGATGTTATATTGCAATACGGTCGGCAGCCAGACGGAGATTGTATTTGACGGCGGATCCATCGTCATGGACGCGCAGGGCAATATCGTGAAGGCGTTGCCAAGTTTTGAGGAAGTGCTGGACAGTGTGGAAATCAACGACGACGGGACGGTTGACGCGCCCATCCAGGTTGCAGCCGACGATGTCAATATCAGTTTTGACATCCCTTACCAACTGCTACCGGAGCTGAACATTACGAGTATTTACCATGCTTTGGTGATGGCGATCCGTGATTATTTTTCCAAAATGAATTTCAAACAAGCTATCATCGGCTCGTCCGGTGGTATTGACAGCGCGGTGACGATAGCCTTGGCTTCGGCGGCATTGGGCGCGGAAAACGTGCGCTGTATATTGATGCCGTCGCCTTATTCCACCGACCATTCCGTGGACGATGCGGTGCAGTTGAGCAAAAACCTCGGCAATCCCTACGACATCATCCATATCAACAATATCTACCAGGACTTCCTTTCGGAGCTCCAACCGATATTTGGCGACCGGCCGTTTTCCGTTGCGGAAGAAAATATCCAAAGCCGCACCAGAGGCAACCTATTGATGGCAATAGCCAACAAGCTCAACTATATCTTGCTCAACACCAGCAACAAGAGCGAATTGAGCACGGGTTATGGTACGCTGTACGGTGACATGGCAGGCGGACTGGGCGTTTTGGGTGATTGCTACAAACTGCAAGTCTATGCGCTCGCCCACTATATCAACCGCGAAAAAGAAATCATCCCCGACCACATCTTGACAAAAGCACCAAGCGCTGAACTGCGCCCCAACCAAAAAGACAGCGACAGCCTTCCCGACTATACGATACTCGACCAGATACTTTACCAATACATTGAAAAACGACTCGGTCCCAATGAAATCAAGGCTTTAGGCTATGACCCCGCTCTCGTTGACCGCACATTGCGCATGGTCAATATCAACGAATACAAACGCAATCAGTTCTGTCCTATCATCCGCGTCTCTCCCAAAGCATTTGGTGTCGGCAGGAGGATTCCGATAGTGGGGAAATATCTTTCTTGATAGTCGTCATATCCCAATAACCTCCACTTCCGTCCTTCTGTTCAGCGCACGACCTTCCTCGGTTGTATTGGCCGCGACAGGTCGGCTATCGCCAAAACCCTTGGATTCCAAGCGGTTGGCGGCGATGCCGTTCTGGACAAGAAAATCAACGACCGCCTTGGCTCGGTTGGCGGAAAGCGGCTGGTTGATGGCTTGCGAACCTTTGTTGTCGGTGTGTCCGTTGATACGCAATCGTAAGGTCGGATTGTCTTGCAACAATTGCAAAACCGTATTTAATTCTATTAAACTAATGGGTTGCAATTCATACGAATTGGTATTAAACAAGATATTCTTCAAAGCAATGGATTCATTGAGTTGTATGGGTTTTAGGACAATGTTTTTATGAATCGTTGTTTGCGGTTTTTCCTTGATTAATTCAAATAGCTCACTTTGAAAAAGATAGCCTTTTTTCCTAACCGTAAATGTATAGTCTTTACCGGCGGGAAGCGTTACCAAATAATCTCCCGAAGCAGAAGATTTGGATTGACTGACGAGTTGCCGCGTACCATTTTCCACCAACTGAAAATCCGCTTCAAGCCCAGTACCGCCGTTACTGCTATCCACGATTTTACCGGAAACATATAATGTTTTCAAAGGTCGCACGTCGGGACGCAACGCAAAACGGTACAAATCCAAATCGCCTCTCGAATCGGAACGGTCGCTCGCATAATAAGCCGTCACGCCGTCCGCAGCTACAAACAAACTTCCCTCGTTGTCAATCGTATTGATAGGATAACCCAGGTTTTGCGGTGTTGACCAATCCGTGTCGCCATGCCTTTTGCTCATGAACAAATCCGAACCGCCATAACCCGGTAAACCGTTGGATGTAAAGTACAGGCTCTCGTTGTCCGCGTGTATCAAGGGTGCCAATTCATCACCTTGGGTGTTGATGGTCGCACCGAGGTTGACCGCTTTTGTCCATTTGCCGTCAGCCGTCAGATGCGTTACATACAGGTCGTTGCCACCCAACCCGCTCGGGCGGTTGCTACTGAAATACAGCGTCCGCTTGTCCGAACTCAACGACGGCGAACTTTCCCAATATTCCGTATTGATGCTGCGCCCCATATTGATAGGCTCGCTCCAACCGTCCGCCGTTTTGTACGAAATATACAAATCAAAATCTCCATAACCCATGCCCGGAAAATTGCCCGCAAATATGACCCATTGTCCGTCCTGCGAGATATTGATAGCTCCTTTGGACGGCTGTTCATTAATCCCGCCGGGCATCAGTACGGCCTCCATATATTTCCCGTCGGGCAGTTTGAAACTCTGCATGAAATCTTCGCGCACACCTTCGCCACGCCTTGTATAGACAAACATACTGTCGTCAATCGTAAAGGACGGGTAATATTCCGAATAACTGGAATTGATGGCATCTCCCATATTGACCGGAGCAAACGTATAGTTTTCGTTGGGATGTTTATTGTTATAGTCCAGTGCAAACTGATACGTTCTTTTCCTGTAATCCGCGGCGTTTTTTCCACGGCTACTTAAATTGGAAATAGTTAAATAAATATTGGCCGCAGTCAACGCATCCGAAAACCTTCCAATACCTGCAAGCGCAACGGAATAGTTTAAATTAAAATACGAAAAACCTTTCGTATCAAGGCTGCGCGCCTGTTCAAAAAACAATACAGCGGAATCGTATTGCTTGATTTCATTATAGGTATTGGCAAGTGCAGTTAAGGTATTCATACTTTTGGCATCTTCCTTATAAGACTGCAAAAGCAGGTTGAGACCATTGTCATAATCACCGTTTTCCAGATAAGGAATCGCAGCGTCGTAAGCCTTTTCTGCCTTCGATTTTTTTTGGGCCAGACTGTCATTGACAACCAATAAAACAAGCAATATAATGATAAAATAAAGTTTCATATTTTAAGTATTTATTTCGGTCGGTGTCCTCACCGACCGATAGATAAAATACAATAAGATTTCATATCTATAATGCTCATTTAAACTATACTACACGCAGAATAAAAACACGCATTGAAAAAGTGAACACCTCACCGTCATTCCCGCGTAGGCGGGAATCTGATATATGCAATACAGCGGATTCTCGCCTACGCGGGAATGACGGTGAGGTGTTTATTATTTATTTAGGTCTTCATTGCCTAAATACATTTTCTTTTTCTGCCGTATAAATAATTCAAATTAAAACACTTTACTCCAACCCTCACACTACCGTTTCTGTATTTTCCGTTTTCGGAGTAGCGGTATCATTAACTAATCGTACAAACAAATCGGCGTTACACACCGCAAAACAACTTTTGCGATACAATACGCCATTGGCAACGGACACCACAACGATATAGCCCGTATCTATTTTTGCTGACTGTACATCCGCCAAGGAATAGGTTCTCTGTCCATCAAAAACAGAAAAACGGTCCAGCGACAGGTGTGCTTTCTGTACGTCTTTCAGGTAAGGGACAACGGCCTTTTCGGATTGGACGACATTTTCGCCGCCATCGGGTAATGCCTGAAAAATCAGACGCTCTCCTCCTGTCAATGCCAGACTTTTTTTCGGTGCGATTTCTTTTAAATAATGTGCAGTAAACGATTTTACCAAATGCCTGTAATTGCTGTATTTGGACGAAACGGTTTTATAGTCGCCACCGACAGGGAGGAAAACGAAATATTGCGTATGGATGCCGTCCGCGGAAAGGTTCCAGATTTCGGAGATTTCCTCAAACGTAAAAATCTCGTCCGCCACTTTTTCTTTTCTGTAAACAATCTTGATACCTTTTTCGTATAGTTCAAAATAATATTGGGGCAACGCCGCAGCACGCGCCGCCAACAAGATGACAATCAACACCAGCAAAACGCCCATTCCGGCATAATAATAGTTGCGTTCCCCCGCAACATTCCTGAACATGGAAAACCCCATGACGACAATCCCAATCGACAGCAACGCGACAGGCAAAAGGTACAATATATGAATGGTGGGTTTGATTCCATACTTCTTGACGAGGTTTCCGATATGCTTCATCTTTCTATATATTGGTCTTGTCCAACAAATGTATTATTTAAAATGGAATGAACCACAAAGGTGTCAATGAATCTATCGGCCGGTGGAGACAGCGACCAGTAGGTCAATGCACCTCAAACCTTACACCTCAAGCCTCCCAGCTCATTTACACAAAAATAATTCCGCTATTGTTCACTCCCCGCACAAAAGTCGTACCTTCGCGCCCTCAAAAAGTAAAATTTACCTCTAATTCTCATCAAATTTTGAACAATGGATATTAGGAATATTGCGATTATCGCGCACGTTGACCACGGTAAGACGACCCTGGTTGATAGGATTTTGCACGCAACCAACGTGTTCCGTGAAAATCAAGAAACCGGCGAACTCATCATGGACAACAATCCATTGGAAAAAGAACGTGGCATCACCATCTTCAGCAAGAACGCTGCCGTTACCTACAACGGCGTGAAAATCAACGTCATCGACACTCCGGGTCACTCTGACTTCGGCGGTGAGGTAGAACGTGTGCTGAAAATGGCTGACGGTGTCATCCTCTTGGTTGACGCATTTGAAGGACCGATGCCGCAGACGCGTTTCGTATTGCAGAAAGCATTACAGCTCAACCTCAAACCTATCGTGGTCATCAACAAAGTGGACAAGGCCAACTGCCGTCCCGACGAAGTACACGAAGCGGTTTTTGAACTCTTCTTCAACCTCGACGCGACGGAAGAACAGCTTGATTTCCCTACTTTCTACGGTAGCGGCAAAAACGGCTGGTTCAACGACAGCCTGACACCGAGCGCAGACATCACACCGTTGATAGACGGTATTTTGAAATACGTTCCTGCGCCTAAAGTGGAAGCAGGTCCGTTACAGTTGCAGATTACTTCTTTGGACTATTCTTCTTTCCTTGGCCGTATCGCCGTAGGTAAAGTAACGCGGGGTGCCATCAAAGAAGGTGAAAACATCGCACTGATAAGCACCGACGGCTCTGTAAAAAGAAACAAAGTAAAAGAACTATACGTATTCGAAGGCATGGGCAAACGTAAAGTGCAGGACGTCTCCGCCGGTGACATCTGCGCCGTCGTCGGTCTGGAAGACTTCAACATCGGGGACACCATTTCCGATTTAGAAACACAGGAAGCACTGCCGGCCATCAAAGTGGACGAGCCGACCATGAGCATGATGTTCGGAATCAACACGTCTCCTTTCTTTGGCCGCGACGGCAAGTTTGTCACGTCCCGCCACCTGCGCGACCGCCTGATTGCCGAAACGGAAAAGAACCTTGCCCTGCGCGTGGAAGACACGGACAGTGCCGATAAATTCCTGGTTTACGGTCGTGGTATCCTCCACTTGGGCGTATTAATCGAATCCATGCGCCGCGAAGGTTACGAACTGACCGTCGGCCAGCCGCAGGTACTGACCAAAATAATCGATGGCAAAAAACACGAACCTTTTGAAACATTGGTCGTGGACGTTCCGGCTGATTTCAGCGGCAAAGTAATCGACCTCGTCACACAACGCAAAGGCGAGATGAACGTCATGGAAAGCAAGGGCGACATGCAGCACCTGGAATTTGAAATTCCTTCCAGAGGCTTGATAGGCCTGCGTTCCAATATGTTGACCGCAACTGCCGGGGAAGCCATCATGGCACACACTTTCATTGATTACAAACCTTGGAAAGGCCCTATCCCAAGCCGTAACAATGGTGTGTTGATTTCCAAAAACCAAGGAACGACAACCGCTTACTCCATCGACAAATTGCAAGACCGCGGTACCTTCTTCATCGACCCAGGTGACGAAGTCTATATTGGCCAGATTATCGCCGAACACATCAAACCCGGCGACCTCAACGTCAACGCGACAGAAGGTAAAAAACTGACCAACATGCGCGCTTCCGGCAGTGATGCCAAAGTCGGTATCGCTCCTAAAAAAGAAATGACTTTGGAAGAATGCATGGAATACATCCAGGAAGACGAATGTATCGAGGTAACACCAAAAGTTATCCGTCTGCGTAAAGTCTACTTGGACGAAAACGACAGAAAACGCCTCTCCAAAGGTGCGAAACTGGAAGCCTGATGCTACGTCAAAAAGAAAAAAGAAAATTGGAACAGTTCAATATAGAACCGTATGAAAGCCGCTCAAAAGAGCGGCTTTTTTGTTTGAGGGAGAAAGCTTCGCCGCCCGCCGTTGCTGGTGCTATCACCAACAACGGCGGAATTCCTGACGAAGAATGTGAACACCTCTATCGCTAGCGCATGCATGCCGTATGTGCTTTGATATGCTGAAGGTTGGGGCGTTATACGGAACAGCAGGAAAAAATAAACAATCCACAACTATTTTTTTATTTCATTTTATAGAACTAACTTTAGCGGTAGATAACGATATATTCTTATCCTAACATCAAACTTCTTTAACCTTAATACTGTATGATTATGATTTACAAGACTATGTTTATCGCCCTTGCCGTACTATCCTCTACCTCCGCTATCTGCCAAAAGATAAAAACAGATGAGATAGACAAGGAATCAAAACTTAGGATAGTGGAGACAGACTCCAAAAAAATACCCGTAAGCGACATCAGTCTCAGTCCCATCGAAGGAAACCATATAGGGGAACTGAAGAGCATGCAGGTGAGTGTTTTGTCATACGGACGGTCTAAATTTCTGAGGCTTGACTGGACCAACACGGCAACGCTAAACGCCTACGACTTTGACTCCTCCTATTTTCTCGACAACGCTGGCAGGTCATTTCCTATTGCCATCTCCGACAATTCGGGATTTGGGAGAAAGAGGAACATGGTGACGCAGAGCAATCAGACACTTTACGACAATGTTACTTTTTTAAATGGGGATTTTGCAAAAGGCGTAAGGAAAATCATCTTCAGCACAAAGGACGGCAGCAAAATGGAAATAAACCTCAGCCAGGACGCAAGCACATTTGTCAGAAACGGAAATATCCTAATCAGCAACACGGCGAATATCAAACTGTAAGATGTTCTTTCCTGACTGTTTATAAACACGTTCACTAGCGTAAATCTTCCGTGTGTTGACTTGCGCCAGAGGACGATTTTTACTTCTTTTTCAAGGAAAATGCGAATTAAGGTCGAAAAGAGACGCTATATGGTCGTTGCTACGGAACGCTGTTGCTACAAAATAGACCAATCCTACGGCTCTGTCAGACATCAAATAGACCCGTAGGATGGCGATGTGCGGGCAATTGTATCTGCCCATATCATTGCAGCGGACATACTGCAAGTATGGTGTTTTAAAAAATATCCAAATGCGCGGCGAGAAAACATAACAGCAATCCGGCGCAACCGTCCAATACACCTTCAACCCAACCATGAAAACCAGCCCTAAAATAATCTATTTCCAAAAGCCGTATTAATGCGGACTTCTTATTAATTTTGAGCCTACCATAAACGTTCAAATGAAGATTCGAGCTATCAGAAAAACCGTGTTTTTATTCTTGTCGGCAAGCCTGTCCATAGGCAGTTGTCCTACACTACAAGCGCAGGACAACGATGCGTCCCAGTTCCAGTTGACAGACTTCCAAATGCAATCGTCTACCATTGTGGGCAATGACGGTGCCCACTTGTCCGACCCACAATACCAATCCACAGGTAAATGGTTTGCCACGAAAGTGCCGTCCACCGTGTTGAACACCTTGGTCAACAACGGTGTATATCCCGACCCGTACCAAGGGCTCAACAATATGCGGATTCCCGACGCATCCGACAAGTTCAACGAAACTTATGATTTGTTGAAATACAGCCACCTCGGGAAAAATGTCAATCCCTGGAAAAAGCCGTATTGGTTCATTACCAATTTCGACATGCCGTCCACGAGCCGCGACAAACATATTGCGTTGCTGCTGCAAGCCATCAACTACCGGGCGGCAGTCTGGGTCAACGGCAAACTGATTGCAGACTCATCGCAAGTCGCCGGGATGTTTGGAGCGCATGAGCTGGACATTTCCCATGCCGTAAAAGCGGGGCAAAAAAATGGACTGGCTATTAAGATATATCCACTCGACTATGCCGGCGAACCCGATTCCGAACAGTTGAAAGCACTCGGTCCTTTTTTCCTAAACGGCGGGCCCACAGGAGATATTGGCAAAAACGTAACCATGCTGTGCTCGGTCGGTTGGGACTGGATGCCACCGGTACGCGACCGCAACATGGGTATCTGGCAGCCAGTTTACATCCGTACTACTGGAAAGGTCGCCATCGAACACCCAAAAATCACCACAGACTTGCGTCTTCCGGACACGACACAGGCATTTCTATCACTGGAAATGCAACTCCACAACTTCAGTAAACGGGCTTCCAAAGGCGAAGTCGTCGTCCGTATCACACCGGAAAACTTCAAGGACAACAGCACAATCGCCATTGCCAAGAAAGTAACGGTAACAGGCCGAAAAGCACAAACAATCCAACTCTCCTACCAAGATATAAAGGAGCTCGTCGTCAACAACCCCAAGCTCTGGTGGCCCAACGGCTACGGTACGCCCAACCTTTACCGCATCCAGATACAATACAAAGAAGGCAACGAGATATTGGACGGCAACAGTTTTGTATTTGGGATAAGAACCGTCAGCTCCATGTCCCGCGAACAAAGAGGCGTAACGCGCCGGGACTTTTTTGTCAATGGCAAGCGTATTCACCTCATCGGTGGCGCCTGGGTGCCGGACCTGCTGCTCAACCGCGACTCCGTTCGCAACTTCCGCGAACTCGAGCTCTGCCGCAACGCCAACAACAACCTCATCCGCATCTGGGGCGGCGGTGTCACACCCGAAGACCCGTTCTGGGACGCCTGTGACCGCAACGGTCTGTTGGTCTGGAGCGATTTCTGGATTACGGGAGACACACAGGGCGAGTTCAAGGGTTCCCCGGACTATCCCCTGGACGGCAAACTTTTTATCGACAACGTTGTCAGCACCATCTATCGCGTGCGCAACCACGCGAGCCTACTCGTATGGACGGGCGGCAACGAAGGCCACGCACGCAAGGAACTGTACAACGCTATCCGCGACAATGTCGTCCGGCTCGACGGCACACGACCTTTTATCCCCAACTCGTCCGGATATGCGCATCTTCCCGCCGACTGGCAGGCAAGCTGGCCCGACAACAGGCCGAGCGGCGTTTACAGCGGCGGCCCTTACGCTTGGAAAGACCCGAAACATTATTTTGCATTGGCCGATACCGCCAAAGACTGGGTATTCAAAGACGAAACAGGCATTCCGTCCCAACCGCCGTTGAGTACTTTGGACAAAATCATCCCCGACACGACCTGGGACCGGTCGCTGCCTTTTCCGCTGAACGATTCCTGGGGCTACCACGACGCGGCGACAGGTGCTGGCCAATACGACAAATACTACAATGAAATGGTTAAGCGTTATGGCACACCGACGACCAAGGCGGATTTTTCCCAAAAAATGCAGCTCCTTAACTGGCTGGGCTACCAGGGTATTTTCGAAGCGGCGGAACATCGGCTGAATGACAACGGCGGCGTGATGCTCTGGAAACTCAACGCGGCGTTCCCAAGCGTCATCTGGCAGATTTACGACTGGTACCTACAACCCAATGCTGGCTACTACGCCATGCAAAACGCCTGTGAAAAGATACACATCCAACTCAACCCGCGCGACTCTTCCGTTGAGGTTTTCAACAGGACGTATCAACCCGTCAGCAACCTGAAAGCGGAAATAAGCATCTGGAACATCAAAGGCGAGGCTTTCAATACACAGTCCGTCAACGGTTTTGGCATCGACACCTCCACCGTCAAAAAAATAACGTCACTGCAACAATCACTGAACAATCGCAACGGCGCATCTTTGGTTGCGTTACGTCTCAAAAACGAACAAGGACAGACCGTTTCGCGCAACACCTATTGGCTCGCACCCAATGATGATTACAAATCCATGACCAATATGCAGGTGTCCACGTTAGCCGTCCGGGAGTCTTCTTCCCTGAACCTCAACGGAACAACCACTAGGACTTATGTAATAACGAATACGGGTAAAACGCCTGCATTCTTCGTCAACTTGCGATTGATGCAAAACGGAGAAGAACTGCACCATGCTCTTTGGTCTGCCAACTACATCACCTTATTACCAGGTGAAAGCCAATCAATAAAAGTCAGCTATTCCGGAACATCCGCCAAAGTCACGGCTGAATACGACGGATGGAACGTCTCTTACCAAAAAGTGGCGGGGAGAAGTAGGGATTGATGGGGATAATTTGAAAATTTTTCAAAATTCTCTCTAAGGCATGGAAAAGGCCTATAATACTGTGCGCTGCATAAAAATATGCAATGAACAGCCGAACCTACTGCCGGTGTCTCCACCGGCAGTAGGTTCGGCTGTTCGTCTTTCTATACAACGCAGAAGTATAATCATTCTCAATTCCTCAATGCGGCTTATACTTCGCCTCTTTGAAAATCTGGTCGGCAGGCGTGTCCATCAGTCGCACCATATTGGTTTGGGGATGGGATTCCATCCATTTCTTCACAATCTGCCAGCCAAGGAAGGTGCCGATATTGGCAGGTGAGCCTTCTCCCAAGGTTGCTGTCTGCGGCCCGTCGTTCATATAGTCGCGGACTTCGTCCGGGTCTGTCGCATACAAAAGATTGTTGACCGTAAAATAGTTCCAGATGGCTTCCTCCTTTTTGTAGCAGCCTTGCAGTTGGTCGTCGGTATAGCCTATTTTTAACGTGTCGGCAACATAGGGCAAAAGTTGGTCGAGGAGATACATTCTTTTGCCCGCCTCCACCATCTGTTGGACCAAGGGCTGGGAACGGTAATTGTCGGGATACATATCCTGGATGATGTTTTTCATACAGTCGACAGGGATGTATTCGGGTTCGAAACGCCGGGAAATGTAGGCCGGGTATATCTGCTGCAAAAATTCGGACTGGTAAGGCACAAAATCTTTACCCATGTAGAGCTGCAATCCAACTGCCAGACCGCTTGACGTCAATACATTGCCATATCCGTCCAAAGGGCCGACATAGGTGATAAGCATTTCAGGCGCACGGTATTGCGGGAAATAATATTTGGTCAGCTGCAACCCTAACCGCAACGGTCCTAGGTAAGCGTCCAGTTTTTTGAAATGCGCTTCCACGGAATCGTGGATGGGCTGGTAATTTTTTAAAAAGAATGGCAACGCGCGTTTGACGCTGTCCGGAAACGGTGGCAAGCCAATGATGTTGTACAAATAATCATTGAGAAACTTGCCATATTTGCCCTGCAACTTGTCCAGCGAAGCCTCGACATGCGTCGTATCCATTTTGAAAAAATCCGGTTCGGAACGTATGACCGTCAACGGAGCGTTTACACGCGAAACATCGGGGACCTGACGCTTCTTTACACACGCACAAAGACTGACCGCCAACAGCAAAACACAATATCTTAACATAGGCCAAATGTATAAAACAATGGCAATACAGAACGGAAGGTCAATCCTTTCGGATGGAAACCGACAAATCCTACGCTACTTCAAATACTCCGGACCTTTGAACTGCAACACTTTTTCGGGAATATGGGGAATCGTCGTGCGTTGGGCGTTTTTGTTGGACATTCCAAGGCTGGCACAGTTGGCAACGTCCGGCATCAATACGCCCATGCCGTCAATATTGGACCGGTACACGTCAAAGCCTTGACCGTTGTTGTGCGAATAGGTCAATGGATTGCTGAGCACGATGACATCGGCGGCGGCACTCTGTTTTTGGGGGGTAACGACTTTGAAGTTTTGCGGGACCGGCGTTTGAGGCAGCGGTTGCGTATACATGTAAGGTTTCTCCTTTTTCGGAGAAAGCGAATAAGGCTGCTTGCCTTTAGGCTGCAGTTGCGCATGTGCGGCATAGCAAATAACCAATGTCAAAACCGAGGCCATTACAGATAACTTTCCCATGATTTTACGTTTAAGCGTATGGTTGTTGTTTAAAAAATAATGAATCTATCCTAACAAGAGTATATTTTCTTAAAAAGGTTGGAATATATTGTATCCGGCAGGAAATTTTTCCTGTAGGTTTGTGTCAATACAATATTGAAAGGACTCCAATCCAATATCCTATGCCTCAAAATCTCTTGTTAGCAAGCACTTCCACGTTGTTCGGCGGCGCATATCTCGCCTATCTCAAAGATGCTTTGATGGCGCATTTCAAAGGAATCAATACAATGACATTTGTACCATTTGCAAGACCGTCGGGTATTTCGCATGAAGACTATACGGCGCGTGCCGCAGGATTTTTTAAAACGTTGGGAATCAAGGTGCAAGGTTTGCATTCTTTTTCCAATGCGAAAAAAGCCATTGCGGAAAGCGAAGCGTTTTTTACGGGCGGCGGCAACACGTTTTTATTGGTTAAAACCTTACACGAACAAGGATTGATGCAACCTTTGAAAGCGCGGCTTTTGCAGGGCGTTCCTTATCTCGGTTGTAGTGCGGGAACCAATATTGCCGGGATTTCCATGCAGACGACCAACGACATGCCAATCGTCTATCCGCCGTCTTTTGAAACATTGGGACTTGTGCCGTTCAACGTCAATCCGCACTACCTCGACCCCAATCCTGCACTCAGACACAACGGCGAAACAAGAGAAACGCGTATAACAGAATTTCTCACGCAAAACAATATTCCTGTCGTGGGTCTGCGCGAGGGCAGTTGGTTGGAAGTAAAAGGAGAGACGATAGCATTAAAAGGCAATCTTTCCGCACGGATTTTTGAGAAAGATAAAGCTCCGTATGAGTTGGAGAGCGGGCATTATTTCCCACAACGACACTAAAAAAACGAACGGAACAACGTTGTGTGCAATACTTCTTTTTTCCCCTTTTATTTCCTACACAAACCCCAAATATTCATAATTGCCTTCCAATATCTTTTTGTCGTCGGCATTTAACCATTTATTCAAAACCGTGGCGTACACCTGTTTAAAATCGACCTGGTATTTCAAATCGCCGTTGTCGAGATTGGTAAGGTCTGCCATAGGGTTGAGCAGTCCTTTTTGTTTCAGTGCGCCGCTGATGAGAAACATATTGTTAGCGGTGCCGTGGTCGGTGCCGTTG
Organism: Chitinophagaceae bacterium; assembly: GCA_047606825.1. Taxonomy (GTDB): domain Bacteria; phylum Bacteroidota; class Bacteroidia; order Chitinophagales; family Chitinophagaceae; genus Rhizosphaericola. The sequence continues at coordinate 14,383 of JASGDY010000060.1, forward strand.
CTGGCATTTTGTCCAACGCGACGTCCAAACTCGCTGAAGGTAAACAACAATACATCTTCAAAACGGCGGTTGTCTTTCATGTCTTTTACAAATGCAGCGACGGCATCGTTGACCTGGGTAAACAGGCGATTTTGCTGGTCTTGCTGGTTGACATGCGTGTCAAAACTGCCGATGCTCACGTAGTACACGCGCGTCTGCGTGTCCGCCAATATAAGCGACGATATTGTTTTGAGGTTGCTGCCGAGCGCAGTTTTCGGATAGGGATTTTTGGTCTGTCCGGCTTTGCTTTCCTTAAAAAGGTAAGCCGCGCTGTTGACCGTTGCGTTCATGGTTTTGTAAAGGTATTCCGCGGTGTGGTGGTCGTGGTCTGCCGCGTGTGCCGACAACAGTTCTTTATAGTATTTTTCGTTGCTGTTGTTGTATAGTTGTGTCGGGCTTTTGACGGCAAGACCTTTGTTGTTGGAGCCTTTCAACGCCAAGCTGAGTACATCGTCCACTTCCAAAGCCTGTACCGGCATTTGACAGTTGTCACACTGTTCGTCGAGGTAGCGCCCCAGCCAGCCCGTAGACCACAACTGGTCGCTGCGGCTTCCTGTCTGCCAGATGTCCATGCTCCTGAAATGGCTGCGGTCTGGTTCGGGATAGCCGACGCTGTTGAGTATCGCGAGCGAACCGTCGTCGTACAAGGCTTTGAAATCCTTCAACGCCGGATGCAGCGCGACCTCGTCGGTCAATATATTGGCCTTGTCCTCTTTGATGCCGATGACAGGCCGCGACTGGTGGTAAATATCGTTTTTGATAGGAATGACAGTATTGAGCCCGTCGTTGCCGCCGGAAAACTGCAGCACGACAACCACTTTATTCCTAAGGTTCGGAATGTCGTGCTTGTCCAATGCTTTCATGAACTTGGGCAACAACATCGCTGCGGAAGCCATCGAACCGACCTGCAAAAATTCCCTTCTTTTAATTAACATGATACAAAAGTTAAAAGTTAAAAGGCAAAATGCCGAATACCTTATCCATATACCAATAACGCCGAGTTTTGCTCTTAGATAATGAAAAAGTTAGCCGTCATTCCCGCCTTCAAGGGAATGACGGTAAGGCGTTCACTTTCTTCATTGCACATTTTATTCGACGTGGAGTATAAAAGGCAAAAAAGCTACTGAACAGCTTTTTCTCAACTCAACTGAAACTCCGGGGTACCCATCATCGCCAGCATCAGCTTTTTCACGTATTCCTTTCTGTCGGCGTTGAACGGCACTTTGTTTTGGATAAGCGTCAACTGCGTTTTATCCGAATTAGGACCCAGCACCATCTGCGCCACGCTGCCAAACAAATCCTTGTCCTTGACCGACTGCAAGGTGTGCAACAGTCCGTCCCAGTCAATGTCGGCGTGGATTTTATTATTGTCCTTTTTCGGCGTCGCTGCGGTATTGTTGGCGGCGGTCGTGTCAGCATTCATCATCGTCCTTCCCATCTGTACGTCGTCGTCCACCTTGGTCGTGATGTGGAAAGTCTGGTTTTCCTCTATCAGTTGCGGAATACGCAGGCGCAACATCAGCGACGAACTGTCAATCCAGCTCGTGCCGCCAGGCCAGCCAGCTACGTTGGGCGGATAAAAAGGTTTCTGCCCGAGCGCGTCGTTGAAGACTAGCAGACGTTCGGGATTTTCGATTTTCATCGGAAGCGTGCGCTGGATGTTGACCAACAAGTCCACAGGAGACTTGATTATCGCCGCCACATTTTCCTTGCTGTAAAACCAACTGGCGGTAAATATGTCGTGTACCAAACCAGCGATATCGTAGTTGGACTGGTAAAAACGGTCGGCGAGCCAAGAGACATGTGCCTCGTCTGGAACGTCGTTGACAAGATACCTGTACAGTTTGTAGGAAATAAAATGGGCCGTTTTTTTGTTTTCCAGCAATATGTTGAGGACGTCGTCACCGTCGAAATTACCCGTGTTACCCAAAAACTTCTTGCTGCCGCCGTCATGCACTTTTTTGTTGTAGGAAAATTCCCCTGCGCCGTTGTACGCCCAACCGGTAAACGCACGTGCACCTTCCTTGACGTCCTTCTCGGTATAGTTGCCACGCCCGAGCGTGAAGAGTTCCATGACTTCCCGCGCAAAATTTTCGTTGGGATGTGCCTTTTTGTTCTGTTGGTTGTTGAGGAAGTTGAGCATGGCGGCAGTCTTGCTCGTCTCTTTCAGCAAATCGGCAAAGTTGCCCAAGGCGTGTCGCCGCTCCACGTCCAACAGTTGCTGTTGGAAATAGGCGTTGGTCAGCCGACAGGCAAAATGCCCGTGCCAGAACAGCGCGATTTTTTCGCGTAACTGGTTCTCTTCCAATACCATGCTGTCCATCCACGCGATGGTGAGCTTTTTGAGTTGGTCCACATTTTCGCGGTTGATGTTGCGCCTGTCCTCGGGAGTCAGAGCACCGACAAGACCGATGGATTTGCGGTAGGAACTGTCAATGTTTTCGGGGACGACGGTAATCGGCTGCAACGGTCGCTGGGCATCACCTTCCACTTTCTTCAAAATATCTCCCAGACCTTGGCCATCGACACGCAACCACTGTTCAGGGCTTATCCCAAATCCGCTGCGGCTCAACAAATGGAGCTTATTGGTATATGTTGACTTCGGCATACGCAAACATTTAAAAGTGAAAAAGCTACCTTTCTGTCGCAAGTTCAGCAGGACATTGGTTGTGACGATGCATCCAGCAAGTGCCAACTTGGCAAAACGTGTCCGAAACTTCTACTACCCGGTTACAAGCTGGGCTTACACAACTCCACAAGTACGTTGCTCGAAATACGGTAGCTGTGGAAAAAGCGAACAGCTATTAGTTAGTTATTAAGACAATAAAGGTATGAATATGTTTAATACCGGAATGTTATATTTTTGGCTAGATAGAACTATTTTTTATTAACTTGGGTTATAGATAGGAGGTTAGCTAGTAGCTATTGGCTATTAGTCTTTAGCCTTGGACATTTTGCATTAAGCGTTTTTCCTTTTTTACTTTTAACTTAGCACTCTCCATCTTTTAACGCAAACTGTATGTAAAGGCTATGGACACACAACTTTTGACAGTGATAAAGCAACGAATCGAATCGTACACCAATTCGGAACTCCGCCTCAACAACGTCAGGAACGCTCCTTTTGTAGGCGGCGACAACCATCCCTATATACTGGAAGCTGAGCCAATATCATACTTTGTCAAGACAGCAGTTGGGAGGCCTTCCGATTTTTTCGAAAAAGAAGCAGACGGCCTGCACATGCTGGCAATCGCGGCGATGCGCTTCCTCATCGTGCCTCGACCATTGTTTTGGGGAGAGGAGCTTGGCACTCAGTACCTCGTAATGGAATACATCCCAATGACGGAACCCACGCCCAACTTTTTTGAGAAACTTGGTATCGGCATGGCGGCACTGCACCGGAACACCAACCATTTTTTCGGCCTCCAGGAAGACAACTATGTCGGCCCGGACGAGCAGGTCAACGGCAAATACGAAAACTGGGTTAACTTCTACACCAAAAACAGGGTTCTCCCCCAGATGCGCAAGGCATTTGACAACCAACGTATTACGGATGAAGACGTCAAAGTGGTTGAACGCATCTGCTACCAGTTGCCCAACCTTGTCCCACAGGAAAAGCCAGCATTGCTGCACGGCGATTTCTGGCGCGGCAATGTCAATCCCACGGCGACGCTCCCGACCATTTTTGACCCGTCGGTCTATTATGGCAACAGGGAAGTGGATATTGCGATGTCGCTGCTGATGGGTGGTTTTGACGATTCGTTTTACAATGCATACAATGCTAGTTTCCCATTGGCCAAGGGCTGGCAGCAACGTGTCGGGCTCAACCAGCTTTATTCGGTGCTGGTACTCCTCAACAACTACAAAGGAGATTACTACGCCAAGCTGAAGGCGGTGCTACAGGAGTATGCGTGACGCACAGACACGGCAATGCAGAAATAGTTGGAACAACAGAATATTTTTCGATTATTTTTACCGGGAAAATTTACGACAACACTATGGCTTCTGGTTTTTTTGCGATTTTGGATGATATAGCATCCCTTATGGACGATGTCGCCGTGACCAGCAAAGTGGCGGCCAACAAGACGGCGGCGATACTGGGCGACGACCTTGCCGTCAATGCCAAAAAAGCGACGGGCTTCGTTTCTTCGCGCGAGCTGCCCGTGCTTTGGGGCATTACCAAAGGCTCGTTGGTGAACAAAGCAATCCTTGTCCCGATAGCATTGCTGCTCAATGCTTTTTTTCCGATTGCCATCAAATACATTTTGATGTTGGGCGCACTGTACCTAGCTTATGAAGGCGTGGAGAAAATCATTGAATACTTTTTGCACCGCAAGGAAAAAGAAGAGGAGACCACCGAGGATAAGCAAGGCAGCACGCCCACGGACGAGAAAGCCAAAATCAAATCTGCCATCACCACCGACTTTATCCTGTCGATTGAAATTGTCATCATCGCCCTGGGAACCGTACTCGACCAAAGCCTGACGATACAGATATTGACTGTTTCGGTTGTATCGGTATTGGCGACGGTCGGCGTATATGGCATCGTTGCGCTGATTGTGCGCATGGACGATGCCGGCTACGCTATCATCGGCAAGACGCACGACAAAGGCGTCCTGTCCAAGCTGGGACATCTATTGGTCAACGCGCTGCCTTTTATTATCAAGATATTGGGCGTTGTCGGGACGTTGGCATTATTGCTGGTTGCCGGCGGCATATTTGCGCACAAGATTGATTTTCTGCACCATCTGTGGCCGCAAGGGCCTACGGTCCTCAAGGAATTTGGGTTTGGACTGGCGGCGGGACTGATAGCGGCTGCGCTGGCCGCAGCAGCGAAAGCGGTGGCGAAGCTGGTGGGAAAATGATTTGCGGCATTGGGAAGATAAGTACAAATATGAAGATATGGACGCAAAACTCACATTGAAACTGGACAAAAGCGTCATAGAACGCGCTAAAAAATATGCATCGGAAAAGAAACTCAGCTTGTCAAGCGTGATTGAAAATTACCTTGATTCATTGACACGTGGACAAGACGGCACATTTGAGATATCGCCTTTCGTAAAAAGTATTTCAAACGGAAATAAACTCCCAACTGAAATAAACTCCAAACAGTTACGGGAATCCTATACGGACTTTCTGGACAGAAAATATCAATAGATATGCAAAAAGTATTTTTGGACACCAACATCATCATTGATTTCCTTGGTGAAAGGGCAGACTTTTATGCTCCTGCGGCAAAAGTTCTAACGCTGGCAGACAAAAAGAAAATTAGACTCTATACTTCGCCGACTTCCGTCTCTAATACCTATTACCTGCTCACAAAATATGAAAATGCCAAAACGGCAATGGAAAAATCAGGAATTTTAAACTGCTCTGTTCTATGTCAATTATGGACGATGAAGTGGTTGACAAGGCAATGAATGCCGACTTTAAAGATTTCGAAGATGCGATGCAATATTTCAGTGCTGTCGCTTCTAATTGCTACGTTCTCCTCACTCGGAACCAAAAGGATTTTAAAAATGCGCTTATTCCCGTAATGGACGCGGGAAGCTATCTGCAAATGTTCTAATCGTCATTTTTGTATCTTAAACAATAGGTGTTCCTGTTTAAGATTGCTCACTTCAATGATGTATTTTCTTTTGGGGAATATGGCAAGTGCCGTTTTAGCAAGACCCGATTTGTTTTCGATTTCAATGACGTCAATAGGTATAGCGGTCTGTATATCATCGTTGCTACTGTAGACTTTCACCATAATAGGAAAGTCTATAGTAATTTTATTGGTAGGAATAAACAGCGGAACTTTACCATTTTCAAAAATCCATTCTGGGCGGTTATATTTGTTTTGCGTATCTGGTATATAGACGGCGATATCGGTGTTTTTTCCAGACAAGACGTTTCCTTTCGTGTCAACAAACACGGTATAATCAGCGGCATTTAGCAGTTGCCTTTCAGGGCGTTCAAGATTTTTAAAAAAGCGTTCCCCAAGATAGACTTGATTGACGGTAAGCGGGTCGATGCCTGTCGTTTCCTTTAATTCGGAAGCCATCGTTTTATAGCCGTTTTTTAATGGGTTCTCTGATATATGGTCAAAACCGCAGTATATAATAATTTTTGCATCTGGGTGGGATTGTAGATAAACATTGATGTTTTTTGCCTCATTCAGTTCCCTATATTTAAAATTGGGGAGAGTGTCTTCATAAGGCAAGAGCTTGTAACCTAATCCCACGGCTTCCCTAATCAAGTTTCCAAACTGAGGCTCGCATGAATAATAGCCAGAGTGTAAAGTAGGATGGTTTTGATGCTCAAAATTCAAATCATTGGCAAATGTTTCTGCGGCAAAAACAGTGTATCCTATGTTTTTTAATGGCTGAAGGAGTGTGGTTAAAAAAACGCGGTTTCTGGGATTGTAATGTGCTTCGTTGACAATGATAATCTGTGCTTTTTTTGCTTTGTCGATAATATACTTTTGAGCAGGGGTAGCCTTCAATGTATTGACATATTTTTTTATACTATCTGATATCTCAACGACTTCTTCTTTTCGCGGAATATCATACTTGACCAACGCGTCTTTATAAAGACCGATGAACGAAAGGTCGGAAGCTGCAACGCCCCCATGATAATAAAAACCGGAATCTTGGCTATGGCATTTTTGTTCAATGACAGACTTAAACAAATAAACAGAGTCTCTCAACGATTGCGCTTGGCTTACTATGCACAAGAACATCATTATGGTCAACAAACTTGCTTTTTTACCCATATTGTCGATGTTTGAAACATAAAACTAGTGGAATAGTTTTAAATAGCGACAACACTTTTCTTCTCCGCAGTCTTCCGAAGGGGATTTCGCGGGGAAGAAAAAGGGGGTCGCGGTGAGTGTTTTTTTACTTTTGCCTATTTAGAGACTGTTTGAGTTAAGTTTTTCTGTACGGTTTTATATGCTTCCAAGACATAAAAACGTGTATTCCTTCCCGCAAAGTCCCCGCCGCGGGAGACTGTGCGGAGAAGGAAATAAATAACTCAAACAGCTTCTTACTTTTTCCTTAATAGTAAATCGGCTTGTCCAGTTTTTTGGCGATGCGGTAGGCGGCGTTCATCAACCCGACATGGCTGTAAGCCTGCGGAAAATTGCCCCACTGGCTGCCGTCAAGCTCGTCGACGTCTTCGCTGAAGAGTCCGAGGTCGTTGGAATAATGCATCAACTGCTCAAATGTCGATATCGCGTCCCGATTACGGCCCACCATCGCCAGTGCCTCCACATACCAAAAAGCACAAATCAAAAAAGTGGCAGACGGTTTTCCAAAATCATCAGTATGGACATAACGGTAAAACAGCCCGTTTTTGCCGCGCAGTTCACGTTCCAGTCCGCGGAGATGGTCGCGGGCCTTTTGGCTGTGCGGGTCGAGGTAGTTCATGACGATAAGCTGGAGCGTGCTGGCATCGAGATAAGGGCTTCCAACGGCATGTGTGTACACTTTCCGCACAGGGTCGTAGCACGCCTCGATGTGCCGTTGCGCGGTCTTGATGAGTTTGAGGGCGCGGGTAATCAGATTTTTGTCACCAACGGAACGGGCCATTTTGAGCGCCGCCTTTGCACCGGCCCATTGGAACAGGTTGGTATAGCAGTGGATATTGGGCATATTGCGGAACTCCCAGATGCCGGCGTCTTTTTCGTCCACCGTTTTTTCGATTTTTTTCAAGATAAAATCAATCCATCGGGACGAGTCGTTCCTTTCGTCCACCGTGAAACGCTTGTCGACATACAGCGGCAACAGGGAAATCAGCACCTGGCCGTAAATATCGTTCTGTATGTGTTCATAAGCCTGGTTGCCGATACGCACGGGAGTGTTGCCCATATAACCATTGAGGTCGAGCGTCATTTCCGTGAGTTGTTTTTCGCCGGTGATGCCGTACAACGGTTGGTAACGGTCATTTTCGGTATAGGAAATACTGGCGATATAGGAAAAATACTTTTCCAGCTCGTCAAAATGGCCAATACTGCTGAGCGCACTGATGACATAGTGCGTATCGCGCAGCCAGCAATAACGGTAGTCCCAGTTGCGGGTTTCGCCGGGAAACTCGGGCAAGCTGGTCGTACTGGCGGCGATAAAAGCACCCGTGTCCTCAAACTGGTGCAGCTTCAACGCCAGTGCCGAACGGATAACGGCAGTCTGGTAAAAACTTAATATACTCGACCCTTTTACCCAGTTGCGCCAATAGAGAATGGTCGCCTGGAGAAACCTTTCGAACGTAGATTCCAGCTCCGCCTCAAACGGCGAACCATAGGAAAGGATAAAATACCGCGTGCTGTCCAGCACGAAATAACGCTCTTCCACGATATAGTTAATGGAACTGTTGGTCGTCAGGCGCATATTGACATCGCCGTAACCGTAATGGAGATGGTTGCTGCCGATACCTGGTTTCAGCGCAATCTTGCCATAGTCCAGTACCGGCCGGCAGACGACTTTCACGCGTGGTTCGCCACTGAGCAGCTCCACTTTTCGGAATAGGCCGAGTGGGCGGAAAATCCGGTTGTTGTTCTGGAAACGCGGCGCAAAATCCGTAATCCGGTATTTGCCAAAAGGATTGCTGATTTCCGTGCAGAGGATATTGGTATTTTCGAGATAGTATTGCCGCGACGTGTATTCGCCCTCGGGCAGGATGGAAAACTCGCCGCCTTTCTCCTCGTCCAGAAGCCCTCCAAAAACAAACGAACTGTCAAACTTGGGCCAGCACAACCAAGAGATATTGGTGTCCTTCCGGACATGGGCAATATAGGAACAGTTGCCAACGATGCCTGCATTGTAAGTGTGTTTTGCCATAAATTCAGAATCTTTTGTCGTAATATATCAAAAAATCACCCATTAACTGGTAATAAAAAGAAAAAAATTGGAGGCAAAGAGCGCAAGCTATCGCTGATACCCTTATCTTCGTAATTAACAACAAGAAAATATTTATATAAATCCAAACTTGTATGAGTGTTGTGATAACCGCAAAATGACGTTTTTCGTACCAGCCAACGCCAATGGACGATTGACAGGTTTTTGCTTTTTACTTTTGACTTAATCTGTAAACCATACCATATCATTTTTCACTTTACAAAATTATTGTGTTATCCCGTCTTTATCAACTGTAATTAATACCACATGTCTTTAAAAAGAAATAGCTTCTCGTGGTCTGACGACTGCGAGCCGCATAAGCTGCGCACCAAGGAAATCATCGTTGACCATCCCGAAATAAGGGAATTGATAGGTCGCAATCCGTACACATTTTTGATTGTTCTGTTTTGTGTCGGGTTACAGACGGCACTGGCCTATTTCCTACGCGACTCGTCTTGGTGGCTGGTCTTGGTGGTAGCTTATTGTGTAGGGGCATTTGCCTGCCATACATTGTTTGTATGCGTGCATGAAGCGTCGCACAACCTGATTTTCAAAAACCGCAAGCTCAATACGTTTGCCAGTCTGGTCGCCAACCTGCCGCTGGTCTTTGCCAGTTCCATCTCTTTCAAAAAGTACCACCTGAAGCACCACGCTTACCAAGGCATCGAAGCACTGGATGCCGACATGCCCAACAAATGGGAAGCGCAACTCGTCGGCAACTCGTCATTTAGAAAAGCTCTGTGGTTGCTTTTTTACCCTATTGTGCAGGCAAGCCGTCTGGGCAGGATGAACAAGGAAATCAAGCTTTTTGACCGAGAAATGGCACTCAACTGGCTGATACAGATTGTGTACGTTGCAGCGATTATCTACTTTTTTGGATGGAAGGCCATTGTCTTCCAGTTAGCGAGTTTCTTCTTTTCCGTCGGGCTGCATCCGTTGGGCGCACGCTGGGTACAGGAACATTTCCTGACGCACGGCGAGGAACAGGAAACCAAAAGCTACTATGGGCCGCTGAACGTTGTCAACCTCAACGTGGGATTCCACAACGAACACCACGACTTCCCTTCCGTCCCCTGGAACCACCTTCCCAAACTCAACAAGATGGCGCACGAGCATTATGACAACTTGGGTTCGCACAAGTCCTACACGGCATTGCTGTTCCAGTTTTTGTTTGACCGCAACCTGTCTGTATTTTCCCGGATGGCGCGCAACAACCGCGGCAAATCTGCCAAGTCTGTGAAGGAAAAATCCGTTCCCGCCCCCGGTCAGCAATCCGTCGGCCAACCCATATTGGCAAATGAATTGGAACGCTAATCTTACAACCTCAGGCAATGCATCAGCTCTGCCCTTCGTCTGGAGGACACTTCCAGACGTGTACCGTCCCGCAAGGTGAGAATGCCGCTTCTTTCGTATTTCTTCACGTATTCCAGGTTGACAAGATGGGAATTGTGGACACGGAAGAAACCGTGTGCTGACAACATTTCCTCAAACTGTTTCAAGGTGCGCGCGATTACATACTTTCCGGCGTCCGAGGTATGGACATGCGTATAGTTGACGTCCGATTCGCAGCGGACGATATCTGCTATATTGACAAATTCATAGCCGTCGGCGGTAGGGATGCTGATTTTTTTGTTGGGATTTCCGGACGAAAGATGCGATAGTAGCACGTTTATTTTCCCCAAAACATTTTCCTTTTCTTTTTTGTCCAATGCTTTTCTTATAGCGCGTTCCAGGTCTTCGCGGCCGACAGGTTTCAAGAGATAGTCAATAGCCGAAAATTCAAATGCGCGGACAGCATATTGTTCATACGCCGTCGTGAACACGAGGCTAAAACCTTGGTACGAAACGGACTGCAACACATCGAATCCGGTCTGGTCATGCAACTGTACATCCAGAAACAAAATATCTGGTTGTATCGTATTGATACCCTTGACGGCAGCGGCGACATTGTCGTAAGTCACGATGTCTGTGTCATGGTAAGGTGCGAGGAATGCCAACAACCTGTCCGAGCAATGCTGTTCGTCGTCTACAATGGCTATGGATGTCATCTATCGTTGTTTAAAATGCGAATGTTAAGGGTAACGCTATTTCAATTCTTGTACCGCTCTTGTTTTCCTTGTCTATAATATGCAGCGCGGCAGTGGCGTTCCGTTGTTGGTTCAATATTTTAAGACGGTTTTCGGTGATGGAAATACCGAAAGACTTGCGTTTGTTTTCGACATCGACATTCCTGCCCTCGCCATTGTCGTCCACGACACACACCAACACCTCTCCAAGTTTTTTAATTTCAACAAGGATGTGCCCCGCGGTTTCTTTTTGTTTAAACCCATGCCAGATGCTGTTTTCGACAAAGGGTTGCAGCAACAGCGGAGGCACCATAATATTGTCCGTATCCAAATCTGCTGCCACATGCACCGCATAGGAAAAACGGCCGGGCAGCCTTTTGGATTCCACTTGTAGGTACAGTTCGATAAATTGCAGGTCGTCTCTCAACGGGATGAAATCCTGTTCGGAATGGGTCAACACCATACGCATCAACGACGCAAACTGCGACAAATATTCCTGTGCCTGTTCGTTGTTGTTTTTTAATATATAGTCTCCGATGGAGTTGAGCGAATTAAACACAAAATGCGGATTCATCTGCGCGCGCAGAGCCTTCAGTTCCGTTTCAGAGGCCAGGGCTTTCCATTCGGCTTCCTTTTGCCTGTTCACCGCATCGCGTCTGCGCTTGTATAGTACAAATCCTGTCGTCCCACCCAACAACAACAAAGTACCGCCCGCCAATATGGCTTTTTTGATAGTGGACTGGCGTTGGATTTCAGCTTTTGACAACGCATCCCTTTTTTCAAAATCAAACTCCATCTGCTGGCGCGTAATGTCTTTTTCTTTTTCCGCATTAAAAATACTGTCCCTCAAAGTTACGTGCTGCCGGAAATATGCCAATGCCCGCGCATAATCACCCTCTTGCTGGTATGTCTCGCCCAATGCCTGGAATGCCTCGCTTTGCCGTAACGGCGACGCGCTTTCCTTTGCCGCTGCCAATGCTTCTTTTTGGAGCGAAAGCCTTTGTGGGTCAGTGTTTTGATACGTATCCGACAATGACAGCAATGCTTCGGAAAGACCGTTTCGGTCATTGGTCGTTTTATAAACGGTGACTGCATTCCGTAGATAGATATTGGCTGAATCCAAGCGGTGCATTGCATTGTAGACCACTCCAATATTGGTGAGGTCGCTTGCAATACGGCGGTTGTTGCCGATGTCCTTGTTGATGACGAGTGCCTGCCTATAATAGTTTATCGCACGGTCGGGCCTGCCCTGCATATCGTAAATGGTGGCGATATTGCCGAGCGCATTGGCCTCTCCTTGACGGTTGCCCATGCTGCGGTAGGCATCGAGGCTTTGCCGTTGGTAACGCAAAGCCTTAGGATAATCTTTGAGGTTTTTGTACACAAGTCCGATGTTGGAGGCAATGTTGGCCTGTGCAGTGGAGTCGTTAAGAGCCGCACGTTGTGCCCGAAGAAACGCGTCCAACGCACGCGGATAATCGTTCAGCGCGAGGAACACCACGCCCATATTACTCCATGACTGTTGTATGCCAGGGACAAAATGGAGTTTTTCGAATATAGCCAACGCTTCCCCGTGGTCGTGTATAGCTGCGATATAGTTGTCGAGGTTATAGTAGTTCAACGCACGGTTGTTGAGCGTCTTGGCATAGTTGAGGCTGTTGCCGGACACCTTGTACAGGGCTAGCGACTTGGTGATTGCCGCCATCGCCAGCGAGTCGTTGCCCAATGCCCAGTAATTGATGCTCTGTCGGCTGTATGCCTTAGCCATCCCTGCCGCGAAATGCAGCCGAGTGGCAAGTGCAAGTGCCTGGCCGGCATAGGCAAGGCCTTTTTCGGGGTCAACGGAATAATAATCGAAAGAAATTTCGGTCAACAGATTGACCCTATTGGTGTCCATCCCGGCATGGTTCAGTAAACGCAACAGGGAATCGATTTCCTCCCGCAGTTGCTGGGCGAAACAGGGAATAGGTATCCAAAAACAAAAGCACAACAATAGTTTTCCCATACAGCGCAGATTTGCCTCTCTCCATCAAATATAGACCACGCTTTCCATTTACGGAAAATCATTTTTTTTCGGCAGTTAATCAGTCCGTGACGACATAAAATAAAAGGACAGTTTTCGAGAAAACAGAGACCGCTAATTTTATAGTGTCCTACTCAATTTAAAAACGACAATCATGAATTTCCAAACATTGAACAAACAAAGAAAATCTGTCGCCATTGCAGCATTGCTGGGCACCATTTCGATTTTTTTACCGTGGATAAAAGTCGATGCTTTCATGTTCGAACAGTCGGTAAACGGTTTCCACGGTTGGGGCGTGCTAGCTTTCCTGGCGTTCGTTACGTCGCTCGTCCTATCTCTTGTAGGTACGCAGACCGACGCGCTGCCCAAGCGCAACTGGTTAATCGTATTGGTCGCGGGAGCAGTGTCACTACTAATTGTCCTTGTCGCGGTTGTCAGGGCGCACAACGCATCGTCCAGCATCAACAATACCGTGGAAGGACTGGGAAGTCTGTTTGGCAGCAACAGTAATTCCGCAAAAAGTATGTTTGGAAGTGGACTGCAATGGGGCATTTGGCTGGCGCTGATAGCAAGTATAGGCGTGGTGGCGGGTGCGTGGTTTTTGAAAAGCCCCGGCATGACCTTGGCATCGGCAGTACAGGGCATTTCGCTTCCGCCAATCCCCAACATCAATACCAGCACACCATCGGGCAATACTTCTAAGAAATATGCAGAACTCGAAAAACTACTCGAACTAAAAAACAAAGGAGCTATCTCGGAAGAAGAATTTCAGGCAATGAAAAAGAAAACCATCGGTTTATAAAATTATTTTATTTCATAAAAATTTTACATGGTCGGAAAAAGGATAGTAGATTTAACGTAAACAAATATATTATCCCTAACTTTAACCGGAATCTAAGACCAATCCGACCATAACTTTTATAAAACGAAACCAAAATGAATCTGTTAAGAAGCCCGTTCTGCCGCATCCTCACGCCGGTGGTCATGTTCAGCTTGCTAGCGGCATGGACACCTGCCGACGCCCAACAAAAGAAAAAACAGACAAAATCCACGGCAACAGTGCAGGAAAGCTGGGACAACCTTAAAGGCATATTCCGCAAAAAGGAAAAAACGACACAACAGGGAGACACCGTTCCAGACGGAACCAACGCAACCATTGCCCCCGGCACGACACAGATTGCCGTCGGTTACAATTTTGCCATCGTCCTGCGGGACAGCAACCTCTATGCCTGGGGCGACAACCGCTACATCTCATTGGCCAAAAGGGACATGGAGCCTTATTACAGTCCGATGCACCTTGGTGTGGGACACAAATGGAAAAAGGTTGCGGCCCGTTCGTTCCACCGGCTGGCTATCCGCGACGACGGCTCCTTGTGGGGCTGGGGCTGGGGCAACTATGGCGAACTGGGATTGGGGGAAAAAGTACACAGGGCAGACGACCCGACACGCGTCGGACACGACACGGACTGGGTGGACATATCCACAGATTCTTACGTAACAATGGCTCTGAAGAAAAACGGGACGCTCTGGGTCTGGGGAACCAACAGCAAAGGCTCCCTGATAGGAAAGCTGACCGGCAACAGCACCGTATATACGCCCACCCAGATTGGTCATGACTCGGACTGGACATTTATATGCGCCGGCATCCGGAAATGCTATGCCATCAAGAAAAACGGGACGCTCTGGAGCTGGGGATTCAACACCAACTCGGACATCCTCGGGCTTGGTGCAGCCAACCAGATGGTTCCCGTGCCGACACAGGTTGGACATGACGCGGACTGGCAATCCCTGTTCGTCTCCCATAATGAGAGTGATGCCTACCAAGCTGTCTTTGCCATCAAAAAGAACGGCAGCACATGGGTCTGGGGTGCCAACCACAACGGTAAATTAGGCCTCGGCAGCAATGAAGAAATCGTCGGCATGACACAACTAAGCAGCCGCGGCGAATGGAAAAGTTTTAACATCCTCGCGCACTATGTGGTAGGCTTAAAGAAAGACGGTTCGCTATGGGCTTGCGGCGACATGGTAGGTAGCTATATAGGCGACAACAGTAATTTGACCATCAAGCGGACGACCCGATTTGTCCCGGTCAGGATAAAAGGGAAATGGTCGGACATACGGTTGACCTCCGGCCTATCCGCCGGGTTCGCCATACTGGCGGACGAAAACGGCAGGTTTTACGGCTTTGGACTGAACGACGTGGGACAGCTTGGACAAGGCAAAAAAACAGGAATCCTCCCATTGATGCCGATATTGTAAGGTGATTGGCGATGTGGCTTTTTAGAATAATGCGCTCAATACACGACAAAAAATGAAAAAATGTCATGTACTAAAAACAATGCGAATCAAAGGTTGAATAATATGTATCGACCCGCCGCGGCGCACCTAGTTCACTCCTAACAGAGCCGTAGGCAATGTTTATTGCATGGGGCGGGACAACAGGTAACAGCCTGTCTGACTCGCTTCAAACAGAGCCGTAGGCTCGATGCATGTTGTAGCGACGGAATTTATTCCGTTGTAATGGGTTGCGAAAGAAGAGTTCCGTAGGAACGGCACATATAATGTCCCATCCCAACCCTTGATTGACACAAACAATACAAAAGCATGTTTAACTCCCAAAAAAATATTGTATGCACAACCGTCATTTTAAAAAAATAGTTCCTTTTTTCGCCGCCCTATCATTGCTGGGCCAAACCAACGCCATTTACGCACAAAACGACAAGACGAACAACTCCATCAAAAAAGTGGGTTCGCTACTCGGTGGCATCCTCAACAAAAAGGACACCAAGACGACCACAAAGTCGCCAACTACGACCACGTCCACGTCGTCCAACACCATCCAGCTCAACAACAAAAACTTCATCGAGGGTGGCACCATAGCACCCAATGCCAAATACCTCGACGTGGACCGATGGTCGGCATTCAACAACGGCGCGGCGGTCGTGCACAAGGGAATGGCGGCCGCTTTAATCAATAGCAACGGGGATTTTATTGTTCCTTATAGTGCCGGATATGAATTTTTCTCCGAAGCGACGGAACTGGAACCAGTCGTCACCTCGGCGCGCAACATTCCGCAGCGGTATTATGTCAACGACATATTTTATTATATGAATATCAATCATACTGGTGTGGGCGGCTATATCAACAGCAAAGGCAAACTACTCGCTAACCGTACAGACCAATATACCAACTATCTATTTGACTACACGGCTAACAAGAAATACATATTTTACCGAAGAAAAATCGGCTCCAAAGTAGAGGGAGGCGTTAGCTACGACATCATGCGGTATGTCTATGTGGACACGAGCGGGAAGGAATACGTATATGACCATGAGCTTACGGATATTTTTGAAGGTATTGGTATTGTTACCGCACGGAACAACCGTAGTAAAAAAGGCTATCGGACGCTGACCGGAAAGATGCTGACCGGATACCAGTACGACGAAGCCAATCCTTTCTCCGACGGCATGGCCATCGTGGGCGTCAGAGACCAATATGGACAGGTGAAATACGGTGCCATCGACCGCAACGGCAAGCTCGCCGTCCCCTTGATGTACAGCAATAGACCATCCGCGTTTTCGGGTGGCTATGCTACGGTCAAGCCACAGGACAGCTATCAGGCAGGGTTTGAATACGGTTTTATCGACAAGAAAGGCAACCTCGTGTTTAAACAGACCAAAGAGGATATCGCCAAAAACGGAGGAACATTTGGACCGTTCAGCAATTTCGGGCTATCGTACAGTGGTAAATATATCATGGACACGGCTTTCCATATCAAGTCCAAAGCCGATTTCTTTGCATCGTATGGCTTGCCGGAGAACTGTTGGTTTGCAGACCAGTCCGAAAACACAGGCACTTGGACGGAAAACGACACGCATCCCAAGGTATATTTTGGGCACAACAAAATAAAAGACCCTTACACCAGATTTGGACTGCGTATCATCGGCTTCATCGACCTGGTTACAGGCAAGGTTGTCAAACCCGCATTTACAAAAATAGGCAGGTTTGACCCGGTGTCACGACTCGCCTACGCAGAAATAATCACCGGTGTAAAGAGCAAAGACAACCCGAATCCAGTCTACAAGGACGGCTTTATCAATGAGGACGGCGCATTTGTATTGCTGAAACAGGAAAAAGGCACCTGGTAGCGTAAACATTGTCTAGTCTCAAGTTAAAAGTAAAAATGCCCAAGCCACAGCATTAATAATGCGAATCAAACCTTCATAACATACACACAAAAGAACCCTAAACCCTACTTCAAAAATGGAATAGCCATCGGGAAATTGTATTCCTTTGGCGGAAATTGTTGCTCCCCCATATTGATAAGCGTATTTTGATACCCTTATCCAAATTATTTTTGGACAAAACGAAACGTTAAAGGAGAAAAAAAGGGAAGTTTGCAGGTAAATAGTCGACAATGATTGCATTTTTAAGAGGAAAATTCAGTTTCCCGTCCGCAGCGCAAGCTATTATCGATGTCAACGGCGTAGGTTACGAGGTCCAAATCAGCCTCAATACTTATGCCGCCGTCCAGCAGGAAAAGGAAGGACAATTGTTTACGTACCTGCATATCACCGAGAATTCGCAGACATTGTACGGCTTTTCCACTTTGGAGGAAAAAAAGCTGTTCCTACACTTAATTTCCGTCTCCGGCGTCGGCGCATCCACAGCCAGGATGATGCTCTCTGGACTTGCACCTGAGGAACTGACGAAAGCCATCGTCCAAAACAACGTCAAACAACTGGAAAGTATCAAGGGCATCGGCAAAAAAACAGCCGAGCGGCTCATCGTGGAACTGAAGGACAAACTGACCAAACAGATGGACGGACAAAAGATGGAAGTGCTCGTCAGCGGTGCAGCCACAAGCCACGAACAGGATGCATTGGACGCCTTGGTTGCACTGGGAATCGCTCGCCCCATGGCAGAGAAGGCCGTGCAAAAAGCATTGAACAATGCCCCGGAAACTACGACAAACATTGAGAATCTGGTCAAGGCTGCGTTGAGAAATCTTTAGTTTTGATTGACGAATGGCTTCTATCTACTCGCTGAATTTCGACTAAACGAGCGAGATATATACTTTAAAGGGTTGATTTTTCGTTATTACCGTGGTGTATTTTCCTGAGGCGATTGCTTTTCGCGCATGGAGGGCATATCGTTTTGAAGGAATCCTAATTCTTATTACCGTTGTTCAACAAGAAATTTTTTACTTTTCTGATACTATTTTTTTGTCTGTTGGAGCCGTTTGTATCACGTAGCCAGCGGGACAGCCTACCCTACCCTGTTCAGGACAGGCGAGGCAGTTGGCTGTTCAGCCAGAGCCGCAGCCCTTTTGACATACGGGACACCGGGCTGCTGACAAGAAAAGTCGAACTGGACTCCGCCACCGGACAATACATCCTCTATGAAAAAATAGGCGACGACTATTATCGAATGCCAACGGAGCTGACACTTGACCAGCTTTTGCTGTTACAGGGACGGACGGCGGAAATCCAGTATTTCAACGACAAATCCAGAGCACTCGACTTGCTCAACCTGAAACAGAAACGACCCAAACCTCGTATTTCCGATAATTTCTTCAACAGGATTTTTGGTGTCCTCCCTTCGAAAACCACGCAAACCGGGGATTCCAGCAAACTACCCAAGCTGGTCGACATCCGTCCCCAGGGAAACATCGATCTGAAGCTAGGCTACCAAGGCCAGTATGTCAACAACCCGACCTTGTCGGAAAATGCACGCAGCACTGGCGGTTTTGACATGGATGCCGACATGAACATCAACGTAATGGCGGACATCGGCAGCAAGATGACCCTCCCGATCAGTTGGAACTCACAGTCAACCTTTGACTTTGAAAACCAGCTCAAGCTCCGCTACAACGGCTATGACGACGAAATCCTCAAGTCCATCGAGGCGGGCAACATCTCCTTCCAGAGCAAAGGAACACTGATGAGTAGCATGCAAAACCTGATGGGAGTCAAGGCCAGCCTACAGTTTGGTAAACTGTTTGTGACCGCCGCCGTTGCCACGTCCCGCTCACAAACACAGTCGCTGACGTTGCAGAACGGTGGTGTCTCGCAGACCATCAACAAAATGCTGGACGACTACGACGAAAACAGAAACTTCCTGTTGGGGCAATATTTTAAAAACAAGTTCAACTACAACATGGCCAACCTGCCCGTCACGCGCAGCCAGGTCAACATCACCCGCATGGAAGTGTGGGTCACCAACCGGACAAGCACCACTACCAACGCGCGCAATGTCGTGGGTCTGATGGATCTCGGCGAGTCAAGCCCGTACAATACCAACATACACACCGTCGGACAGGGAGCTTTGCCCTACAATGCCATCAACGATATCTATACCAAGATAGCCAACAGCAGCATGGCGCGCAATGGTTCGCTGGCTTCCACATTTTTGCAGTCGCAGGGACTTACGCCGGTGCAGGATTTTGAAAAAGTATATGCACGCCTGTTGACACAAGGCACGGACTACACATTTAATCCGTCGATTGGTTTCATAGCACTCAACGCGCAGTTACAATCGGACGACGTGTTGGGCGTAGCGTACCAATATACTTACAATGGCAAGACATACCAAGTGGGCGAGTTTTCCTCGGACGTGGCACTGGATTCCAGCACAGGCATACAGAAAGTGCTGTACCTGAAACTGTTGAAAGCGACATCACAACGCATCAACCTCCCCATCTGGAGACTGATGATGAAAAATGTCTATACGCTGGACGTTTCACAGGTGGACAGCAGCAGTTTTAGGCTGAGTGTTTACTACAAAGACATTTCTGGCGCGGCAAACCGCTCCCTGCCGGAATCCTCACCAGAGACATCGGGACTGTCCATATTGCGCATTGTCAACGGAGACCGCCTCAACTCGATTGGCAATCCGCAGCCAGACGGCAACTTTGACTATCTCAACGGTTTTACGGTATTGCCGCAGCAGGGAAGGGTCGTCTTTCCGGTGCTGGAGCCGTTCGGACACGACCTGGATTCTTTGGCATACAATGGGGTCGACGCTTCTATTGCGCAGAAATACGTCTACAACGCCTTGTACGACAGCATCAAGACCGTTGCGCAGACTTACACCAACCTTGACCGGTTTGCCCTGATGGGTACGGTCAAAGGCAGCTCGTCCTCCACCATTTCCCTTGGCACGGTCAACATCCCGCAGGGATCGGTAACAGTTACCGTCGGAGGACAGCTTTTGGTGGAAAACACGGACTACACCATCGACTATTCCAGTGGAACCTTACAACTGCTGAACCAGGCCATCATCGCATCCGGACAGTCTGTCAATGTACAGTTTGAGGACAACACCACGACAACCATGCAGCGCAGTTTCTTGGGGCTACGCATGGACTACGTCGCCAACAAAAACCTTTCCATCGGTGCCACGATAGAAAAACTGACTGAACGTCCCTACACCTCTCAGGTTTTGTACGGTGAAGACCCAATCGACAACACGATGTATGGCGTGGACTTTAACTACAAGTCCGAACTGCCGGGTCTGACACGCTGGCTCAACAAGCTACCCAACTATTCTTCGAAGGCGATGAGTACCATCAACGCCTACGGGGAAGCTGCCCTGCTCAAACCAGGACAGCCATCGCAGATCGGGTCTGGCGCGCAGGCATCGGTCTATATCGACAATTTTGAAAGTGCCAGCAGCGGCTATGACCTCCGCTACCCGCTTACTTCCTGGGCATTGGCTTCCACGCCGTCTGGCAACGGGCTTTTTCCGGAAGCGACGCTGATTGATTCTTTGGCATACAACAACAACAGGTCAAAAATTGCCTGGTACAACATCGAAGCCGTGCTCCAGGATAAAAACAACTCCAACAATCCGTTGAGAAACAACCTGTCGGCATTAAGTGACCTGCGCGCAAGGGCAGTCTACAACGAAGAACTTTTTCCCGAACAGAGCACCACGACGTCAACGACACAGTTGACCACATTTGACGTATCTTACTACCCAACAGAAAGGGGGCCGTACAATTTCAACACGTCCACGTCTGAGCTGGACAGGTATGGACGTTTCAAAAGCCCAAAGACAAAATGGGGCGGGTTGATGCGTGCCATACCGCAGACTGACTTTGAAACACAGAACGTCGAATACATCGAGTTTTGGGTACAGGATCCTTTTCTGTACAAGCCGACAAGCATCGGTGGAAAGCTGATATTCAACCTCGGCAACGTCAGCGAGGATATATTGAAGGATGGAAAACATTTTTACGAAAATGGCCTCTCTACGCCTACCACGACGACCATAGAGGACAGTACCACCGTCTGGGGAAAAGTGCCGCTCAACTCCATACAATTGACCAACGCGTTCAGCAATACTGCCTCCGACCGACCTTACCAGGACGTCGGCATGGACGGTCTTACCGACGCGGGCGAAAAACGAAAACGGGCAGACTACCTGTCCAAAGTCGCCAGTATGTATGGCACCGGTTCACCTTTTTACCTGTTGGCACTAGCTGACCCGTCCAATGACAACTATCAATGGTACCGGGACGAGCGTTTCGACAACGCCAACAGCAACATACTCACACGTTACAAAAACTACAACAACCCACAGGGCAACTCTGCCATCGCCACCAATTCGGCTTATTCGCCGGCAGCGACCACATACCCGGACAACGAAGACCTCAACGGTGACAATACGCTCAACGAAAGCGAGGACTATTTCGAATACGACCTCAGCCTGACACCCAATATGGAAATCGGCGACGGCTATATCGTGGACAAAAGAACCATCACGCCCAAACTGGCAAATGACAGTGCCGCCACCGAAAACTGGTACCTGTTCAGGATTCCCGTCAAGGATTACGACAGCGTCGTCGGTTCAATCTCCGATTTTAAATCGATTCGTTTCATAAGGATGTACCTCACCGGGTTTGAGGATTCTGTGACATTGCGTTTTGCACGGTTAAACCTAGTCAAGAACCAATGGCGCAGCTTTACCTATTATCTTGATACGACGGGCAGCTACACGTCCTTGCCGACAACCTCCGTCACGACCCTGGATGTCTCATCTGTCAACCTGGAGGACAACAGTGGTCGCTTGCCGATTCCCTACAAAATGCCGCCAGGCGTGGAACGCATCCAATCCCTTGCCAACAATGGTGTCAGCGTCTTGCAGAATGAGCAGTCCATGACCCTGCACGTAACCAACCTACAAAAAGGAGACGCGCGCGCTGTCATCAAAGGTATGAACTTGGACTTGCGCCGCTATGGCCAGATGAACATGTGGATACACGCCGAATCCATCAACGGGCAACGGGCAGTCGCCGACTATGAGCTGAATGCCGTCATCCGTATCGGCCAGGACTACCTCAGCAATTATTACGAAATCAAAATCCCGTTGCACATCACCGCCGCGGCCGCGGCCGCCTCAGCCGAACAGATATGGCCTACGGCCAACGAACTCAGCCTCGCTTTGCAGGATCTGGTGCAACTGAAACTGCGCAGAAACAACAGCGGGCAGTCTACAACGACGATTTACCGTGAAACCGCCAGCAACGGACAGATAATGTCCGTCATGGGCAATCCCAATATTGCTGGGGTCACAAGCTACCTTATTGGTATCGAAAATCCGAACACCAGCGAGGCGTTGAGCGCGGAAATGTGGGTCGACGAACTTCGCCTTTCGGATATCGACAACTCTGGCGGGTGGGCAGCCCTTGGCAGGGTGGACATGCAGTTGGCAGACCTCGGCACACTTTCCATTTCGGGGAATACATATAGTGCCGGCTGGGGAAGTATCGACCAAAGCATCAACGAAAGATCCATGTCCAGCATGTTACAGATCGATGCTGCCACCAACTTGAACATAGGCAAGCTATTCCCCCATCGGATGGGATTTTCCATTCCGGTATATGCCAGTTTCAACAGGACGGTCCTCACGCCCAAATACGACCCTTACGACCAGGATGTGTTGTATAAAACCAAATTGGCGCTGGCGGGTTCCAAAGCAGCCAAGGATTCCATCCGAAATATATCCCTGGACCAATCCACTACCAAAATGTTCAGCTTTTCGAACGTTCGTTTTGGGCAGATGTCGATGCATCCTAAACTGTGGGACTTGAGCAATTTTGACTTCAGCTATTCATACAGCAGCATCGTACAGTCCAGCCCGACCATACAGAGCAACGAAATCACGCGGTACCAAGGCGGATTTGGCTACACATTCAACGGGCAGGACCATTTTTACTATCCTTTCCGCAAGCTGTTCAGAAACAAGTCCCCCTGGCTCACATTGTTGCGCGATTTCAACATCAACCCTATCCCGTCGCTGATGAGTTTCAGGGTCAATGTCGACCGCCAGATGGGCGTGTACATGCCGCGCTCCATCGTGTTGCAGGGAAGCAACTACGTCCAGTTGCCGACCGACACGACCTACGACAAATACTTCCTGATGAACCGCTACTACAACCTACGCTGGCAGCTTTCCAAAAACCTCAACCTCGACTACTCTGCCATCAACAACTCTGTGGTGGACGAACCTTATGGCGCGCTGGATACGAAAGCCAAAAGAGACTCCGTCTGGCAAAATTTCTGGAAAGGTGGGCGCACCATCACTTTCCAGCAGCGTTCCGTATTGAGCTACAACCTGCCGCTGGAAAAGCTGCCCCTGACCGACTGGATACGTGCACAGTACAATTACTCCACCAGCTACAACTGGATTGCCGCCAACCTGTTGGCAAAAGATTTGGGCAATATCGTGGAAAACAGCCGACAAGGAACTTTGCAGGCCGACATTGACTTTACAAGGCTGTACAACAAATCAGCATTTCTGCGAAAGGCCAACGAGGACCCACCTCAAAACAGCAAAACAGCAAACGGAAATATTTCTTCTAATGCCGTCGTGCCGAAAGCTATCAGCGACACGGCACACATGCAGTTGCCAGCCCGCGATTCCGTCACCTACGGCTTGCACGGCGCAGCGAAAAGACTGGCATTAAAAAAATGGCGTGCCCTGCGCCGCGCCATCCGCCGCGCAAAAAGAATAGAAAAAGCCTTATTGAGACAATACAACATCTACGGATTGGTCAAAACGAGCGCACAGATACTGACCCTCGTCAAGCACATCAACATTCAATACAACAGTGGCTACAACAGCCGTGTGCCGGGCATCATGAGCTCTCCCGACAATTTTGGCAATGACTGGAAAACCAAGAGTCCGGGACTGGGTTATTCCCTGTTAGGCAAACAGCCCGACCGCGCATGGCTAGAGAACCTCGCGGCCAGGGGACTGCTGTCGGCGGACTCGCTGTTCAACGACGTATTTACGCAGAGCTACACGCAGACGGTCAATATAACGGCGCAATTGCAACCGTTGAAAAACCTCAATATCGACCTGACGCTCCAAAAGTCCTTTTCGCAGCAGTACAACGAGCTGTTCAAGGACACGCTGGGCAACGGCGTATTTGAACACTTGAGCCCTTATGCAGCGGGCGGTTTCAACATTTCCTATATTTCCTTCAAGACCATGTTTGGCAAACAGAGCAAGACAGGGTCGTCCAAGCTGTTCCAGAATTTTTCCAATTTCCGTACCATCATCTCCCAACGGATGGGCGCACTCAACGGTTACTCGCAGGGAACGGACGCCGACGGCTATGCCAATGGTTACGGCCGCTATGCGCAGGACGTATTGATTCCCGCGTTTATTGCAGCTTATTCGGGCAAAAACCCCAATTCCGTTTCCTTGGTAAAAGAAAGCTTCGTGTCTGTGAAGACCAACCCGCTAGGCAACATGTTCCCCCTGCCCAACTGGCGAATCACCTACACCGGACTGGCGAATATCCCAGCACTGTCCTCCCTGTTTTCCAACATCACGCTGACCCATGCTTACAATGCCACCTTGGGCATGAACAGCTTCACCAGTGCATTGGACTATTATGACCCGTTGCACCTCGGTACGCCGGGATTCATCAACACGACGACGGGCAACTTTATCCCGTTTTACATGATTCCCAATATCACGATTACGGAACAGTTCCAGCCCTTGATCGGACTGGACATAACGACGACCAGCCAGAACAACCTGCGCTTCCAGTATGCCAAAAGCCGGACGCTGAGCCTGAGCCTGACCGACTACCAGGTCAGCGAGGTCAACAGTACGCAGTACACCATCGGCGGTAGCTGGCGCAAACGCAACGCCAACCTGCTCTTCCTTCCCGGAAGCCGCAAAGCCAAACAGGGCAACGACCTCAATATCTCAGTGGACCTGGCATACAGGAACGACTTGCAGAACAACAGCGTATTGGACCAGTCCAGTTCGTACAGCACGGGCGGACAGAAGGTGATTTCCATTTCGCCGTCCATCGACTACATCTTGAACAACCGCATCAACCTCAAGCTGTATTTTGACCAGCAAAGGGTCATTCCCTACATCTCCACGACATACCCGACGACGACGACATCGGCCGGCTTGCAGATTAGGATTTCCCTGGCAGGTGAGCCATAGGATGGCCGGCGGTCAGTCGTCGGAATGTTCGTATTTTTACACGCTATGAACCGAAAAGAAAATTTCACGATACGCAAAGCCGTCAGGGAAGACTGTGCGCAGATGCTGGGGCTGGTGCACGAGCTGGCATTGTTCGAAAGAGCACCACAGGAAGTGACTGTTACGCTGGAACACTTTGAGGAAAGCGGTTTTGGCAAAAATCCCGTGTGGTGGGGCTTCGTCGCGGAAACGGAAGAAAACAACGGAACAAAAATCATTGCCCTTGCCGTCTACTACATACGCTATTCCACGTGGAAGGGACAGACCATGTACCTAGAAGACCTTATCGTGACGGAACGTTACCGCCGCTTCGGTATCGGACAAAAATTGCTGGACGCGCTCACGCAGGAAGCGCGAGACAGAAACCTGCCTTTCATCCAATGGCAAGTATTGGAATGGAACGAACCCGCCATCCTTTTCTACAAAAAGAACAATGCGGAACTGGATGCTGAGTGGATTAACTGCAAGGTGAGTGTGGGCTAGGGTAAAATAAAAAACATATATTTGCTGTAGAAAACCGAGACGCATGCTATACCAAAATATATTGCTTGCTAAAACGTTTCCGCCTAGTTTAGTAGTGCCTAAGGGGTAAAGATGTCCCTTTTATCCCAACACTAATTTACCCATTAGGCAGTACAGAAACCAAATATGAATCGCAATGAAAAAGAAGTGCATTTACCAATCCTTGTCAGTGGCCGTATTTGGTACTGCAATCAGCAAAAACATAGCGGCACAGACTACCATACGGCATTCAGAAATATCCATAGGCTCCGAATACGCAATCCCTGTCGGAAGCTTCTCGGATGGGGCGGAATATGGATTAGGCGGGTCGCTAAAATACACCTACCATATCAACGAACGCTATGGCATAAGCCTACAATCCGGAGTGGCCAGGTATAAGTACAAAGGCAATTTCTATGATTATAGCTTTCTTAATGACAATAGCTACAATCCTGAATATGAAAAAGACCTGAGCTTTACCGCCATTCCCATCAAACTAGGTGGTCATTTACAATACAAAAACTTTTTTGTCGAACCACAGATTGGACTCACTTTTTTTGCGGACAATGAGACTTCTTTTCAGAATGGGTCGACAACACTGGCCATTGGCATAGGCTATTATATCCTCAAAAACCTGCGGGCGTCTGTCAGGTACGAACGTTGGGACAAGGGAGGTCCGGATGCTTCCTTTATCGGAATCGGTGTTGCTTACGCCTTTTGGGAATAGTGGGTAGCATCAAAGGTTTGGGTGTCTTTACAGAAGTTGAGCATTGTATCATTTACAGTCAATAGCCAAATATGAATCGACCGCCAACGTTTCCCCAAAATTTCCCCTCCGCAATCCCGTTTTCCTTATTTTTACCGTTCCTAAACGGGTATTCCCAATATGAAGATATTAGACTGGTATATTGTCAAGAAATATGTTTCGACGTTTTTGTTCTCCATTTTCCTGTTTGCGATCATCTCGGTGGTGATCGACATCGGGGAAAAGACGGACGATTTTGTGTACAGCAAATGGACGCTTACGCAGATCGTCATGAACTACTACATTGCGTTCGTGCCGCATATCGTCGCGTTGCTGTTTCCGCTGTTTGTCTTTATCGCGGTGATTTTTTTCACGTCCAAGATGGCGGGTAGGGTAGAGGTCATTGCCATATTGGCGAGTGGCACCAGTTTTACGCGTTTTTTACGTCCTTTTTTTTTGACGAGTGTCGTGTTGGCGGGTGTTCTGTACTACATGAACGGTTATGTCATCCCCAAGGCCGACATCAAGGTAGCGTATTTCAACGATGTGTATGTGCATCGCAACTCCAGTTATGACAAGCTGGTTGCCAACAATAGAAAGCCCAACCTCTACTACCGTATCGACTCTTTTACTTATGCGGGTATCCGCAACTTCGACACGACCAGCAAGCATGGGGGACCTTTTTACATGTACCGTATCAAGCACGACTCGATGGACTACAACCTGCGTGCGGCGACCATCCGATGGGACACCGCCAAGCACAAATGGAAACTGCAAAACATCTTTGAACGGACCATCCACGGGATGAAGGAAACCATCAAGCAGACGCCCGAGCGGTTCATGCACTTTTCTTTCCAGCCATCCGACCTAAGTATTGACGACTATGCGCAGAACAAGATGACGACACCGCAGCTCCGGCACCATGTCGAGATGGAGCGGCAGCGTGGCGGGGAAGACATCAATACGTTTGAGATAGAGCTGTACCGACGGCAGGCAACACCAATTTCCGTCATCGTCCTGACGATGATAGGCGCCGTCATCGCCAGCCGAAAAGTACGCGGCGGCAGCGGTGCGCACCTCGCCATCGGTTTTGTGGCGGGAGCCGTTTTTATATTGATGGATCGCTTTTCAACGATATTCTCCACCAAGGGCCATTTCCCTCCTTTGATAGCGGCATGGCTGCCCAACATGGTGTTTTCCCTTGTGGCACTTTATCTATATCGGACGGCGCCGAAATAGTTGCTAAAAATTACAAATTTTACAAAACGACAATCGGAAAATAAATTGCCATGCCTTATCTTTACGCAATCCTAATGATATAGGTTGCCATGGGCTGAGCTTTAGTTTCTTCCTTTGTTCGTAGACTCTTCGTTGCTTTTGGCAATCTTGTATCAGATATTTTTAGAAAAGCATAGAAAATTTGCATCAATGGGAAATATAAAAGAAAAATTTAAGTCCAAGGCAGAGGCGAAGGCTGAGGAGATCAAAACGTTTTTGAAGGAACACGGTTCCCAGAAACTGGAAGAGACGACGGTCAGCCAAATATTCCAGGGAATGCGCGGCATGACAGGATTAGTCAGTGAGACGAGTTTGCTGGATCCTAACGAAGGCATCCGCTTCAGAGGTTACAGCATCCCAGAACTGCAAGCCAAACTGCCATCGGAACACGAAGGCGGCGAACCACTACCCGAAGGTATTTTTTATTTGATGCTGGTCGGAGAACTGCCGACAAAAGAGGACGTGACCGAACTTTCCGAACTGATCAAGTCCCGCAAGGAAGTTCCTGCACATGTATTTGCGACGATTGACGCGCTTCCCGTTTCCTCCCATCCCATGACGCAGTTCGTAACGGGTATCATGGCGTTGCAGACGGAAAGCAAATTTGCCAAAGCCTACAATCAGGGAATCAACAAAAAAGACTATTGGGACGTTGCTTTTGAGGACTCCATCGACCTTATCGCCAAACTGCCACGCATCGCGGCATATATCTACAGAAGAAAATACAGAAACAACGAGCAGATTGCTTCCGACCCTTCCCTCGACTGGGCGGGCGACCTGGCGCACATGCTTGGTTTCGAAACACCCGATTTCAAGGAACTGATGCGCCTGTACATGACCATCCATTCCGACCACGAAGGCGGCAACGTATCGGCACACGCGACGCATCTGGTGGGTTCCGCGTTGAGCGACCCGTACCTGAGCTTCGCGGCAGGCATGAATGGGCTTGCAGGTCCATTGCACGGTCTTGCCAACCAGGAAGTCATCAAATGGGTATTTGAAATGCAGGAAAAAATCGGCACGGACGACCCGACCAAAGAGCAGATTGCCGACTATGTCAAGCAGACACTGGCAAGCGGGAAAGTCGTTCCGGGTTACGGACACGCTGTCCTGCGTATTACCGACCCACGTTTTACGGCCCAGCAGAAATTTGCGGAAAAACACATGAACGACGACAAGCTTGTACAGACCATCTGGAAAATCTACGATGTCGTCCCTCCAATATTGGAAGCGACCGGAAAAGTCAAAAACCCTTGGCCCAACGTGGACGCACACAGCGGCGCACTTTTGGTCCATTACGGTTTGACGGAATATGAGTTTTACACCGTATTGTTCGGTGTCAGCCGCGCATTGGGCGTATTGGCAAGCCTGATATGGAGCCGGGCATTGGGCTTCTCCATCGAACGTCCAAAATCCATCACGAGCGACGCGATTATTGCGGAATACAAATAACAAGTAAAAAACAAAAAATATAAACGCCCGTTCAAAGTGGACGGGCGTTTATATTTTTTGTTTTTTACTTTCGACTCAACATTAATATCCCCTAGAGTTGTCACCTTCCATATAATTGATAAAGGCCTTATTGACAACTTTGTTGCCTCCCGGAGTCGGGTAATTACCGGTGAAATACCAGTCACCCGTATTGGTTGGACAACTGGCGTGCAGGTCTTCGATGTTTTGGTACACTACCTGTACAGGAATGTCCACCTCGTCGGGCGTTATGAGTTCTGCTATCTTGTCCGAAATCTCTTCCGGCGTGAACGGTGCATAGACACCTTTGACGAAATTGACATCCTTCAAAGTATCCTTTTCCGCAGCCTCCTTACATTTCTGGTAAATATCGTCGAGTGTGGCGGTCGTACCGCGGTCTTTATGGAGTGCGATGGCTGCACGGAATGCGACAAAGTCACCCATGCGGCTCATGTCGATACCATAACAGTCGGGATAGCGTATCTGTGGCGCAGAGGACACAATCATGATTTTTTTGGGGCGTAGGCGGGAGAGCATGCGAACAATACTTTCTTTCAATGTTGTACCTCTGACGATGGAGTCGTCGATGACGACCAGCGTGTCTTCATAGTCGCGTACCGTACCGTAAGTGATGTCATAGACATGCTGCACCATCTCGTTGCGGGCTCCGTCGGCGGTGATGAAAGTGCGCATCTTCACGTCCTTGATGGCAATTTTTTCCTGGCGGATTTTTCGGTTGACCATTTCCTTGAGCTTGTCGGGGTCGAGGTCCTTGCCCCAGCTAAGGATACGCTGGTATTTGATTTCGTTGAGGTAGTCTTCCATACCTTTTACCAAGCCGAAAAACGCAACCTCAGCCGTATTGGGGATATAGGAGAAAATGGTATTTTTCAAATCGTGGTCGATCAACTGCAATACACGTTTGCTGAGATGGTAACCTAGGTCGATACGTTCCCTGTATATTTTTTCGTCACTGCCACGGCTGAAATAGATGCGTTCAAAGCTACATGCGCGGCGCGGCGCATCGGGCAGGATATGTTCGATATTGTAGTTGCCGTTTTCGTCCACAATGAGTGCATGTCCAGGCATGAGTTCCTCCACGAGGTCAGGCCCGATGTTGAACGTCGTGCGGATGGACGAGCGTTCACTTGCGGCAATGATGATTTCGTCGTCAATATAGTAGTAGGCCGGACGGATACCATTGGCATCGCGCATCACAAAACTGCTGCCGTTGCCGACGAGGCCTCCGATCGTATAGCCCCCGTCAAACAGCGGGGTTGCTTTTTTCAGTACCTTGGCAATGTTGGCGCAGTTGGGACAGTTGTCATCTTCTTCCACGAGGAAATGGTGGATGACCTCCATCATGGCGGCCAAGTCACTCTGTTTCTGGAAGCTGCCCGGTTTCATGCCAATGGATGCAAACAGTTCATTGGTATTGACCAGGTTGAAGTTGCCGGCGAGTGCCATGTTCTTGCCAGGCGCTAGGTTTCTCTTGATGAACGGGTGGCAAAACTCCACGTCGTTCTTGCCTTGTGTGCCATAGCGTAGATGGCCCAGCAGCAGCTCTCCCATCATGTCGAGGTGTCCTTTTAGCAAGCCGGGATGTAGTTGGATGTCGGGTTGGTAGCGTTCCAGTTCGGTCAACTGGTTGCCTATTTTTTGGAATATTTCCGCTATTGGCTGCGCGGCATTGCTGCGCATACGATACAAGAAAGGGTAGCCTGGTTCTGTATTCAGTTTAACCGTGGCTACCCCAGCTCCGTCCTGCCCTCTGTTGTGCTGTTTTTCCATCAGCACGTACAGCTTGTTGAGGCCGTACATCGGCGTTCCGTATTTTTGAAGATAATAGGAAAATGGCTTCCTTAATCGGATGAATGCCAATCCGCATTCATGTTTGATTGATTCACTCATTGCTTAAGATAAGAAAGCGCAAAGTTAAGTAAAAAATGTCCAAAGCCTAAAGCCAAATGTCCAATGTTTAACACTCAACGGCGAAAACTTATCGCGAAAAAGCGAATGACGAACCGTGGAACTTTATGCGTTTAGCGTTAGGATTTTCTATGCCTGCTTGATGAACTGTACTGCCAATTCCAGCCTGACTTCGTCGCTGACGACGATGCCCCCTGCGTCTGTAACAGCGCTCCAAGTCAAGCCGAAATCTTTTCTTTTGATCTTGCCTCTGATGTCAAATCCGATTTTGCTCTGGCCGTAGGGATCCACGACGGCACCGTTGTATTCGGCTTGGAGCTCAATGGGATTGGTCACGCCATGCAAGGTCAGGTCGCCTTTCACGACCAGTACGTCGCCGTCTTTTTCGACGGATGTGGACTGGAAGCTAAGTTTGGGAAACTTCTCAACGTCGAAGAAATCGGCACTTTTCAAGTGTTCGTCTCTTTGTTCATTGTTGGTGCTGATGCTGTTGACATCCGTTTCAAAAGTGACTTTCAGGTCGGAAAAATCTTCATTTTCCGCTTCCAAGGTTGCGTCAAAAGTTTTGAAGCTACCGATAACGGTAGAGATAGCCAGATGCTTTACCTTGAAATAAATGTCCGAATGTGCCGGATCGATTTTGTACGTTGCCATAATATTTGTTTTAACAATTATTGTTTCGGTTGTAAAGTTACTTAGATTTTTGCCATACCAACAAAAAAAGTTGAAAAAAGTTTGGGAGTAAGCTGGTACCTATTGGCTATTTGAAATTAACTAAAGGGCCATAACCAACCGCTATTTACCCTATTGGTCGGTGAGGACACCGACCAATAGATAAAAAAGGAACATCTCCTCGTCATTCCTGCGTAGGCAGGAATCTGATTATATAATACAGGAGATTCCTACCTACGCAGGAATGACGAGGAGGTCCCTATCGTTTATATGCGTGTCCAATTTCATTATTTTACCTCTTGCTAAGTATAAAAACCAATCGCTATTTTCCTTAACTTTAATTTTCAATGACAAAAGAGTATTCGTTTAAATACGGGAACAACAAAGGCGGTTTTTATTTCTTGACGGGGCTTTTCGTGTGTCCATTCGTAGGCATTTTTTCCACTGTTTTTTTGTCAAAATACGTTTCGTGGATTGGCTGGTTGGGGATTCCGTTGATGCTTGCCGGGATGGTTTACAGCTTCGTTCTTTTTTCGAGGAAAAACAGTTCTACGGACACCATCACGATGGACGACGAAGGATTTACGTCCAAGGATTATGGTCGCGTGCTGTATGCGGAAATAGAGAGCATCCCGCCGTTTAACTTCATGCAGGCACCGCCGCCGTCGATGCGCATCCGCCTCAAAAACGGAAAGAAATTGATGTGGGCACTTAACGGTAACGCGCCGGGCGCCAAAGCACAGGCCGATGCGGCGATATTTGCGACGTTCCGCGACCAATTGTTGGTGCAGCTTAAAAAATTGCCTACCGCAACGGCAAACCTTGCCCATACGCCCACAATACAACAACCTGTCGAACAGCCAACCGTCGTCCAACAACTCGAACGACAGAAAAAACGCGACTACAAATACGTCGCGATTCCCGTTTCGCTGGCTTTTGCGATATTGGCTTTTGCACGTACCTGCGGCACCGATTTTATCAAGCAAAAAAGAGCCAAGGACATGGACAGGATTCGCGAAGGATTTGTAATGCTCGCAAAAGATTATCAAGACAGCATCGAACTATCACGAAAGTCGATAAAAAAGTACACGAAAAATCTCGGGTCAGCTTATCTCTGTTCCAACGATCCGGAGGCATCCGCCCAGTTGCTGCCCGACATCCCGACCGACCCATTGGCTTCGATGTCGCGCGTCAAAGTCCTCAGGCTGGACAGAGAAATAGATTCGAAAACGCTGAAATCCTTGATAAAAACGCCGGAAAATTTTTCCTACCAAATCGTCGTCAATAATGCGGCGGCCAAGGCCATCGTGCCTTTGCGTAAAAGTATTTTTGCAGAGGACGATTCGACACTTGCCAACGTGTTTTTTGCCGTGTACAATCCCGACGAAACACTGAACAGCCGAAAAAACAGCCGCGACACGACGTTCCGGCCCATCAATTACAGCACGTCCATCCAACTGCCCAAACAAAAAACCATAACGAAAACAGTCCTAAAAAACATGGATTTTGCATCCATCCGTTCCGTAATGAAACAGTACAGGGGCACGACGTTCTATATGGCAGCAATGGAAAAAGACAACATAGATGCCATACAATTTGCCCAAATAAAGGCCTTGGTGATGCAGGATTTTCAGTCGTATGGTATTGATACTGTTGGTTTTAGAACACAAACGTGGAATGAATAAAGTGAAGCGTTACTCCTCTTCCAACAGTTTGTCGAGCATATTGTTCCAGCTGTTGAGTTTCTGTTCCGTTTCCTGTTCCTTGATATGGAAATCTCCCGTCAGGTTCTGTTCCGTGGCAAAATAAAGGAGTGCCATGGACACATAGTCCTGCATGTCCTTTCCGGCAAAATTGGTCTTGAACTCCACGATTTTTTCGTTCAGGAAATGTATTGTCTTGCGCACCAGTTCCTCGTCCTTACGTGCAATCTTTACGCGATAGGTACGGTCGCCGACAACGAGATTTACGGGGATTTTTTCTTCCATGGGCAAGTTTTTGATTTGGTGATTTGATAATTGACCTCACTGCGAAACCTAGTCCTTATTGTTCTACATCCAACTGACGACTGGCCTCTGATTACCGACCACCCTAGAATCCTTCTTGCTCAAAGTAAAACAGGATATGGTCTCTCAGGAAGTTTTCCTGTTGGGGCAGCGGCATGTCGGGCAAGGCTTTCAACTGTGTGAAATGCGGCCATCCATCCTCGTCGTAATGGTCCAGCGCATAATAACCGCTCGGCATCAATACCGTACAGACGGCGACATGCATCAAGTCCTGCTTCTGTTCTTTAGTGATTGTGTCCGTCGTCATGCCGGTTTCCTGGATACCTATCAAAAACAATACCGCATCGAGGTCCGGCTTTTTGCCAAACCGTTCCACCAGTTTGGCTTCCAGCGTCCACCATCTTTCCTGCAAATCGTCCTGTGCCATCATCATGTGCGCAAAGATAGGGGGGATGAGTGGAAAGTGGATGTGGGGCGTTGAAAGGGGCGCATTTCAAATTTTCGCTTTTGGGAGAATACGATGGTCGGTGGAGACACCAACCTCTAGTGGTTCTACTGGCGCGGTGTCTCCATCCGCCAGCAAAAATTTGAAATGCATCTGTTGAAAGTGATTTTCCTTTTTTCTTTCGACATCTTTTGTTAAGACGATTGTCCCTGTTTCACTTTCAACTTTCCACTCTGCACTTCCAACTGTTAATTATCTTTGCGCAAAATTTTTTTGGAAAAATGTTACAATTAAATGTGTTGCGTCAAAACCCGGAATGGGTCAGGGAACGTTTGACGGTCAGAAATTTCACACAGACGACGTTGGTCGATGAGATCATCGCGCTCGACGACCAGCGTAAAAACCTCCAATTGCAGTTCGACACGGCACAATCCAAAATAAACACGGCCTCCAAGTCCATAGGGCAGCTCATGGCTCAAGGAAAAAAAGAAGCAGCAGAAACACTGAAAACCGAAGTCGCGGAACTCAAACCCCAACTCGATCCCATCAAGGAAAAAATGGCAGCGACGGAACAGGAACTGCACGACAAGCTCGTCTTGCTGCCCAACCTGCCTTACCATCTCGTCAAACCCGGCAAGTCCGCCGAGGACAACGAAATCATCAAAACTGGCGGCATCGTTCCTACTCTGCCGACAAACGCTTTGCCGCACTGGGACTTGATCAATGAATACAATCTGATCGATTTCGAAACGGGTGCCAAAATAACTGGGCGTGGATTTGCGTTGTACACCGGCAAAGGTGCCAGACTGCAACGCGCCATGAGCAATTATTTCCTTGATTTCAACACGGATGCGGGTTATTTTGAATACATCCCTCCCTACATGGTCAACGAAGCCTCAGCATACAGCACTGGTCAATTGCCGGACAAGGAAGGACAGATGTACTTGGCTACGGCAGACAATTTTTACCTGATACCGACAGCCGAAGTACCAGTGACCAATATCTACCGCGACACGATATTGAAGACATCCGATTTTCCCGTCAAGATGACGGCTTACTCACATTGTTTCAGGCGCGAAGCGGGAAGCTTCGGCAAAGACGTGCGCGGCCTTAATCGTGTCCATGAATTTGAAAAAGTGGAAATCATCCAGATTGTCCATCCCGACAAAAGCTACGAAGCATTGGACGAAATGGTCGCGCATGTGGAAAAACTTATCCAGTCGCTGGAACTGCCCTACCGAATATTGCGCCTGTGCGGCGGCGACATGGGATTTACAAGTGCCATCACATACGATTTTGAAGTGTACAGCGAGGCACAGGATCGCTGGCTGGAAGTGAGCAGCGTAAGCAATTTTGAAACGTTCCAGGCCAACCGCCTCAAATGCCGTTTCAAGAACGAGGATGGCAAAACCCAACTGGCACATACGCTCAACGGTAGTGCGCTTGCTTTACCGCGCATATTGGCAGCCTTGCTGGAAAACAACCAAACGGAAAACAGCATCAAGATTCCAAAGGTATTGCAACCTTATTTCGGTGCGGAAGCAATCGTGAAGCCGTAGTTTCCGATTTTATCGATTGTATGTGGCGCATAATATAACGTTGGTTCATTGTAAAAAGGAAATACAGGATGGCAAACAACAGCACGACAAGATTCAGCGACCGCGTGGAAAATTATGTCAAATACCGCCCAAGCTACCCAGAAAGAATCATTGCTTTTTTACAAAAAGCGTATGACCTCACGACCGACAAAACAATTGCCGACATCGGTTCTGGAACGGGCATCTCGAGTAAATTGTTTTTGGATAACGGATATACGGTTATAGGCGTGGAGCCTAACAAAGAAATGCGCGACAAATCTAACGAAATCCTGCGAGCCCATTCCAGATTTTCAACCGTGGGCGGGACTGCGGAGAATACTCTGCTGACCGACCGTTCAGTGGACGCAATCATTGCAGGACAGGCGTTCCACTGGTTTGACCGCAGCAAGTGCAAGCCGGAGTTTATACGTATTTTGAAACCTGGCGGTTTGCTTGCATTAATCTGGAACGAACGACGTGAGGATTCGGATTTTGAAAAGGAATATGATTTGCTGATAAAGAAACATGCCATTGATTATGTCGCGGTAGACCATAGAAACATCCATGACACGGACATTCAGGCATTCTGCGAGCCTTTTTCCGTCCAATTGGAAATTTTTCCTAACCATCAGCTATTTGATTTCAACGGATTGAAAGGTCGATTGCTTTCGTCTTCCTACATGCCTACCGAAACACAAAAAGGGTTTCCGGAAATGCTTGAAGACCTTCAAAAGCTTTATCAGAAATACCAAAACGACAATCGGATTATTATCTCTTACACCACGAAAGTCTATGTGTCCGTGTTTGCAAAAAGTTGATGGGTTTTCCTAGCACTTTTTTTGCGCTAGCAACAAGCTGGAAGCTGCGTATTTCTTTTCCGCCGAACAGCCTTTATTGTATCGGTCGATGAGGACTCCGACCGATAGATAAAAAGGCGACCGCAATTGTTGCAGTCGCCTTGATTATTGCTGTTCCGTGAGTGCTAAATTCCGAGTTCTAGCTTCACTTAATCAATCCCTTTTCTGCCAGATATTCGGCAATCTGTACGGCGTTGGTCGCCGCACCTTTGCGGATATTGTCGCTTACGATCCACATATTGAGGGTATTGGGCTGGGACTCGTCGCGGCGTAGGCGTCCGACAAATACCTCGTCTTTTTCATAGGCGTTGATAGGCATCGGGTAGACGTTGTTTTTCACGTCGTCTTCCAATACGACACCCGGCGCGCTTGCCAGCAGTTGGCGTACCTCATCGAGGTCAAAATCTTTTTTAAACTCGACATTGACCGACTCGCTGTGTCCGCCGGTAACCGGTACGCGCACGGTCGTTGCCGTCACCGCGATATTGTCGTCGCGCAGGATTTTCTTGGTCTCGTTGACCATTTTCATCTCTTCCTTGGTATAGCCGTTGTCGAGGAACACGTCGATATGCGGCAATATGTTCCGGTCAATCCGGTGTGCATAGGCAGGATTGGCAGACTTGCCGCCGTTACGTTCCGCTTCCAGTTGGTCCACGCCTTTCTTACCCGAGCCGGAAACGCTTTGGTACGTGCTTACCACGATGCGTTTGATACCGTATTTTTTGAACAAAGGATTGAGCGCGACGACCATCTGTATAGTAGAGCAGTTGGGATTGGCGATGATTTTGTCTTCGGGTGTCAGATCATCGGCGTTGATTTCGGGGACGACCAGTTTTTTGGTCGGGTCCATGCGCCATGCCGAAGAATTGTCCACGACGGTCACGCCGGCTTCGGCAAACTTGGGCGCCCATTCCTTGGACGTATCGCCCCCTGCGGAGAATATGGCAACGGCGGGCTTGGCGGCAATCGCATCTTCCATGCTTACCACCTTGAATTTCTTACCCTTGAACACGATTTCCTTTCCTACGGATTTTTCCGAAGCGACGGGGAACAGCTCGGCCACTGGAAAATTGCGCTCTTCCAGCACTTGTAACATTTTGGAACCTACCAGTCCGGTAGCACCGACTACGGCTACTTTCATTTGTTGTTTTTTTTTGTTTTTACAATATTTGGTTGATGCGAAAAAAAAGCCTCCCGTTACCGGAAGGCTTGATTCTTTCTATATTTTTTGAATTACACATACAGCGAGAACGTCACCTTCCAGAGGAGAACATCTTCTTGTGCTTTATGGTAATAATTGCTTTCATTTTCGATTTGCGAATATATAGATAATTATATTTTCATCAAATTATTTTTTCCGGTTTCGAACAAGACCATATCTTTGTGTAAGCAATCAGAACTTGTTTATAAAATCAAAACTTACTAATGGTTATCGCTAAAAAGCTAATTTACTTAGGTGCATGCACTTTATTTTGTTATTCATGTCAGAAAAATATAGAAAGCTCTTCCCAGATAAATGTAATAGAAGATCTAAATCTATCCATAGATACTGTAACTCTCTCTATCGCCAAGAGTGTTGCGTCTGATATGTTGAACAGATTGTCTACAAATGAAGTTAAAAACAGTAAGTGTCCTCTGGTGGAAACGGAATACTTATGAGTGCTTCAGTTGGAAATCCACAGTCCGTGAAAAGTTTATTTTCCAATCCCATTTTGTCAACCCTTACACTAAGAGATACCAACAATTATCCTATGGTTCATGTTATCAATTATAAGGATAGTGGGTTTGCTTTAATATCTGGTAACAAAAACAGCTTTCCTGTTCTTGGCTATTCAGAACACGGCATTTTTAATATAGACAGTTTACCTCCTGGTTTTAGCTGTTGGCTGTCCGATAAATTATATCAAACTGAATTTTCTAGAAAAAACATAACCAATAGGACTATACTATACAATGCTTTATGGAATGAATATGAAAGTTCCCTTTCTGGTTCCGATGATTCAGTAAACGAAGATGATACAGAAGATCACGATGGTCATAGTTTCGATGTACCCGAGTCGGATGGCGGATTTGGGAATGCAACCACAACTACTGTTTTAAAGAGAAAATATCCTGCAAGTAATTTTATAGAAACAGCTATGTGGAATCAACAAGGAGGTGCAAATAACGATGGATATAGATTCAATTCCTTTACTCCATTAATCGATGGTAAACAAACCCTTGTCGGTTGTGTTCCTTTAGCTGGAGGAATTGCTATGCGTTATTGGAAATGGCCTTCCTCATTTAACTGGGACGACATGCCTATCGACAATACAGCGTCTTATTATACCGCTATGTTGTTAGGACCAAGTAATTTAGGTAATCTACCTAATATAGAATATGGATTAGCAAGTGGCAATGGAACGCTTGCAGACGTTTCGGAATTAAGAAACGTGTTGGTAAACAGATACAATTATTCTTCGGATGCGGTCTATGAAGACATAAACAATGAAGATATAATGTCTGACTTAAGTAAAAATTACATTGTAATAATGAATGGTTGGAAAGTGCGAATTCATCCAACACTATTT
Organism: Chitinophagaceae bacterium; assembly: GCA_047606825.1. Lineage (GTDB taxonomy): Bacteria > Bacteroidota > Bacteroidia > Chitinophagales > Chitinophagaceae > Rhizosphaericola. Next base: position 53,950 of record JASGDY010000060.1, read on the forward strand.
CGTCATACAAGCTATCAAGATGGACATTGCTGGATAGTTGACGCAGGAGAAGAATTTAAAACGTATATCGGAGATGCCACCCCCTTTTTGACATATACCTATCACATGAATTGGGGTTGGGGAGGGGCTCTTAATGGATGGTTTAACATGGATTCAGATTATGGAAATGTATCAATAGCTAATAACATCTCAATACCAATATAACATTCATATCATTGCACACCTGCATCCAAATTATTAAATTATAAATATTAATTCTATGTTTAAAAACCTTATATGCTTTTCGGTTATTATCTTGTCCATTGGTTGCAACAAGGATAATAGTAAAGCCCTTTCCTCCGATGACGTATATACGCAATTCCCATTACGCATCATCAACCAGGACGGAAGCGAAAGTCTTGTAAATGGGCAAGATCTTTATGTATATGCCAAAGACGACACGATGAATAGTCCTGTTACGATTTTTGACGGACAGCAGGATTCTGTTTATGCGTTAAAATCTGTATCGGATGCTATGGGCTATTCCGATTCACAGAACTATCCTAAACTACACGTCGTGTCGAGAAGAACGGATAAATACTTTCTCGACATTCCTGTTATATATAGTATTCGCAAACAAATAGGGAGTCTTCCCGTCAATGGTCGTTCATCAGGACTGCATACTATCTATATTGATATTCCAAGTAAATCTACCGTATTAAGAGGAGACATTTATTGGCATGGAAGCAATACCAATTTTGCTATTGACAGTGTTTACATCAATAACAAATTTTTTATAAGCAACTATAAAATAGACACTAATACATTTGATACTGCGACCCAATATTTTATTTATAAGTTGGATATTGCCGACAAATCAAACATAGAATAAAAAATAGCGGATTATTCGTTTTGTCTATATGATTGTATGCAAATGTTACGGGGAAGATTTTGGCAAAATGGATGAACGGTATTGGTAAAAACAGATTACTGGCTTATTTTGCATGCGTACCATATATCAACAAACAAGTTAAATGAAAAAAATCCTAACCCTTACCATTTCGTTTTTTAGTTTGCAGACCTACAGTTTTGGACAACGGATTTCGGACCACAACACGATTGGATGGTTCACTACGACGGTTACGCCCAAGATTTCGGAAAAATGGAGTGGGCATTTCGAATACCAATGGCGACGCACACACGTCGTCCAGAACTGGCAACAAAGTCTACTACGCGTCGGCGCAACGTACAAAATCAGCAACGATGTAGCGGCACAGGTCGGATACGGCTGGGCAAGGACATTTGACTACGGCGAATATTTCCTTTCTGCGGTCAACAAGACTTTTGACGAACACCGCATCTACGAGCAGATTGTGCTCAACAACCGTTTCGGTAAACTGAAATACAGCACACGTTTCCGCCTGGAACAGCGCTGGTTGGCGGTTTACAGTTCCGTGGAAGACCAAAAGCCGCAACGGTGGAACTATCTCAACCGCTTCCGGCTCATGCCACGCTTTGACCTGCCTATAGGAAACAAAGGTTGGTACGCGGCTGCCTACGACGAAGTCATGCTTGGCTTTGGCGGCAACATCGGGCAAAATGTATTTGACCAGAACAGGGTTGGTCTGTTGGCGGGCTACACATTCAGCCCGACGTTCCGCTTGGAAGGGGGCTATCTTAACCAGACCGTACAGTTTGGACGGCAGGTGGACAAGCAGAATGTCTTCCAATACAACAATGGGGTGGTCGTCAATACCTATGTCAGTTTCTAAAATATTACAATCTGACCTAGAATCCATAACATATACAAGCGATGACTTAGATTAATCGCACTATGGCAATTGAAAGGCAAACAAATGTTGCGTAAATATAATAGGAGGATTGCCAATCAAATTGATATCAAATTTGAGTGATGTTTCTAATAATGTACTTGCGTTATGGATTCTAAAACCAATCTGCCAGCCTTTATCCAATATCATCATCAAAGTATTGTCAGGGTTGTTTTCAGAAAATTCAAATTCAATAATTCTCGACGGCAGATGTATTGCCTCTGTCGTAGCGCGTGGTTTGACACCGCTATATGGACGAGTTTGATTCACATTAATAGCCAATCAATAGAATACCTTTCAATGGTAAATGCAAACGATTAGAAATATACAGGGTTTCCAAAAAAGTATGTATGATTTCAAAATCTTTATGACCTCTATAAATATTTCTCACAACGATAACAAGATATTCTACTTCGAACATCATACAAGCTTGAAAGATATCTTTTAAGAATTGACTATTTTCTGTTGCCCTGCCAGCTTCTATTTCAATAACAATCTTTCTATCATTGCTGACGGCATCTGCATTAAAAGATTTGTCAATTTTATTATCAAATCCAAACAAAACTGGAACACTAATTTTTTTCTCTTTTGACTTTCCCGTTTCACATACAAAGCCTATTTTCTCTAAATGTGGACGAACGATTTCTAACACCTGATTACTGGAATGATTAAAATCGGGAGATTTGATGTTCTTCGCCTCTATTTCAAAACAAGAAATTACATCTTGGATTGGCTCTATTATACCTTGCGACCTTGGAAAAAATTGAAATCTAATCATAGTATTTGCTTTAAAATCAAATTTGACAATTCCGAATCTGATAATGTGATTTCATTGTTTTCTACGAAGAAAAAAATTTTTTCATCAACATTAGATGCTTCAATAGAAACATACCCTCCGTCTTCAGTTATTAAAGCATCGTTTAATGTTGTGGTTGAAATAAGCACATTACCTACCTCCGGAATTTCAATTTCTCTTATTTGATAGTTAATCTCTTGAAAAGTAATTTCTTCCATTTATGCGACCAATTTAATCAATTTAAAAACCTCTTTTTATAACCAACAAAAACATTCTTTCCACCTTGGAGAACGCCAAAATTCTCATAAAATCAAAGAACAGTTGACCACGTTTATCACCAAATCCTCGTAAAGCGCCGGCTTCGCTCCAGCTTTGACATGGCGGCCCGCCAATGATGCCAGTACACTCGGGAACTTCCCAAGACTCTATATCCACGATGCTACGCCTATCCAAATACGTTTTTTTATGGTTTTTCTGGTAGGTTTCCCATATCTCCTTATCATATTCATTTGCCCAATCAATTGTAAATCCAGCCTTTTCAAAACCCAAGTCCAAACCACCTGCTCCAGCAAAAAAAGAAACTACATTCATTTCTATTAGAATTAAAGTTATTGAATATTGACTTCACAAAAGCAACACAATAATACTAATTTTTTTAGTACCAGCCATGTTCTATGCAACAAAAATATTTCTACATTCCGACATTATGCCATAAACTTATCCATACCCATACCTTAATTGTCTTTCGTTTGTCATTTTCGAAAAAAATAAGGTTATTTGCACAAACATCCCAATCACCATGTTACCAAAATACAAGAGAGTCCTTTTGAAGTTATCCGGCGAATCCTTGCAGGCCAAAGGTTCCAGCGACCCTTTCGACCCCACAATCATCGAACAGTACGCCAGAGACATCAAAAGTATCACTGAACTGGGCGTACAGGTCGCTGTCGTAGTCGGGGGTGGCAATATCTACCGTGGCATGAATGAAGCCGACAGCGGCATTGAGCGTGCGCACGGAGACTATATGGGAATGTTGGCGACCATGATCAACGGCATGGCGATGCAGGCGATGCTGGAAAAGATCGGCGTTTACACCCGTCTTCAAAGTGCCATCCAGATGGCGCAGGTAGCCGAACCTTACATCCGCCGCCGCGCGATACGACACCTCGAAAAAGGCCGTGTCGTCATCTTTGCGGCCGGTACCGGCAACCCGTATTTCACGACGGACACCGCTGGCTCGCTGAGAGCGGTGGAAATCAAGGCCGACATCATATTGAAAGGGACGCGCGTGGACGGCATCTACACCGCCGATCCCGAAAAAGACCCGACAGCTACCAAATATGAGACGGTTTCCTACCAGGAATGTATTTCCAAAAACCTGAAAGTGATGGACATGACGGCCTTCACGCTCTGCATGGAAAACAATCTTCCAATCATCGTATTTGACATGAACAAACCGGGCAACCTCCAACGCGTCATCGAGGGACTGGATGTAGGTACTATCGTTTCCTAGGCAGAAAAACCACAACCGCATCGAAAAATCCTCTGCACTATACCTCACGCCTGATGGAAATGTGCAATGAAGAACATGAGCAGGGATGCCGTATCGCCTAAGGCGATACGGCATCCCTGTCTATTGACACCGCCTCCAAAATCTATCCGATTGATACGGGCAACCTGACTACTTACTACTTTTTACAAAATAGCAAAGCAACATCGTCCATACTTCCCGGCAATTGACAATATTTCAAATCGTTTTTCGTTTGAATGGTTAATTGAGACGTATGAATTATTTGAGATCTCTTGCCTTTCTGGCAGCGGGTTGTTTTGTTTTCCAAAATGGCCTGCACGCGCAGTTTCGTACCTATTCCAATGAATTCCTCAATATTGGTGCGGGTGCGCGAGCCTTGGGCATGGGTGGCGCGCAGACGGCTTCCGCGATGGACGTGACGGCAGGATACTGGAATCCCGCAGGTCTGGCGCATGTCCACGAGACACCGGAATTTGCGGCGCAGCACGCGGAATATTTTTCCGGCATTGGCAAATATGACTATATCGCCGGTGCTTTTCCGGTGCAGAACGGCGAACGGACGCTGGGGGTTTCGATGCTGCGTTTTGGTGTAGACGACATTCCCAATACGTTATTTCTGGTCAACGCGGACGGAAGTCTGAACTACAACAACATAACGACGTTTTCGTCCGCAGACTATGCTTTTCTGTTCAGCTATGCACAGTTCTTGCGGAATGACGACGACCTGCAGATCAGCGTTGGCGGCAATGCCAAAATCATCTACCGCAAGGTCGGCACCTTTGCCAATGCCTGGGGCGCGGGGATTGACGCAGCATTGTTGTTCAAAGGATATAACTGGAGTGCTGGCATCGTTGCCAAAGACATCACGACGACTTACAATGCCTGGAAGTTCCACTTCACCGATGCGGAAAAGGAGCAGCTTTATTTGACCAACAACGACATTCCCGTCAAGTCCACCGAATCCACCGCACCGTCCGTGCAGCTGGGCGGCGCGTACCTTTTTGATTTCAGTGAAAAATTTAGACTCTCGACCGAAGCAAGCCTAAATTTCACGTTTGACGGCAAAAGGAACACGCTGGTCAGCAGCAAGCCTATCAGCATGGATCCGCATCTGGGCATTGAAGCCGATATTTCCAACCGCGTTTTTATACGCGGCGGCATTTCCAATTTCCAACGGGCGTTGAAAGACGGCGACACGCTCAACATCAAGAAGACCTGGATATACCAGCCCAGCGTCGGCGCGGGATTTAAGTTGGGCAACTTGGCCATCGACTATGCGTTTGTCAATCTGGCCAACCAGTCCAACCCTTTGTACACGCATGTTTTTTCCCTGAAATTCTTTTTGGGAAAAAGGGAAAACTAAACATTCATAAAAATATTTTCAGTCCACAACATGAAGATTTATTTCAAAATAGCATTGTTACTTGTTTTTGGCGGTTTTGCGACGGCGGTCTCGGCGCAGGTCTACAACAACGAATGGATTGACTACAGCAAGACGTACTACAAATTCAAGCTGGCGAAAAACGCGCTGTACCGCATCAGCGGCGCGACGATACAGTCGCTGGGACTGACGACCACGCCTGCCAACCAGTTGCAGTTGTGGCGCAACGGACAGGTCGTTCCCATCTACGTGTCGAGCAACGATGCGACCACCCCCATGTCCAGTACGGACTATATCGAGTTTTGGGGGAAACGAAACGATGGAGAACCCGACTCGGCACTATATAAAGACAAGTCGGCACAAGTGGACAAGTATTATAGCCTGGAGACCGATTCTGCGACTTTTTTCCTCACCGTCAACGCCGACACCAGTACCAATGGACATTACCGAACAGTCACCAGTACGATTCCATCTGGTGCGACGGCGGCATCCTACTGTTGGGGGACGAGGGAATACCACGGACACAGCTTGGTCAATCCTGGAAGAGCCGTGGGAACTTACGGGTCGTATATTTATTCTTCTTCCTACGATGTAGGGGAGGGATGGACGACAAGTGCCATATCACCGGGAACGACCTACAGCCCTATATCGACCTCCTCCAATATCAATACTTCGGCAGGCGTTTCCGCACTGTTGAACGTAGGCGTGGCCGGGTATTCCACGCTAGGAACCAACAGGACTGTCAACGTTTTGGTTGGCGGCACGGTTGTCGCCAGCCAGGTCGTCAATACAACCGATGCTTATACTTTTTCCATTCCCATTACTACGCTGAGCACTATATCGGGTGGCAAAGCCATTGCCGTATCGCACAGCAACTCCCCAACAGCATCGAGTGACCGTATAACCCTATCCTACATCAAACTGCAATATCCCCGCAACCTCAATTTTGGAAGCACTGCGGTGGACACGTTTGCTGTTGACGCTTCGACGACATACACCTATCTCAGGATTACAGGATATTCCTCCAATGGTTTTACACCGCTTTTGTACGACATAACCAACGGTGTTAGGTATCCGGCGACCATCCAAAGCAGCACTTTGAATTATTATATCGAGCCAAGTAGCACTACCAGACAATTTGTCTTCATCGGAAAGGACAACCAGAGTACGGCGATAACCAATATCAGCAGCAGAACGTTCGTGGACTATAAAACGCAACAGGGTGATTTTCTGATGATTACCGGTAATGTGCTGCGCAGCGACAATGACCCAGTGGAGAAATACCGTGCGTACCGCGGCAGCACTGCGGGCGGTAGTTACAATGCACAGATATACGATATCAGCCAGTTGGAAGACCAGTTTGCCTACGGGATAAGGATGCACCCATCATCCGTCAAGAATTTTCTGCAATATGCCAGGAACACTTTTACGACCAAACCCCAATATGCATTGCTGCTCGGCCACGGCATGACCTATGACCAATACAACCTCTACCAAAGCCAAACGAATATCAACAACTTGGCTATCGTCCCGACATTTGGATACCCAGCATCGGACAACTTGCTTGCATCGGACGATTATACACCCGTGCCGGCTACACCCATCGGCCGTCTCTCGGTGGTGTCCACGACAGAGCTGGAAGACTACCTCAGCAAACTACAGGAATACGAAAGCGTGCAAAACAGCTCCTCCCAGACGATTGACGTCAAGGGCTGGATGAAAAACGCCATCCATATTGCAGGTGGGAGCGACGCGAGCCAGTCAACACTGTTTACCGGTTATCTGAACGCTATTGGAAACATCATATCCGACACTCTGATGGGATACAATGTGTACAACTTCAACAAGACCTCCAACAGCTCCTCTGCCGCCTTGTACGACACCTATTTCAGGACACTTTTCAAAAACGGCATTGGTATAATCAACTATTGGGGACATGCTGCCTCCACAACGTTGGACTACAACCTGGACGACCCGTCCAACTACGCCAATGCAGGTAAATACCCTTGCTTTTATGTGAGCGGTTGCGATCTTTTTGCCAACACATTCAGTTACGACATATATAGGATGAGCCAACTGCGGACTGTTCCGGAAAAATATGTCTTCACTGCCGACGCAGGTTCCATCAACTTCGTAGCGCAGAGCTATCTAGGCGTGACGACCTATATGCACAACTTCAACATGCAGTTTTTTCCTAGCCTCGGTAGGACAAATTACGACAAGCCGATGTCCGTCAGTATTGCCGCTGCGGCAAAAGCGATCATCGCCACGTCCGACGCAGACACACTTACCAGAAATGCCCAAGTGGAGCAAGTCATACTGCTGGGCGATCCGGCCGTGAAGGTCAATTCCTTTGACCTACCCGATTTTGACGTTGAGGATGCCTCGGTGTACGTGACGCCATCCTATATTGATATCTCGCAAAGCAAGTTTCATGTCAAAGTCTATATACGCAACCTTGGGAAGGCAACAGGCGACTCCTTGCTGGTCCAGATCAAACACCAACATTCCGATGGAAGCTCGGATGTGCTGTTTTATGAAAACATCTATTCCGTTCGGTACATGGATTCCATCGAGCTGGATATCCCAATCAATTCGACCATTGACCAAGGGCAGAACTATATCAACGTAAGTCTTGACCCGCTCAACAAATATGAGGAGCTCAGCAAAGTCAACAATACCCTCAACAAATCCGTCTATATCTATAGCGTCGGTCTGTCCCCGATATATCCATACAATTATTCCATCGTCAACAAGCAGGATATCAAGCTTGTCGCCTCGACCGCCAACCCTATTGCCCCAACGACACAATATGTGATGGAAATAGACACGACTGCGCTCTTCAGCTCGTCGCTGAACCACAGGCAGTCGGTGACGTCCTTCGGAGGAGCCATATCATTTGACCCGGGAATAACTTTCCAGGACAGCACGGTGTATTACTGGCGCGTCTCGGACGTCCCGACCGACGGAAGCAGCTACCATTGGAATACCGCGAGTTTCCTGTATCTCGCAAAAGCAACCTACGGGGGGTACAACCAGTCGCACCTTTATCAGCATCTGGCATCTGATTTTGACGGGATTACGCTGGACAGTACGAGCCGCGTCTGGAGCTTTTTGGACAATTCGCAGCTTTTTGAGTTGAGTACGGGCGTATTTGGCATTAGCAGTTCACAGCAGAGCGATTTTCACATTGCGGTCAACTCGGTCAATACGACGGTATTCCACTGCACTTGGAGCGACGGCATCGTTTTTAACATATTTGACCCGAAAAACCTCAAACCTTATTACAACCAGGCAACACCCTCGGTGACATTGAACAGTGGGGAAGGTGGTTTTATGAGCTCCATCAAAACAAGCAGTTGCAGCAGCGTCGCCAACACACCATCACTGACAACGACCAATTTTGAATTCACCAACAGTACAAGTGGTCGCCAGCAAGCGGCGGCGTTCATGGACTATGTTCCGGACGGGTGCTATGTCGCGGTACGTTTCTTCCCAAATCGTTACAGCCATACCTCTAGGATTCCGACATGGAAGGCAGAAACCGGTACCAGCACCTTGTACAACAAACTGGTAAATGCTGGCTTTACCAATATAGACAATGCGGACTGGCCAAAGAACTGGGCATTTGTTTACCAGAAAAACAATAGTTCGTTCACGCCTATAACAATCATCACCGCAGACTCTGCCACGCAGGTCAGCTATACAGGTACCATTGCCACTCCCGATTCGCTAGGTTATGTCACCTCTCCCAAATTTGGCCCTGCAAAAGCATGGCATACACTACTGTGGCAAGGCAAGACCATCGATGCCGGCGCTGGGGACAATGCCAGCATAGACTTGTATGGCATCAACAGTGCGGGCACATCAACGTACCTAAAAACAATCGGCATGGGCCAGACTTCCGCTGACATCTCGAGTATCAATGCGGACACCTATCCTTACCTGCAACTACAACTGCGCAATGCGGACAGCATCTACAATACGGCTTACCAGTTGAAGTACTGGCGGCTGTTTTACGATGCCGTTCCCGAAGGTGCGCTGGCGGCCAACGTTTATTACAAGTCTGATGCCGACACGCTCAATACGGGGTCGGACTATGCCTTTGCCATCGCCTTCAAGAACATCAGCGACACCAAGTTCGAGGACAGCATCAGGGTCAGCTATACCTTGACCGACAAAAACAATATCGCACACGCATACGATCTTGCAAAACTGAAACCGCTGGAAGCCGGAGACACAGCATTGATCAACGTATCCGTGCCGGGTGTCGACACACTTGGCGGACTAAGCACTACGACCTACACGGGAAGCAACACGCAATACCTGGACGTCAATCCCGACAACGACCAGCCAGAATACACACATATCAACAATTTCCTCAGCAAACCACTGCTGGTCAACGCCAGCGATGGCAATACCGCCTTGGACGTGACATTTGACGGAGTGCACATCCTCAACAACGACATCGTCTCGGCAACACCGAAAATCATTGCCAAACTGTCCAGCGACTCGAAGTCCCTGTTGCTACAGGACACTTCCTTGCTGACGCTTTACCTAAAATATCCGGACGGGACATTGAAACGTTTCAGATACGGAACCGACACGTTGTTGTTCACCCAGGCAAAAGATACGTCCAACAATTTTGCCCTAGCCAACCTTTCGCCCTACCTGACACAGGATGGCACTTACCAGCTCATCGCCCAAGGCAAAAGCAGCACGGATGCCACAACCATATCGCAGTATTCCGTCAGCTTCCAAGTGTACAACAAGCCGATGATTTCCGACATGTTCAACTACCCCAATCCGTTTACGACCTCTACCGCATTTGTGTTTACGTTGACAGGCAGTGTCGTACCGCAAAACCTGCGTATCGAAATACTGACCATCACCGGAAAAATCGTCAAGGAAATCACAAAAGCCGAATTAGGCACACTCCATATCGGCCGCAACATTACGGAATACAAGTGGGACGGCACCGACCAATACGGACAGAAACTCGCCAACGGCGTGTACATCTACCGCGTGATTACCAACCTCGACGGCAAAAAACTCGACCACTTCGGCATTACGGACGATACCGGCAACAGTGTCAATACGGGAAGATACTTCAACAAAGGTTATGGAAAAATGTACCTAATGCGTTAATCTTGCAGTATGCGCACAGTAGGAATAGGTACCAGGATCATCAATTTCATCGTGGACACGGCAATTGTTTCGTTGGTCAGCTACCTGCTGAACAGAGCCAACGACTTTTACCAATATTATTGGAAGTTTGCAGGATTTTCCGGACTGACGATATTCTGTGTCGTCTCAGTCGTCTATTATACCATCAGCGAAGGATTGTTTGGGACAAGCTTGGGGAAAAAAGCATCTATTTCCAAGGTTGTTGACAAAGGCGGCAGACGTCCCAATTTTTTACAGATTGTCGTCCGCAGCCTTGTTCGGTTGTTTCCGCTGGATTTTGTGTCCATACCGTTTACCGACAGGACACTGCACGATATTGCGAGCGGGACTTATGTAGTGGAGAAGTAAAAAACAAAAGTAAGAAATCAACGACTTTTCGTTTTTGACTTTTAACTTTTGTCCTAGTCAACAATATTGATTCTATACGTTCCGGTTAGAGACTGGTCTGCACCTTTGTTCCATACCTTAAAATCAGCCTTATAAAAACGGTAATCTTTGTCTTGTTTGGTGACGACGGCCTGCATGCGTATCATCTGCGCTTTGTTCAGCGCGATTGCGGGTTGGTCTTTGAACAGATCGGGAACGTCCAATACAGACGTACCGTCGTCGGTCACGATTTTTTCCAAGCCGCCAAGCGCGATCGAATCCGACTTGCTTTTCCAACCGTCCACAAGCAAACGTAGTTCAATCATTTCACCAATCCTGACATTATTGCTGTCGTTGACGAGCGCACCGTTGGCGCGCAACATAAAAGCCTGCAAGACTTTCAACCCTCCCTGTGTACTGACCTGAATATTGTTGCGTAAGACCACCCCCGCCGAATCGATTGCCTGTATTGTGGCTGGTGTATTTTCTGATGCTGTTGTATTTGGCTTTTCCTTACATGCCGTCAATGATGCCGCTACAATGGCTATTATTCCTATTTTTATTTTATCCATTCCGTTAAAATTTTTGCAAATATAGTTGAATAGCCTTTCTTCGTTTTACCGGCATTTCCATTACAAGGTGGTCATCGTCCATACATATTGTTTCTACAGCACAGGCGACTATTCCATACGAGATCACCACATCTAAAAAATAATACTAACTTTAATGGAAAAATCCACACATGAAACACTTCTTCAACACGGCGGTTACCATATTGGTGTTATTGGTACTGGTGTATTCCTGCAACAGTGCCAAAACCGCACAGAAATCAAGGGCAGACCAGGACTCCGTGGCGTCTTGGTGGCAGCACAGGCAGTTTGTCTTCCATGCGACCAACGCGCAGCCCATGAGCGGACGCAATGTCAACCTGACCTCGGACTATACATTTGAAATGCGGAACGATTCCATCATAGCATGGCTTCCCTATTTTGGAAGATCGTTTATAGCACCAACCAATGCTGCGGAGGGAGGTATCAAGTTCGCTACCGACAGCTTTACAATAAAAGACGAAAAAAAGGAAAAGAACCTCTACAAAATGCTCGTCGTCCCCAACGGACTTCCCGCTTTCCAAAACACGAAAGACGTACAGCAGTTGTGGTTGAGCATCGGAACGAGTGGCTACGGTACTTTGCAGATCCAAAGCCTCAACCAGACACCAATCTCGTTTTATGGGTATCTGACGGGGAAGTGGTAGTAAGGCAACTGTGAAAAGGCAAAAACTATTTTCATATCAGCTCAAATAGTTTCTGACACTGTATCACAAAGCGTCTGTCTCCATCATAAATGGTTATGATTTGCAACCTGTTTGCCGTTCCCCAAAAGTCCCTTGGACTACTATACAACCAATGTTCCGCTTTCATCAATAAACACGAGTGAAAAACACTCGCACCAAATGGGATATCCTGACTCATCTGAACCAGTCGGGACTGTTCTAACATCCCTAAAAATACATGCTATTGAAAACCGATTTTTTGTCTGGGTGCATTTATAATTTCTGGTTTACAATTAATTATTTTAAAAGTAAAGTCAAGAAATTCTTTTACCCTTCTTGCTTTCTCTATATTCCGCCTATCCCATTGATTCTTCTCACTCCCTTCTTGATATTCTATTAACTGGGTACGGTTTTTGTTTTTGACAATTATGTATGTTGCAAATTCTGGAGCGTGCCTAAGACGCTCATCCAATTGGAATGAAGCTACGCTGTCAAATTCATTCAATTTCAAGGAATAGTATTTTTCAATAATGGAATCAACTTCCAAATTCGTCATAGATATGTGTGTAGTGTAGATTGGAGATACCACATATTTGGTAAAAATCCTTTGGGAAATATCGTATCTCCAAAAAGGCTTTGAGAGCGTGTCTAAATCGGGCAGGTGATCATAATTACTAAAGCGTCCATCAATAACCATTGATAATTCTTTTTTTTCATACGACTGACATTGTGCAGAACATGACAATACTGTTACTGACAATAATAGAAAAAATGTTATCCTATTTATCATTATGATATTTTTTATAATCCTAGGTCAATCACGCCCACGTATAATCGGATGCGCTATTTAAGACTCAATTTGGGAGCCTTAAAAAATAATGTAATATACCTATTGTCAAGAGTATTGACAAGCATTTCCAACTCATCATTGTCATTGTATTTCATATACAAAATGATACTAAAGACACCTATATGCTTATTCAAATCGTATCGCTTTTGCTCATTTCCCAATATACTTTCTGCATATTCCCAATTTTCAAGAGTCCAAACACAGGGTGCATCCACGTATGCATTATTGATTAAATCATAATATCCGGTAAAATTAATTTCCAGTTTCTTGTTTTCGATATCATAACAAAACTTTGTTACATATTCATCGTCAAACGCATATCCTAATTTTTTTTCCATAGCAATGAATATTTGTTTATTTGATTGGAATATGAGCCGCTGGGCTTTTAAAATGCACTGGATTTAGAAAAATATCGTAGCTATTTCCTCCATACTCTAAATGCATATGATTAAAGGGTGTTTTTCCTTGAGGGGGATCTAACCTTATTTTCATTCCGTTTTGTTCAAAAACTTGTATGGGAGAGGTTGATGGACTTGTTTGTTCAAATCCAGCATTTTGAATATCGTTTACCAATTGTGTTCTATTTAAAGTACTGGCACTTTGAAGCCATTGTTTGATTGCAGATCTAGCCGACCCAAAATTGTCAATTGTTATGTCCGAATTCGGTTCCTTTATTATATTATCAGAACCTAATTTATATCCATCCGGCACAACTGCTTTATCATATAAATCGCTAACAGTTACAATATTAGGCTTTTTACCTGTCCATATATTTTTTCCTTGCGCTGCTGCATTTGCAGCACCGCTTACAGTTCCCATAGCTACGCCGTAAACACCTCCCTGTATTGCACCGTTACCGATATTAGACAACGTTTGGCCAAGACCGTCCCCATCCAATATACTTTGAGTTGCAGAAGCGACGACTCCGGACGTCACTCCTTTCACACCATAATTGATGGCTTCGTTAAAGATGCCTGTACCTCCGACCAAGTTCCCCATCCCCATTGTCAGGCCCGCAGTAACCCCGTTGACAAGTGCACCCTTGAGCATGTCCGTCGGGCTTCCGCCTGCCACCCAGGAATTTCCGGCACCCATCAATATCGCAGAACCAATGGGGCCTGTATATTCAAAGAGAACACCTGATACTCTCTGGATACTCTAACGTAACATCCCGAAGAGCGAAAATCCATTCATCTTTATTTTTAGTTTGTTGAAGGATTTAATTACTTACGTGATGGATACTCTTTTTCTATTGACACTTTAGATCTAAAATATCCAAGAGCCAAATGTACTCTATTTATATTTTCACCACTCATTTCAAAAATCTTAAAGTCAATTTTTCCATACAAACTATCACCAACACGATAAATACTTTTATTTAAACTTAAATATTGGTGCGAAATACTGTAAGTAGGTTTAACTTCGTTATCGTAAACCACATCTGTAAAATAAAAAGGTTTTGTATAAAATCTTTTATTTCGATACGTAATCGTAAATCCACGGGCTCCGCCCCCACCCCCAATTCCCACCTTTATTAGCAATTGGTTATTACTGTCTAAATATGCACGACAATTAAAATATCTCGCAAAGGTATCTAGGCTATCACGATCATCAGTAGTATAAAAAACACCGCTTGAACGTTTAGCATTTGGAATTTCCGTTTCATAAAGTGAATAAATTTCTTCTTCTTTATCGAGGTCTTTGTATTCTCTATCTTTCACTAAGTTGGAATCTATTTTAACAAAACCCCATTGTTCTTTATCTGTAGATATTCTTCTACAATTGGTAAACAATATAAAAAGTTGAAAAAAACAAACATATTTCATATTCTCAAATTGTATAGCTAAATTAATATATGTACTTAGAAAATCACATTCTACAGTCCTAAGTTCATGAATCCAGTACGTTTCAGATTAGTCCAATTGTAGAAATATGGGATATATTGTCCTACAAATTTGGAATAATAACCACTCATACGCGAAGCTGAGTAACCATATCTTAAGCCATATTCATAACTATATTGTGAAGTTGCGCTTTCACTAACAGATCCCATATAAAAATGATTTGCAATATGATATGCATGCAATAATTCATGTCCAAATGTCGATTGTGCAATAGGAACTCCATTTGAATAAGTACCACCGACACTTGGTGAAATACGAATGGTTATTTTTGAAGCAGTAAGCCACCCTTCTTGAACAGAAGTAACAGCGTCTATCGGAGTTCCATCTCGATACATAGTCTTCGCATAATCATCAAACGTATAACCTGGCGGTAAATTATTTTCAGAAGCCAATGTATATTTTGTATGAAGTTGTGATTTTATATCTCCTATATCAATATCGACATCATCTAAAGCATCATATAAATCAGCGTTATTTTTGTATGCGTTTGATACATAATTTACATCTGACGGATTCCCTACCTGATCATGGAAACCTAATTGAGCCCTCTCTACTACACCTGAAATACCTCCCATAACACTTCCAATCGCACCACCATTCAAAGCACCGTTCCAAACATTTTGGCCAGTCATCGCCGCATTCACACCTCCTGTTACAACTCCGCCAACTGCACCTTGAACGATCCCATTACCTACAAAACCTAATCCGCTTAATGAGTTTCCAAATGCTGCGCCAACGCCCATACCCACACCAACCCCGAAACCCGCAGATACTTGTCCCATCATAGTTCGTCCTATCCAACCTGCATCAAAACCATGTTTAAATCCATCGATTAAACTCATAACCCCTGCTGCTGCAAATGGAATCCAAAAAAAATTACCATCTGGATCGGTGTATTTGAGAGGATTATTGCCCGCGTAAGTATATCGATTATAACCCTGCGTTCCATTAGGCATGACATAATTATCGGGACTCATCATCCTACCCTGTACAGGGTCATACATACGGCCGTTCATGTTAATTAGTGCAAACTCTTTCAAGTGTTCGTGTCCCGTATATCCGCGATATAACCAATCCGGCACAGATGGGACATTGGCATAAGTCCAATCGTCTGGGTTCCTGTTGCGCCCCCACGCATCGAAATTCTGGGATGCTACAATGATACCTGCACTGTTGGTGACCGTCAGTATACTACCTAAATGGTCTTTGTACACGTAGTTGACCGCACCGTTGACAATGACAGCACCGAGACCGTTACCAAACGCAACATATATAATGTTGTTGGTAACTGTGCCCTTGACCTGCTTTTCATAGCCTCCAAGATACAGTCTGGTCTCAACCACGGTGCCACTTTGTTTCAGCACCGACTTAATACGCTGATAGTCGCTCCCATAGGTATAATTGAGTACATAGCCATTATCTGATACCTGCGCCGTTTTGAGAAACGCCGTATAGTTAATATCCTGCTGTGTAGTAGATATGGTCGTCGGTGGCGACGTTGCCCCAGCGGGATTGGTAATATACGCCACGGCATTGACCTTAGAGCTGTTGTAGGTATAGTTGCCCGCATCGGTTTTAGAGACGATATTACCCAAGGAAGAACTGCCGTTGCCGTCGTAGGTCAGTGCCATCTGCTGCACGTTGTTGACCTTGGTAGTCACCAGACGGTAAAGGTTGTCGTAGGTAAAATCCTCCTGTAGGTTTTTCAGTACGTCCTTACGCTGTGTAAGGTTGCCCGTCTGCGCATCGAAGGCAAAGGTCAGGTTCTGTACACCTGCCGTCAGGAACTGTATAGGCCTACCCGTCGCCAGGTCATAGCTTTCGGTGGTGGACTTGCCGTTGCCCGTGGTATAGGCGGTGTACCGACCGAGGCTGTTCATGGCCGTGGCATTGAACAGCTCGGTAGAGCCGTTCTTTACCTGTGTCTCAATACCGTTATGGTCATAGACCCGCGTGATGACAGCACCCGTCGGATAGGTGGTCTGGGCAAGGTTGCCATAGGTGTCGTAGACATACTGCGTCGTGTAGGCCGTACCGTCCACGGTTATTTTTTCTTGCGTAAGCCTGCGTAGGCTGTTGTAGGTATATTCCCTAACGTCACCGGAGAAACCGGTCACCTTGGCAAGCGCGTCGTTGCAGTAACCATTGGCTTCGTCCTTCCAATACTCATAGGTAGTCGTACCTTCTGTGCCCACACGTGTCAGCACCCTGCCAAACAGGTCGTAGGTGTTCGTAGTGGTATGGCCAAGGGCATCTGTCTGGCTGGTAAGCTGCCCGAACGCGTCGTTTTGGTAGGTGACCGTCCCGGCATTGCGGTCAGTGAGGCTGGTCTGACTTCCATAAACATCATACACACTGGTAATAGCAGTAGTCCCGTTGACGGACACCTGGGTCTGGTTCCCCTGGCTGTCGTAGGTATAGGCTATGGAGCCGCCGTTGTCCGTGGCACTAATGACCCTGCCTGTCGGGTCCTTTGTCTTGGACGTACTCTGCCCTGCGCCGTTGGTGGTGGTAATCTTATATTGCCCACCGGACAGCTTCTGGTAAGCATAAGCGATACTTGCCGTTCCGTTGCTTGTGTTCGTCAACCTGCCGTAGTCGTCATACTGGTAGGTGGTAGTAATGGCCTGTTCCAAACCATAACGGGGAGCGGTCTCGCTGACAAGCTGTTGCCTTTCGTTGTATGTCTTAGTCGATACAAGCGACGCGTCGTTGAAACCGGAGACCTCCGACCTGACCTTATGTCCCAGCAGGTCATAATAGGTCTTGACATTGCTGCCGCCACCGGGACGGCTTTCGAGGACGGAGTAGCGGCCATTGGACGACTCCCAGGCAAGCGTCCTTGTCACGGCATATCCCTCAGGGAGCGTGGTTGTTTTCAGACGGCCAAAAACGTCATAAGTGTATGAAGTGGTCAACCCCTCGGCAGAGCGCGTAGTCGCTACCTTGTCGAAAGAACTGTTGTAAGTCAATACGGCCTTTTTGGAAATGTCGCTATCCTCGCCGATTAGGCGAGCAGTCTCGTTTCCCTCTCGGAACGGAACATAGCCGAATGATACCGTATCCGTTGTCTTTAATACGACCTGTATAGAATATGGAAAGACTGCCCCACTGTTGTTCCGGTTGGCACTTTTGGCTTCTGACGATGGCCTCATCCTACACAGAAGCGTGCCGGGCTGTTGCGAAAATACGCTCCGGGATAGAGAGACGAAGGAAATAAGCAGGTACAGCCGCTTGTTTGGATTCATCATTTCCTAGTTTGGTTGATTGCTGTTCTCTTAGTTTCCGATCTGACCTGGCAAGGCTGGATTGGCAACACAAATTTAAACAGAAACAAATATAGAATATTTTAACGCAATATTAGAAGCTGTTTGAGTTATTTATTTCCCGCACAGTCCCCGCGGCGGCGGGAGACTGTGCGGGAAGGAATACACGTTTTTATGTCTTGGAAGCATATAAAACCGTACAGAAAAACTTAACTCAAACAGTCTCTTAATTTTTTTAGACTTTGTGTTGACAGGGAGAGGTTGCAGCTGTGGCACGGGCTTGTTTGCGCAGGAACACGCAACAACAGGACATATACATATACTGTTGTGCAGTTAGAGAAAATACTATTCGTTTTGGATATTTATCTTCGGAGAGAATTTAGATGTCACACTGTACGAAGTCGGAGCGTAGTCGTTTTTTCACGAAAAGAAGCTAAGACAGACAAGGACTGGGCAGACAAACAACGTCCAATATGGCAAAAGCGACCCTTAGACAGGGTCGCTTTTGCCATCATAAACGATACGGTATTTAATATCCTGGATTCTGTGTCATGTTAGCATTTGCGTTCAGCTCATCCAGAGGGATAGGCGCAATCCTCTTGTAAAAAGAAAACGCGATGGTCGCATATTGGCTTGCCAAAGGAAGTCCGAGTAATGGCCTTGCATTTCTTACTAAGGTTTCTTCAAGCCTATTTTCGTCATACAGACGGTTGCCTTCGAACGCCAGTTCCTTACGCCTTTCCGTTTCGATGTCACTCAAAAGTGTGGTGCCGGTTGAGGTATACGCAGTGAGACTTGGATCGCGTTGCTGCGCCAAGGCATTGAGGTATGTCAATGCTGTCGCTTCGTCCCCAGTCCTATAAGCGGCCTCGGCAGCAACCAGATAAACCTCCGCCAAGCGTATCACTTTTATATTGTCCCTGTCGCTGTTCGCCGCATTCGGAAATTTATCGACATACACAACTCCCGTCTCCTCGTCTTGAGTGAGCACTGATTTCCTTACATCCGTGGAGGTATAGGAGGCATAGAACGCCGTATCACAGAAAATCTGGGAATATCCATTGGCATACTGACCAGCAAAATCACCGTAACCATTGTTGTTGACCGAGTTAGCGTCGATTTCAAACATGACCTCCGTCTGGTCGGTCTGCACCGCCGCATTGGACCAAAATGAAACATACGCCGTACTGGTATTACCAATAAGGCTAAACCCGCTGTTGTCAATGACATCCTCAGCATAGGACAGTGCATTGGTGTAGTCTCCCATATACAGGTATGCATTGGCCAAAAGACCTTCTATGGCATATTGGCTCACCGTAACGGAAGAGGAATACGCCGGAGCCGAATCCAACGCGGCCTTATAGTCACTGATAATCTGGCTATATACTTCCGCAATGGTATTTCTTGCAGGTTTTGCGTCCGAAGAATCCGTAAGAACGACGGAAATGCCATCTCCTTCAGAATCGTAAGTGTATGGCCTTGCATAGATATTCACCATCCTGAAATAAGCCAACGCCCTCAAGGCATACGCCTGTGACCTGATCTCTCCTATTGTTTCCGCATCTCCGCTCGGCGAGGAGTTGATGATCTTATTGGTGTTCAAGATGATGTTATAGCCTTGTTCCCATATTTCGGTAAAATAGGAATCGTTGTTGACAAACGTGTAGTAATAGGGCGTGGTATAGTACCCCGAATTGGAAGATGCCACATAGCTGTTGTCAGCCATAAGGTCTCCCATGATGACTAAATCCCTTCCATAAAAACTTGTACTTCTGTACGTTGCATACACCCCTGTCAGGGCATCCTGCATGGCCGACTCCGTTGTGAGTGCCGTAGCGTCGGCTACTTGGTCGACAGGGTCTCTTTCAATGAAACTCTTAGAACAAGAAAGGAGCAAAACAGAGGATAAGGCTGCGCTTGCCAAAAATCTAGATATATTGTTTGAAATCATTTTTTACGTTTTTTAGAGCATTATCAAAACTATTACAAACCAATCTTTACGCCTCCGGTAATGACTTTGTTTATCGGGACATTCAAGTTCGTTGTATTGTTAACTCCCTGTTCCGGGTCAAAAGGCAAATATTTATCCGTCGCAAATGTGAACCAGTTGGTCGCGGAGAAAAACAAATCAACCGTAGAAACATGGAACTTCCTCAACACTGCACCGGGAATGTTATAGTCAAACTGTACATTTCTCAGCCTGATATAATTGCCTTTGTACAGAAAACGTGTGGACGCGGCATTGGAACTTGTAGAGTTGCCATACACTAACTTAGGTACATTGGTTTGGGTATTTTCCGGAGTCCATCCATTAAGCTCGATATTGTTTGCCCCGGACGAACCAAAGTACGCTCCATCGCTGATATAATAAGGAGACCATGTATCATATAGATAATTGCCAAAGTTATAGTTGAACGTAAAGCTCAGACTAAACCCTTTATAGGTAAATGTATTGGTAAACCCTCCGAAAAACTTTGGCATCGCAGTCTTGCCTGTCATAGCATAAGAAACGCTGCTTATGTCACTTGTCGTCGCCGTGTCCGTACCGTCGGTGTACCACAATGGGTCGCCGTCGGTTTCGTCCACGCCAGCCCATTTACGCAGATAATATTCTTGGATATTATGGCCTTCGGTGATCCTGAACCTTCCGTTGGATATGGGACTGCCTTCGTAGAGCTTGGTAACTTTATTGGTATTGTGGGCGATATTAAAGCTTATGTTCCAGGAGAAATCATTTGTCTTGATAGGCGTTCCGTTAATGGCAAATTCTATACCTCTGTTGCGCATGGCACCTACGTTCATCAGCTTACCGCTGGAGTAACCTGTGGTATAGGACAATGGCACATAGATCAACAAATTGCTTGTTGCCCTGTTATAGTAGTCGACCGTACCCGACAATCTGTTGTCGAAGAAACCCCAGTCAAAACCAACATCAAAAACCTTGTTTTTTTCCCATGTAAGGTCAGGGTTTCCCACATTGGAAATAACCATCCCCGCTTGTCCGTTGTAATTGGCGCCATACGCGTAATATTTAATGGACGAATAGTCCCCGAATCCTTGGGCATTTCCGTTTTCACCATAGGAAGCCCTTAATTTCAGGAGATCGATCCATGTAACGCCTTTCAAAGCATCTTCCTCGTTGATGTTCCAGGAACCGCCCACGGAAAAGAAATTACCCCATCTGTGGTTTGCCCCGAACACGGAGGATCCATCTCTACGAAAAGACGCGGACAATATGTACTTATCCTTTATGTTAAGCACTGCGTTGGCAAGGTAGGAATTCACTGCATTGTATGACTTTCCGGTACTTGCGGAAACAGGCACGCCAGATACGGACAGATCCTGGTATTGCATGTTCTGAGGCAGCACGTTACCGCTCGCACTCAAGGTATTGTAATTGTGTTTATACGCTTCTTCCCCGGCGGTGAGATCCAGCGTGACATCATGGGCTTCGTTAAGGTCAAGCTTATAGTTGAACAAGTTAGTCCAGGTATAGTTAAACACCTTGGTGTCATACGCATAACCTGCGCCCCCGTAGCTGTATCCGTCCCCGTACAAAGGATTGTTGTACTGGTATTCGGATATGTCAAAATATTCGGCACTGAACTTTGAGGAGAAATTCAGTTTTTTCAGGATCTGGTATTTTCCGGAAACGGAACCTCTTAAAGTCGTCTGGCCACTGTTATATTTGTCAAAAGCCGTAATCGCTATCGGATTATACCCTAAACCGCCCCCTGCTGGAAACTCGTCGGAATTATAGTTGATGCTTCCATCCGCATTATAGGGCGAATACCAGGGAAGCAGGAAATAAGGAGCACCCATGGGATTAGCAAAATATCCGCTGTTCAAAGGCGACTTCTGTTGAGAGTAGGAACCGTTGAGGCCTACGTCAAATGTCAGTTTTGGAGAAACAATATGATGGATGTTCAACGCTCCGTTGTAACGCTTGAACGACGACCCTATCGTGGATGCTTCTTGCAGAAACAGTCCGCTTGATGCATAAAACTGGGTCTTCTCGTTGCCGCCATTAATGCTCAGGTTGTATTGTGACTGCTTTCCGGTCCTGTTCACGAGATGGTACCAATCGGTGTTTACCGTAGAATCGAGGCCGAAATAATCTTGCATGATTTCCACAGATTCGGCATAGTCACTGGCATCCCCGTCATTTTGCAGTGCTATGTCAAAAGCCTTCATATATTCTTTTGTATTCATGGGCCTGTTGTTCTCGTTATAGAACGCACTCGAATTGCCACCCCACTGTCCTACAAAATTGATTTTCGTCTGACCGGCGCGACCTTTTTTCGTTGTTACGATGATGACACCATTGGCGGCCCTGGAACCATAAATGGATGTAGCCGCTGCATCTTTCAGCACCGATATACTTTCTATGTCATCGGGATTCAGGCTGCTCAGTACATTGGCTGACGTTGTATTGGAGGTGAAGTCCCCACTAGATGCAATGATACCGTCTATTACCCATAGAGGACTTGAACTTGCGGAGATAGACCCGATACCACGTAACCGTATGTCCGTCGAAGAACCCGCCGCACCCGACCCGGAGGTAACCAGCAAGCCGGCCACCTGACCCTGCAAGGCCTTGTCAACGGAACTAAAAGGCTTATCTGCCAGCTTGGTGCCTCCGACCATCGCCAGAGCCCCTGTGACATTTCTGGTTTTTTGTGAGCCATATGCAACCACCACTACTTCATCCAATGCTTTCGAAGCTGCCATGGAGTCCTTCTCATGTTGCGAAAGATTAGACGTGTCTTTTTCTTGTGCAAACACCGGGGATACCCCGACCAGACCCATGCTTAGCAGCAAAGAAACCCTAAACTTGCTTTGTTTCATATGTTTGTTTTTGTTTTTCGGTCGCCAAATGGAATTACGTATAAAAATTATACGGGACAGTGCTGTATTTTTACTTGTGTTCGTGGGTACTATGTTTCCCCGTGTGCTGTATTGGCACGATTCGTCGCTTTAGTATCAAATCAACTTGAGAATCCATCGCGTCGGACGATAGGTCTCTGTGAATGGTTTTGTATCCGTATGCTTTTCTTTCAAGCCCAGTGAGAAATAGTATTGCAATAGATAGCGAGACTCCAACGCCTTGTTTTCTGAAAAATCTGTTAACAAACAGATGCAACAAAGTTAAAATAAATAAAATTTAATCAAACAATAATATAAATAGACAATATCGAACATATCGTCTATTTTTATATGTCTAAATAAAATATATAAAAACAGATATTTGACATTATTCAAAATATTTACCAATGTTTTGAATAATAATTAAAAAATGAACATTTTATGCATTAACATTAATGGCAATACAATGCGTTATATAGGCAGGCGAAATGTATATACCTTACGCCTACGGCGAAAAATATACAGTAATCCTAAGATTCTGTTTAACACTTTAATGAATGCGTCGTGAAATAAGATAAACAGGCAAGCGGATGACTGCACCACGTTTGTCAAGCTTTCGGTGGGGCATCCGCATTAGGATGGTCGCTATGTCCAAGGTTTTTACCTGGCGCAACGATGTCGCGAACGGCACGTTTCAACGCTGTGATTTCCGGAAAATGTGCGTCACGTTTTCGGTCAAACAATAGAACGCCGTCAACGGAAATGCAGTAGCACCCGGCGACCACGCTGGGCACTAGCGTGACACCACCGATTTCTTCCACAAAAGTAGTCAACAGCTCCTGCGCCATATAGGCGGCGCGGAGCATCCACCCACATTTGGGGCAATATTCGATGACGATGGTTTTCTTTTCGAGCATTATACGAAGTAAAAAAGCAAAGGTAAAAAACTTAAACCCTAACACGCAAATAATCAGGGAAGCGTTGAACTTTAAGCTTGTAACACCGCAACGATTTTCTGCCGTATCTCCTCCATTTCCGCCAATTCCAGCTTGAGTTTGGGACGGGAGAAATTGATGTCGTTCATTTCGGAAATAGGGACGAGGTGCAGATGCGCGTGGGGTACTTCCAGCCCGATAACGGAAAGCCCGACACGCTTGCAGGGAATCGCTTTGGCGATAGCATCGGCAATAGGTTTGGCAAAAACCAAAATTGCTGACAGGTCGTCCTGCACCATGTCAAAAAACTGGTCTACTTCCTGCTTCGGAACGACCAGTACATGGCCTCTTACCAATGGCATAATGTCCAGAAAAGCATAGAAACGTTCGTTTTCGGCAATCTTGTAAGAGGGGATTTCGCCCGCTATGATTTTGGAAAATATCGTCATGGTCGTATTTTTTAGAAAGGCTAAGATAGCGTTTGTTTGGATTACGGTGTCCCTTTTCTCCACACAGGGCAAACGCATCTAAATTTTCCTATTGTGAAAAAACATCATGAATGCGCTGAACCGTCCGGCGACGGCTGCGGGAACGTTTCTTGCTGGCTGTTGAAACTATATTAGGCACCCAACTGCTCCGCAGAAAACACCGCTCCCCCTGCCTCAATTCCGCTGTCGGACGGCGGGCTTCCGGAGTTCAAACCTGTGTTTATATTATTTAAGAGAGAACGCTGTAG
>JASGDY010000061.1:0-4156 GCA_047606825.1 Chitinophagaceae bacterium
ACGTACTCGCCTTGCTCGATCTCTATGATGTCCGCGTCGTTGCCGTCCATGGAGCGGTACTTGTTGCCCCCCTGCGAATGGCGTTTCCCTTTGGCGACGCCGCCTTTGGCGTAGGAGGATGTAGTGCCAGTTGTTGCTGTATTTGTATAACCGCTGCCGTCTTCTATAGACTTCCATGCATTGACTTTTGCGATAGCAAATGCCGAAAACATTGCGGCTATTGTTGCCGTTGCCAGAGCTACCCCAATCGGTCCTAATTTTGCGAGGTATTTATATATATCGGTTGACGCGGTAATAAGGTTTACAGCCTGTACCGTTCCATCCAGTATAAGTTGTGCTTTTTGTGCGGCTTGCTGTTTCTTTTGTGCGGCTTCCAGGTCTTTTTGGTTTTCTGCTCTCAATGCTTTCAGTCTTGCAACCTCAGCCTCGGCCGCTTCCACGTTGTTGGCATAACCTTTCTCCTGCAACTCCTGCTGCTTTTCCAGTTCTGACTGCGCGTCGCTTAATTGATCATCAATATCGTCAATTTTTTCTTGTATCTCATCTGCTTGTTGCCCAAATAAATCAGACAGACCGGACAGGGTTTCATCCATGGCTGACTTGAGTTTTTTTAGGGCATCTTTCACGCCTGCGATCTGCGGGTCTGTCAACCCAAGCCCTTTCAACCATGCGTCCACTGGGTCGGAACCGAGCGGCGTGCTTATGGAATCCTCCAGTTCTTTCTTTGCGTTGGCGATTGCGGCAGTCATTTTTGCAAGCTGTACTTCCAGGTCTTTGTTGGTGGGGTCGGCTGCCAAGGCGGCTTTTGCCAGTGCCAGCGACTGTTCGTAATAGCTTATGTCTATCTTCAACTGGTTTTCCCTCTTCTCTTTCTGTAACTGTTCTGTCGTCATGCTGCTGGACTGGAACGCGTCGTCCATGGCTGAATCTATCTCGTGCTGCTGGTCGAGAGACTTCTGGTCGTACTTGGTGTTAATCTGGGCTATTGCCTTGTTCCTTGCCTCTGTGATTTGTTTTTCAAGGTCGGCGGTAAGGTTGCCCTCCTTGTCCATCTGTTCACGCAGCCTTTCCCATTTCTCCTGTTCGCTGGCGATTTCCATCTCCCGCTGGTTGTCCTGTATCTGTAGCACTTCCCGGTTGTAGCGTTGGATGCGTTCCTGTTCCTTTGCGAAGCCGTCTGCGTCAATTTGTGCAAGGGCTGCCTGGTGCTTGGTATTGGCGTTCTCAATGACGCGGTTGTAGGCTTCCGTTAGCTGCGCCTCCTTGTCCTTGCGGTCTTCCACGTTCTTGTTGTGTTCCTCCTGGTAGGCAATGGAATCGTCATAGAACTTCTTTGCGTCGCGCAACTGCTGGACGAACCGGTTGTTCTCTACGGCAACAGCACGGGCAGATTCGTCCTGTATGGACTTGACATCGTCCTCTGCTGCCTGCTTCTGCATCCTGTTGACGGCGTTGACGAAGTTTTCCTGTGCCGCCAGTTCATCCTTTCGCGCTTTTTCAGCTTCGACCGCCTGTTTTTTGCGTAAATTTTCAAGCTGTTTGTTCTGGTTTTCCTGGTCTTTGATGTAAGAACTGCTTACTGTCGCAGAACCAGCCGCATCCTGTTCCTTCTGTGCCTCTTTCATTAGCTTGTTTGCCTCGAGCCTGCCCTTTACCACAACGTTAAGCGATGCGTTGTAGTCCTTTTGGGCATCCTCCATTTTTTTCAATGCACGAGCCTCGTCGTCGGCATATCCTTGCATACCGATACCAACACCGTCCTTTGCGGCTTTCTGGGTAGCTGACACGGCTATGTTGTACCTGTTCCTAGCCTGCCACAGATTCTGCAGCGCTTCAGAAGCCTTGTTGACATTGTCTATGTCTTGGCTTGCCAATGTGTCAGCTTTGGAGTTAAGTGCCCTTGCCTTTGCCGCCGCCCATAGTTGTGGAATCAGCTTTGTTTCCAATGTTTTTGCAAACTGTTGGTTGAGCAAATCCTCGTCGCTGTAATTTTTTAACAATGCCGGATATTGGCCTTTCATTTGTTTTACGGCACTTAGGCGCACGTCCATTTGTAGGTTGACATTAGCTGCGGTAGCGACCAATTCACGCAATTGCATAACTTCTTTCGCAGAATTTTGCAAAGAGGATGTATATGCTTTATTTAATTCTTCCTGTGACTTTTTCAGTGCTTCTGCCTTTTCTCGGGCTTTGTCGGCTCCGGTAATCCAGTCCCATATCTTTGCTCCATATAGCGTCAATATCGTTATTCCTACCGATAGTGCCGTGTTCCACGAGAAGAAAGCCCCGGCAAGCTGTTTCCACACAGGTACGCCTTTCTGCCCGGACTCGGACAACGCCTTGTTTTCGGCATTGATTCTCTTCAGCTCGTCTCCAAGCATTGGCAGGTTGTTGGATATCGCCAGAAAGAACGTGTTGATACCCACGGCAGCCGACGGCAACTCACGCGTGAGCTGGTTGACGGCTGCCTGCAAGCCGTTCCATTCCTTCTTCGCGCTCTGTGCAGGCTTGGAGGTATCGCTGACCGCCTGTTGGTTTTTCTTGTGCGCTGCCGTATTCTGGTCAACCGCCGCCGTGTTTTCCGTTATCGCCGTAGTGGTTGTTTTTTCGCTCTGTGCCTGTTGTGCCGCCGCAGCGGTGTTTTCACGCACAACCGTGGTGTTTTCCTTTGTTCTCTGCGTATAGGCGGACAGGTAGGACGCCATGGTCTGCGTCACCTGCAGGTTCTGCTTTTCGATGGCTATCAGTTCGCCGATGCTTGCCGACATGTCCTGGTTGGCGGTGCGTGCCGTCGTGAAAACACCCTGCAACGCCGACTGGTTTTCCTTTGCTGCGTCGCCTATAGCCTTTAGCCAGTTGACGGTCTGTTGTGAGCCCTGCTGTATGCCCGATGCGTCTATCCCCAGGGGGATCAGGTATTCATCTGCCATTTTTCGCCCTCCTTTTCTTTAGTTCTTCCTTCTGTATGTTGAAGAGGTTGTAGAATTCGTTTTCCTCGGTGGCCTTCACGGTCTCGTACCTTGCTTGGTCGCCCTCCGCCATCGACCACCATATCTTCTGCCAGTCGCGGACGTACTGCATCACACGGATGTGGGTGTACTGATTGGCGTCAGAGTCCCCGCCTTTCCCTTTACCTTTTCCTGGAACGCCGACACGGTGTCCAAAATACTCTCCGTGGCACTCTGATAGCCTTGAACCCCGCTTTTGATGAAGGTCAAGGCCAAGGCGAAAAAACCCTCCATGGCGATGCCTTCCTCCGCCCAGTCCTTTATCTTTTTGTCCACGAGGTCGTCGTCTATGCCGCGGCGGTCCTCGTCCTCCGTGTTGACGAAACAGGCGCAGTACTTCAGCACGGGGTGCTGCTCCTCGAAGAAGTTGCGGAAGCCCCGCATGTTGTTGTACGCAAGCACCACGATGTCGGCGAACTTCTGCTTGTTCGCCAGCTCGTATACCTGCTTCCAGTCGTCGAGCTGCTTGCCCATGCGCAGCCCCGCCTCCATCTGTATCTGCTGTGCCTCTGCGTAGACCGCCCGCTGTATGGACAGCCCCTTCTCGATGAAATACTCCTTTCCGTTGGCCGTGAAGGACGGCTGGTTGGGGTCAATGGTTTTCAGTTGCATCCGTTTTCCTTTTTAGTGTCCGCAGTACCTCCGGCGGCACGTTTGCCGCCTGTTTCCTGCCGTTTGTATTGTTGTCGAAAAATTTGTAATAAATCTTGGTTACGATGTCGGCAAGGAATATCGCCAGCAACGTGAAAAGCATGTGCCATTTCCAGTCGTACCGGTCGAACACAGCAATATAGCTCCACAAAGCCCATTGCCCCGCCACGCACTTCTCGCAGCCGATAATAGGCTTGTATAGCCACGGCGGCAAATGGAGCTGCGCCCAGTCGTTCACCTTTTCCAGCAGCATCCCCGGGCCTACAAGGATATGCGTGTAGGTAAAAGCGCCGATGCCCACCGTCAGCGCAACAAGATAATATCCGATTATGAAGTCGTACATGGTTCTGGGGTTGTGATTTGGATGTCGGGAAGGCAGTTTGCCCTCAGGTAGTAGGATGCCTGTATGTCCAGCGCGAAATAGTCGTAGGGCGACATGAGGTACTGCGTCGCGTCCTCGTCGTAGTCGTACTTGGCGAATATCGCCCTGTCCTGTA
>JASGDY010000062.1:0-27693 GCA_047606825.1 Chitinophagaceae bacterium
ATTTATTTTCTTCTCTTCTCCGCACAGTCTCCCGCAGCGGCGGGGACTTTGCGGGAAGGGATACACGTTTTTATGTCTTGGAAGCATATAAAGCCGTACAGAAAAACTTAACTCAAACAGTTTCTTAGTTGTTCAGCATCAACGGCATTACAAGCATCAGTACGTCTTCTCCTTCCGGCTGTTCTGTTGGTTTCAGGATACCGGCCTTGGTGGGTGTTGACAGTTCGAGGTTGACATCTTCGGTATCGGCGGCGTTGAGCATTTCTATGAGGAATTTGGCGTTGAATGCGATGCGCAGGTTTTGTCCGTTGTATTGGCAAGCCATGCGCTCGTTCCCTTCAAAGCTGAAATCCACGTCCTGTGCCTGCAACTGCAATTCGCTTCCCGAAATGCTCAGTGCAACCTGGTTGGTGCTCTTGTTGCTGAACACGCTCACGCGGCGCAGTGCACTTTGGAAGGCCGCCTTGGAGACGGTCAGCGTATAAGGGTTGTCCGTCGGGATGACCACTTTATAGTCGGGAAACCTAGCGTCGATGAGACGGCATATCAGTTGTCTGGAGCCTGTTTTTACAAAAAGGTGGTTACTGTTGAACGTGATGTCGAGTATGTCGTCGTTGTCGGGCAATACGTTTTTGAGGATGTTCAACGGTTTGCGGGGAACGATAAAAGAGGACGCGATACCCGGTTTCACGTCCGTGCGTTTGTAACGCACCAGACGATGCGCGTCCGTGGCGATGAACTGGATGGCATCGTTGGTCAGTTCAAAAAACACGCCCGTCATGGCAGGGCGCAGGTCGTCGGTGCTGACCGCAAAAATCGTCTTGTTGATGGCCGTCACCAGCGACGCGCTTTTCATCTGGAATGTCGTCGTGTCGTCCGCTTCCGGTTCTTTTGGGAAGTTGTCGGGATTTTCGCCCTTGATTTTGTATTTACCGTTGTCGCTTGTGATTTCAATGCCATAGTTGCTGTCAAAAGCGATGGTCAACGGCTGGTCTGGCAAGTTTTTCAGCGCATCGATCAGTATCTTGGCAGGAATACAGATTTTTCCGTCTTCCGAGCTTTCCACGTCCAGCTCGATGTGCATGACGGTTTCCAGGTCGGTGGCGACGATGCTCAGCTTTTTGTTGTTGATTTCAAAAAGAAAGTCCTCCAGTATGGGCAGTACAGTATTGGTGCTGATGACTCCTTGCACTTGTTGCAAATGTTTAAGTAGGGCAGAGGACGATACAATAAATTTCATCTGTATATATTTAATTTTTTATTGTCAGACAGCGTTAAAAGATTGTAGACGGTTTGCTATTAGCCGCAGGCCATAGCTTTTTGCCACAATGATTAACTGTGCAATTTTACAAAAAAACGATTGTTTTTGAGCTATTAATATCCATATTGTGAATAATTATCCCAAAATATCCATAATTGGGATATTTCTTCCCAACAATATAGATTGTGGGAAAACCGTTGTTGTCTATAAAAACAACGGAAAAAAGAAACCGGGACATTTGTTACCGAGCTGCCCGTTACCGTAATCAGGGTTGTGGTAAACGTGCGAATCAAACATTGAAAAGTAGAAAGGCTGGCAAAATCCTTGAATCGCACTGTTTGTCTTCTAAAATGACACTTTGTGATAGTATTGTTGCCCAGCCTTGGTTATTTAAGTGTTGTACTTTGGTCTTTTTTGCTTTTGCCTTTTTGCTTTTCCCATGTTTCATGTACGTTTGCTGTCGATATGCTCAACAACAGGCAGACACCGTCCCAGGCCTGGGGGAAAATAAAACACTATTGCGCCTACCAGGAACGTAGCCACCAGGAAACCAAGGACAGATTGTTTCGGTACGGGTTGGCTGGTACGGACGTGGACGCGTTGTTGGCGCGGTTGATTGAGGAGGGTTATCTGAACGAAGAACGGTATGCCCGGTTGTTTGCCGGCGGAAAGTTTCGGCAGAAAAAATGGGGAAGGCTCAAAATACTGGCTGAACTGAAACAGAAACGGGTCAGCCCCTACAACATTACAACAGCGATGAAAGAAATAGCCCAAGAGGATTACCAAGCTACATTGCAAAAGCTGGTTTTTGAAAAATGGAACGCCCTGAAAGGCGAGCAGTATCTCGTGCGACAAGCCAAAACCCTGCGTTACATGCACCAGAAAGGCTATGAACCCAATTTGGTCAGTGCAGCTCTTCAACAGTTCAAAAAGCCTAATGCCGAATGTTAAAGGCGCAACGTATCCGGAAAGGACGGCAATCCCCGCGCTGTGCGTTCGGTAATTGGCGTTGTGTTTTTACGCTGGATAAAAATGTGAAAAGAAGAATTCAGTGCAAATGTGTTTGGCTTTGGGCAGTTTTTTGTCTTTTCTTTTTTTCCCTTTCGGCACAGAAAAACTATACCAAATCCATCTCCATCCTTTCCGAAAACGACAGCTACATGCTTATGGGCAAGGATGGTTACTTTACCAACGGGCTCACGCTTTCCTATGCTTGGACGAGCAAGGATACCACCAAGTCCGTCATCAACGCGATAGAAGTCGGCCAGTCGATGTACAACGCCAAAAACGGCAGCTACAATGAGCAGGAGAGGATAGATCGGCCAGTGACCGCTTATCTATATGGACGCTACAGCCGCACACAGTTTGCCAAGCACCATGTCTTGAACTGGAAACTCGGCGTCGGCACGATTGGCCCCAATGCCTTAGGGCGGCAGCTACAGGAATCCATCCACAGTACGCTGGGGATGTACAAGCCCCGGGAATGGCAGTTTCAGCTAAGAAACGCTTTTGCGGTGGATCTGTCCATCATCTATGTTCCGCAGCTATTCCGCGAACGGTCTACGGTCAACCTATATCCCGTCGTCGCATCCGATGTCGGAATGACCTTTACCAATATGAAACTAGGCGGATTGCTGACCCTTGGCAGGAAGAGCCACAATGAAAAAAGTGCATTATGGAACGCCCAGCTCAACCAGACAGACAAAAACGCTTCCGAAAGCTTCTTTTACTTCGAGCCCATATTGACCTACAATGTTTATGATGCAACCGTGCAGGGCGGATTGTTCCACGACGACCCACAAGCGGGCAGGTTGAATCGTTTACTGTTGACGCCCCAATTGGGCTGGCAGTACGCCCGCCACAGATTTTCGCTTAACCTTGGCGTTCACTACACGGGTCGCGAGGCCAAGGACCAGATACACCGCCAGTGGTATGGAAGCGTAAGGGCGGTGTACAATATCAAATAAGCCTCGCTAAGCAAGAAGGCATTTTTGGATGTTCCGAAGAACATTCGGATGGTTCGACAAAAAGGCAGATGTCAAGTCTGTCGTTAACATGGAATTATCACCCAGACAGTTTCCCCCGACGATTATATACATTATTTATCTATATATTATTGCATAAAACGTTTATACACAAAAAAAAACACATTAAAAACAAAAAAATATAATATGTTTTGTTAATCAAACATTAATAAAGACATATATTTGTCTTTATAATACTACCTATCTTACACAAGAGAACACGTTTAAACATAATAGAAACTTTAATATATGCATAATTAGGTATACACAAAAGGTTTTTATTTTTTTTAATTTAACACAAATTGTAACACATGAGGAGAAGAACGACTACAAGGAGTTTTTTTGTGTTGCTGTGCTCCTTCCTTTTTGTAGGGGCATTTGCACAAGACTTCGTACATCTGACAGGTAAGGTAAGTGACTCAACCGGTGCAGCCATTGTGGGTGCAACGATAACTGTACCAGGGACTGGATTTACAACCGTCACCCAAAAAGACGGTACCTACAAGTTGAGTGTTCCAACTTACGCAAAAAACCTACTTTATTCAGCTATTGGCTACTTGGCGAACAATGTGGCGTTTCATGGCGAGGAAGTCCTGGACGTGGTTTTAAGAACCGGATCCAAGGATCTGGACGAGGTAATCGTTACCGGTGCCTATAATTCCAAGCAATCATTGCGCTCTGCCGCATACAATGCACAAATTGTAACCGGCGAGCAGTTGAATACCATCCGGCAGCCGGATTTGAACAATGCCCTGGCGGGTAAAGTTGCCGGCCTCCAAGTGAGAAGCCAGTCGGCGGCAAAACTCGGTAGCCAGTCTGCCATTCGGTTGCGTGGCGCGACCGGGTTTTCAACGGGTACGGACAATTCCCCCATCTATGTGGTAGACGGTACGATTTTGCCCAATATCAATAATCTGGACCAAGACGATATCGAGACTTTGAATGTGTTGCAAGGTCCGGCCGCAGGCGCGCTTTTTGGCTCTCAAGGTGCCAACGGTGCCATTGTGATAACAACAAAAAAAGGGAAAAAGAACAATGGCTTTGGTGTCTCTGTCAATTCAGGCGTTCAGTTGGACTACGTGTTTAATCTGCCTAAATACCAGAATGAATATGCGGGCGGTTCATCCGACACCTTGATCCAATACACCTATGCATCTGGTCAGCCAAGCGAATGGGAGGCTTTGAGTGGAAAGTACTATCCCGACTATTCCGATGACGCCAGTTGGGGTCCTAAAATGGAAGGCCAGGAATACATTCCCTGGTATGCCTGGTATGCCGGTACGAAATATTCCTACAAAACGGCGAGCCTCACACCGCAGCCTAGCAACGCCAAAGACTTCTTTAATGTGGGTGTGACCAGCAACAATAGCGTTTCCTTTAATTCCAGTGGGGAAAAGCTGAACTTCAAAATGGCTTATCAAAACCTTTACATAAAGGGCATGGTCCCTACCCAGTCTACAAAGAGGAACAACCTCGACGTCGTCACTTCTTATGACATAAACTACCATTTCTCCGTAGGTGCCAACATTACCTACAACAATGAGCTCCTGAACGGGGAGATAACGGATTCTTATGCCAATTCGACGACAGGTAGTTTCAACTCCTGGTTTCACAGGGATCTTGACATGAATATCATGAAGGAGCTCCAGTACCTGAAGACGGACGACGGGGTCTATGCTTCCTGGAACCACCAGAATCCAACATCTTATGATTCAGACGATCCGGATTATTTTTACCAGGGAAACTATTGGTACAACCCTTATACCTATCTGAACAATTTAAGTTACGTTACCAATTCGGATCGCTTTTTTGGAAGTGCCTATTTTACGTATCGGGTCAACAAGGATCTGAAATTTACGGCGACCTACCGTAAACAACAGAACCTTACCTGGACCGAAAACAAGAGAAGTTCAGACTTGGCCGCAAGCGGTTCCCAGACGGGGGAGGTTGGCTATTATTACACGGCCAATACCAACAGTAACAGAAGGAACATAGAATTTTTGGGTAACTACGACAAACATATCAATGATTTCTCTATTTCCGGGCTGGCAGGGATAGATCTGTTTAAGTACCTGTATAAAGACAACTATGCCTATACAAATGATGGCTTATCTATCGACAACCTCTATACGATTGGCAACTCCGTAAGTACCGCGACAACAGGAAACACTAGAACCGAGGAGCAGTATAGGGCCGTCTTTGCTAATGTGAACCTTGGTTATCAAAATTATATCTTCTTGAATGCCACGGCTAGAAACGACTGGTATTCGACATTGCCTGAGGACGACAATAGCGTCTTTTCCAAGTCTATTGGCGGATCCTTCGTGTTCACGCATTTCACCAGTAACATTCTTCCTTGGTTGAACTACGGTAAGGTACGTGCATCCTTGGGCGAGGTGCCCAAAGCGTTGGGTACGAGTAGCACCACCTTTGGCGCCTACCGTTATCCGGGAACCGAGTATTCCATCAATTCCAATAAGTGGAACAGCAATCTGCTGATGTACACCAGTTCCGCGTTGGTAGATCCCGATATCAAAGGTGCCGTGTCCAGAACGTTTGAAGTTGGTTTGGATCTGTCGTTCTTACAGGACAAAGTAACCCTCTCCAGTACGTTCTACCAGACTTGGGACAAAAAGATTCCCTACACGGTTAGCATCAACGGGGCAAGTGGGTACACTTCCATGCTGACCAACATAGGAAAGATATACAGAAGCGGTATGGAGTTTAGCCTGGGTCTCCAGCCGTTGTCCTTGCCCAACTTCTCCTGGAGTCTGAGGGCAAACTGGTCTCCGTTGATCAAGAACAACGTAGAGGAAATCAGCGACACTTACGGCATAGACCAGACCGGATCCTTGGGTACGATATGGAGTACCTCCACAGTGGCGCTGTACCAGGTAAAAGGAAAAAGATGGGGGCAGTTGATAGGTGGTGGTAAGAGCTATGACGCCAGCGGCAATCCGATTGTCAACTCAGATGGTACGGCCTATGTCAACAATTCCACATACAATTATGGGAGTGTCCTGCCAAATTCAACAGGGGGTATCCAGAACGGATTTACGATCTATAAAAACCTAATCTTAAATGTCAACATAGACTGGCAGCTAGGTGGAAAATTTGCCTCCTTGTCTGAAATGTGGGGTACCTACAGTGGTCTGACCGCCAGGACTGCCGCGCTTAACGATAAGGGATACAATGTCCGTGACGATGTTGCTTCCGGCGGCGGCGTACACGTAAAGGGCGTGACGTCTGACGGCACTGCAGTGGATACCTACGTGGATGCGCAGACCTATTTCCATAACCTGTATGGGAATTATATCATGAATGATTTTGTATATGACCTTACGTTTGTCAAATTGAGGGAAGTCTCCCTTGGCTATACGTTCCCGGTTAAGAAATTAGGTTTGGATAAAGTATTCAGGTCTGCGACATTCTCAGTTGTTGCGAGAAACCTCTGGTTACTTTACGACAAGACCAACGGAGATTTTGACCCGTCTGAAATTTCAGAAGTATATGGTGAATACTCCAACCTACCCGGTAGTAGAAGTTTGGGTTTCAACCTGCAATTGAATTTCTAGTTTAAAATTTTTAAAGATATTTTATATGAGAAAGATAAATCGTAAGTTTTATATATGGAGTTTTATTGCGTTGATGTTTATCACCTCCTGCAATAAATTCAAGGATTTTGGTGACGCAAACGAGAATCCCTCTGATATCAGTGACCCCGTGGCTTCTGCTTTCCTGACCTCCACGTTGGCCAATATATCGTCAACTACGTTGACGTCAGGGATTTATGTCCAGTATTTCATGGAGTCCCAGTATCCGGGAACCTGTTATTATGAGGACAATTCAGCCTCGTTTACAGGATATTATTCCGGTGTATTGAACTATTTGCAGCAGATCATTGACCTGGGATCGAGCGGCACGACCAACAATATGGTGCAGGTAGCGAAGATTTTGCAGCAATATATCTATTTGCAGCTAACCGACCAGTGGGGTGATCTACCTTATACGGAAGCATTGCAGGGAGCCTCCAATACCAAGCCTGTATATGACGAGCAGGAAACCATCTATGAAGGTGTGATATCTACCATCAGGGCTTCCGTGGACTCGATGGACGAGACCACGATAAGCGGTGATATAACGGATTATGACGGGGATGTCGATTCATGGAAAAAGCTGGGGAACTCCATTATCATGTTGGCGGCGATACAGATGTCGAAAGTATATCCTAGCGCCAGTGGGTATGCGGCTACCGCATTCAATGCCGCGCTGTCTAGTAGTGCTGGGTATATATCCTCCAATGATGAAAACTTTGCGATTACTTTTCCTAGCACGACTTTCCCCGATCCTTGGTACACCTTGTATTATTCCCGTCAAGATTATGGCGAGAGCGAGACGCTTACGGACTTGATGAGCAGCTTGAACGATACGAGACAAGACTTGTTTGGCGGAGCTTCCAACACGGCCGGAAGTACAACCTCCTCAAGCATTGGTCTTCCTTATGGGGTTACGCGGGCAGAGATTGTTTCCTTTATCGCGACCTATTCAGGCTGGGCCAGGATATTGAGAGGCGATTTCAGGGAAGCAACGTCCTCCATAGCGTTGATCAATGCTGCATATATTACGTTGGTAAGGGCAGAAGCGGCTAATCTGGGATGGACCAGTGAGGATGTCTCGACCCTTTACGAGGATGGGATACAGATCTCGTTTGACTATTGGGGAGCAACAATGCCGTCTACCTATA
This sequence comes from Chitinophagaceae bacterium, assembly GCA_047606825.1. Lineage (GTDB taxonomy): Bacteria > Bacteroidota > Bacteroidia > Chitinophagales > Chitinophagaceae > Rhizosphaericola. The sequence goes on from JASGDY010000062.1 coordinate 8,030, forward strand.
TGTCGCAGGACAGCGTAGCATTGGGTAGCGACGATGACGAGAAGATTGCCATCCAACAATATATCGCCGTTTATCCCAACGGGTTGTATGCATGGAATATCTGGAGAAAAACAGGTTACCCAACGTTGACGCCATCGGAAAATGCGGCCAATGAAAGCGGCGATATTCCCCGCAGGATTAAATATTCTACAACTGAGGCAACCACTAATCCGGACAACTATGCTGCCGCTGTGGCACGGCTGACCGGAGGCAATTCGGATGTCGCCAGGATTTGGTGGGACGTTGAATAGTCAAAAAATAAATAAATATACCGTTGCTTGACAATCGTGTTTCTCTATTGTAGTTGATTCACAAAGTGCGGAGCAAAAGAGCGCACCAGCCTTCAATGGCTGGTGCGCTCTTTTGCTTTGCTAAGTGGTTCTTTGTTCCCGATCTTCTGGAATGTTCCGCAGGATAGATAATACGATAATGAAATTCAATATAGACCAATAATTTTTATTACTCCGCTCTTCAGGATTTGTAATCCTGAAGCCGTATCGGCGGATTTGCAATCCGCAAACAGCAGTGCATTGCAAATGCACGGATAAGCGTTCGGGATTGCAAATCCCGAACAGCACAAATGTAAAATATAAATCAAAATCGTATAAGTCAGTTTCCAACCCCGCCCTTACCAAAATTTGTGGAAAAACGCCATTAATATCCGAGCTGTGTTTAACATTTTAACCTACATGGAGTGAAATACTTCATGTTTTTTTCGTCTATCCGCACAGACAAAGGCCTAATTATCGCTGGCCTATACATTATAAATAAAAATATACGCAAAAAGAATGTTAAGTTTATATTAACGGACATATATTTGTGTTGACATTGTTTTAACACAAGAGAGTTTTCACGGAAGGATATTAAGCTGGGATTTTTTTATACGGCCATGGCCGTATAAGCATGTGCCACACTGCCAAAGGCAGTGTGGCACATATAAAACCTTTTAGATATACATGGTTACATACTCAGTTGAAGGGTTCTTTATTTTTTAATTTAACACAATTTAAAACACATGAGTTCAGGAAAATTGACGAGACGCTTGAAGTTTCTTCTTGTTTTCTTTGCGTTTTCTGTTGGGGCTACATTTGCCCAGAAAGTCACGCTTAAAGGAGACGTTAAAACCAAAGATGGGAAAGCCATAGAAGCTGCAACAGTCAGAATTGACGGTATCAACGGTTCCGTTGTCTATACGGATACCGCCGGAGTCTTTTCTATTACTGCCAAAAAAGGAGAGCATCTGGTGGTTGAAAGGGTTGGCTACAAACCAGAAACGATATTGGTTGACCCGGAAAAACTGGATTACAGTGTCGTGCTGGAGGAATCCTCTGCTGCATTGGACGAGATTGTCGTTACCGCCAATGGCGAGACAGTAAGAAAGAGGGAGCAAGGCTATACGTCCACGACTTTAAAAGCATCTGAAATAGTTATGTCCAAGCCACAGAGTATCGCAGGTGCTTTGGCGGGGAGGGTTCCCGGTCTGGACATTTCTGCCGTAGGAGGTGGTGTCAATCCGAACTATCGCTTGATATTGAGAGGTCAGCGGTCTATCACGGGTAACAACAATGCCTTGATAGTGTTGGACAACGTGATTGTACCTTCTGATGTTTTGAATAACATCAATCCCGAAGACATAGAATCCATGACCGTATTGAATGGCTCTTCCGGGGTTGCTTTGTATGGCTCCCAAGCGTCTAACGGTGCTATTATTGTAACAACAAAAAAGGCGAAACAAGGTCCTCCGCAAGTCAATATATCCAATACTTCGACTTTGACAACCGTTGCTTTCTTGCCTAAGTACCAAAAAGAATTTGGTTCCGGTGGTGAGGGCTATTCTTTGACAGAAGACGGCTATTCAGAGTATGTTTCCTTGGAAAACCAGTCTTATGGAACCCCTTACGATGGCTCCTTGCGCCAGTTGGGTGCTGCATTGGAAGACGGGTCTATATTGACGACACCTTATTCTTATTTTGAGGACAGGGCCAAATTTTGGCAAAAGGGATATACCAACCAGTCTGACTTTTCGATTTCGGGTGCTGATGACAAGTCTAGTATCATGTTTAGCGGTCAATGGCTGACTACCTCGGGCATTGTTTGGAAAGATAAATATACAAGAGCCGTGGCAACCCTAAACGGCGGTAGGAAGTTTTTGCCCAATCTGGAATTGAACTATAAGGTAAGCTATACCCAGAACAGGTACAACACGACATCTGCATTGTCGACTGTGTATGACCAGTTTAACAATATGCCGGGATGGATTCCTATCACACGTTTCAAAAACTGGAGGACGGATCCTTTTGCCAATCCCAACGGCTATTATAATCCTTGGTACGGCAACCCCTATTTCACGATTGAAAACAATCGTTCTTATGTCAACAATGATTACTTGATTTCGGCTCTTAACTTGAAATGGTCACCTACCAAATGGTTGAGTTTTACATCCAGAACCGGATATGAGACGAGAACCATCGGACAGAAGAATACCACCGGGAAATTTACCTACACCGATTATGCCATCGAGGCAAGCGGCGGTAGTAAATCCGATATCGCCGGATATAACTATGACTATAACGGCAACAATAGCCAGTTGTTCCAGACAATGTTTGCGGAAGTACAGAAGAAGGTGAATGATTTTAGTCTGTATTTGATGGTAAAGGGAGATTTGCAGAAGCAATATCTAAAATACACATCTGCCAGTGTTTCCGGTTTGACGGATAGTGCCATATTTAACTTGAGCAATTCGCAGAATAACCCATCGGCATCATCCAATTATTATCAGGCACGTCAGTTGGGTGCGACTTACGAGTTTAAGCTAGGCTATAAAAATTACTTGTTCTTCCATACCACTGGTCGTAAGGATTGGGTATCCATATTGGATCCGGACAACAGGTCGTTCTTTTATCCGGCATTTGACGTTTCTTTCGTAGCGTCTGACGCTATTGATGCCTTGAAAAACCTTAACTGGTTGAATGTATTGAAATTAAGGGCTAGCTGGTCCAAGGTGGGGCAGGTCAACTTGATCAACTACACTTATGGTGCTTACGCCCTTACGCCGACATTTAGCCAGGGCAGTGGCTATCCATTCAATGGTGTTTCTGGCTATACCGTTGGTAGTGTCATCGTACAGCCGGGACTGAAACCGGAAATGACCAAGGGTTGGGAGTTCGGTACTGACTTTACTTTGTTGGACAGCAGGGTTGACGGTAGCTTTACCTATTTCACAACCACGACCAACAACCAGACGATGCAGTCTCCGATTTCCACAGCTACGGGTTTTAGTTATTACCTAGGCAATGCCGGGGCGACAGCCAACAAGGGTATCGAGACCAAACTGTCCATAACCGTTATTGACAACAAAGACGTTACCTTGACCCTTGCCGGCAACTATACACATACCAGTAGTATGGTGACGTCGCTCAACCCCAACTTACAACAGTTGACTTTGGCAAGCTACTCTTATTCCTATTCCATCGCCGTACCGGGCATGCAGTGGCCGCAGATATACGGCACCGATTATCAACGCGACGACCAGGGACGTGTCATCGTCAACAAGACCACAGGCCGTCCGATAGCCAACAATGTATGGAAATACTTGGGCAATGCCAATGCTAAGGACATCATCGGTTTCATACCCAGTTTCAGGTACAAGAGTTTATCCTTCAGTGCAGTGCTGGAGTATAGGGGGGGCATGAAGCGCTATAATGAAATTGGTAGATCTTTGGCTTGGTCTGGTATGGGCATCAATACGGTTAAATACAATAGAAAGGACTTTGTGTTCCCTAATTCTGTGTATCTGGACGATGATGGCAACTATGTGGAAAATACAAACATTGTCGTTAACCAGGGTAGTGACGGTTTCTGGACGTCCAGTGACTATAGAAATGTGGCCAGTAACTTTGTTACAAACGGCGCGTATATCAAAGTAAGGCAGTTAAGTGTCGCCTATTCTGTCCCGCAATCATTATTAAGAAAGACCAGTTTCATTAAGGCCGCTACCGTGAGTGTGCAAGGTAGGAATCTGTTCATCTTTACGCCCAAGGACAATGTATATACCGATCCGGAATACAGTGCGGCCGGTTCCGACAGCAACGCCATAGGCCTTACGGGCTATGACTCGCCTCCTCAACGTTACTATGGTGCGACTATTTCATTAACATTTTAATTTTTCCTTTATAATGAGAAAGCAATTATTTAAGATATTATCTGCCGTGCTGTTGTCGGGCTTTGTGGCAACGTCCTGCAACAAGTTTTTGGATGTCAATACCAATCCCAATGCTTCATCGACAACGTCGCCCGATCTGGTACTCAATCAGGCGATTGTATATACCGGCTCGATGGTCAATACGATGAATACTTATGGTATGCAGGTCGGCGGTTATGGTGCCAATGCCGGAGGCTATGGAGGGTTTGGTATTGTATGGACTTATGGTTACTCTACCGGTGACTTTACAGGGATATGGTCTTCCTCCTATGATATATTGGAAGACTTCCAATATATCATCAACAGTACAGTGGGCAATAGCTATTACGACTACTTCAATGCCGCTGCCAAGATTATGAAGGTATATAACTTTGAACGGCTGGTGGACTGGTACAACAATGTGCCTTACAGCGAGGCGCTCAACGCGAGCAATACGACTCCTGCGTATGACGATGCGGCAACGATCTATGTGGACTTGGCAAGGACATTGGATTCGGCGATTACGACCATCAATGATGCCAGCGGTGCCTTGGCGTTGACGTCCGGAACAGATCCGCTGTTCAGCGGCGATATGACGTCATGGATTAAGTTTGCCAATACGCTTAAGCTAAGGCTGATCGTTAGGGCATCCAGCATTGTCACCTTTGACAATACGACATTTACCTCCGACGGTTTCCTAACGGACGATGCTATCGAAAACCCCACCTACTCCAAGGCAACAGGCAAGGCAAATCCCATGTTTAGTGGCTGGGTGGCGGACTACACGGGTGCTGCTGGCAACAGGGCTTATATCCCCGCGATGTACACTTATGGCTATTATGACGGGAACAAGCTGACGGACACGGCTCGGGGCAAGGCGATATACTTTAAGTTTCCCAACACGCCGCTCAACCAGTTGGGTGTAGCCGGTACCACCAGCAACTATGCCCCTGACATCTCCGGAGCTTGGTACTGCTATTCCAGTTCCAATAGCGGAAGCCCGACAAAAACGTCTTTGGGTGACAATATCGGCGTGATGAAAGGTTATGATATGGGTATGGTCTTGATGACGGCGGCCGAAAGCTACTTTTTGCAGGCAGAGGCGCAGATGCGCGGTATCATCTCCGGCGACGATGCGACATCGTTCAACAGCGGCATAGAGGCCTCTTTCCATTACCTGTATGAGTTGGCAAGCGGTACAGTTGCTACCGGGTATGACTATGAAACGGATGCAGCGACCTACATCACGACCAACACTTCAAGCTACCTCGTCAACTACTCTCTGGCGACGACCACCGCCCAGAAGCTGGAAGCCATCATCACGCAGAAGTACATCGCGCTTAACATGATCAACTCCGACGAGGGCTGGAACGAGTACAGGAGGACAGGATACCCGGCAAGTGGTACGACGGCAGTCAACAACCCTTACGGCTCCTTTGCTTCCACACAATCGACGGCGACAAGGTCTGACCACTTGCCGACAAGGATATGCTATCCGACAACGGAATATGCCCTCAACAAATACAATGTGCCGGATGCCACGACTATTAGTCCGTTCACATCCCTAATTTTCTGGGCCAAGTAGATGGCGTGCGTATATAAAAGAACCTTATCTTATTAAAAAGAATCAACAATGAACAAAATAAGCGTTATCAAAAATAAGTACCTGCTCCTGCTGTTGCTGAGCATCTGTATCTTACTGCTGCCCTCGTGCCTCAAGGAGGGTAGCTCCTTTCCCCAATCCGACGATGAGGCAACGTCCATCGTCGAGCTGGGCAGTGCCCAGACTCCGGACTCCTATACAACGACCTATCAGGCTTTTAGTATTGCAACGGTATTCGAGAATGACACGGCAGGTTTTTACGTGATTGTGCAATACAACGGACCGACCAATACGGCTCCGGAGGACATAACGGTTACGCTAGGTACCGACACCGCAGCACTGAGTGCCTATAATGACGAAAACAGTACCGAATATGTAGCCTTTGACGACGCGATGCTGTCTTATCCCACAACTGTAACGATTGCCAAGGGGACAGACAGAACGAGATTTCGAGTTATCGTAAATGATACCACAGGCTATGATTTTTCTGCGGTCTATGCATTGCCGTTGAAAATTGAAAGTACTACGTATGGTACGATATCTTCTAATACGTCCACAAAAATTTATGATTTTGTGGCCAAAAACAAATGGGATGGCGTTTATGAAGTAACAGGGACTTTGACGGATGTTTATAGTTCTGCTCTTAGCAATATTAATAATTATTTATCTCAACAAGGTTACAGCACTATGGAGTATGAACTAAGAACAATTTCTAGTACAAAATGTGTTGCATATGATAATTATTTCTTTGGGGGATATTATATGCCAATAAGTTCGTGGACAGGAACGGCCTATGCCTATAGCTATTATGGCAGTTTCTCGATAATTTTTGAGTTTGATCCTGACACCGATGAGGTGGTAGGTGTAACAAACTATTATGGTCAGCCTGCTACCAATACACGTTATGCTGAGATAGACCCAAGTGGTACTAACAAATATGATGAATCCAGTAAAACCATAAATGTTAAATATTATATGTATCAATCTAGTGTTGTTTCCGGAACTCCCCGTGTATATTTTGATGAAACGTGGACGTATATAGGAGATAGATAGGTATTATATTCAAAGCGACAAAAAAACAACTATAGGATTTAACTTATTCAACTAAAGCGGAGATTCCGTAGGCTCAGTGAGTGTGCTTCCTCCCTTGATTAGCATTAATGGCAAAGAGGTCGGTATGAAAATACCGACCTCTTTGCCATTTTTCTATTCAGAATTGTTCCTCTGTTAAATTAGCATTGTGGGTATTCGCCTTAATCCTATGGTTCAATATATTCCAATATTCTTATACTGTAAAATGTAGGACTTCCGATTGCGTATGATGTAGAGCCAGATGTTACTGACCCAGAATTTCCAAGGTTGTCTTCATAGCTGAAATAAATGCTACTGCTGCCGCTGTTGGTTATGCTGACAGTGTTACTTGTCCCACTTAGGATAAATGTCCCAATATTGTATTGCGTACTATTGGCCGGGACAGAATAGACATAACCACCTACTTCTATGGTAAGTGTTTGGCTGGTGTTATTGTAGATAAAGATGGAGTTCTCCGGATACCGTAACCACGCTGTTCGACTTGTTCCGCAGGGCAAGTCGGACGACAGATAAAACGGATTTAAAATCCGTCCTTATAAAATGTTCGGGATGTTAGCACTGAGCACCCCCAACAGCGAAGAACATATATTGCGTAGTTTTTCCTAAAGCAAAGAGGTCGGTATGAAAAATACCGACCTCTTTGCTATTCTATTATTTATTCAGCATATTCACCTACTGTTATTTTGTAGAATGTGGGACTTCCGATTGTGTAGGATGTTGAACCAGATGGTACTAAACCGGAATTTCCAAGGTTGTCTTCATAAGCAAAGGAAATGTTACTGCTACCAACATTTGTTATACTGACGGTATTGCTTGACCCAACTGTTAAGATAAATGTCCCAATATTATATTGTGGACTGTTGGCCGGGACAGAATAGACATAACCCCCTACTTCTATAGTAAATGGTTGGCTGGTGTTATTGTAGATAAAGATGGAGTTCTCCGGATACCGTAACGATAGAAGGCTGTTTTCTCTCACGAGGTTTTTTGCCGGGGCAACCATCACAAAGGAAAGGATTCCTAACAGTGTAAGCCAAGTGTACTTTTTCATAAATAAAAGTTTTAGGTTAAAAAAGGATTACAGTATAAAATTAAACAAAAAAACATGAAACCATAAAAACACGTAGAGACGCAGGATCGTGCATCTCTGCACCCGTGGTTTCTGCGTAAACCAACCACGAAGCTCCGAAGCTTGATTCTGAACGGTGATTTGCCTTTTGACAAGTGCAGAGCAATTGACTACCTTTAACCCGCCTTAAAAAATGGTACGCAATACAGTAAAATGGGAAATTTGTTGCAACAGGTCGGCGGTTATGTGTTGATGCTCCGAAGGATGCTGTATCCTCCCGAGAACGCGCGGATGTTTGGCAAGCGGATGGTCCAAAGCTGCGGTTTTGTTGGCATTCAAAGTTTGGGACTGGTCGTATTGGTGTCTTTCTTTCTGGGGATGATTGCCGTGCTTCTGTGCCAGTACATGATTGACAATCCAATCGTGCCGCATTTTGTGGTCGGGACGATGACGCGCGATCTTTTGTTGTGGGAACTGACACCGACGGGCATCTCCGCACTGCTGGCCTGTGTCATTGGTTTTCGGATGACGTTTGCGATTGGCTCCTACCGACGGGAAGAGCAGATGGATGCACTGGAGGTGATGGGTGTCAATTCGGCGTCTTATATTGTGTTTCCCCTTGTCTTGAGCTCGATTTTTATGGTTCCGTTGTTGCTGGTACTGTCTTTTTTCATTAGTCTTTTTGGCGGATTTGTCCTTTGCTACGCATCCGACATCATTCCGTACAACGATTATATACAGGGATTACAGGTTGACCTCAGAAACATCGGGATAGAGTTGTTTTTTACCAAGATATATCTTTATGCATTCATCATTTCGTCGATAGGTGCTTACTTGGGTTACAGTTTCAGCGGGACAGTTCAGCAGTTGAGTAGGCGCTCGACCACGTCCATAGCGATTAACTGTCTGTTGCTGATACTGTTGGACTATGTGATTACCGACATGCTGTTGAATGCGTAATACTCCGCTCTTCAGGATTTGTAATCCTGAAGCCGTATCGGCGGATTTGAAATCCGCAAATAGCAGCGCATTGCAAATGCACGGATGAGCGTTCGGGATTGCAAATCCCGAACAGCGCAAGAAAAAGGCAAAAACAAAAAACGCTGGACTTCGCGTTACCACTATTCTCACAAGGAGAGTGGTTGGGGGTGAGGTTTAATCAAAAAATATAAAAATGAAATCATACAAAGAAGTCATCCTTGCCGCTGTAAAAGAAGAAGACATCGACCTCTATGTTGGATTGCTTTCCGATTTGGATTATTCCGGCTTTGAACAGGAGGACGAAACGCTCAAGGCCTATATAGAGGAAGCGCAGTTTGACCCGGTTGCCTTGTCGGCATTGGCGAAGGAATTTAATTTCCGGTTCACGATTGGCGCATTGGAGGAGCAGAACTGGAATGCGCTGTGGGAGTCCAACTTCACACCTGTCCAAGTTGGGGATTTTGTCGGGTTGCGTGCCGATTTCCATCCGGCGTTTGGCAGCCAGGTCCAGCACGAACTGGTCATCACGCCCAAGATGAGTTTTGGTACGGGTCACCATGCGACCACGCACATGATGATCCAACAGATGCAAAACCTGCCGTTAAAAGGTGCGTGCGTATTGGATTTCGGGACGGGAACGGGCGTATTGGCGCTATTGGCGGAAAAACTAGGTGCCAAAAACATATTGGCCATCGACAACGACGAATGGAGCATCCGTAACGCGCAGGAAAATATGGAGGCAAACCATGCCGCCCATATCGACTTGCAGTTTGCTTCCACGCCTCCAGCTGGTCAACTGTTTGACATTGTACTTGCCAATATCAACCGCAATGTGATTGTCGATAATTTTGCGTCCATCGTACATAACTTGAAGCAAGGTGGCTTTTTGGTATTGAGCGGCCTCTTGGCGGAGGACGCGCCGCCAATCGTGCAACTGGCCGAACAGCATGGCCTGAAACACCACAATACATTGACGCGGCTTAACTGGATTTCCCTGCTTTTGTCCAAACGCGCATGCAATTGATTGTCCATTCTTTGTATCATTGTATGAACAATCAATTCCATGGGCGTTCCTCTTGTCGAATAAAAAATATTCATGTTCAAGAGAAATAATTATGCACAATAACCAAGAAAGAATGTGCATAATATTGTTAAAGTTGTATCTTTGGTTTCCAAATTATTCATGAAATCAGTTGAATGAGAGAAGTTTTATTGATAATTCTTGCCTATCTGATCGGCTCCATTCCTACCTCGGTATGGGTGAGTAGACATTTTTTTGGCATTGATATCCGCGACTATGGAAGTGGCAATGCCGGTGCGACCAATACCTACAGGGTTTTGGGTCCCAAGTGGGGAACCTTCGTGATGGTTGCCGACATGCTGAAAGGTGTTGCCGCCACGTCCCTGTATGTTTTTCTGCCGAAGTATCTCGGAGGCGACCATGAAATCATACGTACCAACCTGATGATCGGCCTCGGCATCGCGGCGGTATTGGGACATGTGTTTCCGATATGGGCCAATTTTAAGGGAGGAAAAGGCGTTGCGACCTTGTTTGGGATGATTGTCGCGATACAACCTGTGGTGGCACTTTGCTGCACAGGCGTGTTTCTGCTCGTTTTGTTCCTGACCCGTTTTGTTTCGTTAAGTTCCATGTTGTCAAGTATAGCGTTTACGGTATTGATATTGTTCATCTTCAATGACGATGTTACGTCCTACAGGATATTTTCCATTGCGGTGGCGTTGATTGTAATATTGACACACCAGAAAAACATCAATCGCCTCTTGAAGGGAACGGAAAGTAAGGTGCCCATCTTCAAGAGCCGTGACAGGAAAAAAGAAGAACGTAAAAGACCGTAGAACGCCTAACGCTACATTAAATGTCCAATGCTTAGTGCAGAACCGCAATAACAGTAATCTACCGATCGATGAGGAGACCACCGACCGGTAGACAGATTAAAATCTTTTTTCCGTAAAAATATCAAAAGAGCCTTTGGGCTCTTTTTTAGTACTGGTACAAAAATTGAAGTGTTGTTTCTTCAAAAAAATTATCAAATCCAAAACATCTTCTTCTTATGTTAAAGCCTTTTTTACTAGCACTGTTTCTTATTGCTGGCCTTGCGTCGTGCTCTACGAATGCGATAACGGGCAGGTCGCAACTGTCGCTGGTTTCCAGTGCCGAGATGAACAGTATGGCATTGACGCAATACAAACAGTTCCTCACCGAAAACAAAACCAAGGTTGTAGGCAATAGCAGCAATAAGGACGTGGAAATGGTCAAGCGTGTCGGTTCGCGCATTGCCAATGCGATTACGCAATACTACCAGTCCAAGGGCGGCGGTTCCAACCCTTTGTCCGGTTATAACTGGGAATTTAATCTGGTGGACAGCAAGGATGTCAACGCCTGGTGTATGCCCGGAGGCAAAGTAGTTGTGTACACAGGGTTGTTGCCGGTCACGCAGGACGAGGCGTCGCTTGCCATCGTCTTGGGACATGAAATCACGCACGCCGTAGCCGAACATGGCAAGGAACAATATAGCCAGCAACTCGTGGCAGCGGGATTACAGTCCGTGGGGAGTGCGGCACTCGCCAATAATGCCACGGCATCCAATCTGTTCAATTCGTTATACGGCCCGGGTGCGCAGGTAGGCATGTTGCATTTTAGCAGGAAAGACGAGCTGGAGGCTGACCATTACGGGCTGATATTTGCGGCAATGGCGGGCTATAATCCGCAGGTAGCGATTCCGTTTTGGAAAAGAATGGCCGGATTGAGCAACGGCAAATCGACTCCTGCCCTGCTGAGTAGCCACCCGTCCGACGCCACGCGCATCGCTCAACTGGAAAAGTTGATGCCCGAGGCACTCCAATATTACAGACCAGTCAAATAACGATTTCTTAAAATTTTCTCAAAATTGCGGAAAACTGCCCAAGTTTCACGACATTGGGCACTTTTTCGTTGTATAGCTGCCCTATTTTTTGTAATTTTGCCGATTGTAATGTTTAACCTTAAATAAAAAATTAAGGATGTCTAATCAAAGTTTCTTGGAAAGACTACAATGGGATAACGAAAAAACGATGTTGATCCAGGGTCTACCCTCTTCCATCGAAAAACAATTTGCCAAATTATCGTTCTCAAAGAATGTAACACCGCTTCTTAAAAGAAAAAAAATTGATTTTGCGTTGTTGTTTGTCATCAACAACAATCAATTGTGTACGATTCTGAAAGATGTCTTTCCTGCTCTCCACGACAATAGTAAACTGTGGATTGCCTATCCTAAGACGAGCAGCAAGATTGTCAGTGACCTTAACAGGGCCTGTACTTGGGATTCTATATGTTGCAAAGGCTATAAGATAGCGGACGAGTTTGATTTGGACAATGTATGGATGGGTGCTTTGTTCCTGTTACCCAAAGATAAAACCATTGTTCTGAATGACGTGGCTGTGGATGAAGTCGAGGAAGAACACGACGGAAGGAAATTTGAAAAGAAACTCTCCGTGCTACCCGTTGAGCTCAATTCCCTCTTCGTCAAACACAAGAAGGCAAAAGAATTTTTTGTGTCATTGCCTTCACGCAACCAAAAAGAATACGTGACGTGGATACAGGGCGCAAAACGTGCGGAAACCAAGGAACGTCGGTTGGAAGCAGTTTTGGCCAACCTTTTGGCCGGAAAGATGAACCCTTCGCTGGATTAGGAAAGAAAGTCCAAGGCACAACGCCCCAAGCAATATGAAGATAATCCATTGAAAATAAATGGTTTATCGACAACAAAAAAGCATACGTACATAGCGTATGCTTTTTTGTTGTCGATAAGATATGCTGAGGTGGGTCTGATATACCGCTTGAGACGAGACTGGTGAAAAACTTTCAACTTTCAATTTTCCAATCTTCACTTCCATTCTCCCATCTGTTGTTGTAGGCATTGATATAGTCCAGTATGCGGTGTACGCATGCACCTTGGTTTTTGTCGATTTCATGCGACCAGAAGCGCATCACTTCATAGCCCATCTGCCGGAGTTGTAGGTTGGCGTTCTGGTCTCTTTGTATGTTGGTTTCGATTTTGCTGGTCCAAAATTCTTTTCGGGTATGGATACGGTTTTTGTGTTTTTCCCATTCGTAGCCATGCCAAAACTCGCCGTCGATGAAGATGGCCAGTTTATATTTTCGGATATAGATGTCAGGGCTTCCCGGTAGTTTCTTGCCGTGCAGGCGGTAACGGATACCTACATGCCAAAGTGCTTTGCGGAAGCGAAGTTCCGGTTTCGTGTTCTTGGCACGAATCTTCGACATTGTCTTCCTGCGATAGGGTTCAACGTCCTCTTTGGCCCAGTCGATTTTAATCGTCATTGCTGGCGTAAAGTTACGATAATCTGCTTATTGCTGTCGGTGGCCTTTTTGGTATGGAGGAATCCTTTTACGTAGCCTTTACCGCTGGTATCGTCTGCGGATGAAAAATTTCATGTAGGTTTGACAAAAATAACAGATGGTAAGGGAATCCATTTCCGTGTTTGACATGTTTAAGATTGGTGTCGGGCCGTCCAGTTCGCATACGTTGGGACCTTGGCGTGCTGCGATGCTTTTTTTGGACAAGATGGAATCCCAATACGGACTGGACCAGATTGCAGCACTGCATGTGTACCTATATGGTTCCCTTGCGAAAACAGGCTCTGGACACGGTACGGACGTCGCTGTGCAGATGGGGTTGATGGGCGAAAACCCGGAGACTACGGAAGTCGACCAGATTTTCCCCAAAATCAACCAGCTTAAGGAAGCTAAAACCATTCTTCTCAAGGGAAAAACACCCATACATTTTGACCCGGCCAGGGAGATTACTTTTCTGTACCAGGAATCCCTCCCGTTCCATCCCAATGGCTTGACTTTTTTGGTGGAGTTGAAGTCTGGCGAAAAGATAAGTGATACTTGGTATTCCATCGGTGGCGGTTTTGTGGTGCAGGAAGGCGAAGCCCAGTCCACGCAGACAAAACAGGTGGATCTCCCTTTTCCTATCGACTCGTCCAGGGATTTGCAGTTCTGGTGTATCAAGACCGGTATGTCCATCAACGAAGTCGTCTTGGAAAATGAAAATGCATGGCGTGAGGAAAGCGAAACCTTTGCGGGTGTGATGCGCATCTGGGACACCATGCGTCAGTGTATCTACCGAGGCTGCCATACGCGGGGCGAGCTGCCGGGAGGCCTGCACGTGCGTCGTCGTGCATTTGAGCTCAACAAAAGATTATTGAAAGGCAAAACCTATTCTGATTACGGGTCATGGCTGGCCGCGATTAAGGAGACGCCCTTGGATTTCAATGCCGTATTGGACTGGATCAGTTGCTTTGCGCTGGCCGTCAACGAGGAAAATGCCTCTTTTGGTCGTGTCGTGACTGCACCGACCAACGGTGCCGCGGGCGTGATTCCGGCCGTATTGCAATATTATGTTCTGTTTGGGAACGGCAACAGTCCAGAAAAGATTTTTCGGTTTCTGTTGACGGCGTCTGAGATTGGCAGTATTTTCAAAAAAGGAGCAACGATTTCCGCGGCGATGGGTGGTTGCCAGGCAGAGATTGGCGTTTCGTCGGCGATGGCGGCTGGCGCATTGACGGAGGCGATGGGAGGTACCCAGAAACAGGCATTGATGGCTGCCGAAATCGCCATGGAACACCATCTGGGATTGACTTGCGACCCTATTGGCGGTTTGGTACAAGTACCTTGCATCGAACGCAATACAATGGGGGCCATCAAAGCTATCACGGCTTCCCAGTTGGCATTACAGTCCGGTCCCGACTATGCCAAAGTGTCCCTCGACAAAGTCGTGCGCACGATGTGGGAAACAGCACTGGACATGAACAGCAAATACAAGGAAACCTCTGACGGCGGTCTGGCGGTGCATGTACCGCTAGGGCTGAGCGAATGCTAATAAGTCAAAAAAAGGCAACGCAATAAAGCGCGCTTTTTGGCACATAATAATCCTTGAATGGATATTTCGCAACTGATTTAGAGCCTGTTTAGATTTTATGATTTGAATTACCATTAGGAGGTTTATCGCCCATACCTCACTCGAACCGTAAACTCAGCGACCACGCAGTAGCCGCGACCGCGAACCCAGCCACCGTAGGTGAACAAAACGAACAAGGCTAAAGGACGTGTTGGGTTTGTTCTTTTTTCTCAAAATTGATGATAATTTGAGGAAAACCGGCATCTTAACTGTCATTTCGACCATAGGAGAAATCTCATCATAGAACTCTTTGTGTTAATTTTAAACAGGCTGTTAATAGCATTCCGTATTTGTTAATATGTTGATGAAAGCGTTTCGCTCTTTTTTAGTTTTGCCTTTTTACTTTTACCTTGCAGATTTATTATGCGCAACACGTTTTTTTGTATAGCAGTATTGATTTCTCTGGTGGCCGTCATGGTTGCTTGTTCCAAAAACGACAGTTCCCAGCCTGGTCCGACACACATGCGGTGGATCAATGTAACCCCGGGAATGGCATTCGACGTTTATTCCGACGAGGAGCAGATCGCCTCAGATATTGCTTTTGACTCCGTGACGAGCTATGCCTATGGCTTGCCTAGCTTTTACTATCTGCAAATATTAAAAACCGGAACATCGGATACGATTGTCAGCGGACGACAGCAGATGCAGTCGGGGCTCTACTACTCCATGTTTGTCATCCCTGATACGACCTCGGACGGAGAGATATCTGATACGGATGCCTCTGTCGCCATTGTCACGGAAAATACGGATTTGCCTTCCATTGATACGTTTAAGTATCGGTTTTTCAACTTCGCACCTTTTACATCTCCTATCAGTGTCGTTATGACGATTGATGGACGTACTGGTACCTCCGATACTTTAAGGCCGTTTTCCCGACGGATTTTTAACGACCAGGCGTCTTATAGTACCTATTCCAAATATTCGCAGACGATAGCGGCAAACTGGAAAATCCATTTTTACAATTCGACGGACACTACGCTTATTGATTCGTTCCATTACCTGTTTAGCTCCCGGGGCGTCTATACCATTTACCTAAAGGCAATAGAGGGCGTCACGACAAAAAACAAATTTAAGGACACGATTATCCAGAGAGGCTATTAACGCAGAACGCACAATGCGTGTGTCTTTAATATCTCGGTCGCTTAATCTTCGATTGCCCTGTTAAGAAATGCAACAAAAGCTTGCATGGCACTGAATGCCGCAACGATGTCGCTTACGGCAGTTTCTGAAAGAAAAACACTGTCGGGGAGCTCCCTCAATGCCAGAAAGGATTTGAGCTTCAGATATTCAATGGCGGGGTTGTCTTTTTCATAGCCTTTCGGTTCGCGTGTCAACGTGTATTCCGGTGCAAAGGAAAGCGCGCCAAATGTTTTGGCGAATGTTTTGTTGTTGATTACAGCCTGAAATTCGTCCCAGTTATAGTCGATTTCCTGACGGATGGCCGCCAGTTCTTTGGCTTCCGGCATCCATACGCCGCCGCCGCAAAAAGAATTGCCGGGTTCCAGATGGAGGTAATATCCTGCGCTGTGGGCCTTTTTGCCGTTTTTGTTGATACTCGCACCAAAATTGGTTTTATAGGGCGACTTGTCCTTGCTGAAACGTATGTCCCGATTGAGCCTAAACGTACACGCACGTGCCATCAGATGTGCGATCTCCATATCTTTTTTGCCTAGTGCAACGATGATTGCGTCGACGAGTGCGGCAAAGTCGTTTTTGGCCGACTCGTAGTCGGCACGGTGTGCGTCCATCCAATCCTTGTGGTTGTTGGACTTGATATTTTTCAAAAACAGTAAGGTCCTTTTTTGTAGCATGGTGTCTGAATTAAAGACTTAAGACAAATAGAAATAATCAACGTTTGTTACTCGAAATTAGGTTGTTTTTTCAATTATAAAATTTATCGTTTTTCCAATTCATCCGGTCATTTTAAATTCTCCCCAGGAACTGTACCTTATTTGCCGAGCAAAAGGTAACAAAAAGCGCAGCATCCCTTCCATAATACCCATTTTGATGTCGGGCAGACGGTATCCTGTTATGTATTGTGGAAGTGGTCAGACAAGGTATTGCCCATTGAATAGCAAAGTACTGGAACAGTAACATTTTGGTTGTCAAACATCGAGTTTATAACATAGATATTGTCGGGATATATATGCTTCGTAAGTCATAAAAAGGTGCATTGCTTTCTGTAAAAGCCTATATGGATGCAAAGAAAATTACTTTTTATCATAAATTAACTATGCAAATCTCAAAGTAAATTTGAGATTTGCATAGTTATATACATCGTTTTTATATCTTTGTATCAGACAAATTGGATACAAAATGTTTTTACAGCGGACGCAAGCAGACGATATATTTTCGGCCATACAACATTTTCCGGTAACGGCAGTCGTAGGACCTCGCCAATGCGGGAAGTCCACATTGGTAAAGCATCTGATGGAAAGTTATCCATCTGAAACGTTGTATCTGGATTTGGAACGTCCCTCGGATTTGGAAAAGCTGAGCGATGCCGAATGGTTTCTGTCAAGCCAAAAGGACAAATTGATTTGTATAGATGAGATTCAGCGCAAGCCGGATCTGTTTCCCCTTATCCGGAGTTTGGTGGACGAATGGAACAGGCCAGGCTGTTTTTTGGTGTTGGGTTCTGCGTCGCGCGATTTGCTGATGCAAAGTTCCGAATCGCTTGCCGGGCGTATTGTTTACAAGCAACTAACGCCTTTTTTGTGGTCGGAACTGCCCGAAATGTCCATCGAAAAATATTTTGAGAGAGGTGGTTTTCCCCGGAGTGTACTGGCATCAAGCGATAAGGTTTCTTTTGAGTGGCGCAACAGTTTCATTTCCACTTTTTTGGAGCGCGACCTGTTGCAGTGGGTCAATTTTACGCCGACGACGATGCGGCGTCTTTGGCAGATGCTGGCGCACGTCAACGGTCAGACTGTCAACTATTCCAACCTTGGCAATTCGCTGGGTGTGAGTAACCAGACCGTAAAAAATTATATTGACTTGCTGAAAAGCACGTATATGGTGGACTTGGTGGAACCGTACATTTCCAATCTGGGCAAGCGTTTGGTAAAATCACCGAAAATGTATATTTCCGACTCAGGCATTGGAGCGGCATTGCTGGGCATCCGTTCGTTTGCCGATCTGTCGGGACATCCCGCGTTCGGGGCTGTCTGGGAAAGCATCGTGCTTGCCAATCTGCGCGGCGCGTTTCCTGAAGCTGAAATATCTTTTTACCGGACGGCTGGCGGTACGGAAGTGGACTTTGTGGTGCATATCAACAACCAAATCCTTGCCGTGGAATGTAAAGCGTCCTATTCGCCTTCTTTGTCCAAAGGCAACCACATCGCCATTGAAGACATCCAGCCCAAACATAGTTTTGTGGTAACGCCATCGTCCGATAGTTGGGCAATGGGCAAAGGTATCGATGTTGTTTCGCTTACCGAGTTAATCAAGAAACTGAATGAATATTCGTAAAAATAACCATGCAAATCTCAAATTTACTTTGAGATTTGCATGGTTAAAAAATTAAACTACTTTGTCAACTCTCGGAAAGCCTGTTCGAGTCCGGCACTTGCCGAATCCAAGGATACGATGTTGAAATTTTCTTTCAGAGCCAGTTCCATGATTTGTTTTTTGGCAAGGTCGGCATCCTTGCAGGTGAGTG
Organism: Chitinophagaceae bacterium; assembly: GCA_047606825.1. Classification (GTDB taxonomy): domain Bacteria; phylum Bacteroidota; class Bacteroidia; order Chitinophagales; family Chitinophagaceae; genus Rhizosphaericola. Next base: position 26,642 of record JASGDY010000062.1, read on the forward strand.
TCCATACATTGCGTCCGTCGCGTTCCGCGGAGTGTATGGCGGGCAGGCGCAACAACCAGGAAGTTTCGATGACTTCCCGGAACTGTAATTTTATAATTGCGTCCTCAGAGGTAATGTTGGTAAGGTTTTCGAGCCGCGCGTCTTTTTTCAGTACACCTTTGTCGATGATGAGGACGCGGTCGCATATCGCTTCGACTTCCTGTAAGATATGGGAGGAGAAAAGCACGGTTTTGTTCTTTCCCTGTTGGCGGATGACGTTACGGATTTCGATGATTTGATTAGGGTCCAGACCGCTGGTCGGTTCGTCCAGAACCAATATTTCCGGGTCGTGGATAAGAGCCGCGGCAAGTCCTGTCCGCTGTTTGTATCCTTTGGAAAGCTGTCCGATTTTCTTTCCTTTTTCGGCCGTGAGCCCTGTCAATGCTATTACTTCCTGGATACGTTTCGTTTTGTTGTACAGTTTAAAAATACCTGCCACAAAAGCTAGGTATTCCTGCACATACATGTCGAAGTACAAAGGGTTTGCTTCCGGCAGATAACCAATTTTTGCCTTGGCTTCCAGCGGTGCTAGGGACATGTCGATGCCGTCGACCTGAATCGAGCCCGCGTCGGGTTTCAAATAACCGGTAATCATTTTCATCGTAGTGGATTTGCCCGCGCCGTTAGGTCCCAGAAAGCCGACGATTTCCCCTTTCGGGATGGAAAAAGAAAGGTTGTCCACCGCTTTTTGTGTGCCGTATATCTTGGTCAGTCCTTTTACTTCTATTGACATGATGCACAAACGTACAATATAATATCGGTGTGGAGAAACAGGGCAAACGCATCTAAATTATCTCCACTAATATTATGTCCCACTTTTTTTCTTGACAAAAAAAGTGGCAAAAAAGTCAAGTCCGCAAAAGGCGAATGCTACGCACCAGTCGTGTTGACGCTTCGGAACATTTCCGGCGGCTGTTGCAGCTTTGTGGCTGTTTCAAGCCGCGCCGGAAACACCTCCCGCGCCAACGCTCCTTTTCGCTGTTTGCGGACGGGGACATTGGTGTATTGAGAAG
>JASGDY010000063.1:0-7750 GCA_047606825.1 Chitinophagaceae bacterium
CTTTTAGTTTCCTGGCTTTGTTTTGTACCTCGTTTTATCATAACACAAAGATACAACTATCTTTTTAATATAGGGTTTAAATTATGCTCTTATTAATAGCACAGCAGACATCAATTCATTTCTTGACAACAACAAAGCAAAAATCCTAAAAGAAAACATACAAGAATCAAAGAAAAACTTTGATTTAGTCGGTTTTATTGGAGGTCCACCTTGTCCTGACTTTTCAATAGCCGGAAAAAACAGAGGTATTGATGGCGAAAATGGGAAACTTTCAAAGACTTATATTGAGTTAATTGTTAGAAATCAACCCGATTTCTTTTTATTTGAAAACGTGAAAGGACTTTACAGAACTGCAAAGCATAAAGCGTTTTTTAATGAAGTAAAACTCAAACTTATTTCAAACGGATATTATTTAACTGAAAAGTTAATTAATGCAATTGAGTTTGGTGCGCCGCAAGACAGAGAAAGAATTATTTTGATTGGTTTCAAAAGAAATGTCTTAACTGATTTGGGAATGGAATTAAATGGTTCGCCTTACTTAAAATCTTTTGATTGGAACGCTAAAACTTTATACAAAGCATCAGACATTTTAGCCAAAGAGTGGCCAAAACAAGATTTGTTTAGTGAAAATGAATTAAAACCCATTCCAAAAGGAATAGAGAAAAAATTGACAATTCAACATTGGTTTGATAAAAATGGAGTTGAAAACCACCCAAACGCACAACATTATTTTCAGCCGAGAGCAGGTTTAGTAAAGTTTCTTTCTATTCCAGAGGGAGATGATTTAAAAAAATCATACAAAAGACTTCATCGTTGGAGATATTCGCCAACAGCCGCTTACGGGAATAATGAAGTGCATTTGCACCCATACAAACCAAGAAGAATTTCCGCAGCGGAAGCATTGGCAATTCAATCTTTGCCAAAGAATTTTATTATTCCAGAGCATATTTCATTATCAAATATGTTTAAGACCATAGGAAATGGCGTACCTTATCTTGCAGCAAAAGGACTTGCAGAAACGATAAGCGTATTTATTGAAAAAATTAAATCAGAAGAATTGAAATATGCGGAAATTATCAGCAAGTAATCTTGTAGCTTACATAAATCAATTAGACAAAAAACAAGTTTATAATTACGTTAATCCTAAGACAAAAGACGTAATTAGAATTGAAGGTGTTGATTTACCGGAAGGACCGATTAGAATTAAACGTTGGAATCCGTCAGACGGAGAAATCGAAACGAAAGCAAAAGTTGAAAGTATTTCAAGTGAATTAATTTGGCGTGTTGCAAACTCGTTTAATCCTAATCAACCCATAAACATTGACAGAATTTTAGGAGCAAGTTACAATACAAGAAGTGTTTTTGAAGCCTTGTTAGCACATACACCGGAATTTTATTTCTGTTATATCCGGGACGTATTGAAAACAAAGGCGGACACACAGCCGTAAAGCACGGACACAAACATTTAATTTGGAATCCCGATGCACCACATAAACGTGGCGTATTGTCCAAAATGGAAACCGACATTGTAATTTCAGAAATTCCAGTATTAGATGCTTTTTACGACTCTCTTGTTTTGCCAGACAACTTTTCGCATAAAGGAATTGACATAGACATACAAAGACGACACGCTCAAATTCAAATAGCACTTTATTTTATTGGCAAACAGTTGAATTTCAGAACTTGGATAGCACAAAACGACAAAGGAATTTTGTACCAAAACAAAAGAATCGGCGAATTTGACGGAGTTATTTCTTCATTAAAAGACGAGAAATTAATGACGGCTTATGACGAAGCTATTCAAGCTGCTTTATTGATAGACTGTATTTGGTTCAAGAATGGAAAATTAATGCCCGCTGTTATGGAAGTTGAACATTCAACAGGTGTAACAAGTGGTTTGAGCAGAATGAAAAACTTCAAAGACAAGTTTCCACCTTTTCCGACAAGATACGTAATCGTTGCACCGGACGAAGACAGAGACAAAGTAATCAAAGAAGCAAACAAGCCGCAATTCAAAGACCTTGACACAAGATATTTTACCTATTCAGCAGTAGAAGAACTTTATGCGCTTTGCCAAAGACGAAAACTTAGAGGTGTGACAGAGGAGTTTTTAGACTGTTTTATGGAACCGATATTGAACAACTAAAAGCCCAGCCCGTAACAACGGTTTGGCGTCAGGCGGGCTGACGTTCAACCGTGAAAGTTCCTGCGGATTTTCGCATCGGAACGCCAAGCCCTGCACCGTAAAGAGCATCCAACTGTGGCAATCCTCCATTAAAGGCTTGACGTTGAGAACCTTCGCTACGGCGCGCCTCGACCTTATCCTGCCCGTTTACAAAAAAATAATTAACGCCCCTACCACAATGTTTACCGTACCATGACGTATAGTAATGGTGCCGCGCGTACCGTGGGTAATTTTTGTACCAGACAAATACAGGTAATGAAACAATGGGTGTTACTTTTTTACTTAGGACTTTTATCGTTGGGCTGCCGTGCGCAATACGATAAAACGAACGACTGGGTCTTGGCACTTGACGGACAATATGGTTTTGTATGGGTCCATACCGCCAAAGTAGAAAGTGTACGCGGCGCGCACCCCACCTCGGCAACACTGTCCTTGACAAAAGCGTACGCAGACGCAAACACTTACCAGCAATGGCATTTATTCGCCAGACAGGGCTTGCAGCTTACCTACACTGATTTCAAAAAAGAGGTATTGGGAAAGGCTTATATACTGGCATACAAACTACAACCCATCGTTCCGCTTAGTGAACACCTGAACCTCACCTTCACGGGCAATATCGGTGCGGCCTACCTGACCAACCCCTACAACGCCAATACCAATCCCAACAACCAAAGCTACAGCAGCAAGCTCAATGCCTACCTACGTCTTGCAGCCGGGCTGGAATACAACGTCGGCAACCATCTCGGCGTGAACTTAAGTGCGGACTACAACCATCTGTCCAACGGCGGCTCCAAGCAGCCCAACAGAGGCATCAACTATCCGACGGCATCGCTGGGACTCCTTTACCACACCCAATCCAACCGTCTGCCGCAATATGATTACGAAAAGGACGATTCGTGGAAAGACGACAACAACATCAAAACAGACTTTTCCCTTTTCTTTTCGCCCAAAGATGGCTATGCCAAAATCTCCGACCCGTCACAATCATGGAACTCCGCCGCTTGGAAACCACAACGCAAACCATTGTTCGGCGGCAATGTCCAAGTTTCCAAACAAGTGAGCGGCATCAATGCGCTCAATGTCGGTGCGGAAGCCTACTACGACGGCGCGATGGCGAGCATCAAAGAGAACCGTGGACACCAGTCCTCCAATGTGCTGGTGGGGATATTGGCCGGCAATGAATTTATCATCAACAGATTTCTTTTCAGCCAGCAACTCGGTTGGTACCTCTATAAAAACACAAAATACCTCGACACGACTTACTACAACCAGAGTGGTCGCAGCTCTCCCTACAAAACGCCGCTGTATCAACGTTACGGACTGCGCTACCGTTTCCTGGACAACTGGTATGCGGGATTTAACCTATTGGCGCATGGCAAGACCGCGGACTTTTTTGACATAAGGCTGACCTACCGTTTGGGAAACAAAAGGTAGAAAATGGGAAAAGCCTACACCTTCCATTTTCCACGAAAAGACTAATATTGCGGTCTAATTCAAAACCAAAAAAGCCAGCCATGTTGATACAAATACATCCGCTCTCCAATAGTATTTACGGTACGGTTTGCATCGTAGTCGGTATCGCATTGTTTCTGATTGTCGGACGCAGACGGTTTTACCGAAGAAACCAGGCTGGGCTGGAAACGTACAGCAGTTATTCCTCTGCCGTTGCCAACGGCTGCCTTAACAAAAGCCTGAAACTATTGGGACTTGGTTTGCTTTTTATCGGTATCATGATTCGCTTCATGGCATGTGCACACCAAGAAATGGAACTTAAAAAACAAAAACAGGCCGAGCAACATTCAAAGGAACAGCCTCCCAAAAAGAAAAAGTAGTAATTGAATAGTGGATTTATATTTGAACTGGTTTAAACTTCTTTCCTAAAACAAAGCCTAACACTAGGCTGGACTTTGTTTTTCTATCCCTTCTACAGAATATTTGAAAGTGCATTTATCTTTCATTTTCAAATCCCCAAATTATCAAATTGCACTTCCTGCCGTTCTTTCCAGACGCATCTGCGGGAAAAAGAGAACATCCTGTATGGACGGCTGGTTGGTCAACAACATGACCAGACGGTCGATACCGATACCGATACCGGAAGTCGGCGGCATACCATATTCCAACGCGCGGAGGAAATCCTGGTCGATAAACATGGCCTCGTCGTCGCCGCGTTCCAACAGGCGCGCCTGTTCCTCAAAACGTTCGCGCTGGTCGATGGGGTCGTTGAGTTCGCTGTATGCATTGGCGAGTTCCTTGCCATTGATCATCAGCTCAAAACGTTCCACCAGGCCGGGTTTGCTGCGGTGCTTTTTGGTCAGCGGACTCATCTCGACCGGATAGTCGATGATGAACGTCGGCTGGATATACATACGTTCAGAAGTTTCGCTGAAGATCTCGTCCACGAGCTTGCCTTTTCCGATATTGTCGGGGACGGAGATATTGAGTTGTTTGCAGACCTCGCGCAGACCTGCTTCGTCCTTGTCGCTGATATCGATGTCTGTATTTTCCTTGATGGCGTCAAAAATAGCGACACGGCGGAAAGGTGCCTTGAAGCTGATGATTTTGTCGCCGACAGGCACGTCGGTCGTACCGTAAACGGCAATTGCCAAGCGTTCAAACAACTGCTCGGTAATCTCCATCATCCAAAAATAATCTTTGTATGCCGTGTACCATTCCAATACGGTAAATTCCGGGTTGTGCGTGCGGTCCATCCCCTCGTTTCGGAAGTTTCGGCTGAACTCGTACACCCAGTCAAACCCACCGACAATCAAGCGTTTCAGGTACAGTTCATTGGCAATACGTAAGTACAGCGGAATGTCCAGCGCATTGTGGTGCGTGATGAACGGACGCGCCGCCGCGCCGCCGGGAATCGCCTGCAACACAGGCGTGTCGACTTCCAGCGCACCTTTCCCGTTCAGAAATTCGCGGATGGTATTGACGATTTTTGTTCTTTTGACAAACGCGTCTTTCGTCGCGGGATTGACAATCAGATCCACATAACGCTGGCGATAGCGGAACTCGGGATCCGTAACCGCGTCAAACACATTGCCTTCCTCGTCACGCTTTACGACGGGCAACGGTTTCAGGGACTTTCCCAACAAAGTCAATGAATCGACGTGGATAGAAGTTTCGCCCGTATTGGTCACGAACACACGCCCTGTCACACCGATGAAATCACCCAGATCCAAGCCATGACGCACGACGTCCATCCAAAAAGATTTGTCCTCCTCGGGGCAGAGTTCGTCGCGCTTCATGTAGAGCTGGATGATACCTTTGGAATCCTGAATCTTGATGAAAAATACTTTTCCTTTATTGTTGATGCTCATGATACGTCCGGCGACGCACACATGGGCAAACGCATCTTGGTTTTCTTCCGAAAACGCCGATTTGATATCGGCAGAATAATGGGAGACCGGATACAAAGCCGCAGGATACGGGTCGTAACCCAGTTCGCGGAGCTTCTCCAGTTTTTCCCTGCGGATGACTTCTTGTTCGGATAATTGCTGACTCATTATCTTACGTATGGATGATTTTAGGAGCGCAAAAGTACAGAATTATGCAAAAGGTAAGGTAAAAGTAAAAAGGTAAAAACAAAAAGTACCCAGCCCCTAGGGCAAACGCATCTAAACTTTCCAATTGTGGAAAAACATTATGAATGCGCTGAACCGTTCGGCTACGGCTGCGGAATCGTTTCTTGCTGGGTGTTGAAACTATATTAGGCACCCAACTGCTCCGCAAAAACACCGCCCCCTACCTCACTTCCGCTGTCGGAAGGCGAGCTCCGAGAGTTCAAACCTGCGTTTATTTTTTCAAGAGAGAACGCCATAGACCTTCTCAATACACCAATGTCCCCGTCCGCAAACAGCGAAAAGGAGCGTTGGCGCGGGAGGTGTTTCCGGCGCGGTTTGAAACAACTACAAAGCTGCAACAGCCGCCGGAAATGTTCCGAAGCGTCAACCCGACTGGCGCGCAGCACTCGCCTTTTGCGGACTTGACATTTTTGCCACTTTTTTTTGTCAAGAAAAAAAGTGGGACAGATGATTGGTGGAGATGATTTAGATGCGTTTGCACTGACCAAACCCCTAACATCAATGTTCCAAAAAGCACTTCTATCGGGCAAGCAGATTTCAGCAGATAGCCGGTATATCTACCATGACCGTTGGGCTCTAATGTTGCTCTTCGGAGCTTGCGGCGCGGACGAGCAAACTGGTTACTTTATGCTTTCTTTGTTCAATATCGGATCCTTGCTCGCATTGACCTGATAAGTGCCGATACTATTGTCGTCATTGACTTCCACGATACGGTATCCCTTGTATTGCGTACCCCAGTTGCCACCAAAATGCGCATCGAAAAAATGAGGCAACTTGCTTGTGTAAAATACGCTGTCCAACGTATGGTCATGCCCGTGGAAAACGGCTTTCACATTGGGAAAACGATGCAGCAAGGCAATCGTGTCCGGAGCCTCGACAAAAGAATTTTCAGGAGTCCATTTATGCGGTGGTATGTGCAGGAAGACGAACACGATCGGCAGGTTGGCCATTTTAGTCAGCTCTCTTTCGAGGAACTGGTTGTCCGGCGCAACATAAGCCCCTTTGATATTGGAGGTATTGGCCAACACGAGCCCAACCTCCTTTTTTTGGAAACCATAATTGTCCTCGTAACCAAAGACAGATTGCCACAATGCCGTGTCAGCATGGTCGTGGTTGCCGGGAATCGTATAGTACGGCACCGGGAAATGGTCAAAATATTTGGTTTTCACTTCTTTCAGCAGGTCGGGACGGTCATGCACAAGATCACCGTTGACCACGATGAAATCCAAAGGCTGTTGGCGATGTTCCTCTGTCAACCAGCGCACGATGTTGTCGTAGTTTTGGGCATAGGGCGTATCGGGCTGTGCGTAATGGCCGTCGGAGGCAATCGCAAAACGGAGTTTGGGCTTGGCACCGGAGAGGGTTATCTTATTGGAATCCTGCGCGGCAAAAACAGCTATTGGCGAAGATGCCACGGAGCCCAACAGGGTTCCTGTCAAAGTGCGTTTGATAAAATTCCTTCTTGATTTCATGGCAGACCTGATATTTTCGGGAGCAAAAAGACGAATTATGTCCAAATGACCAAACCACAGAGGTTAAGTTTGGATTAAGTTTTTCCGCAAGATAGCACGGTACAGCAAACATAGGCAACCCATCCAAAACCGGGATTATTTCAAGAGACTGTTTGAGTTATGTTTTTCTGTACGGTTTTATATGCTTCCAAGACATAAAAACGTGTATTCCTTCTCGCAAAGTCCCCGCCGCGGAGGGAGACTGTGCGGAGAAGAAAATAAATAACTCAAACAGCTTCCAAATCTTCGCATGTTGTATGAATATGGTGGTCGGTGTCTCCACCCGCCAGCGAAAATCTGAACTATTCTCACCGAAGGTAAATGCGCACCAAAAACCAGAGCAAACGCATCTAAATTTTCCTATTGTGAAAAAACATCATGAATGCGCTGAACCGTTCGGCGACGGCTGCGGGAACGTCTCTTGCTGGCTGTTGAAACTATTATAGGATTCCAACTGCTCCGCAGAA
>JASGDY010000064.1:0-64507 GCA_047606825.1 Chitinophagaceae bacterium
AAAACACCGGTGCCTGACGCGCTGCGTCTGCCACCGGATTTTTGGATGACCCCCCAATTTCTTTTTATCACTTCTTGGTCGGCTCATACACAATACGTACCTCGCCGTTAGTCTTTAAATCCGACTCGATAAAGACTTCGTAGCGTTGGTGATTGGTGTAGACGACCATTAGGGCGGAATTGGGCGGAATTTTTCCCAGATTGTCTGCAACGATGATGAAGGACTGCAAACGGTTGTCGTCCGAAGCGTCAAAACCATAGTCGATGGATTGGCGCGAAAGGCGACCATGTACCACAACCGGATTCAGATTATGATAAACAGTGATGGAATCATCGTCGACTTCTCCATTGTCATAGAAGCTGATATCCACCTCCGGCGTATGTGTGACGATGGTCTTGACCAGTTTGTTTCTACGTTTCTGGAAATATTCCGGGATACTGGCAAAACTTTTAATGGGAGGGTTGGCATCGGTGTTGGGATTGTTGTAAGTAATTGGAGAGGATTGTTTCAGGTCGGCATCTACGGCACTGTCTTGTTTAACTACGGTTTTGTCAATGGACGCCGCCTCAGCAACAGAGCGTCTTGCTTTTAGGAGTGCTTTTTCTTTGTCTGGCTTGTATGTTTTTGCGGCGAGGAGCGTGTCATACTTTTGTGGCCTGTTGGGTGTTCTTTTTGTTTTTGCCAAGAACGGTTCGGTATGGAAATCACTGTTCGTACTTCTTTCCAGATGGATATATCCTTGACCACAGGGAGCGTTGGTCACGCTGTTGACGCTGGTGAAAGTCCCCTCCAGGATGTCGTCGTTTCCGATTTTCAGGAAAGTCAGGGTGCTGTGCATAAGGCAGACATTGCTGCTGTTGGTATTACTGAAGCTGACGAGTTTGGCTTCACGCACATCGAGTTTTTTGGAAGCGGCGTTGTAGCTACCGTCCAGTTGGGTTTTACCATAAAAATCCGTGCTGAGATAAGAGTAGGAAATGCCGGAAATCCGGTTGGCAGCATCGTCCAATACAATCTGCATCTCGTATTTGTAATATTGTTTACTATCGCCAAAACCCGTTATGAAATAGCCTTTCCATATTCCGTTGAGAAGATGTTGCGCACATCCCAATACCGGAACAAAAACAAGTGTGGATATAATAGTCAACCATTTAAACATGCAACAATTTAGGAGGTTTTCGATTCATATACAAAGATTTTTGTGATTTGTTTTCTTTTTATGGTAAATAACCGCATCCAAGTCAGTGATTGAAAACATTTTGGTAACCTCACCCCGACCCCTCTACCAAGCGAGATGGGTCGGGGTGAGGTTCGAGTACAAATGGGATTCCTGCCTGTGCAGGAATGACTGCAACCGTGTTCCTTTTCTAGCAATGCGTTCAATTCCAAATTCTAAGTTCTAAAATCTAAATTCTAATTTCACTACCTTTGTCCACCTTAATTTAAATACAAGGATAGCTTAGACAATGATTAATATTACGTTTCCGGACGGAGCAGTAAGACAATATGAATCGGGCGTTACCGCGCTGGACATCGCAAAATCCATCAGTGAAGGACTGGCGCGCAAAGTATTAGCAGCCGAAGTGGACGGCAAAGTAGTTGACTCTTTCAAACCATTGACGGCGGATGCCAACGTCAAATTTTTGACTTGGGACGACCAAGGAGGCAAATCCACGTTTTGGCATTCTTCGGCGCACTTGCTCGCAGAGGCTTTGGAGGCATTGTTCCCCGGAACAAAATTCGGTATCGGCCCCGCAATCGAAAAAGGTTTTTACTACGACATAGACCTTGGCGACAGGCAACTGAGCGAGGAAGACTTGGCGCTCCTGGAAAAGAAAATGAAGGAACTTGTTGCACAGAAGGAGGTTTTCGTTCGCAGGGAAGTCCCCAAAAAAGACGCACTCGAATATTTCACGGAAAAACAGGACCAATATAAGCTTGAACTAATCGACGGTCTGGAAGACGGACAGATTAGTTTTTATACACAGGGCAATTTCACGGACTTGTGCCGCGGACCGCATATTCCCAACACGGGATTTATCAAAGCAATCAAACTGACCAATATCGCCGGTGCTTATTGGCGTGGCAACGAGAAAAACAAGATGCTGACGCGCATCTACGGCGTTACGTTCCCCAACCAAAAAGAGTTGGACGAGTACCTGACGCTTTTGGAAGAAGCCAAAAAACGCGACCACCGCAAAATCGGAAAGGAACTCGAACTGTTCACTTTCTCCGAAAAAGTCGGTCCAGGTCTGCCATTATGGTTGCCCAAAGGCACTTTGCTGCGCAACAAACTCCAAGATTTTTTGCAAAAAGAGCTTTTGGCACGCGGCTACCAACCCGTCATCACGCCGCATATCGGCAGCAAGCAACTCTATGTCACCTCGGGCCACTGGGCAAAATACGGCGCGGATTCTTTCCGTCCGATTACGACGCCGCAGGAAGGAGAGGAATATCTGCTGAAACCGATGAACTGTCCGCACCACTGCGAAATCTACAAGTCTGCTCCCCGCTCCTACAAGGATTTGCCTTTGCGTTTTTCCGAGTTCGGGACCGTGTACCGCTATGAACAGTCCGGCGAACTGCACGGCCTGACGCGCGTAAGGAGTTTCACGCAGGACGACGCACATATTTTTGTAAAACCCGACCAGGTTCTGGAAGAGTTCAAGCGCAATATCGAATTAGTCACTTTCGTCTTCAACGCACTGGACTTCAAGGACTTCACGGCGCAGATTTCCGTCCGGGACATCAGCAACAAGGAAAAATATATCGGTTCGGAAGAAAACTGGGAAATCGCCGAAAACGCTATCCGACAGGCAGCGAAAGAATATGGTTTGCCTACCGTAGAAAAATCCGGGGAAGCTGCGTTCTACGGTCCAAAACTCGATTTCATGGTCAAGGATGCCATCGGTCGTAGCTGGCAGTTAGGTACTATACAGGTCGATTATAACCTGCCCGAACGCTTTGATTTAGAATACGTCGACACAGACAATACCAAAAAACGTCCGGTGATGCTGCACCGCGCACCTTTTGGTTCCATGGAGCGTTTCATCGCCGTCTTGCTGGAAAGTTGCGCCGGCAACCTGCCATTGTGGCTCGCGCCCGTACAAGTCACGGTGCTGCCGATTACCGACAAATATAACGACTACGCACAGGAAGTCGCTGCCGCGCTGCGCCAAGTGGACGTCACCGCCAATGTGGACGAACGCAACGAAAAAATCGGCAAAAAAATCCGCGACACCGAACTGAAAAAGGTGCCTTACATGCTCGTCATCGGCGAAAAAGAAACGACGGACAGAAAAGTCGCCATCAGAAAGCACGGACAAGGCGACCAAGGCGCATTGGATTTATCCGCATTTGTCCAAAATATTGTAAAAGAAATTGCAGAAAAAAAATAATAATAGAATATTTTTGCATAAAATTTGCATTAAAAGCGCAATGTTGTTAATTTACATAGTCGGCATAGTTGCGGTGATACCACCCGGAACGACGGTCGCCGCTGTTGGTAGTATCACCAACAACATAAGCTAATGACAAAGTATTAAAACTATTTTTTATACCAAATAAAATTGAATGGCATTACCCAACAAGGGAAGATTTAATCCCAGGTTTAGAAGGAACGAAGAACCCGAACATCGTATCAACGAACGCATCAGAGTTCCGGAAGTCCGGCTCGTCGGCGACAATGTAACTCCTGGGGTCTATCCTATCGAGGAAGCGCGAAAAATCGCCCGTGACCTGGAACTGGATTTGGTGGAAATCTCTCCCAATGCCGCGCCTCCGGTCTGCCGTGTGGTAGAATACAAAAAATTCCTCTACGAAAAGAAACGTAAGGAAAAAGAAATGAAGGCTAACGCCAAACAGAGCGAAGTCAAGGAAATCCGATTCACACCGGGTACCGACGACCACGACTTGGAATTTAAAATCAAACACGCCGAACGTTTTCTCCGCGAAGGCAACAAGGTAAAAGCTTATGTACAGTTCCGTGGACGCGCCATCATGTTCAAAGACCGCGGCGAACTGCTGTTGCTGAAATTTGCGGAAAGGCTCAATGAAGTCGGCGGACTGGAAGGTATGCCCAAGATGGAAGGTAAAAGAATGCTCGCCATGTTTGCACCGAAAGCCTCCGCCAAAAAAACACCAGCACCTGGTGACAAAAAGGAAAAGACAGCCTCTCCCGCTCCACAGGAAACGAAGGATTAAATAAAAAGTAAAAAAGCTTCGGACGGCGTTAGGTTTGAGCCACAGGATTGCTCCAACCAACGTCAACGTGTGCTTTACCTATAGTGCTATATACCAGTAGGGAAAGAACTTTCAAATCCTGAAATCTTCAAATTACCAAATTATCTAATCACGTCTTTACCAACCGTTTCTTTCCCTTAGTTTTAAAATATGTTGTGTATGGTGCTGGCCGTGCCATACGTACATGCCCAGAAGATACCACAATGTCCAGGGTTCGGTACTTTCGGGATGTTGTACGGTGCGCGTCCACTCCGCGTCCGAAAGACTTTCCAATGCAGCCACCCATCTTCTGTGCAGGGCAAAAAGCAACGTAATAGAAGTGTTGACAGGTTCTTTGGCAACATCATTCAGTTCCGCCCATTTCTTCTCGTCATAAGGTCTTATCGTGGGACGGTCTTCCGTAAGGCCAAGCTTGAAACGTGTATAGGCATTGAGATGGCTGTCGGCAACATGGTGTACCAGTTGGTTGACCGTCCATCCGCCTTCACGGTAAGGCGTTTGAATCTGTGCCGCGTCGAGGTTCAAGACAGCATTTTCCAAGTCGGCGGGCAGCCAGGACAGCTCCGAAAGCCATTGTTTTTTCTGCTTTTCGGAAAAGGGCTTCGATACATAATGCCCAATCGGATATTGTAGTGATACTTCCATTTTCAAATCTTCAAATTAAAATCAGCCTTCCCTCAACGCCTTTCCCGTCAGGTGCAGGAACACGTCCTCCAAGTTGGCGTTCTTCATTATTTTTTCACGGACAAAGCCCGTTTCCAAAAGTTCGTCAATCAACTGTTCGGGCGTAGCGAGCTTAACAATCTTACCCGAATCCACAATCGCCACACGGTCGCAGAGTATCTCCGCCTCGTCCATGTAGTGCGTGGTGATGATGACGGTCGTCCCTTTTTTGCGAATGTCCAATATCAAGTCCCAAAGGTTACGCCGTGCCTGCGGGTCAAGTCCCGTCGTAGGTTCATCCAAGAAAACAATCCGCGGATCGTTGATCAAGGTCGTCGCGATGGAGAAACGCTGTTTCTGTCCGCCGCTCAGTTCCTTGTATTTATTTTTAGCTTTGTCCACAAGGTTCACAGAAGCCAATAGCGATATTGGATCAACTTTTTTATTGTAAAGTCCGGCAAACATGTCAATCAACTGTACCAGGTTCAACCCGGGATAGTAACCGGAAGTTTGCAGCTGCACACCGATTCTTTTCTTGATTTCGGCAGGCGATACGTCTAAGTCAAAACCGTCAACAAGGATTTTTCCGGCGGTCTTGTGGCGGAGCGTTTCGATGATTTCCAATGTCGTGGACTTCCCCGCACCGTTCGGCCCGAGGAATCCGAAAATCTCCCCTTCCGCCACATCAAAACTGATATTGTCAACCGCCGTAAAACTACCATATTGTTTTACCAGACCTTGTACGCTGATGATGGGTTGTTGCATGGGCGCAAGTTACAAGTTAATAAGTTACAAGCACTAAGGCAAAAGGGAAAAACCAAAAGCATAGTCTTATTCCTTGGTTCATGTCCACACGCCCCAAGGATGCAACAAATACCTACAAATGGTCAACAGCTTTTTGGTTTTTAATTTTAACTTTTAACCTAAGGTCGTCACTTCACAAACACCTGTGTAAAATACAGCTCTCCGTCACTGCCCCTTTCCACACCGATACCTGTCAATATATAATCACCCAAAAGATTGCGCCGGTGTCCCGAGCTTCCGTACCAGTCTGCCGAAACCTCACGCGGCGACTGCATGCCAGCCGCCACATTTTCCGCAAAGCCCGCCAGTCGAGGATTGTACTTCCGCACTTTTGCCATGCGATCATCAAATCCGTCATGTCCAAATGCGACATTGCCGCTACTCATATCGCGGCTGTGACGGTAGGCAATGGCGTTGAGGTTGTCGTCCAGCTCCAATGCGCCTTTTCCTTTGTTGGAGCGGTATTGGTTGATATATTTCAGTATTTCCTGCTGGTAAAATTTTTCTTCTCTTTTGGTAAGACGCTGTGCCTGTCCACAGTAATGGAATGCCAATACGGCCAATAAAAAGCAACCTTTCAGCATGAAAGATCGTAAGTGTGTACATCTGAATTTCATGTTTTTTCTTTTTGGATTCGACATTTTAAGCATTAAGCATTCTTGCTTTTGCCTTTTTACTTTTGATTTAAAATCAAGAAGTATGCCCAAAGAATAGCAACGCATTCCCTTAACTTTGCCTTCACTCAAAAAACAATATGCAAGTATTTAAGTTCGGGGGAGCCAGCGTACAGGATGCAGCACACATCAAAAACAGCATTTCCATTATCAAAAAATGTAAAGGAGCAAATCCCTTGGTCGTCGTTGTCTCCGCAATCGGAAAGACCACCAATGCCTTGGAGAAAGTTGCTGAGGCCTTTTTCCTAGGCCAACGGGAAAACGCACTGAAACTGTTCTCAACGTTGAAGGATTTTCATGTGAATATGGCGCAACAGTTGCTGGACAAATACCTCGATGCCTGCAAAAGCCAACTCGTTGACCTTTTTACAGAAGTGGAATGGCTGCTGCACGACCAGCCCGTCAGGGAGTTTGGATATTACTACGACCAGATTGTCTGCATCGGCGAGCTGCTCAGCACCACGATTTTTTCCTTTGCGGCAAAAGAGGGCAACTGCGACAACGCATGGCTCGACGTCCGCGACGTATTGCGTACCGACAACAGTTTCCGTGAAGCAATCGTGGATTGGACCTGTACGGAAGAAAAGATAAAATCAACGATAAAAACGCTCAACGCCTCGACCGACATCATTGTTACGCAAGGATTCATAGGTGCGACCGACGAAAACGAAAGCACGACGCTCGGCCGGGAAGGCAGCGACTTCACTGCGGCCATCTTCTCCAACATACTGGAGGCTAAATCGTTGACGATATGGAAAGACGTGGACGGCGTGATGAATGCCGACCCCAAACGATTCCCCAAAGCCACGCCCATCCGACACCTCGACTACCAAGAAGTCATCGAGATGGCCTACTACGGTGCTCAGGTCATCCATCCCAAAACCATCAAACCCTTGTACAGTAAGCAGATTGCGCTACACGTCAAATGTTTTCAGGATACGGAACTGCAAGGAACGGTCATCGACGGCAACGCCGCAATGGACCTGCCCCCGATTTTTATATTGAAAGGCAACCAGCTATTGGTCAGCCTGACGACCAAAGATTTTTCTTTCGTCAACGGCCAGCCGTTGATTGAACTGTTTGAGGTGATGCAGTCCTTATTGATAAAACCCAACATGATTCAAATCGGTGCCATCCAAGTACAGCTCTGCCTCAACAATGAACCGGAAAAATTGCAGTCCCTGGAAAAATGGGCGCAGGAAAAATTTTCCATCCAATACCAAAAAAACTTGGCACTGACTTCCGTCCGCCACCCGAAAACGGAAACGATAAAAGAGTTTATTCCGACAATACCGAACAAAGTATTGGAACAGAAAGACGGGAAAGTATGGCAGTACTTGAATTAAGGAAAAAACAAAAAGCATAACCTGTAGATATTGCTTGTCACACTCGGCTTGGTATTGCTTCCATCAACAAAACAAAACCGTTAAGAACATTCGGAAATTCCACTGTTCTTAACGGTTTTGTTTTTTATAAGACTATCGCCGTTGTTGGTGTTATCACCAACAACCCATAAATAAAATCACAGCCTACTGACATGCAAATCCCTCGCACCTTTAAATTCCGTGGAAATCTCACCGACAAGAGCATCGGAACCTAATTGACCGGTGTACACTTTCACGAAATCAATATATTGCAGGCTAACCGTATTGCCATTGCTATCCCTTGCCCAACTAATATCAAAAGAATTATAACCATTAGTAGCATAGTTGTCAATTTTTTGTGGATCTACACCATCGGAATAACTGTCAGAATAACCCCACCAACCCAAACTGTGTACATCGTTTTCAGTATAACCGTAAGATGAAGTTCCGAACGTCAACCGCAATAAAGTCCCTTCAAAACTAATAGAATCGTTATATAAGGAATAGTCAACATTGGCATTGGCCAGAGGATAGAAGTTAGCCGATCCCCATTCATTGAAAAGAATAGAACCCGTATTACCTTGATTGTCTTTCCAGGTGACATCCTGTCCGTCACCGCTATTGTAATAAGTCACTTTGTAACCGAGGATGGTAGATGTACTGTCGTATTGACTTCCCGCCAATTCGTACCAGGTATCGTCCGCTATTCCATTGTTGTTGACATCTTGGCTTACCATCACAATACCAGGCTCGTCCCAGTTATAAGACGATGGCGCATTGCCATATATACCCAAATCGGCACCGTCGCCATTCGCCACGCTATGGTCAAACTTAAAAGTAATAGAACCGCCCCATGCACCAAGCGTGACATATTGGGAAAATGTGGAATCGTAAGCCAACGCCAATGCAGCACTGGTTGTACCTGTACTTGTCACATTGACATACTGCCCCGGAGCAGGGTTATATTCCAATACTGTGGAAAGCGTAGCATGGCTGGAGTCCGTGGCCAATATAGGTACATAGCCGTCATCGTCATGTTTGGAACAGGAAACTGCCAATAGCATTCCCAATGCAGCGACTGTGGTAAGTTTTCTTTTCATTGTATGTTTATTTTTGTTGTTAAATAATGATATTTATTTTTTAAGCAATGCGAGATGCCCCGGAATCTGTCCTGCCTTAAACTCCCAGACCGATTCCCCCTGGGGGGAGAAACAGTACACATTGCCGGAAGTTTGGTAGTCTATGGCATCCGTCAGATAGATGTTGCGACTTTCTGGATTGACCAATATGCCGTAAGGCAATTGTATGCTACTGTTGGTATTGTCCGAGATAAACATATCTGTAAGGACCGTACCACTCTTGGTAGCAAGTGTTTTGTAATAATAGCTACTGCTTCCGCTAAACGGTTTTCCGACAATGTAGGCTGTGTCCTTACTGACACAGAAACTAGCCACCTGAAAATCAAACGAATCCACTACTTCGTCTTGCTGACTGTCAATTTTAAATAATCTGGACGGCACGGTTAAATAATCTCCACGCGAACTGACATACACATTATCTTCATCGTCCACCTGCATCAGGTTGAGGTTAATCGCTACATCTATACTTTTAACTATTTCAAATGTGGACAGGTCTATCACGGAAACGATTCTTTCATAATTGCTAGGGCTATAACCCCCGGAATTGGCAACGTATAGTTTACCGTTGGCAATGGCCACACCATCCGGCTGCCTGCCAACCGTAACAGAATCAACGATTTTCAAAGTTGTGGTGTCTATCTTAACGACAATTCCATTGGCGGAGTTGTCATCCCCGTCCGTAGTTCCAGTTATCGTTCGATTATAGGATGACGCATACGCAAAACCTTGGTAAAACGTAATATAGCGACCGTTTGTTAGGTCAATCTGACCAAGACGTTTGGCGGTTGTGGCTTCCATGACTTCAATCTTGTTGCTGCCATTGAGTACCGCATACATTTTATCACCATAAATCTGCAAGTCGTTGCCTACGTCACCCAGGCCATTGACAACACTAGGATTTACCGATGGATAGATATTCGTAGTATAAGTCCAGGTGGCATAATCGTAATCATCTAACGTAGAACGGTTTTCGTTCATATTGCCTTCGTTCAGGACATATAGCCTTGCATAGTTGTCGTCTATTTCGGAAGAGTCCTGCTGCGTTTCTGATTGTTCAGTCGTATCGTCTTTTCGGCAGCTTTGTGCAAAAGCGACAACAATCACTATTATAAAAAATAATATCTTTTTCATATCTTAAATATTAACTTGAATCCCGAACCGATAGCTACGTCCCGGCATCGGATAGTTGAGAATCACTTCATATTGCTGGTTGAGGATATTGTTGACCTGGGCGGACAGTTTAATTTTTTGTTTTGCTATAAGAATATTTTTTGTCACGCCGAAATCATGTGTGTACCAAGGTTGCAGCTTACTATAAGCCAATGTAATGTCTGTAGTATTGTAACGTTGGCCTGTGTAGAGATAACTATAATTAAGGTTCCAGCCATACACATCCATATTGGCAACAGCCGAACCGCTATGCAACGGCGTATAAGGCACAGGAAATCCATAGGCATTTCCTTCGCTTTTGTTCTTCGAATCTTCGTAAGTATATTGCAGGGAAAGGCTGGTCGCAACGCGTGTGTTCCAATGCCATTCATTCTTGACGGAAGCGGTTATACCATTGCTTTTCACCTTTGCGAGGTTGACCATCTTCCACCGGAAAAGATTCTGTGCGGGCATAGCCACTATTTTGTCCTTGATGTCGTTGTGGAAACCATCGACCTGTATCGAAACAAACGAGCCGCGGGCATCCAACACTTTCCAATAAGTCCATCCTATATCATACTGTTTGGCAAATTCAGGTTCCAGACTGACACTGCCAATACTCGTATAGTACAGGTCATTGAACGTCGGCATACGAAAAATATTTTTGTAAAAACCGCGCAGCCTGAGATTGGCTTTCCGCAATGGCTGCCACGAAAAATCTATCGTCGGTGTATATTCCTGGCGGTCATCCGCCTTTTGTCCAAAGCGCACTTTATTATAAACAAATGTACCCAGCAAATTGCCCTGTATCGTCCATCTTTCTTTTTGGTATTGGGTCGCAACGACCGCCAACACAGCGTTTCGTGTCGGATAGGCAAAATTGTCCAAGTTGGCATTAAGGTAGTTATATTTATAATCCACGGAAAACTGCGAAGTCCAATATGGGTTTATACTAAATTCATTTTCCATCGACACAAACACTTCCTGCGAACGGTAATAATTGTTCAACGCACCGTCCACACCGACAATCGTTGGGTCGTAATAATGGGTATAGTCATAAGCATATTTTCCTATGAAAGAAAAATTGTAAATATCGCTGAAACACTTGCCATACTTTGATTGTACGAAAAAGTTCCTATCCCAGAGTCGTTGTGGATTATAGTATCGGTTATTGACGATTGCACCTGGCAACCCACGGTTGGAACTATAATAATACAACTGTGTATGCAGTGAACTACTATCTTTAAACTTTCCATACAAGGCCGCTTCCGTGCGCCATGAATGGATATCGGCATTTTCACGTGTTGCGGTCGTATCGTAAGCGTCTTCTACTTTTTCCCGAAATGTATAGCGTCCGTCCGCCGCAACCCTTTCGGCACTTAGCTGCAACGCAAAAACGGAGCTTAACTTTTGCTGGAATAGGATAGACGGATCGAGCAATCCAAAACTGCCTGTATTAAACGTTGCTTTTAGATGTGTTTTTTCCTTTTCTTTAAATACAGGTTTGCGTGTTGTGAGATATATCGTACCGCCGGAAGCATAAGCACTCGCAGGCTGGAGCATATTGTTCGTCCCGGCATTGTAAAGGCTGATTTCCTGAATATTGTCCAACGAAAATTTTCCCAGATCCACCTGTCCGTTTTGCATGTTGCCCATCGGCACACCGTCGTACAGCAGCCCCGTATGGTTCGCACCCATATTGCGGATGTCCACGGTTTTCAGTCCGCCGATGCCACCGTAATCCTTGAGCTGCACCCCCGAAAAATACCGCAAGGCATCCGCCGCGGAAAAGGAATTGAGCCGCTGCAACGCAGAATCCGAAAGCACCTGCACCGGCAAGGGCGACGACAGTTGCGGAAACTTTTTATAGGTGGAAATCGTGACTGAATCCAATACATACTGCGCATGGCCACGTGTCCATGCAAGCACAAGGAACAAAAGTGTAAGAAGATGATATGGTCGCCTATTTTTTTGCATATAGTACAAGGGCCGGAATGCAGGCAGACCAATGCCTTCCCGAGAAAGGAAAGACAGCAATACTGCACCGTTTTCACCCGAAACGAAACATTTTAAAAGAGACATTTAGGCAGGTCTTCTGACTCATTTTTACAGGTACCTTCCCGCCTTTGCGACAGTGGACAAAACCCAACCTCTGCACGAGGAAAATCTACAGCTACGGGGATAGTGTCGGGATTCGCATTTTTCAATGCTGCACCGACTTCCCTTTTCATTCCGCTTGTACCCGGAAACCCAAATCTCGCCGCAAAATTAAGTGCAATGGATATGTTAAAAAAATAAAACTATGATTTGTCCAGCAGCAGCGTTGTTTTATTGAAATGCCACGGGATGACGCTCAGCCACGAATGGAGAAATGAAAACACCATGCGTGCATTAGCTGCGCTGGACTTCGTTTCGCGACATTGAAACTTAATCTTCGTCTCCGCGATATTTTGTCTTAATTTTGCACTCCTTAAAATTATCAAGCGTAAGCAATGGAACTTAGTAAAAATTACATCCCCGAATCGACCGAACAGAAATGGAACACCGCCTGGAAGGAAAAAGGTTATTTCCACAGCACGCCGGACGCGCGTCCGGCATTTACCGTTGTCATCCCGCCGCCCAATGTAACAGGCGTTTTGCACATGGGACACACGCTGAACGAAACCGTCCAGGACATCCTCGTACGTCGCGCTCGCATGACGGGATTTAATGCTTGCTGGGTTCCGGGCAGCGACCACGCTTCCATCGCTACGGAAGCCAAGGTCGTCAACATGCTGAAAGAACGCGGTATTGACAAAAAAACGCTTTCGCGTCCCGAGTTTTTGCAATATGCTTTTGAATGGAAGGAAAAATACGGAGGCATCATCTACGGCCAGATTGAACGGTTGGGTTGCAGCGTCGATTGGAACCGTGTGTCATTTACCATGGACGACCATTACTACAAAGCCGTCATCAAGGTTTTTGTGGAACTCTTCAACAAAGGGCTGGTCTATCGCGGTGCGCGTATGATCAACTGGGACCCTGTTGCGCAGACCGCTCTCAGCGACGAGGAAGTGGAATACCGCGACGGTCAAGGCAAACTCTACTATGTCAAATATGAAGTCGCCAACGGCATCACCGCGCCCGACGGCAAAAACTATGTCGTCGTCGCGACGCAACGTCCCGAAACCATCATGGGCGACGCGGCGATATGTATCAATCCCAACGACGCGCGTCACCAATGGCTGAAAGGCCAAAAAATCATCGTTCCGATGGTCAACCGGGAAATCCCTGTCATCGAGGACGAATATGTGGACATTGAGTTCGGTACGGGCTGCCTTAAAGTTACCCCGGCACACGACATCAACGACTACAACCTTGGTTTGAAACACCACCTTCCCGTCATCGACATACTGAACCCCAACGGAACAATCAGTGAAGCAGCGCAGGTATTTGTCGGGCTGGACCGATTTGCTGCGCGCAAAGCGGTCGTCGCACAGTTGGAATCGGAAGGAAAATTAGAAAAAGAAGAAACCTACACGACGCGTATCGGTTATTCGCAAAGAACCAATGCCGTAGCGGAACCACGCATTTCCACGCAGTGGTTTGTCAGGATGAAAGATTTGGCAACGCCGGCTCTGGACGCGGTCGTCAACGGCGATATCCGCATACATCCGGGCGACAAGTTTCTCGCGACTTACAAATATTGGTTGGAAAATGTCAAGGACTGGTGCATCAGCCGTCAACTGTGGTGGGGGCAACAGATTCCGGCCTACTACGATAAAGAAGGCAAACTCTATGTCGCGGAAACGAAGGAAGCCGCGCAAACGCTTGCTGGCGTTGATGTTGAACTGACACAGGACGAAGATGTATTGGACACTTGGTTTTCTTCTTGGTTGTGGCCGACGGAAGTTTTCCACGGCATTACCAATCCCGGAAACGCAGAGGTCAGCTACTACTACCCTACTTCCGTTTTGGTCACGGGCCAGGACATCATCTTTTTCTGGGTGGCGCGCATGGTAATGGCAGGATTGGAATTTGAACATGGAATTCCGTTCAAAGACGTTTATTTCACCGGAATGGTGCGCGACAAACTCGGCCGCAAGATGAGCAAGTCGCTGGGCAATTCGCCTGACTTGTTGGGGCTGATTGACAAATACGGTGCGGACGCGGTGCGTTTCGGGATTATGATTGCGGCACCGGCGGGCAACGACCTGTTGTTTGACGAAGCGGCTCTGGAACAAGGGCGCAACTTCAACAACAAGATGTGGAACGCCTTGAAGCTTTTAAAAATGTGGGAAGCAAAAAAAGCCGACACACCCGCTCAGGAATCACAGACTTTTGCCATGCACTGGTTTGAAAACCGCCTCAACCAAGCGAAAAAAGAAATAGAAAAATCACACAACGAGTTCCGACTCAACGAAGGACTGAAAACCTTATATTCCTTGATTTGGGACGATTTCTGTTCCTGGTACCTGGAATGGGTCAAGCCGAGTTTTGAAGAACCTGTTGCGGCGGCGGTATTGGACAGGACGATTGGATTTTTGGAGGATTTATTGCAGTTGCTGCATCCTTATATGCCGTTCATCACGGAGGAAATTTTCCATCTGTTGCGCGAGCAGACGACGGATTTGTGTGTCAAACAATTTGCCCCAATAGCGGATTTCGACACAACGATATTGGAACAGGGTGAACTGTTGAAAAAAACAATCTCCTCCATCCGCGACGCGCGCAACAAAAACCAAATCAAGCCAAAAGAAACAATCAAACTCCATATCCAAACCGAGAACCAAAGCATCTATCAAACCATCGAAGCCATACTGGGCAAGCAGGTCAATGCGGAAAAAGTGGATTTTGACAATACGGCCAGCAACCTTATCGTCGTCGCCGTGGAAAAAGACCAGTTCTTCATCGAGTGCAACGTCAGCATCGACACCGACAAAATCAAGGAGGAACTGTTGAAAGACCTTGACCACCAGGAAAAATTCCTCCAGAGCGTCCAAAAGAAACTCGCCAACGACCGTTTCGTCCAAAACGCCAAACCCGAAGTCGTCGAACTGGAACGCAAAAAACAGTCCGACGCTCAGGCACGCATACAGACGATAAAGGAAAGCCTGGCCGGGTTGAATTAAAGATTCTTAAGCTACGAAACATTTTGTTTGCAGCTCAAGAAAAATATTTGTTATTGTTAGAAGCTGTTTGAGTTATTTATTTCCTTCCCGCAAAGTCCCCGCCGCGGCGGGGACTTTGCGGGAAGGAAAATTCTATTGTGAATCTTATTTGCAACAATGTATGTTGTATGATGCATAAAAATATGAAATCTGCCCGGGCAATGAGAATCTAAATAATCAATAGACCGCTCGCCGTGATTCCCGCGTAGGCGGGAATCTCATGCATCCATATATCAGATTCCCGCCTACGCGGGAATCACGGCGAGGTGTTCACTTTTTCAATGCACGTTCTTATCCTATGTGGCGAATAAATTCCGAATTACCAGAAAATAATGAAAAATACTGTCGAAATCACAGTCACTTCAGTTCATGGAAAATACTTCGATGCGACATTTTCCGGAAAAATATGGTATGAAGGACACGTTGGAGATTCAACTGTCATAAGCAATGGTAAAATTGAGAATATGAAATTCCGGAAATAGTAATGTAAACAGGTGAAAAAAGCGTATTTTCAAACCTTGATATCTTCAAAATGTATCCATGCACAAGTCCTTTTTATCCATTCTTTTGGCACTGTGCTGCCAGTATGGTCTGGCACAGAAAATAACGGAGCTAACCAACAAACCGGGCATTTCCATCCGAGGCTTGTCTGTTCTGGACAATGACCATGCCTGGGCAAGCGGCACCAAAGGGGCCATTGCCCAGACGGACGACGGCGGCAAGAACTGGCATTGGTTTCAGGTCCCCGGTTATGAAAACCGGGATTTCAGGGACATAGAAGTATTGGACAGCAACACTGCGGTCGTCATGGCAATAGACACGCCTGCTGTGCTGTTGCGCACGACAGACAAGGGACGTCATTGGGAAAAAGTCATGGAAGACACACGACCGGGCATGTTTCTGGACGCCATGGATTTTGACGGAAAAAACGCCATCGTAGTCGGCGACCCACTGGACGGGAAAATATATCTGGCAAAATCAAAAGACTACGGAAAGAGTTGGCAACCTATCCGCAAAGCTTTCCCTTCGCAAGGTGGCTGTTTCGCTTCCAGCGGCACCAATATTGTCTGGAGAAACGGAGATTATTTGACCGTCACGGGCGGTTGGGAATCCTTCTTATATTGGCACGGCCATGTATTGGCACTTCCATTGACAAAAGGAAAAGAAACGACAGGAGCCAATTCAATTGCCGTCAACCCCGACCCAAAAGCCAATATCAGCGCGGTCGTCGTAGGCGGCAATTTCAATGACAAGGAACGTTCCGACAGCAATTGCGTGTTAGTACAACGTACATTTTTCCAAACCCCGAATACCAACTCACTGGCACAGCCAGCGCAACAACCCAAAGGTTACAAAAGTTGCGTCATGTATATGGACAGACAAACGTTAATCGCGACAGGCACCTCTGGTACGGATATCTCCGTCGACCAGGGCAGCCATTGGACACATTTTTCAGACCAGCCATTCCACGTCGTCCAGAAAGCTAAAAACGGTAACCTTGTATTGCTGGCCGGACCAAATGGAACGATTGCAGCGTTGGACCTTTAGGGCCGTGTGGCTCGTGCGGACTGACACGAGCCACGGAAACTTCGTTAAGCATTCGGCGTTCCGATTTTTTTTCTTTTTCCTTTACCGCACTTGCCCGTTGCCCCGCAGTACCCATTTTTCCGTCACTAGCTTTTCGAGTGCAAATGGTCCGCGTGCATGCAACTTCTGTGTGGAAATGCCAATCTCCGCTCCCAGCCCAAACTCTTCGCCGTCCGTAAAGCGCGTCGAAGCATTGGAATAGACCGCTGCAGCATCGACCTCACGCAGGAAACGTTCGCAGACCTCCTTGTCTTCCGAAACAATTGCTTCGGAATGCTTGGTCGAATAGTGGGCAATATGCGCCAATGCACTGTCTATGTCCTTCACCACCTTTACGCCCGCTTTCAAACTGAGAAACTCCGTCGCAAAATCCTCCGACTTGGCCAGGCGCATCTGTGGATAGCCTTTCAATATAGAATACGCGACATTGTCGGCAAGCAGTTCCACATGGTGCTCCGCGAACCTTTCCGCCAATCTAGGCAAAAACTCCTTTGCAATTTTCTGGTCGACGATGACCGTGTCCATCGCGTTGCAGACGGATGGTCGGGACACTTTGGCATTTTCGACGATGTTAAGTGCTTTCCCCAAGTCGGCTTTTTCATGGACATACACATGGCAGACACCGGCACCCGTTTCAATCAAGGGTATGTCACTGTTTTTACGGACAAATTCAATCAACGTGTTGGAACCCCGCGGAATGACGATATCTATATAGTCTTTTTCTTTCAGGAGAGGTGTCAACACGGAGCGGTCTGATGGCAGCAACAATACGCATTCGGACGGTAGGTGGTGGTTACGCAATGCCCGCTTGATGAGCATCACTGCCGCATGGTTGGAATTTTCGGCATCGCCGCTTCCTTTCAGCACACAGGCATTCCGGCTTTTGAGACAGAGTGCGGCAATGTCGTAGGTTACGTTGGGACGGGATTCGTAAATAGCACAGACGACCCCCAGCGGAACAGTCACTTTTTCCAATTTCAGTTTATTGGGCAGCGTTTTCCTGCTCAATACGTTACCGACGGGATTTTTAAGTGTCGCCACGTTGCGCAAAGCATTGGCAATACCGTTGAGCCGATCCCTCGTCAGGCGCAGACGATCGACCTTTGGGTTGTCCGCAGCCTGCCTCGCCACGTCGGTAGCGTTGACCTTTAGGAGTTTGGCCTCATTTTTTTGGACCAATTCGGCAATTTCGTTCAATACGGCACTGATTGTCTCGTCGGATGCATCTCTCAATGCGATTCCGGCTTTTCTTGTTTTAATCAATGCCGCGATAATCTCGTTGGGCTTACTCATCATTGTATTTAGTAAAAATGTAAAAGATAAAAAAACATTATAACAAAACAATATTGTCTGCATGTGCGGCCATGATATGCTTGGTCTGCCGGTTCAAGATGATGTCCTTGGCCGGCAGCCTGACTTTGGAAACCCCTACAAGGTTGCGATCCTCGTCCAGCAACTTCACGAACTCGTTGGCGAGGAATTTTCCATTGACGGACTTGATGCCCACCGTCAGCAGGCTATGGCGCTTTTGCAAGGCCTTGACTGCTCCGGCATCCAATATCAGTTCACCGATGGTGATGGAGCTGCTCGCCAGCCATCTGTTGCGGGAGTTGATGGTGACCTTCTTAGGTAAAAAAACCGTCCCGTTTTTGGCGTCCAAAGCACTCTGTATCGGACTTTCACCATCCAGTCCGCACATAACCACCTTGATGCCCAGCGAAACCGCCAGTTTGGCAAATGTCAGTTTGGACAACATCCCGCCCAGTCCGACGGCAGATTTCTCCATACGCACCAATTCCAATACCGACGGACTGATTTTTTCCACCGTCGGTACAATTTTGTTGTCCCTGTCACGCAGACCTCCGGCACTCGTGCACAATATCATGTTGGCGGCATCGAACCCTATAGCGATGAGTGTTGCCAACTCGTCGTTGTCCGAAAAGCGGAGTTCAAAGTTGCTCACCATGTCATTTTCGTTGACAATCGGGATGATGCCGTTTTTCCAAAACTCCTGGAATGTATTTTTCATCTGTAGGAAAATGTTCCGGTCGGAGAAATGGTGGCGTTCGCACAAGACCTGCGCCACCATTTTGCCCTGTTTGGAGATATGCTGTGCATACAGGCGCAACAACAGCGGGTTGCCAATGGCCGACGCAGCTTTGCGCTCCAACGTACTACCTTTGTAATGCTGGACGTATTTCTTGCCGCTGCTGACTGCTCCGCTGGACACCAGCACGAGGTGGTAGCGATCCGACAGACGCCCTATTTCCTTCGATATTTTCCTAATCGCCACCGTGTCGATATTGCCTTTGACATTTGTCAACAGCGCCGACCCGAGCTTTACAACGAGCACTTCTTTTACCATTTACACTGCGATTTGACGTAGCCTAACTGATTTACAATTGGTTTGGTGTAAAAATAATGGTATTTTGTAATATATTGATTATGTCTACGCAATCGTATTCATTTGGATGATTTTGCCCATGCCCGATTTCCCACGCAAAGAGCATAAAGAAAGCAGTCTAAACAGTGTAGAAAACAACCGAGCGTGATTCCCATATTCCTAAAATAGTGCCGGGCCTTAGACAAGGCCCGGACTTATTAAAGATACTTTTCTCACTTCTTATGAACACAGGGCAAAAGTAGTGTCCCCGTCCAAAACCATTGTTACGAAATCGGGAGAAACTATGCGGGATATTTTTTCCCGATTTCGTAAATAGTTTTAACAGAAAATTGTAACAAGGGAAATGATTTTGTGATAAGGGAAGAGGGTCGGAATACGGAAAAACAGAAGCATGGTTGCCGCTGGCACGCACTGACAACGTCTATAAACCCACAGCTAAAGCAGTGGACAATCCAACACTTCGCGACTTTCGGTCTTTCCGCCTCTAAACACAAAAAAGGCCCCCGGTAGAAACCAGCGACCTATTTAACACATGAGAAAATATTTTATTTGGACTTGATACGGCTTTGTTCTTCGTCGGTGGCGCCATCACGGTCGCGCGACTTGACGCTCGCTCCTTTTTTGAAACGCCAGGTCAAGGAAACATTGAGCCGACGCGAATCCCATTTGTTGCTGACATAAGCATCGACATTGCCGTAGATAATATTGACCTTGGAACCATTGGTCCGGAAAATGTCGTTGACATTGACCTTGACGGTAACGTTGTCCTTCAGTATGTTTTTTTGGATACCAAAATTGACTTGGTACTGCGGATGTATCTCATACAATCCCCAGACCATCGACGAATGGTAAAAGCCACTTATCTCGGCCTTGAATCCTTTGGGCAACGTAAACGTGTTGGTCGCATTGTAGGCAAACGTATTCTTGCGGAACTTCAACGGTTCGTCCATGTACGTGCCATCGACGATATTGCGCCAACCGCTGAGGTTGTTGTTGCTTGTCCACCATTTGGTCACCGGAATATTGAGTGAAACATTGAGCGTAATGTTGTCCGTCGTACCGAGGTTGTCCTTGGTCTGGTAAGTAACTCTTGCTGCATCTTCCTGTTTCAACAAGTCGGTAATCACACGCGAGGTATGCGTGTAGTTGAGCGATGTGACGACCAGACTTTTATAACCGTATGACGCCTCGACCGAATTGGCAATCTGCGGTTGCAGGAACGGATTGCCCTGTCCATAAGTGTAGGGGTCGAGGTATTCTACAAACGGGTTCAAGTCCTCGTAGTCCGGCCGCATGATGCGTCGGTTGTAGGTCAGTCCGTAAGTGTTGTCCTCTCCTACTTTCTTTTGCAGAAATATGGTTGGAAACAACTGGAAATAGTTGCGCTTGACCGTCGAGTCGTTGATATATTGGTGTCCATCGGATACCGTCTGTTCGCCACGCAGGCCGAGCTGCACCGACCAACCTTTGGCAAATTCCTTGTTGAAATTGGCATAACCTGCATTGATATTTTCCTTGTACCGAAAATGGTTGGTCACGGTCACGTCGGTCTGCCAGGCGTTGTCCACCCAGTTGAAATATTGCGCATTGTTGTCGGAAGTGACAAAACTGGATTTCCATCCGGCGGTAAATTTGGCTTTGTCGGAAATCGGAAGCACATAATCCAGCTTGCCCGTTTTGATTTCAATCAGCGACGGCAGGTTTCCTTCGCGGATATACGGATTGAGACCTGCGTTGCTGAGCATGTCGCCCTGCGCGTCGTATTTGCGGGTATCGTAATCGGCGATGCGGCGGCTGTTGAATTTGGCATAAGCAAAGTCCGCCATGATGTACGAACCTTCTTTTTTAAAATCATGTTTGTAGTTGAGGTCGTAAGTGATGTTGGTCCATCTGCCCGTTTCGTTGCTCAGCGTCACAATCGAACTATCCAACTGGGAAAGACTGGAAAAAAGCGTTGTGTTGTTGGCGATTTCCTTGTTGGGGTTGATGTCACCGTTGACCGAGACGCCCAATGTATTGGCAGAGTCGATATAATAATCCGCGCCTATTTTGTAATTATAATCTTCCGACTTGTTTTTACGATAGCCTTCTTGGACACTCGTGATAGGCGTAGGAACGACGGAAGACTGTGCAAATTCGCGGGAGATATATTGGGAACTCCAACGCTTGGACTTGTTGAACCCGAGGTTGCCATATACGTTGAGTTTGCCGTTCCTATAGTTGAACGTACCGTTGTAGTTCTGGCGGGGGAAACGTCCCTGGCCATAACCAGCAGTCAAGTTGCCATTAAATCCCATAGCCTTGTTTTTCTTCGTGACGATGTTGATGATGCCCGCGTTGCCCGCCGCGTCGTATTGGGCAGGCGGATGCGTCATGACCTCGATGTTTTGGATATTGTTGGCATCCATACCTTTCAGCAGGTTGGCGAGCTGGTCGCCAGCGAGATAGGTCGGTTTACCGTCGATATAGATCATCACGCCGCTCTTGCCTTGCAGGCTGACCGCGTTGTTGCTGTTGTCGACAATCACCCCCGGCACTTTGTCCAACACTTCCCACGCATTGCTCCCGACCGCCGTCACGCTGTTGGCGATATTGACAATGGTCTTGTCAATCTGTTGCTGTATGAAGGGTTTCTGCGTGGAAACGGTTACGGCGTTCATATCTTTTTGCTTTTCCTCCAACACGATTTCGGGTAATAAGGTTTTGCTTTTTTTGTAGGCAAATGGTGCGGAATAACGGTCTTCGTAACCCACAGCCTGCACCTGCACCAAAAACTGTCCTTCAACCCCGTAAGGCAACACGAAATGCCCGCTGTCATTGGACAAAACCGCCTTGACCAGGCTCGAATCCTTGGCAGCCAACAGGTTGACCGAAGCGTTGCCGACGGCATGGCCATTGCCGGAAACCAGCCCCTCGACCGTCTGCGCATACAGCTTAAAATAGATTGAACTTGACAGTATCAACATTACAAACAATAACTTTTTCATCTCCATACAAACGTTTTTCTGAATTATTTTCCAAAGAAAGGTACTTTGTTTTGCATAGTACCATACATAATAGATAAACGGACGATATCAGGTATGAACGGACAACATGTAAAACGGATTGCTTTCTTGTGGTATGGTTACCTATTGGAACGATAGATTCAAAAAAAGGTTACAACAAAAACATTATTTCCAAGAGCATCAATTGCATACAAGAGTCGGTTTTCATGAAAAAGTTGCAAGTAGAGAAGAAGTTTTTTTAAAAGACCAAATACGGAAAGACGGAGAGCCCAAATATCTGAAGCCACTACCTTTCGGTCTTTACGTCCTCGGGCTTTCCCGTCTTTTCTCAAAAAAATCCTATTTTCGTAAACGTAAAATGAAACCACATGGACACGAAAGCATTAAATACGGCCAAAGAAAATTTGGTACGCTATATCCTCAAAGAGACCGACGAGAATATCATTGAGGCACTCCAGCGCGTGGTTTCCGAAAAAAAGGCATCAACGCCAAAACCCAAAACACTCACAAGACACTTGGGTAAATTAAAACGTGGCATAGACGGTCTCTCCTATCAAAAAATGGTACGGAATGAATGGGATTGATTATTTGGCAGACACCAATATCTTGCTCTATATATTGGAAGACCTACCGCAAACACAAGAATTGAGCAAGCATTTTTTCGCCGTTTCCGTCATCACAGAAATCGAACTGTTAGGTAAAAAAGACATTACCACCCAGGAAGCCAATATCATAAAAAAGATATTACAAGATTGCGTATTATTACCTTTTACAGATGAGGTGAAAGAAAAAGCCATCGAACTCAAACAAAAATACGCCATCAAAATCCCGGACTCAATCATCGCCGCAACAGCCATTCTCCACAACCTAACAATAGCCACCGCGGACAAAGGTTTTCAAAAAATTGCTGGATTAAAATCTTTTATATTGGAGTTTTGATAGAAGACCGATGACGGAAGGGCGGAGAGTACGAAGATCTGAAGCCACTACCTTTCGGTCTTTCCCTACTTTTCCGTCATCTTCCCTATCTTTAGCCGATGAAACAAGCACTTGACGCACTCAAAAAAATAAAAGTATTTGTATTTGACATAGACGGCGTATTGACAGACGGCAGCGTGGGACTATTGCCCGACGGTACACAGATGCGCACGATGAACGTAAAAGACGGATTCGGACTGGAATATGCCGTCAAAAAAGGTTATCATATCGTTGTCATCTCCAAAGGCAACTCCCCGGAATCCGAAAAACGGTTGCGGTTGCTCGGTGTACAACAGGTACACATCAATGTCAAACAGAAGCTCCCGTTGTTGACAGAAGTGCTGCAACAACTGCACTGCACACAGGAAGAAGCGGTCTATGTCGGCGACGATATCCCTGACCTCGAGTGCATGGACGTAGTTGGCTATTCCTGCTGTCCGTCGGACGCCGTGGAAGAAGTGAAAACGCGCGTAGACTATATCATTCCCGTTACGGGCGGTCGTGGTGTCGCACGTCATATCCTGAAAAGGGTGTTGGCGGCGCAAGGCAATTGGGACTTTTAATTTGATAATTTGGTGATTTGATAATTTGATAATGAAACTAAATCAGGATTGACAGAACGATAGGATTGACAGGATTTGTTTCACAAGATATAAAAATACGAGACAAAGATGCCTACCCACCCAGGGAGACGGTAAGGTATTCCTGTTTGAACCTTTCCGTTCAGCGAGAAGTATAAAAAACCACAGCAATCAAATAGATTACATAAACCATAGATTAGAAAACTTACTAATATTGACCAAGTTTACCGCATTTTTCCGACTAATCAGATGGCCTAATCTCTTGTTTATAGGCCTAACGCAATCCTTGTTTATCTATTGCGTGCTGGGACCTATACTCAAGTCGGAGTCGTTTGGGCGTATGCCCATATTGGAATGGAAAAACAGCGTACTGTTCATACTGGGTACGGTATTGATAACGGCGGGAAGCTATATCATCAACGATTATTTTGATGCCAACAGGGACTTGATGAACCGTCCCGACGCCGTCATCATCGGCAAAACCATCCATCGGCACTGGGCCATCGCCTGCCACAGCACTCTTTCTGCATTGGGTGTGTTGATTGGATTCTACCTTGATTTCACCGCTTCTACCCTATTGCTCGGGCCGATTAATTTTGGGTGTACGTTTTTGTTGTTTTTGTATTCCGTTTCCTTGAAAAAAACACCATTGGCAGGCAATATCTTGATTTCATTGTTGACGGCATGGACAATCTGGTCCTGTACCTGGTGCAACACGGCAACAATTATAAAGTCTGCACAACTTGTTGACACTGTGCGCATTACGCGTGTAACGCTGATGTATGGCGGTTTTGCGTTTATTATTTCGCTGATACGGGAGGCCATCAAGGACTTGGAAGACGTGGACATCGACCGCAAAGTCAACTACCGCACGATGCCCATCGTCTGGGGCATCAATGCCTCCCGGATTTTTGTATGGGTGTGGATGTTTGTCATGGTAGGTTTGCTGGGCAGTGTATTTATCTACTTATTGGTAAGCCAACGATGGGTATCGGCCGCATTTTGTCTAATATGCATAACTTTGCCGTTTCTCAAAGTCATCAAGGACTTTATCAGAGCGCATTCTCCGGAAGAGTACCGACGTGTACGCGGCCAGGTTAAATGGGTAATGCTCGCCGGCATCCTGACGATGTTATTGATACACTTTTAATGCACACAATGATCGAATTGAAACAGCCTATCGTATTGGCAAGCAAGTCGCCACGTAGAAAAAGTATATGCGAACTGGCAGACGTTCCCTTTGAAGTTTATGTCATCGACACGGACGAAACCGTGAATCCACGACTTCCCGTAGAAGAAATCCCCATTGCCATCGCCGTCGACAAAATGAACGCGGTAAAACAACAATTTGCACTATACGACCGCACCATCTTGGCGGCAGACACCATCGTCGAACTCGACGGACACGTCATCGGAAAACCCAAAGACAGTGAAGCCGCTATTGCGACACTGCAATTCCTTTCGGGTCGCACGCACCGCGTCATCACAGGCATTGCCTTGTACACGCCAGAAAAAACAGCATTTTTCTCCGAAACAACCTACGTCACATTCAACATACTTTCCAACGAACAGATTGCCTATTATGTAGACAAATACAAACCCTATGACAAAGCGGGCGCCTACGCCATCCAAGAATGGATCGGTGCCGTCGCCATCAAGGAAATCAAAGGCGATTTTTACAACGTAATGGGACTGCCGATACAGAAGGTATTGCCATTGTTGGGGTAGTCGCAGGTTACAGGTTCCAAGTTATACCCGGTATGGGATAGAATGTGTAATGAAAAGACTGCAACTTGAAACTTTTCACAACATCGCATTCTGCACAATGACAGCACCTTCCTTTCCCCAACTTTTCAGGCGTCCCTGCAACAGATTAAAATAATCCTTGTTGTTGTATGGCTTGCCTTTGGTCGGGGGTTTGAGGGACATTTCCGGCACACGCGGCGCCACGGACACTTTGGTGGCGAACCAAGTCGTGTGTTCATGTGGAAGTGCCACGCCCAATATCATTCCGGGCAAACCGTTGAAAGATTCGGGACCTCCGGGCGTGATGATCGCGTCCGTGAAAAATGCGACCACATACACCGAATCCATGATGACGGCATTGGCG
This sequence comes from Chitinophagaceae bacterium, assembly GCA_047606825.1. Lineage (GTDB taxonomy): Bacteria > Bacteroidota > Bacteroidia > Chitinophagales > Chitinophagaceae > Rhizosphaericola. Next base: position 25,851 of record JASGDY010000064.1, read on the forward strand.
CGCCTACACGGAAATCCAGCGATGTCGCGCAGTTCGTCCGTTATTTTCCACTGTATCTGCCGTGTGGTGTCCGTGATAAGAAAATGCTCCTCAAATACATTTTTCAAGGAAACGGACTGTTGCTTTTGCAGGTCGGAATACACCGTATTGTCCTTTGCCGTACTGTTGAAATCGTTGATACCGCCGCTGGGCGCGTCGTCGATAACCGGCGTGTACAAGGTCTTGCCATTGCTGAACGCGAGGTTGAACTGCGTCTTGGTAAATTTGTACCCCGATTTTTTGTAGGCATCCAATAGCTGCTGCGACCAACCGTCATCGTCGTTGCCCCACCTTTCCTGAATAAGCGCCAGGCTGTTGACCGTCTTTTCGTAAGTGATGTTGCCTTGCGTCAAGAACGTTTCGTTTTGCGCTTTGGCGCGACCTATTGCCATACAGGAAAATAGCAGCAGGAAAAAATAGCATCTGTTTTGCATCGTTCATTTCTTTTTGTCAAATAAAAAAATCTTTTCTATTGCGGATGTTCCGCTCCGCCGGCCATTTTGGTAAAATTCCACACAACCGAAAACATGAAATACCGCCTGATGGTCATATTGACCGACTGGGTGTAGGTATTGTTGTACGCCGACCTTTTAAATCCATTGTTTTGGTTGAGCAGGTCGTTGGCGACAACCTTGAGCAAGAGGTTTTCCTTTTTGAAAAACTTCTTTCCTACCCAGGCGTTCCAGATAAACTGGCTGCGTGCCGCGAAGCTCTGCGTTTTCTGCTGCCAGTTGTAGTCGCCGTCGGTATGCACCTGAAACTTTGCGGGCAGGAACACGTCAAAATTAGGTTGCAGTTCATAGCTCCAATAGTTATTGTCAATCTGGTTTTGTAAGGTGGAATTGTTTTTTGTATATCCTACCGAAGCATCCAATGACAAATCAATCTTACCTTCTTTATATTTTCCCAAATAAGCCCCAAGACGATACGTATTGGACTTGGTCGTGTTCATCACCTGGTTGATAAAATTGACATACTTGCTACCATTGAGGTTCAGGTTAATATTATAACTCAAATCCAACAGCTTCCACTTCCTTGAAAAATAAGCACTAAGGTAATAATTGGATGTGGACGAATGGATATTGAAATACGTGTAACGGTTGCCACCCGTCGTGTCATTGGTCGTAACGTCTGTCACGATAGGATTGACGACGAACGAATAACCACCATACACCCCGATGCTCTGACTGGACAGCACTTTATAATTGTTGATACCAAAATTCAGGTTATTGTTATACGACGGTTTCAGGTAAGGATTGCCGACATACACGTTGAGGTTGTCGTTGTTGTTCAGCACAGGCTGTATCTGCGTGACCGAAGGTTGTTGTGTCCGTCCGTTGTAGTTAAACCGCAGACTGCTCTGTTGTGAAAACTTGTATCGAAAACTTGCCTTGGACATCCACGTCATAAAATTCCTGTCCAGCGGAACAGATGTGAATGTATCGACCTGATGATAGTTGGTGGTACCGACATCTGTCCCAAGATTAAAGTTCATCCGTCCTTTTTTATAGTTCATCGCCAAGCCGCCCGTATTGGTCAACTGGTTGTAAACATAGTGGTTGCTGTATGTCCGATCCAGTTCGGTATAGTCGCCATCCGCGTCCTGGTTGAAGGAACGGATGTCGGAAGTCGCATTTTCCATGCCCAGACCATAACTTACGACCAGCGAAACGTACTTGCTCAACGGCTCGGTATAGGCAATGTTGGCATTGAGGGACGTGGACTTGCTGTCACTCGTTTTGCGTTGGTCAACGAGGTAGCTGCTGTCCGGTTCCGCGCTGCCTGTGTTATAAAAATAATTATGGTTGTTGATAAAGCCCATACCGTTTTTGTCCTGCACAAACAGATTAAAATTGGTGCTTAACGTGCGTCCTTTTTTCTTGAATTTCTTCCGCCACAGCGCACTTGCGTTGAGTGCCTTGGTGTCCGATTTGTTGTTGGAGGCGTTGGTCGCCGTATTCAGCAAAACGCCGTCTTTGTTGGTCAGGCTTTCGGTATAGTCGTCCGTGGTCGCATGGGCAACGGAACCGCCGAGCGTAAATTTCAACGAGGAAGATGAATCCAATTGCAGATTATAAATACCGTCAAATTTCTGCCGGAAAATATCGTTGTTGAAGCGATGGTTAGACCTCGTGTAATAGACATGGTCGTCGGTATTGTTTTGCGTAACGGTCGAGTCGATGCCTCGCACGTTGAGCCCGCCGATTTTGTAGTTGAGGTTGACGTCTTGCTTGTCCTCGTTCCATTTCGTATCAAAATGTACGCCGCCCGTCTTGGCATCGGGCAGACCGCTGCCGTTGTAGCTGCCGTTCCAGGAAGACAAAGGATCATTGCCGCCGCCGGAGATGAAGAACATAACGTCGCCACCGTCGCTGACATCTGTCGTGATGTTACCAGAAGAACCATACTTCATCTCGTCTTCAAAGCCCAGCCCAGTCTTTCCCAGGTTGGAAAAAGTCACATACCCGGCAAATTTGCGCTTCCCCTTGAAATAGTTGAACATATCCTGCGTTTCCCTAAACTTGTCCGTCGCCAGTCCGCCCGACAGTTTTCCGAAATAACCGTTCTTTTTGTCCTCTTTCAGTTTGATGTTGATTGTTTTGGTTTTGTTGCCGTCGTCAATGCCGGTAAAAGCCGCCTGGTCGGTCGACTTGTCAAACAACTGCACTTTGTCCACCATGTCGGCGCGCAGGTTTTTCGTTACCAATGTCGGATCGTCGCCAAAAAATTCCTCTCCGTCCACCAATACCTTCGGGACGGTCTGTCCCTGCGCCGTTATTTTTCCGTTTTTGTCCACTTGGATGCCCGGCAGTTTTTTCAGTAAATCTTCCACGGTCGCGTTGGGCTGTACTTTGAAACTGTCCGCAATAAATTCGGTCGTGTCGCCCTTGATTTTTATCGCGCTTACGGTCTGCTTGACAATGACATCTTCCAGGATTTTAGCTTTGGTCAGCATATAGCGCATACCAAAATCATAAGACGGCTGGTCAATGTTTTGTTCTAATACCAAATCCCCATAATTGGGATAGGTCATCAAAAAAACATACCTGCCGGTGTCCTTTAAATCCAACATAAAATTGCCCTGGCTATCCGAGCGTGTAAATTTGACCATTAGCGAATCCTTGGCGCGCAACGCCGCCACAACCGCGTTGGACAAAGGCCCAACGGCACTGTCTTGCAGCGTACCCTTAACGCGATATTGCGCCCGGGAAATACGCGGCGCGCACAACATTGCCACAAACAAGGCAACGACAAACAAACAACCATACATTTTAGCAAATCTCATCGTAACATTAGCATTTAAGTTAAAAAGAAAAAAGACCGACCCGCAATGCCGAAAGTGAACACCTTACCGTCATTGCCGCGAAGACGGAACGCTTCAAATCAGCGTAGCGGAACTTTAGTTAGGTATATCTTAATCTTAGTCATCAGATTACCGCCTTCTCGGGAATGGCGGCAGACGTGTCCATTATTTTATTTAGCAATGTGTGGATTTGGTAAAAAGTTATTCCACATTTCTATCCTGTGAGAAGCACACAACCAGCATTTAAAGACTAAAAGTAAAACTAAAAAAGTAGTAAAAATGTTAAATTATACATTTATAAACATTTTCTTTAGACAAAGATAGCGGTCGGCATATTGTTTAACCGGACAGACTTTGCGAACGGTCATATTGGGTATGTATTTGGGCAATAAATGGCTGTCAGTTGTCACTAATCAATCGAAAATATCGAAACGCCTTGAAAAGGGATGTGGCGTTAGCCGATTCCAAAAAAAAGTCGTTGCCGGTATCGCCTTAGGCGATACCGGCAACGACTCGGTTGTATTTTCGAAAGACTAAGAGACTGTTTGAGTTATTTATTTTCTCAAGCATTTGCCAAAGCCCTGTCCAGATGCACATATCCGCCGTCCACATGAATCAATTGCCCAGTCGTGTGGCTTGACTTTTCGGACAAAAGAAATGCAACCATCTCGCCGATTTCTTCAATGGTCGTCATACGTTGTCCAAGTGGAATGTTTCGGGTGATGGATTGCAATGTTTCCGTAGGATTCGGCAAGGTCTGAATCCATTTTTCATATTGAGGCGTCATGCACTCCGCGACGACGACGGCGTTGACACGGATGCCGTATTTCAACAGTTCGACAGCCCACTCACGCGTGAGCGCATTGCGCGCGCCGTTGGCAGCCGCATAACCCGACGTGTTGCCTTGCCCGGTCTCTGCGGTTTTGGAAGAAATGTTGACAATACTGCCTTTTGATTTTTTCAAGGCTGGGAGCGCATAGTGCGCCAGTAAATAATAATGTACCACGTTTTTGTGGTAGGAAGCGATAAAACCTTCATAGCTACCGTTTTCCAAACCTACGCCGTCATTGTGCCCGGCATTGTTGACAATGCCGTCGATACGACCATATTTCTCCAAAACAGTCGCAACGATTTTTTCGCAGGAAGCGGGGTCGGACAACTCGGCAACCAATTGGTCACCCTGCGGTAATGTCAGCAACAAACCTTGGTTGTCCTTTTCGTTACGACCGACGATAACCGGAAATGCACCTTCATGGGAAAGGCTTTGGACGATGCCAGAGCCAATACCTTTAGCACCACCTGTTACTATAATAATTTTATCTTTTAATCCTAAGTCCATTTTATATGATGATTTGTGGATTTGTGACGTATGATTTAAGAACGATTCTTTGGAATACCCTATGTGCAACTTCGCAAGACATTAAATCGTGTATTTAAACATCACCCCTGAGCAGCTTTTACAGCTTTGAAATATTTTTACAACCTATATAACCGACTGGCATTGCCGCCAAATATATTCGCGTTTTCATCTGAAGAAAAATCGGCAAAATAATCTTCCAACACCTTCAACCAATCTTTGTAGGACGCGGCAACAAGACAAACAGGCCAGTCGCTTCCGAACAAAATCCTGTCCGTTCCGAACGCTTGTACCGCAACATCCAAATAAGGTTTTAAATGTTCTGGATTCCATTCTTTCCAGTCGGCTTCCGTTACCATTCCGGAGATTTTGCAATAGACATTGTCGTGTTTTGCCAATGCGGTGATTTCTTTTCCCCAAATGCCAACCGCACCTGTTTTAATATCGGGCTTTGCGAGATGGTCCACAACGAAACGCTGACTGGGAAAGTGTTCTACAAACGCTTCCACATATTTCAATTGATAGTGGTACACCAAAATGTCATACGTAAAACCATACTTGTCCAACAAAGAAATACCGTGCAGAAAATTTTTATTATTTAAATACCCCTCCACATCTTCCATCTGTAAGATATGCCGAAAACCTTTGACTTTCTTTTCTTTGGAATAATGGCTCAAACGTTCTTCAATATCCGCACCTTTCAAATCGACCCAACCGACAATACCACGTATAAAATCATTTTGCCTAGCAAGATTTAATAAAAATTCCGTCTCCGCTTCCGAACAAGATGCTTGCACAGCAACCGTTCCGTCGATATTGCATTCCTTTAAAACAGGTTCTAAATCTTCCGGCAAAAAGTCGCGCCGGACGACGTTCATGTCGTCGGCAATCCAACTATCCCGGATAGCATCATATTGCCAAAAATGATTATGAGAATCTATTTTTTCCATATTATTTTTATTTCACACAAAGAGACAAAGGGAACAAAGAACACAACCTGGCGAACTTTGTTTTCTTTGTTTCGTTGTATGAATTTTATTGATATGCTACAGCAACCTGTTTCGAAGTCCCTAATCCTTCAATGCCCAATTCTACCACATCTCCGGGTTTTAAATACACTTGCGGATTCATGCCCAAACCCACACCGGACGGTGTTCCCGTGGAAATTACGTCGCCTGGCAACAACGTCATGAACTGGCTTAAATAGCTGACAACTTGCTGCACATTAAAAATAAAATCCGCAGTCGTGCTATCCTGAACCGTTTTGCCATTGAGCTTCAACCAAAGATGCAGATTGTTGGGGTCGGCAATTTCGTCCTTGGTTGCGAGGAACGGGCCAAGCGGTGCGAAAGTATCGCAGCTCTTGCCTTTCACCCATTGACCGCCGCGCTCGATTTGAAATTCACGTTCGCTATAATCGTTGTGCAAGGCATAGCCCGCAACGTAATCCAATGCTTCGCTTTCTTCGACATAGCTACATTTCTTTCCGATGACAACGGCCAGTTCTACTTCCCAATCGGTCTTGACAGAATTCTTGGGAATGATGACGTCATCATCGGGACCGCACAGCGCCGTCGTAGATTTAAAGAAAATAATCGGTTCTTTGGGAATCGGCGCATTGGTTTCTTTGGCGTGCAACGCATAGTTCAATCCGATACAGATAATCTTGGACGGACGCGCAACGCAACTTCCCAAACGCTCGTCTGCACTTACTTCCAAGAGGTTTTCCCTGTTTTCCCCAACAAATTTTTTCAGTCTTTCCAGCCCGTCATTTTCAAAGAACGATTCGTTATAGTCTTCGCCAAACGCAGCCGTACTATAACGTTTGCCGTCAATGATGACACCTGTTTTTTCTTTTCCTAATTGTCCGTAACGTATGAGTTTCATTTTAATTATGGTTTATGAATTAAGATTTATGGGTTTGGTTATATGTTGTTCACACGTGTTTACGACCCGTATTATTCTTTCACACAAAGAAACCAAGATTGCAAAGGAAACAACATAGTATCCGTTGTTTGGTTTGCGCCTTTGGGTGAAAAACTAACTATTCAATTTAATAAATCCTCCGTCAATCGGATAGTCCGTTCCTGTAATAAAACTCGCTTCGTCCGAGACTAAATATTTTATGAGATTTGCCACTTCTTCCGGCTTAGCCATTCTGCCGATTGGTTGCGTGGCCGAAAGTTTTTCAAACATTTCCGCTTCGTGCCCGGGATAGCTTTTTGCCAAAAAGCCGTCAACAAAAGGTGTATGCACACGGGCCGGCGAAACGGAATTGCAACGGATATTGTCCTTGATATAGTCTTTGGCGACGGACAATGTCATAGCATACACCGCGCCTTTGCTCATGGAATACGCAAAACGGTCGGACAGCCCGACGTGCGAAGCAATGGAAGCCATATTGACAATCGCGCCGCCACCGTTTCGCCGCATCAACGGAATCGCGGCAAACAAAGAATTATAGACACCTTTGACATTGACACTGTACACGCGGTCAAAATCGGCTTCCAAGGTATTGGTTGCCTGTCCGATATGTGAAACGCCAGCGCTATTGACCAAAATATCAATCTGCCCTATCGTATTGTAGATGTCGACGAGCTGTCCTTGTTTGCTCACGTCGGCCTGCACTGCCGTGGCAATCGCACCACCCGCTCCTATTTCAGATACGACGAGGTCTGCGGCCTCTCTGTTATAATCCACTACAAATATTTCCGCACCGGCTTTTGCCAATGCAACCGCCACCGCTTTTCCGATACCGCTTGCGGCTCCGGTAACTACGGCTTTCTTATTTTTTAAATCAACCATTTTAATTGATGAATTTTGAATTATGATTTATGGCTATCAGCCTTTAGATTTTCCCCTTTGCCCGTAGCTAAAGCCACGGGCTCTTCGACCACTGAAATTACGCTAATTCAAAGATTTTCGAAAGTTCCACCCACTTCTCACCTTCCTTTGCCCAAGGCAATGGTTTCTGGAATTTCCACATGAGGTTTTCCCAATCCTGAACGACAGGGTTTTCCGCGTCGGACTTGGCTTTTGCAGCCGCATCAAAGGTTTCGGAGGTTTGCATGACCATAAACAACCTATTTCCCGTACGGAAAATTTCCATGTTGGTAATGCCCGCGTCCAATATACTTTTCCGGATTTCGGGCCACAGGTTCTTGTGGTATTCTTCGTATTCTTTAATCAACTGCGGGTCATCCTGCAAGTCCAAGGCCAAATATTTTACACCCATTTTTAATGTCCTCCTTTTAATTGTTCTGTTTCATCGAGATGCGCATTTCTATTGTACAAAGCAAAGAGCAATACAACTATAAAAGAGACCAACGAAACGAAGTAACCATACTGCAAATGTCCTGTAACATCAGAAATCTGTCCGAGCAAAGGTGGCAAAACGGCACCGCCGACAATCGACATCACAATCAGGCTGGAAGCCGCTTTGGTGTCCCCGCCCAAACCCTGGATACCCAACGCAAATATCGTCGGGTACATTATCGACATGCAAAAAGCAATGCCAATCAAAGCGTATAAAGTGCCCATACCATTGCCGACAATGACAAACACCGTCAACAATGCCGCCGCAAGGGCAAACACCGCCATCAATATCGGTGCTTTTACAAAACGCATCAAGAATGTGCCGATAAAACGTCCCAACAAAAACGCCAGTCCGGCAAATCCGGAATACATCGCCGCCTTCTCAGCGGGAATGCCGGTCACGTCCGTCGCAAACAATACCAAAAAACTGAGTATGCACACCTGGGCTCCGACATAAAAAAACTGTGCAACGACTGCCGCCATTACTTTTCGGCGACGCAGCACATGGAAAAACCCGCCACTTTCTTTCTCGTCGGCATCCGTAACATCGGGCAGTCGGATAAAGTAAAAAATGACCGCAACGACCAATATCAACAATCCTAATAAGACATAAGGCAGCTTCACGGTGGACGCTTCGGAAAGCGCATAAGTGTGCCGCGCCTGTTCAGACAAAGCTGCTATTTCCTGCGGTTCTTTAGGCGTTTGTGAAAGTATCGTCTTGCCGCCGACAATCGGTGCGAGAAACGCCGCGAGCCCATTGAAAGACTGCGCAAAATTGAGCCGTTGCGTACCAGTCTTCGGGTCGCCCAATATCGTCACGTAAGGATTTGCGGCAGTTTCCAAAACCGTCAGACCGCACGCCACGACAAACAGTGCGCCGAGAAAAAACACATAACTCAACGTATTGGCCGCCGGAACGAACAAAAAACATCCAACTGCAAACAACAGCAACCCTACCAATATGCCACGCTTGTAACCATGCTTTTTCATGATAAGTCCCGCAGGTATCGCCATCACAAAATAAGCAATATACACCGCAGAATCAACCAGTGACGCCTCCAGGTGCGACAGGCTGAACACATTGCGCAGATGCGGAATCAATATCGGATCCAGATTATGGATAAATCCCCAAAAAAAGAACAGGGACGTCACCATCGCGAAAGCAAACAAATTCTTTTTGTCCATAAAATGGTTTAAGCAAACGTGGTAGAAAAAAAGCCTCTCAAAGAAAGGCTTTTTTTCGATTACGAACAATAGGAAGTTGGGTTTGAAGAAATTATAACGTTTTGTATAGTCATTTCATTTAAAGTATTCACATATCGTCCATATAATCAACTCCGGATAATTTTAATCCATTGGGCTTTTGTCTATTGAGACGATACGATTTTTGGGAAATGGTACAGGTTTGTTCGATACACACATCGCCACTTTTGCCGCTATGGACTACTTCGTCTCCAATAGGTAGCGGTTTGATGGTAGATGTCAATGGTAAAACGTTCCGTCAATACATTTTTCGGAATGGAAAATACGCCACTTACTGAACCAAATGCATCCTGTTTTAACCGGACGGAATCCACTATTTTTCTGTTCACATCAATCAGGAAAAAAGAAAACAAATCTCTTCTTTTGTAAATATGGTACGGCGACTCGTCTGTATGCTTGGTGTATGCAACTTGCCTTGAATGTCCGGGACGCTCGCCAATCCCGACACCTGAAAACGTATATACACGCGGCTTTGCTCACGTTGTTCATCCGCAGAAAGACACAAAAGATGATTCCCGACAGGCATGGGGTCTATTTTTATTCCTGTTGTAAGATTTTGGTAATCGGTGGCACAAGGCGGATTGATAGTCAATTGTTGCACCACTTTCCGTACCGTCATCAGTGAATCGGTAATCCGTCTTCATAAGGATGATTTTTGTTGAGAGATTTGGTCTGTTTTTTTCACATGTATCCAGATGCAATTTCGGGAAAAAAGGTTGGAATGGGAGGATTTGGTTGTAGAGGGGCACAATCGCGCGTCTCTATCACGCTCGGCATTTTTAATAAACAATCAATTCCCAAAAGAAAAAGAGCCGCACGATCGTGCGGCTCTACATTTAATCCAACAACGTCTTGTTTTCACGATAGACTTTCCAGATCAGCTCGCCGCAAAGGGTGTTAGCCCAAGCAAACCATTTGCGGGTAAAGTTCATCGGGAGGTCCTTGTCAAAGGATTCGTGCATGAAGCCTGTCCCGGCATGGGTGGCCTGTATCATTTTGAGGCATTGGGCGATTTCGGTTCTGTCGGTGCTGGTCATGGCGCGCATGATGATGCCGAGATGCCAGATTTTGTCCTTGCCCGTGTGCGGACTGCCGATGCCTTCCGCGGCGTTGCCTTTGTAGAAATAAGGATTGTCGGCGGACAAGATATATTTTCGGGTATTCTGGTAGGTAATGTCGTTGGTGTTGACAGTGTGCGCGAGATATGGCAAGCTCAGCAGGGAGGGAATATTGCCGTCGTCCATCAAGTTGAAACTGCCGTAACCATTGGCTTCAAAAGCGTATATCTTTCCGTATTTGGGATGGAAAGTCGTACCGTAAGCCTGGACGGCCTGCCAGAGAGTTCTTACCAGTTCGCGTGCCGATCTTGCGAGTTCAGGTTGCTTTCCGCGCGCGTCCCAAATCTCTGCCAAATTCTGTAACGATATGATAGCGAATATATTGGAAGGAATCAAATACGGAAAAATCGTTGCATCGTCACTTGGTCGGAACATAGAGCAGATCAGTCCATTGGGATTGGTCGGATTGCCGTAACCACTCATCGGAAGCGTGTCGGTCGATGTCGCGGCCTTACGCTGGAAATGGTAAGGGCCGTCGTCCAATATACGCTGCTGTTCCTTGAAAGTCTGGATGACCAGTTCCATCGCCTTGTCCCATTCCGAGGTAAAGATGGTCGTACTTCCGGTCTCCTTCCAGTAACCATGTGCCAGCCGTATGGGATAGCAAAGACTGTCGATTTCCCATTTGCGTTCGTGGACGCCGGGCTTCATGTCCGTCAGATCGGAAGCCCATTCGCTGACCTGCTTTTCGTCTTTGTAGAAAGCATTGGCATAAGGGTCGAGGAGGATACATTTTGCCTGTTTGCTGATGAGTCCCTCTATCATCTTGGCGAGTTCCTTGTCGGTTTTGCACAGAGGAATGTATGGCCAGACCTGCGCCGAGCTGTCCCGCAGCCACATCGCGTCAATGTCTCCGGTGATGACATAGGTTTCGGGCTTGCCGCCAACAGTGTAATACTCAACGGTTGTATCCAAAGTGTTGGGGAAACAGTTTTCAAAAATCCACGCCAGCTCCTTGTTGCCGATGCTGGACTTGACCTCGTTGATAAGCCGCTCGACTGCCGGGCTTTTGAAACGACGCTGCGCCTCGGGAATGCGCACTACCGGAAAATCGATGTTACTAGGTATGTTGCGGCCCAATCCAGACTTGGCGGCCAATACGCCGCCTGTTGCCATCAAAGATTGATGTATAAATTTTCTACGTTCCATTTATTGTAATGTTTGTCGTAAAACGGCATTTTGTTTAATGCTCTTTACCCTATTTTGGGCATTTTTACTTTTGCCTTCTTACTTTTAACTTAACGCTTCCGTCAATCAATATTTTATGTCGTTTTTCGAATATCCAATTTCCACTTCTCGTCCGGAAGCGTTGCTTTCCATTGCCAGTTCTATGATGCGGATGATATTCCTCGCCTCCTCCGGCTTTACTTTAAGTGCTGCTTTCTGCCGCAATGTATCGTAAATATTTTGATAAAAGCCTGTATAGTCGCCCGGAACAGAAGGAAATATGGATTCTTTCAGTTCCCCGTCCTGCAAATACCTGAGTTTACCGTAAAATGCAGCGGGTTCCTTGCCCCAATCGATGGTGTCGATGGGTCTTTTTCCCGCTTTGAGGTCGTCCTCCTGGATGTCCATGCTGCTTTTGACATAGCTGCCGTTTTCTCCGTTCAGGATATAATGTGGACGAGGAATCGCCTTTAACATTCCAGCGCCGAGTTTGACACGCAGACCAGAAGCATATTTTAGGATGAGGTTGAAATAGTCCACCGCCTGGCTGCCTTTGCGCTGCATGGCAAGGTCTGCCCACACATATTTGGGACGTCCAAACAAGACCAAGGCTTCATCAATCAGATGCGCTCCCAAATCGTACAGGATACCCGAACCTGGCAGGTTTTCCTCACGCCAGGCATTGCCTTTCAACTGGTTTCGGAAACGGTCATAGTGCATTTCCAGTTCGACAACGCGGCCGACAAAACGTTTCTCGACGACGGACTGCAAGGTCTTGAAATCACTGCTCCAGCGGCGGTTTTGGTACACGCTCAACAGCAAATCTTTTTCCTTGGCCAACGCAATCAGCTCGTCCGCCTCCTCGGTCGTAATGGTAAACGGTTTATCGACAACCACGTTCTTGCCTGTTTCCAACGCTTTCTTTGCCAGTTCAAAATGTGATGTATTGGAAGTAGCAATCACAACTAATTGGAGACCATCATCTTGAAAAATAAATTCACTATCACCGACAACTTCCGCATCGGGATATTGGTGTTGCGCTTTCCGTATGTTTTCGGGATTGGCAGTTCGGATTTTTCGCAACGAGAAACCTTCAACGTTATGTATGAACGGTGCGTGGAAGAGTTCGCCTGCCATACCAAAACCAATAAGTCCTACCCCAATATTTGTGTCCATAGCCGAAAGATATTGCCCTAAGGTAATTCCATTGCAACAATTACCGTTAAAATTGATTAAAAACACGGTTTGATGTGGTCGTTGAAGGTTGTTAGTTTTGTATATTTGTTACGAAGCATTTCGTACAAAAGAAAAACAGTGCCGCATGAAACACTTAGAAACGCCCAAACCGTCGGAAGGCGAACTGGAAATATTGCAGATACTGTGGAAAAAGCACGCCGCGACCGTCCGGGAGGTCTATGAAGAAATCTCCCAAACGAAGAACTGTGCCTATACCACGACACTTAAACTCATACAGATAATGTATGACAAACAATTAGTTACTAGGGATGACGCTCAAAAAGTGCATCGTTACATGCCCAATATATCTAAAGAAAAGACACAAAAACAATTCCTCGGAAAAATGGTCCATACCCTATTTTCCGGTTCGACATCCCAACTCGTGTTGCAGGCATTAGGCAACGGAACTGCCTCACCCGACGAACTGGAACAGATACAGGAAATGCTCAACAAACTTAAAAAAGCCCAATAACCCACTGACTATGTATTGGTTACAAAATATCGGACCAGCACTACTCGCCTCTCTATGGCAGTCCGCGATAGCTTATACCGTACTGTTTGCTTTCCGACGCTCCCAATTGACATCACCGGACAAAAGCTATCTATTGGGCATTGCCCTGCAATATGTGTTGATGGGATTGTTTCTCTGCAACATTTTTAGCAATGGATCGGCAAGTAGCAATATTATGCCACAGATTTCATATCCAATAAAAAATATTTTTTCAAATAATTATATATCATACACTTATATAATTTTACTACTATTAAATACATTTGTATTTATATACAAATCCGTCCATTCTAATAGAGAAATCCGTCTGCAATCAACCCATACAACCGAAATCCCGAACCTCTTATATAAATTGACGGAAACATGGAAAACCAAACTCGGCATCCGCCGCCCCATCCGGCTGGTCATACAACAATCCGTCGTCACACCGTTTACAAAAGGTTTTCTCAAACCAGTCATCCTATTGCCGCTATCTGCACTCAACGGACTGGAAAGCAAGCAGATGGAAGCCGTTTTGCTCCATGAACTATGGCATATCAAAAGACACGATTACCTATTTTTACTCTTACAGTTATGCCTGGAAAAAATCATGTATTTCAATCCTTTCTACTTATTGATCGGGAAAGCGATACATGAGGACAGGGAACTGTCCTGCGATACGAAGTCCATCAAAACAAGTAATTTAAATTCAATAGATTATATTGAAAGCCTACTATATTTTTCAAAAAAGGGAAATGGTCTCGTTCCCTCTTCTGGAACACTCTCCCTTACCGGAAAACCCAATAGCGAATTGGTAAACCGTGCGGCTTTTCTGTTGGAAAACCGTAAAAACAGAACGTTCCAGGCATCCTTTGGCATGAATATCCTTGCAGTTGGCGCATTGGTATTGAGCATCCTCAGCACAGGCAAACTCCCCCAAGCAGATCTGTTGGAAAAAGCTGGAAATATGTCCGCACCCAGCAATGCCAATTATACTATGACCACCAGTCCAGAATTGGAAAAAACAGTTCCTCCCATCAACATAGCCAACAATCCCGTTAAAGAAAAAATAGAAACAAAAAGTATTGTAAACAAAGAAGTTACGACATCTAACAGGAAAAAATCAAACACAAAAACAAAGCAGAAAAAGCTACAGACTCTTGCCGTTCCGGCCACACTTGATGCCAACACAACCGATGATGAAACGGCGCGCAACAATCAAAGCACGTTCGCAAGATTGGCAAACTACATCCAACCAAGCGACCTAAACGAGTATATACACTTCAAACCACTGAGAATCAATGCAAACAAAGCCGTGTTTGTTGCAGGAGTTAGCAACCAGGACGATCTGGAACAATTATTCATCCAAGTAGCCAACAATATCAACAAGCATTTCAATATTGAAAGTTCCTCATTCCAATACAGTGCATTCATTGACAACAATCAGCTAATAGAACAAAACACAATTGAATTAAAATCAACAGATTACAGATTTATACTCGTAAAAACAACCGAGAAAATCTATCTGGCGATTACACCTAGGAAACCTAATGTTTAAGTTAGGTAGCACAAGCCTCTCTGAGCCGCTCCGCCGCATTCGGTCCCTCCATGCACAACAAATCCAGTATCGACACATTCGGTTGAAAACCAATCCGATCTTCAAACAACTGCGGATAAATTACCGGGTTAGGCGCATCCTTGTAATTCTTCGGCAGGAAATCTACACCCAATACTTTACCTTCCTCAATATATTGGTTTTCAACAACTAATATCTTTTTCTTATCAATAATACGCCATAGCAACTGCCATATTTCCGTATTGAGATCCCATAGAAAACGGTATTCTTTCGTAAAAAACGGCGCGAAATAGTCGGCATAATATTCCCAAAATGGCGATTTGCCATAACAGCTCGTGATAGTCCGCCAATGGATTTTCTGCCAAGACTGGTTGGCAGCAATTTTTATGTCCTTGAACGGCAGTTTCTGGTCACGTCCATTTTCTATCGGTACGGACAATGCAACGGTTCCATTGCTCCCGACAACCACGCAACGGTTCTTGAAAGACATCTTTTTGTAGCTATCGCATGAAAAAATTTTTATATGTGTTTCGCCAATTGAATTTTTAAATAAGACAATTGATGGAAAGTAATGATTTTCAATATATAAAATACCTTTTTCTTTCATGTTACGTCATTTTGTCAGCTTGATTTTATAGCTATCTAATTGGCTTCAAAACAGCATCAATATTGTGTAATAATTTATTAAATTATATTGTATATTTTATTTAAAAACAATTAGTTAGTATAAAATATATTAACCAATATAATTAGCTATATAGATAACCAACGTCATGCCTTCCACCTACTAAGATTTATAGCATACAAAGAAAACGCAAATTTGCCGAATACCGTGCGGAAATTGTTTTTTGGTATGTAATATTGCATTTATGAAAAGAGGCATAAAATGGGGCTCTCCTGCCCTCGCGGTTTTGTTAGCTGGTGTGTTGTTGGGAAGCTGTTCCAAACCCAAACCGCTCGTTTTTAAGGGTGTCAACCAGTTCAAGGTCGGCGATGTCGGCACGGACTCGTCCACCCTTTTTGCGGAGCTGGTGTTTTCCAATCCCAATGACATGAAGCTGGATTTCAAGAAGCTCGACTGTCAGATTTTTGCCAACAACCAACTCGTCGGGCACTACGTCCAAGATTCGGTGACGCATGTCTTGCCGGGCCAAGATTTTACCTACCCGGCGAAAATCCGTGTCGACATGCGGCCGATTGTCCAAAATGCGTTGGCGACATTCTTGTCCGGAACGGTGGATCTGCATTTCTTGGGCAACGTCAAAGTCGGACGCGGCGGTTTTTTTGCGAACATTCCGATTGATTTTTCGCATAAACAGAAGTTGCGGTTTTGATGAAAGTCATATATGCTTGTGTGAAATAGATTTCTTCTTGCGCCTTTTGTCTTATTTTTGTCCAAACACGACACATCAGCAATGGCTTCTTCCAGCAAAAAACTATGGCTTTGTTATATCCCGGCATTGGCTTGGGCAATTCTGATTTATATTTTACTGACTCTGCCCGAGAAGGATTTCGAGGATTCCGAACTGAACCAGATTCCGCATTTCGACAAGGTCGTGCACATGGGACTGTTTGGCGCACAGGTGTTCTGGCTCACGCTGCCTTTGGCGAAGAGATACAAACCCAATGCGGCAATATTGCGGTGGATAACGTTAGCAGTCATTTTGTTTGGAATATTGATGGAATACGTGCAGAAATATTTTACCGTGGACAGGAGCTTCGACTGGACGGACATGGTTGCGGACAGCGTAGGTGCTGTGCTTAGTTACTTTTGTATGCATTATATTTTCAGCCAATACCAGAAGAAACACCCGATAAATTCCACTCCACTAGGCTAAACCCAATTCGGTTGCCTTATCTTTGGTATCCAAAAATACGTATCGAAATCCATGAAAGTTCGTCATATTACATTGACAATCATTGCGTTGTTGTTGATAGACCAGATTATCAAGATATATATCAAGACCCATTACTACCTTGGCGAGGAGCACCATGTACTGGGCAACTGGTTCCGGCTGCACTTCATCGAGAACGAAGGCATGGCTTGGGGCATGAAGTTTGGCGGGGGCTGGGGCAAGATGCTCCTGACCCTGTTTCGTCTGGTGGCGGTCGTCTGGGGTTGTTTTTACATCAAACGGATCGTGGCGGAAAAGAAACATCCGGGTTTCCTGGTATGTGTGGCGTTGATTTTTGCGGGAGCGGCGGGCAACCTGATAGACAGTATGTTTTATGGATTGATGTTCAACGAGAGCGACCCTTATCTGCGCAATATTGCGACCATGTTTCCCAAAGGCGGCGGCTATGCCTCCTTTCTGCACGGACGTGTGGTGGACATGTTTTATTTTCCGGTTATCGACACGGTGCTGCCGAGTTGGGTGCCGTTTTGGGGCGGGGAAAGGTTTACGTTTTTTGATCCGGTGTTCAATTTTGCGGACGCGTGCATCTCTGTCGGCGTGATTATACTGCTCCTGTTCCAGTCCAAATTCTTCCCGGCGGAGACAAAGGAAGAAAACGCAGCGCGCGCAACGCCCAACGCTTGATGTGAAAGTTCGGTTGGGCATTTTTTACTTTTGCCTTTTTACCTAAAACACATGAAAAGTATCGCGGTCTTTTGTGGCTCCAGTTCAGGTAATGCTGAGCAATATGCGGCGGCAGCGTACACACTCGGAAAAGCCTTGGCAGAAAACAATATCGCCGTCATTTATGGCGGCGCCAAAGTCGGGCTGATGGGTGCGGTAGCAGACGGTGCTTTGGAAAACGGCGGGAAGGTAATCGGAGTGTTACCACATTTTTTACGGAAAAAAGAAGTCGGACACGAACATCTAACCGAGCTGATACTGGTGGACAACATGCACGACCGCAAAAAGAAAATGGACGAACTCTCCGACGCCGTCATCATGCTTCCCGGCGGTTTCGGCACTTTCGAGGAGTTTTTTGAGATGCTTACCTGGGCTCAGTTGGGTCTCCACAAAAAAGCCATCGCCATCCTCAACACCGACGGTTTTTACGACCAGCTTTTGCAGATGATGGACAACATGGTGGGCAACGGATTTGTCAAACCTAACCATCGTGCCATGGTTCTGAGCGACGATGACATTACCTCTCTCCTTTCCAAAATGCGCAAATATGAAGCTCCGGAAACAGGAAAATGGATAAGGCAACACGAACTATGATAATCTAAGATGCAGAACGCCCCATATTATAATGTTACAATATGTTTCCGTTGCAAGCACATATCAACAAGTTTGTTTCCATACGTGAAAAAGATTGGGAGGAAATCGCATCTTATTTTAAGGTTTTATATCCAAACAAAAAAGAAATCCTTATTAGCGAAGGGCAAGTATGCAAGCATAATTATTATGTAGAAGATGGTTGCTTGCGTATGTATTTTATCGACCGAAAAGGTGTGGAAAGAACGGTACAATTTGCATTGGAGCATTGGTGGCTGGCAGATTATTTTTCTTTTCAAAAGCAGGAACCATCTGCGTTCTTTATCCAAGCCATAAAAAAATCAAAGGTCTGGGTATTGCCCTACCATAAGCAAGAAGAATTGTTGACTAAGTTTCCCGTTATGGAACGCTACTTCAGAATTGTCCATCAGACGGCACACGCGGCTGCGCAAGTCAAGATAAAACTAAGGCACGAGCTGAGCAAAGAAGAAAGTTTTCGACATTTTACCGCTTCGTTTCCTGAATTTGTGCAAAGTATTCCCCAATATATGTTAGCATCCTATCTGGACATTACACCTGAATATTTGAGTGAGCTGCGTGCAAAGTTCATTTCTTAAACCAGCTTAATTTTTTCTCCATTGTTCAGTGTCAATTTTGTCCCATCAAAACAAAAACAATATAATACGATGGAACAAAGAATGAATCTTGACCTAATTGAGCCGAACGGTTACCAAGCCATGCTTGGACTGGAAACCTATATACGCAACAGCGGGTTGCGCGCGCAACATCGCGAACTTATCAAACTTAGGGCTTCACAAATCAATGGTTGTGCTTTTTGTCTGCACATGCACAGTCTGGAAGCAGTGGAACTCGGCGAAACAGCGCAAAGGATTTTCATATTGGACGGGTGGCGAGAAACCAACTTTTTTTCAGAAGAAGAAAAGGTCATCTTGGCTATGACGGAAGAAATTACCTTCATCCACCAAAAAGGACGTTCTTCTGAAACCTATCAAAAGGCCTTGCAGTATTTTGACGAACATTATATCGGCCAGATTATTTTCACAATTGTCACTATCAACGCTTGGAATAGGATTGCCATCAGCACACACATGCAGATTACACAATAACCTGTATATTTAATAGTTGAGATGACATGAACATTGTCCAGAAATCCCACTTTATACGATTTTGATTTATATTTTAGACCAAAAATCCATTTGTGCTGTTCGGGATTTGCAATCCCGAACGCTTATCCGTGCATTTGCAATGCACTGCTATTTGCGGATTTCAAATCCGCCGATAAGGCTTCAGGATTACAAATCCTGAAGAGCGGAGTAATAAAAATTATTGGTCTATATTGAATTTCATTATCGTATTACATAAAACAAAATGCGATTTATGTCCGAAATTACGATAAACTGGCAAACAAGCATGCTCAAGGACGATTTGGTACAACTGGTTCCATTGACAGACGAAGACTTTGAGGCGCTTTACCAAATCGCGTCCGACCCATTGATATGGGAGCAGCACCCTACAAAAGACAGGTACAAAAGAAACGTATTTCAACTGTTTTTTGACGGAGCTACTGCATCAAAGAGTGCGTTCCTAATCAAGGACAAAGCCTTGGACGCAACCATTGGTTCGACAAGATATTACGACTATCAGCCTGGACATGCAAGCATAGCAATTGGCTATACTTTTCTTGCACGGCAATATTGGGGCGGCAAATACAATAGAGCAATAAAAAAGATATTACTTGATTATGCTTTTCAGTTTGTGGACAAGGTATATTTTCATATCGGCACGGAAAATATCCGTTCACAAATCGCTATAGGGAATCTTGGCGCCGAAAAGATAAGGGAAGTCCAACTGGGCGATTATGGTCAAGCCGTCGCACACTATGAATATGTGATTGATAAACGAAACTGGGAAACCTAACGCCATGCGCAAACCATCGTACCGGGCAAATACCCATTACGACCTTGACAAGACCGTAGATTTGGCTTACCGTTCGTAGCCCAACATTTACAAGCGGGCAGACCGAATGGAGTTGTTGTTAATCGGTATAGAAAGCATACGGCAGACCTTTTTGCCAAAAAGAAAGGAAAACACAGAAGGAATAACTTTGAAAAATGGCAGACACTCAAAACATAGAACAGTTTGATTTTATTAACGAAATCAAAACTAAAGTAAGAGAAGCCCAATACGCAGCCTTAAAAGCCGTAAATGTGGAACTCATTCGCCTATATTGGCACATCGGGAAATCCATCACCGAAAAACAAGCAAAAAGTTGGGGCAAAGCGGTTGTCCCTACGCTTTCGGCAGAATTGCAACAGGAATTTCCGGGCGTTGGCGGTTTTTCTACAACAAACCTTTGGTTAATGGCTCAATTCTATAGTGAATATCACACAGTTGAAAATCTCCAACCACTGGTTGGAGAAATTAGCTGGACAAAAAACATTGTTATTCTCAACAAATGCAAGGATAATTTGGAACGCCAATTTTACATACTTTCCACGAAAAAATTCGGTTGGACAAAAAACGTTCTCATTCATCAAATTGAAAACAAAACCTACGAAAAGTATCTACTCAACCAAACCAACTTTGACAACACGTTACCAGAAAATGTGAAAAACCAAGCGGTTTTAGCGGTAAAAGACGAATATACGTTTGACTTTTTGGAACTTGCGGACGAGCATTCGGAACGGGAACTGGAAAACGCCTTGGTGCAAAACATGCGCAACTTTTTGTTGGAAATGGGATTCCAATTTACGTTTGTCGGAAATCAGTTTAAACTGGAAGTGGACGGGAAGGAATATTTTATTGATTTGCTTTTGTACCACCGGCAACTGCAATGTTTGGTTGCTATTGAATTGAAAATTGGCGATTTCTTACCCGAATACAAAGGCAAAATGGAATTTTACCTTACACTGTTGAACGAGAACGTAAAACTGCCAAATGAAAAAGACAGCATTGGAATCATTATCTGCAAAGAGAAAAACAGAACTGTCGTAGAATATTCGTTGAAAACAAGCAACCAGCCAATAGGCGTTGCAACATACAGCACGACAGCATTATTGCCGAAAGACTACCAAAAATTATTACCGGACGAGAAAGCCATATCAGAAAAGTTGAACAAATATTTTCCATAAACCACCGGCAGAATGGCGTTTTTGTTCGGGTTGTACGAAAAATATACGGCAGAACTTTTCACAAACGACGAACAGAAAAAAAGAAAAAGCCAAAATAAAACTGAACCGCCAAACCTCGAACTGGTGCCGCCGTTGTCGACGGTATCCCCAGCAACTTTTTGTTTTCTCTTTTTGCTTATGACTTGGCACTATTTTATTTTGTACATTTAACTCCAAAAATTGAACTAACATGTCACTAAAACGATGTATCACTCTACCTTTTTTTGCGGTTTCTTTGTTTGCTTTACAGGGCAAGGCACAGGACAAGCCGGAAACGAAACCCAATACAGCCGGAAAACCCAAAGCGGAAAGCCCAGCATCTTTGTTGCGGCTGGACGTTGACAGTGCGGTCACCACCAAACACAGCGTGACCATCAAAGGCATTCCGGTTGCCTACACAGCAACCGCTGGCACGATACCGATATGGGACGAAGACGGCAAACCCGTTGCAGGCGTCTTTTACACGTATTACGAGCGCGACAATGTCAAAGACCGCGACAGCCGCCCGTTGGTAATATCGTTCAACGGCGGTCCCGGCACACCTTCCCTATGGATGGAAATCGGCTATACCGGTCCGCGTATGTTGAAAATCGACGACGAAGGCTATCCTGTGCTACCTTACGGATTGCAGGACAATCCCAATTCCATCCTGGATATTGCGGACATCGTGTATCTCGACCCGGTCAACACAGGTTATTCACGCAAAACGGACAAGGAAACGCCGAACACAAAATTTTACGGTGTCAACGAAGACATCGCCTATCTCGCGGACTGGATCAATACTTTCGTGACCCGCAAAAACCGTTGGGCATCACCCAAATTCCTCATCGGCGAAAGCTATGGCACGACACGTGCTTCCGGCCTGGCGTTGGCTTTGCAACAACGCGAATGGATGTTCCTCAACGGGGTCGTATTGGTCTCACCGACCGAACTCGGCATTGAACGCAACGGACCTCTGGCGGCGGCACTGCGCCTGCCCTATTTCAGTGCTACGGCCTGGTACCACAAAAAACTGCCCGCCGACCTGCAAAGCCAAGACCTCACCGCGTTCCTACCAACGGTAGAAAAATATGCCATTGACGAGCTACTGCCTGCCATCGCAAAAGGCAATTCCATATCTGCGGAAGAAAGGGCAAAAGTCGTAGGCCAGTTCGCCCGCTATACAGGCCTGGACACTTCCGTCATTTCCGGCAACAATCTGGACGTCTCCACGGACGTGTACTGGAAAGAATTGCTGAAAAAAGAAGGCTACACCATCGGACGGCTCGATTCCCGTTACAAGGGCATCGACAAGCAAGCCTATGGTTCCAGCCCAGACTACAATGCCGAGCTGGAATCCTGGTCCAACGCATTCACGCCGGCGATGAATATCTACCTGCGCAATGAACTAAACTATAAAACCGATATCCACTACAACATCTTTGGTTCGGTCCGACCCTGGAACAACAAAAACAACCAAGTTGCGGAAAACCTGCGCCTGGCAATGGCGTCCAACCCCAACCTGCACCTGCTTGTGCAATCCGGCTACTACGACGGCGCCTGCGACTATTTCAACGCCAAATACAGTATGTGGCAGATGGATCCGCGCGGCGTATTACTATCCCGCATGAAATGGGAAGGTTACAGAAGCGGGCACATGCTCTATCTCCGCAAAGAAGACCGCGAAACATCCACGGAAAACCTCCGGAAATTTATCCAGTCCTCCCTCAACCTCGGAAAATCCATCAAATATTAAAGCAAAAAAAAGCTCCGATAGAAATCGGAGCCGCAACCAAAACTAACTGCTTATGAGAAAATTTACTAACAAACTAACTATTAGAATATTGAGACTGTATAAAAAGAAAAAAGTTTAATCATCCCGTTTATTTTTCTGCAAAATATTTTTCTATACCAGATACCTGCCTATACATTAATAGGTGATTGCCCTATAAAATGAAAACCATGTCCTGAAAGGAACAAACTTTAAGTGAAAAAAATTCAACAAAAAGGAAAAGGATGTATCTGTCCGGTGCTTTCGATATTCTGTATGCTATCATAATATCGTTAAGAGTATCGTCCAGTAAAAGATTAGATAGACCCCAAAAAAATAGGCTTCGATAGAAATCGAAGCCGCAACCAAAACTAACTGCTTATGAGAAAATTTACTAACAAACCATTATTTACAGCAAAGATAAGGTGTTATAGTATAATAAACGCTTCTTCCATTTTCTGCTTTAAGGAGACGGCAATACTGGACAGAGGACATGCAGCATACTATATATTTTCCGAAACCCTTATCCAGTAAGGATTACAGCCATATTACAACACTATACAAAGGCTGTTTTTAGGAGATAAACGACACCCAAAAAAGGGGCAAAACGGCTTTTTTTAGTGGTAGAGAGGATCTTAATTTATAGCAGATAATACATTAAAACTGCGCTTCCGTGGTACACTCCCTTTAAGCAAATAACCTATGGGTATATTTCCGGATTGATGCAGTGGGGCATCTTTTTACCTTTCAACACAGCGACGATATTTTCCGCGGCAATTCGCGACATCTCACTACGCGTTTCAAAAGTTGCGCTTCCGATATGGGGGAGCACGGCGACGGTTTCCATTTTCAGAAGTGGGTTGTTGGGCTTCATCGGTTCGGGATTGGTCACGTCGAGACCTGCCCCCCAGATACTTTTCTTTTTTAAGGCTTGTGTCAACGCCTTTTCGTCCACAATACCGCCACGGCTGGTATTGATGAAAATACTCGTGGGTTTCATCTTTTCAAAGGCCGTTTTGTCAAACAGGTTTTCCGTTTCGGGTGTCAACGCGCTATGCAATGAAAGTACGTCGCTTGCCGCGAGCAGCTTGTCGAAACTTACTTTTTTCGCACCAAGTTCTTTTTCGGCCTGTTCGTTGCGGTGTCTGTTGTGGTAGATGATGTTCATATTGAATGCGGCCTGGCTCTTCCTGGCCATTTCCATTCCAATCCTGCCAAGACCAAAAATCCCCAGCGTTTTCCCTTCCAGGTCCATTCCCAAATTGTCCATGGGGTTAAATCCACCCCATTGCCCGTCCAATATCCTGTTGTAGTTATAGGTCGCTTTACGTGCCACCATCTGCATCAGCAGGAAGGCCACGTCGGCCGTCGCCTTGCTCAACACGTGGGGCGTATTGCCCACGGGAATTTTGTGTCGGACAGCCGCTTGTACATCCACATTGTCGTAACCGACAGACAAGAGGGAAACGGCTTTGAGGTGCGGACAGGCCGCAAAAAAACGCGCGTCCAGCTTGTAGCCGATGCAGAGCACCGCATCGTAGTCCTGGAGTTTTTTATACAATGCTTCAGGGGCAGGTGCCTGTTTCTGTTTCCATACCGTAACGTCTATTTTCGCTTTTTTGAAAACATCCATTCCGCGTTCCGCAATTGGCTTAGTGATAAAAACTTTCATTGTCAAAGTAAAATTTAAAAGTTAAAAAACAACGTCCAGAACACGCAGCGTGTCTTGGATCCATAACTAATCTAGCGGGGATTCTGCCTTTCATAACCAAAGTGGACACGCACCACATAGGCTTTCCCTGAAACGAAAAAGCCATTCTATCCGAACAGCTTTTTCGTTTACCATCATTTTCTTTACCATTTTCCTTATTTCCCATAAATCGTACCACGCACGACATCGGGAAGGAACTGGCTGGCATCGCCGTTGTTTTTGATGACGTCGCGCACCATCGTGGACGCGACGGAATTGTATATCGGCAGACAGGTCAGGAACACGGTTTCTATCGTATCGTCAAGGCTACGGTTCATGTCGGCTATCATTTTTTCGTATTCAAAATCACTCACGAACCGGATACCGCGCACAATAATTTTAGCACCTATTTTTTGGCAGAAATCAACCGTCAGCCCCTCGTAGATGTGCGCTTCAATCTGCGGCTCTTGCTTGAATATCTCGTCCAGCCAGGCTTTACGCTGATGGACGGAATACATGGGTACTTTGGCGATGTTGTTGCCGATACCGATGACCACTTTGTCAAAAAGTCCCAAAGCACGCGTGACGATGTCCACGTGTCCAATCGTAACGGGGTCAAAAGTTCCGGGGAACAGGGCAATTTTTTCCATCTGAGTTTAATTGTTTCGTTCTGCCAGCAAATATAGGACTGCCATGCGAACCGCCACGCCATTTTCCACTTCGGGTAAGATAATGGAGCACGGTCCGTCTGCGACGTCGCTGTCCAGCTCCACGCCACGGTTGATAGGCCCCGGGTGCATGATGGTGATTTCTTTGCCCAGGCTTTCCAACAGTCGGCGGCTCACGCCATATTGCAGGTTGTATTCACGAAGTGAGGAAAACAAAGGCTGGTCAAGCCTTTCGAGTTGTATGCGCAACACATTGGCAACGTCGCACCACTGCAACGCCTTTTTGATGTCGTATTCCACACGCACGTCAAATGCGTCGGTCAGGTATTTGGGAATCAGTGTCGGCGGACCAGCAATGGTCACTTCGGCACCCATCTTGGTCAGCAGGTACATGTCGCTCATCGCCACCCTGCTATGGCTGATATCGCCCAATATTGCGACCTTGCGCCCTTCGAGGTTGCGGCCAAAACGTTCCTGTATGGACAGTGCTTCCAGCAAAGCCTGCGTTGGATGCTCGTTGATGCCGTCGCCGGCATTGACAATCGCCGCCGGGATGTGCTTGGCAAGGAAATGCGGCGCACCGCTAGCCGAATGCCGCATTACGACCATGTCCACCTTCATGCTCAGGATATTATTGACTGTATCCAGAAGTGTCTCCCCCTTCTTGACGGAAGATGCACTGGCGGTAAAGTTAAGGGTGTCGGCAGAAAGGCGTTTTTCCGCCAACTCAAAGGACATCCTGGTACGGGTGGAATTTTCGAAAAACAGATTGACGATGGTAACGTCGCGCAGGGAAGGTACTTTCTTCACCGGACGTTGCAATACTTCTTTGAACTGGGCGGCGGTGTCGAGGATAAGCGTGATGTCTTCCCTCGTCAAGTCCCTAATACCCAAAAGATTTCGCGTGGAGAGTTTCATTAAAAAGCGAAGATAAAAGATAATCCGTAATCTGCGTTTTTTCTTTTCCACAACGACAGCATATCTATACTGTACGCTTGCTGTTCGGGATGCCCTTCGGAACATCCCGAACCGATGATAAACAGGATTTAAAATCCTGACTTATATATTGTTCGAGAATTGCAATCTCGAACAGCAATGGGTTAATAAATCAAATTCATTATGAAACGTTGATTCGATGGAGGGATTTCCCATGCGTTTCCATTTTTAGTCAACCACCAAGTTTCGGCATACTCTTCCCTTTCTCTGCCATAAGCAAAGGAGATAATACAATGGTTACCTATGAAAATGGGATTGGACAATTCAAAGTGCCGATTATTGGGTTTGTATTTGAAAAACCTCACTCCCTGCTCGCAGCTAATGTCAAGCATCCCGTTCCTTGTTTCAATGATTGACGTGTCAATAACAATCTCAGTCCGGTTTTGTAGTGCATTTCTCAAGTACGGATATTCTTGTTCATTGATTCTGCCTTTCATTAATCCACCACCCAACAGGACATCGTCATAATGTCCTGGACCATATATCACGTTAAAATTCTGTGTATGGCAGTTGATGATTAAGGTATGGGTAAAGGAAAAAAGCGTATCTCCATTCTTTTGATAGTCTTTCCATAGCGTATCAAGAACCATGGTATATATCTGACGAATCACATCCTTGGGCTGGGCGATGGATATGTTTACCTTTAGAAGAATGACGAGAATCAAAGATGCTATTTTTACCTTTTTCATTCAAGAACAAAATTATCTACTTCTAAATCGTTAATATATGAATTACATTGCATATTAGTTATTTGAATGATAAACATACCAGAGTCGTACCTATCTGGCAGTATAGCCATATCATAATTTGTCTTCGTATTTTTATCCCAAACCATAATGTCAAATTCACCTTTTGCCAAATCTTCTTCAGTCATATTTATAGGTTCTCCGTACCACCCATAAAACTCCATAAAATCATTAATGGTCAGCTTACTCTTTAAGAATATTGTGAAATCGCAATAGCTTAGTTCCTCTGTATGTACTATTGCATTTGAAAATAAACGACAAATCACTATCTTTTTTTCTTTCAAAAGGAGATAGCTCATGATTCACAAAATATAATATAGAACTATCGTCTATTAAATTCAATGCGATGCCTGGATATTCGTCCATAAGAATATTATTTTTATTTAATAATGCCATTGACAATATAAGAAATGAGGTTAACCTTGCTGTTCTGGATGTTCCGTAGGGCATCCCGAACCGATGATAGACAGGATTTAAAATCCTGGCTTATTTATCGTTCGACATACTCTGCATTAACATGTCGAACAGCGTGGTTAAAAGCGCATTGCAAATGTACGGATACGGAAGACGTTCGAGATTGCAAATCTCGAACAGCAATGCGAGTTTCATTAAAAGGTGAGGATAAAAGACAATCCGTAATCTGCGTTTTTTCTTTTTGCTCAACTGCCAATATTCCATTTCAACATCATTTCTGACATCCCAAAAATCAGAATTTCGAAACGTCAGTTTTGTTGGCTATGTTCTACCCTCATACCCACGTCATAACAAGATTATCACTGTTTACAAATCAGCCAATGATGTAAAGGAATGTATGTTATAGTAAGTGAAGCAAGTAAAATAAGCATCTGTATATAAGCTATCCATTCCCCACCAACAAGATTGACAAAAAACAACCCTGCAATCAAAACACATGACAACTGAATACAAAAATGTAATATCATCTTACTATAAATACCCGAAAACTTATACGGATATTTTGATAGCAAAAACTCAAATGGAAGGAGGATAAATATCAAATATATTGTAGAAAGATAAGGAAATACTGTATCGCGCAATAAATCTTTCATATAATCTACAATATTATCAAATCTATGGTAGTTAAGGTAATAATTACCAGTAACGATATCTTTCCAATATTTAAACAACATTATACATTCCAATATAAAGTAAGAATATACGACATCGAATGTAATTCGTTTTAACATAAGGTACAATGCTTTTAATCATTACAATCTGTGGACAAACTTGATAACGGTTTCTTTCCGTCTATAACATCTTTCTTGCTGTTCGGGATGTTCCGTAGGGCATCCTGAACCGATGATAAACAGGATTTAAAATCCTGACTTATTTATCGTTCGACATACACTCCGTTAACATGTCGAACAGCATGGTTAAAAGCGTATTGCAAATGTACGGATACGGATAGACGTTCTAGATTGAAAATCTCGAACAGCATGGCCTAAGTATGTTCAAAATATCCTCGGCGTTATCATCAATTTTATAGGGATCAACGGCAGAACTATCACGTTCTCACAGTCTTCATATTTTTTTGTATTATACAACGCTTCCTCATTGACACGAATGCTATATGTACTTTTTAGGCTATTAAAATCTGCATCAGCTGGGCAGATGAAAAACAAAAATTTGTACGACAATACCTTATTTCTTCTATTCTTTTCAAAACTAAACCCAAAAGAAGACCTATATATACTGCCGTATATAATACTGTCAATAGAAACATCAACACCATAATTCACCAATATTACACTATCAATACGACCTGCATTGTTAACGTGGAGTAACGCATGTATAAAAAAAGAGGAATCTGATTGGTTAATCGTTTTTTTTGACTGAACAAAAAATTGCATATCCTTTTCAATATTTAGTACAATGGCATTAGTCATTTTTTTTAAATCATCATACTGGACGCTCTTGATTAATATACCATCCTGAGATTTACCATAAAATGGCAATGCTATCACAACCCCCAAAAATAACCTACAAAGCTTATGCATATGCTGAAAAATTATTATAATATTTATTTAATACATTTCGTACCTTTAGATTGTGCAGAAGCTTGTTTTTCATTTTTATTCAATGCCACTTCTGCTTGAGTCAAATAACTTGGACTAACAATTCCTACCTTAGCCATTGCCATTGCTACATCTTGAGGTATATTAGAATTATATTTTAGAATGGCATTGGCAAGACTATTTATAAATTGCCCGTACCTCTTATGTCCTGGTAACATATTATAAATCTTGGTGCTGCTACCATCTAGTGTCGTGTATATATAATAATCCAAATCTGGATATTTAGTATTAAACGTGGACGGATTAATATTTGCTTCGTATTTTAAAAATGCATGAATTGCTTCATGATACATAGTAACTAAAATATATTCTTTCGTCGCTTTTGTCAAAATATTAGTATTAATAGCAATTTTTAGGTCTGATAATGGTTGCCCCATTAATAACTCCCCATCAATTGTTGTATCTTTTCCTGTATATGTTCTAGCCACAAATGTTAAATTAAAAGACGTATCAATTCCAAATGTGGCATTTATTAATCCAATGATACTATCTTTCAACTGAAATACAGAATCTAATACATCTTGTGCGCATGGATAATTTGCAAGCGAATCCTTCACTATATTTTCTTCTTTATCATCATCATCCGGCGGCCAGCTTCCTCCATCAGAGCTACCCCCGCTCTCATTAGTAGATCCATCGCTGCCACCACTACCCCCTTCATCAGTAGAGTTGCATATCAGGTAAACGTTGGTGACGGGAATATCGGTACAGTCGTACTGGCCACTCGTTTCGGGATCGCCTATAACGGTACATTCCGCCTCCCATGTGGTGGTGCTTATCGAATAACAGTCACTCCCGGGTACGGGCGCCATCATCAGCGTCCCTTTCCCCGAGCCGCCACCGGACGCCCCGTGGCTGTTCAGCACGTGCAGCGCGTAAACCCTTGCCTGCTCTTGGGTTATCCTCCGGCCTTGGGAAAAAGAACTTCCGGCACCGCCGTACCAGAAAGTGGCCCGCTCCCCGTTGAGCAGTTGGTAGCTCTGCGTGGTACGGGCGACTTTATCGCCTGTCGCCACATCCGACACCTTGTTGTCCTTGACAGTCGTACGCACAGCCCCTTCGTAACTACCCAGGGAGTCCCTACGCACCACCAGGCTAAAGGAGACACCTGCGAGCGAGTCGTTGCCTTCCAGCATGGATTTACCGGAAAAGAGGAACGGGACTTCCATATATTCCCGACCCTGGTAGGAAAACTTCGTTGACGCGCCCCAGTCCAACCGCCCTTTCTCGATACTTTTGTTTGGAGACAGTACGCTGATGCTTTCATTTTTGTACGTACCCCCGTTGGCGTGCAGCCATTCCCTGACTGCCAGTTGTTCTTGGTCTGGAGCGTAATCTGCGCTCGTATCTTTCCTACAGGAGACCGTCCAGAATAGCAGCGTCACAGCCATCGCAACGCCCATAACCCATAGTAGCCTTCGCATGGTTGATTGTTTTGGTTGACAATTATTTTAAGGCTAAATTAACACTATTTTGTATTCCAAAAAAGTTTTTCAACTTCCGCTGTCACCACATCTGCCACATATCCGCAATGTCCTTATTTTTGACGCATGAACGTCCAAATCGAAGAAAGCTGGAAAGCCGTATTGAAAGACGAATTTGCCAAACCTTATTTCGGCAACATCGTCGAGTTCCTGAAAATGGAAAAGGCGCAGAGAAGAGTCATCTACCCGCCCGGACCATTGATTTTCAACGCATTTGCACAGACACCTTTTGACAAGGTAAAGGTCGTGGTACTCGGTCAGGACCCTTACCACGGGCCTGGACAGGCAATGGGTCTGTGCTTCTCCGTGCCGGACGGCATCCAGCCACCGCCCTCGCTCGCCAATATGTACAAGGAGCTGAACACCGACGTCGGAATGGCCGTTCCCCAAACAGGCAACCTGCTGCACTGGGCGCAACAAGGCGTATTCATGCTCAACGCGACGCTCACGGTACGCGCAGGCGAGGCCAACAGCCATGTGCACATCGGTTGGGGCAATTTTACCGATGCGGTCATCAAGACCATTTCTGAAAAAAAACGCGGTATCGTCTTCTTGCTCTGGGGGAAATTTGCCCAGTCCAAGGAGGTCTTTATCGACACGAGCAAACATTTCATACTGAAAGCGGCGCACCCGTCGCCGTTGAGTGCGTACAACGGTTTTTTCGGATGCAGACATTTCAGCAAGACCAATGAACTGTTGACCAAACAAGGTCTGGCACCTATTGACTGGACGGTAAATTGAGAATGAAAATTTTAAAAGAAATATTCGGTCGCGTATGGGCATTGTGGGGACTGTTGTTGTTCATTGCCACGATGCTGCCCGCATTCGTTTTTTATCTGCCGTGCGCCGTCATGTCCGAGCCGAAACGGACGGTGTGGTTTCGGCATGTTTCGAGGTTGTGGATGTTTGTCTATCTACATTTAATCGGCTGTCCGATAAGGATACGAGGAAAAGCGGTTTTCCAAACAAATGAAAACTATATCGTCGTGTGCAACCACAGCAGCCTTATCGACGTACCCGTGACCACTCCTTTCCTACCGCATCCCAACAAGACCATCGCCAAAAGCAGTTTCGCAAGAGTGCCGCTCTTTGGCTGGATCTACGGTTGGGGCAGCATACTCGTCAACCGCAAAGACCCGAAAAGCCGTGCCAACAGTTATGTACAGATGATACAGGTACTGAACGAATGGCATCTCGACATGGTACTCTACCCGGAAGGCACACGCAACAAATCCGAAAAACCCCTAGGGAAATTCCAGGACGGCGCCTTTAAACTCGCCACGCAAACCAACAAAAAAATCATCCCAGCCATACTCTTCAACAGCAAAAAAGTATTGCCCGCCGCCAAACCATTCTTCCTCAACCCGAGCGTATTGGAACTGCATGTATTACCTCCTCATTCGCCGGAAGGGAAAACCGCGCAGGAACTGAGAGAGACGATATACCGCGAGATGTGGCAATACATAGTTGAAAATACAGGCGACGTAAAGTCCGCAGACCTTGGATAGCCCGCTACTTTAAAGGTCGAAGATGAACCCGGTGCAGTGCCGTTGATACTAATATTTGGAGGTATAGTATGGTTTTCGGTCAACCGTATCTCATTGAAAAAAGGACTACAATAAACAATAAATTATATACCGGAGTCATTCCTACAATTTTTTCCCGTCGCGTTGGCATTGTCACCAACAACTACCCCCAGCCAGCCTACTTTGGTTAGCCACAGCGGACAGTTTTGGTTTTTGCCTTTTTACTTTTGACTTAAAAAAACACATTCCTATTGGGACGCAGCAACAGTCCGATACGCACTTTGTCCACATTCCCTTGGTAGTAGATAAGACTTTCGGCATAGCCACTGTACCATTGCAGCATCAGATACTCGTTATTTTTCGGAAACAACTTGTACGACACCTGACCTTGTATGTATCCTTTCCAGTTCCATTGGTTACCCTTGCGTACCAGCAAGTCAGCATACCATTTATCCTCTTTCAGGATGTACGACACACTCAGTTGTCCATAGCCCTCGTAATGTAGCAGTTCGGGATTGTCCTCTTTATAACCAAACGGAATCCATGCGTCCAGCGAGAACTGTAGCCTCTGGGTTAAGTAAGCGTGACAACTAAACGAGAGCCGGTTCCAGCTACGCGAAAAAATACTGTCGCGACCGTTGGACTCATGCTCCACCGCCACAGTCAGATAGTTCATCCCATACCTGTTGCGGTAGGGATGCAAAAGCCCGAAAGTCGGGTTGAAGTTGATCTCCGAAAATGGTTTGGAATGCTGGTACACGTTCCAGAACGCTTTCTGTGTATAGCTGAGGTACGGGAAAAAATGTTTGCCCAATATCGGTTGGCGGTACAGCAACTGCCGAATACTGATCTGGTACTTGATGTCCGAATTGTATTTGTCCGGCTTATGGAAAATACTGGTACCACTGATAAAATAATTGTCTTTGTAGATGGAAAACGAAGGAAGCCGCAAAAATTCGCGCTGATCCTTGGAAAGCACCATGGTGTCCACCTCCTGCGCTCTGGCATGTTGGCAAAACACAAACGACAACACAATTCCCCAAATGCAATACTTCATGAGATGTAGATGAGTAAAAGCACCAAACCTACATTAAATTTAGTGTTAAGGCAAAAAATACAATCCAAAAGAAGTCTAATGAAAGGTTGATCCGCATTTTTGTGGCGGGTGGGGACGCCGCGCCAGTAGAACCCTGCCGTTGGGCATTTTCGTTTTTGCTGTTCCTTTAGGTTTGCTCCTTTAGGTTTGCTCAATAATAGGAAACAGCGTAAATTAGAGTGTTAAAAAAGAGAAGAGGCATTGGTGTTCTATCTGCTGTTCAAGGTTAAAGACCTATACCCCGATTTAGGCCAATGCCTCCATTCATCAAACAGACCCATATAGAAATTAGGGCAAGACCCATTATCAAGGAGTCGGGCAATGTTGATGAACCCTCTTTTATTGTTCCATCTCTTAAAGACAAAGATATGAAAACTTGTTGCATGGGCATCGACATCAGTGCGAAAACGTTGGACATCTGCGTGCTGTCCAACGGGCGGACAAAACATTATTCCGTTGACAACTCGGGCAGGGGCATTGCGGCGTTGCTGAAGAAATATCCGGCGGGCCAAACGCTTGTCGCGATGGAAAACACAGGCAGGTACAACAACATCCTGTACGAAGTACTGGCAGGCACGGACTATGAAGTTTACGTGATAGACCCGCTGCACTTAAAGAAAAGCATGGGGCTGACACGTGGGAAGGACGACAGGGTGGACGCGGAGCGTATATGCAGGTTCATCGAAAGGAACCAGGGGGACGTGCGGCAATGGCAACCTGCATCGCAGGCGGTGTCGCGCGTAAAACTGCTGCTTTCCGAAAGGGGGCTGAGGATAAAGATCAGAGGCCAGTTGTCGGCAAGCCAAAAAGGCCATGCGTACGAAAAAAGCACGGGCCTCGACAAGGGGCTGGACAGGCTGGACGACAGGCTGACGCGATCGATCGACAACCAGATTGCCGAAATAGAAGCGTTGATAGGCGAAACGGTAGCCGGCGACGAGGGGCTGTCCGAACGGTTCGCGCAGGCCAAAAGCGTCCCCGGCGTGGGCAAGGTGCTGGCATGGACGCTGATGGCCAAGACCAACGGCTTCACCGTTTTGACCGACCCGAGGAAGCTGGCCTGTTACGCGGGCGTGGTTCCTTTTGGGCAGCAGTCCGGGACAAGTGTCCACAAACGACCCAGGGTGTCGCAGTATGCGGACAAGGGGCTGAAAAAGATACTGCACATGGCAGCTTTGTCCGCCGTTAGAATGGACAACGAACTGAAAAGGTATTACCAACGGAAAGTGGAGGAGGGCAAAAACAAAATGAGTGTTCTGAACGCCGTCCGAAACAAAATCATCCACCGCATCTGTGCTGCCGTCAACCGCGGTACTTTGTATAAAAATAGTTTGGTAATATCATAGAAATCGGGGTTTGCAATACCGAACAGCAAAAACGAAAACTTGGACTATGCCCACCGACCACAAAGTAGCCGCGACCGCCATAGGCGAACAAAACGAACAAAGGTAAATACACCCCGATTTTCCCCTTTCAACTCCCATTTCAATTATTCCTACCTTTGCAGGATTGGAACACTTCATTTTGACATTAATACCAAGTAGGAAGTAAAAAGTGCTGAATATCGTAAACTACTAATAATCAATACTTTTAAAAGATACAATGGTGTTATTTTGCATGTTGGTTGTTGGGGCTGTTTTTACTTTTTCCCTTTCGCCTTTTTACTTAACTGACAAACATGGACACAATGAAAGAAGATATAACATCGATAGGCATACCACCAGAAAACCTTACGTTTTCACTCGCCCCGTTGGTCAGATACCTGGAGGAACAGATGGCATCCTCTACCGACCATACGCAACTGGAACAATATAAGAAAACAATCACCGAATATTTCCCGGACAATGATTTCCGCATTCTCCTCAAGGACGCCAGCCAATATGATAAGCTGTACCAGTATATCCATGACCTGATGACAGTCCCTTTGCAACAGAACCGCAAGCATGTCTGGGGAATCGGGTTGCCGTTTTGTTCAAATCTTATCTACGGCAGCCCCGAACTTAAAAAATTGTTTAGCAATACCACCGGGAAAGAGTTTGTCGGCATCGACGACTTTCGTCCCAACTGTACCCTGACAAAGGACGAGGTATCCAAAATCATGCTCTACGCCTTCCTGGTCCGCAAGCTGTACGGCATCCATATTTTCAACACGCCAAGCCTGATTTTCAAAACAGAGGAAAATGGAAAGGAAAAATACCTCCAGATAGACGCCAACCAGCAGTTCGTGGACATATCCTTTGATGGCATCTTACCCAAAATCGACAGCACACTGGTGGAAAAAGAAAACCTTTCCAAGGAGAGCGCGATGGAATGGCTGGAAAAAGCCGTCCCGATAGAAAAAATAAAACTGGAAGGATTTGTCATCTTTGAAATCAAGGACGTCACCGAAAAGGTGATGCGCGACCACCTACGCAATATCCTGTTGGCATCCAACCTGTCTCCGGAGTCACAAGACGATATCACACATATCGTCCGCCGACTGGCGGATGACGACAGCCTGGACATACTATTGCTGCCAACACTGTTCCTCAACGGCAAAGTGGTGACCAACGTATGGCAGGTTGTTTCCTCTCAGATTGAAGTGCTTCTCCACAAATACCAGATAGACTCCTCGGACTTCAACGGAATCGTCAATAGATATGTCGAAACCCCCCGCCTCATCTTCCGCGAAAACATACAGCAACGCAAAGAGCAAAACGAAGACCTGGCGATATTGTCCGCCTCCGGCATCATGGAAGAAATCATCATCAAACCCATTTTCAAGAAAAATGAACTCGTAGGCACCGTCATCGTTGCTTCGTCCAACAGCGGAGCTATCTCCAATCTATTGCTCCACTACCTGGAAGAAACCCAGCCACTTTTGCAAAATCTCTTTGAGCACACCATCGGCAATTACCTCAACCAGCTAGGAAAGGTCATCAAAACAAAATTCACATCGATACAACCGTCCGTCGAATGGAAATTCAACGACGTGGCACTGCAATACCTCAACGACAAATTGGCAGACCCCCATCCGGCACTGCTACCCATCAGATTCAAACACGTCTACCCTATATATGGCGCGGTCGATTTTCGCAATTCCACCATCGAGCGCAACCACGCGCAGGTTCAGGACTGGATTGTACAGTTGCAGACTTTGATAGCCACCATTGACAACATCAAAAAAATACTGCCTGTCGATATCTTGCAAGAATGGCAGTTCCAGGCTCATCAATGGATAGAAATACTCCAACATGAACCATATTCCACACACATCGAATTTAGCGTCAACCAGTTCCTCGAAGAAGAATCCCTTACCAAGCTCCACCAACTAGCAGAAACAGATACGAATATCACTGACACCATACAGCCTTACCTCAACGGCTTGTCCGCCAAAGGACTTTTCCACCGGAACAGCAACGAACTGGAAAAAACATTCAAGATACTCAATGCCAACATAGCCTCCATCCTCGACCAGATGAATGACAAGTTACAGGAAGCCTACCCTTGTTATTTCGAACGTTACCGCACCGATGGCATTGAATTTAATATCTACATAGGGCAATCCATCACGCCCAACAAGCCTTTTAATCCCATCTATCTAAAGAATGTACAGCTATGGCAGCTCAATACAATGGCTCTTATCGCCAAGGTAACGGCAAACTGCCAACTGGACCTCCCTCGGAAAATATTGACAACACAGCTCATTTTTGTCCATTCCAATACGATTACGATTAGTTTCCGACTGGACGAAAGACGTTTCGACGTAGAGGATGCCTACAACATCCGATACGAAATCGTCAAAAAAAGAATCGACAAAGCCGTGGTAAAAGGAACAGAGGAAAGGCTGACGCAGCCGGGCAAAATCGCCATCGTCTACTTCCAGAAAAAAGACGTTGAGGACTATATTCTCCATATCAACTATCTTCAACAAATGAACATATTGGACTCCCCTATCGAAGAACTCGAGCTGGACGACATGCAAGGCGTGTCGGGACTGCACGCGCTTCGTGTCAGCGTAACCGAGCAGCCTATACTGGAAACCTCTAACCCATTGTTATTACTGGACAGCACGACAACACCAACAATAGCCATTGCTCATCAAAAACAACATTCGTAACCATGATTTCCTATCCTGAGCTAGAACAAAAAGCCGAAACTTATACCAGGGACTTCATCGCGGTCCACCCTCATCCCGAGTTGACGTACCACAATCTCCAGCATACGCGTAGCGTCGTTGACAATGTTACCCTTTTGTGTAACCATTACCATTACGACGAAAAGCGGGAAAATCTCCTCCGTATCGCAGCCTGGTTCCATGACATGGGATATTACCAAGGCATCTGTGAGGACAACGAAAAAATCGGTGCAAAAATGGCCGAGGATTTTTTGCGGGAAAACGCCGTGCCGCAAGAAGATATCGACCTCGTAAAAGGCTGTATCATGGCGACCCAGATGCCTCAGCAACCCAGCACCGAGGAACAGTACATCATCTGCGACGCCGACCTTGCCCATCTCGCCAATCCTGATTTCTACGAATACAGCAAACAATTGAAAAAAGAACTCGAAAAAACAAAAAATGAAAAAATAGGCAAAGCCCAATGGATTGACAGCACGCTGCCATTCCTGGAAAACCATCGGTTTTTCACTTCCTATGCACAGGAAAACTGGTATCCCAAACTAAAGAACAACATCGACCTGCTCCGCAAGAAAAAAACAGAAGAAACGGAAAAGGACAAAGAAAAACCCAGCAAAGGCATCGAAACAATGTTCCGCATCACGTCGAGCAACAACCAAAAGCTGAGTTCCATGGCCGACAACAAGGCGCACATATTGATATCCGTCAACTCCATCATATTGTCCGCCATCATCAGCTTGTTGCTACGGAAACTGGAGGAGTACCAGTACCTCAGCATTCCCACTTATATCATATTGGCGGTAAGCGTTGTCTCGATGATATTTTCACTGGTGGCGACACGCCCCAACCTGCCGTCCGGGGAATTTACCGAAGAGGATATAAACGACAAAAAAGTCAACCTGCTCTTCTTCGGAAATTTCTACAAAATGTCCCTGGAAGACTATACCAAAGGCATGGAAGCGGTCATGGACGACTACGGCTACCTCTACCGGTCGCTTATCAAGGACGTCTATTCGCAAGGCGTCGTGCTCAGCCACAAATACAAGCTGCTACACATTTCCTATACCGTTTTCATGTTTGGGATGCTGTTGTCGGTCATCAGTTTTATCATCGCCAACATATTGCATGTAAAGGCAATAATATAGACCAATAATTTTTATTACTCCGCTCTTCAGGATTTGTAATCCTGAAGCCGTATCGGCGGATTTGCAATCCGCAAATAGCAGTGCATTGCAAATGCACGGATAAGCGTTCGGGATTGCAAA
>JASGDY010000065.1:0-12152 GCA_047606825.1 Chitinophagaceae bacterium
ATTTATTTTCTTCTCTTCTCCGCACAGTCTCCCGCAGCGGCGGGGACTTTGCGGGAAGGGATACACGTTTTTATGTCTTGGAAGCATATAAAGCCGTACAGAAAAACTTAACTCAAACAGTTTCTTAAATGCTTGCTTGCGGAAATCTATTGGATAACTCATGTCCAAAAATATAAAAAATATGACATATTTCAATGATTTAACTATATATGATTCGAAAAATTAATGTACGTTTGTCTTCATTTTACAATAGTTCATTCAAGAAACCAAACCAGTTTATTGTGCTGTACGACAACAACGACAAAAGGCAGGACAGCGTTTATAGCAAACGTATCAAAGCCGGGAAGAGAAGGACGTATTTTTTTGACATCAAGCCTACGCGTTCCAACGATTACTACCTGACGATTACGGAGAGCAGGAAAAGGTTCAACGAAGATGGTTACGATAGACATAAAATATTTGTCTACAAAGAAGATTTCAACAAGTTCATCGAAGGTCTGACGGATGCCCTGGATTATGTGAAGACACAACTGATGCCAGATTTTGACTTTGATGCTTACAGCCATGAGTATGATGATGAATACCGAGAGGAATACAGTCCAGCCCCGACAGCGACCATTGAGACTGCCCCCACTTCAGAATCGACGGAAGCCGTAGCCTCGCATACGACCGATGACCTGTCTTCCGAACGCGTCGATGAATGGTAGTTTAAGGTAAAAGTAAAAAGTCAAAAACATAAAGCCTAAGTGCTTACCCTATTCAAACAAAGGTGGCCAGCAACCATTCTTTTATTTTATTTATATTGGATAAAGAAAAAAGTAGGTAATTATTTTGTGGTTTCCGCAAAATTTACGACTTTTGCCGTCCGAAAAAATTATATCATGGCTAGAGTATGTCAGGTTACAGGTAAGAAACCATTGAAAGGTCACCGCGTTTCACACTCCAATGTGAAAACCAATCGTCATTTTTTGCCTAATTTACAAAATAAAAGGTTCTATTTCGCCGAAGAGGACAAATGGGTTACCCTGAAGGTTTCCGCTGATGCTATCAGGACCATCAACAAAAATGGATTGGCCGCAGTCATCAAAGACCTTAGGGAAAAAGGAACAAAAATCTAATCTTAATCAACGTTTAAATTGCTCATATAATGGCAAAGAAAGGAAACAGGGTACAGGTAATACTGGAATGTACGGAACACAAGGCAAGTGGAATGCCTGGTACCAGCCGCTATGTTACCACCAAGAACAAAAAGAACACTCCTGAAAGAATCGAGTTGAAAAAGTTCAACCCTATCTTGAAGAAAGTCACTGTCCACAAGGAAATCAAATAATTTCTACATCATATCCATATTGTATTGACATTGTTTGATACAGGTTTATAAAAATAATTATCATGGCAAAAGCAGCTTCAAAAAACTCTAAGACCAAAGATGCGGCAGCAGCGGCTGAAGCAAAGAACTGGACAAAAGTTGTCAAGGCAGAACGTAATCCTAAAACTGGAGCTTACTCCTTCAAGGAAACGATTGTCCATAAAGAAAAGGTAAAGGATTTCTTGGCTTCGAAATAAGCACGGAGCAAGTTCCTTTTAACGCTTCCACGATTTTTAAAGCTTTCCTCAAGGGGAAGGCTTTCTTTGTTGTGGGGAGGCATAAAAAAGAGACGAACAATCTCCGTCGCTACAATAAATCTATCGTCGATATAACCTTTCCGCATCTGTGTTTCGAGCCTGCACGAACCACGATGAAGCCAACAAATGGAGCGAATATGCTTGCCCTCATATATCTTTTCGGTCGGTGGAGACACCGACCGATAGTATTTTAGTGTAGGCTTTCTGCAATACAATCTTCAAATTCTCATATCACATTTTCAATTCCCTTTCCAAGTATTGTTACTGCGATCCATGTCCGGCAATAGATTTTTGGGATCCAATACGACCTGCTGGATGGCGGATGTCGTTGCTACGTTAAAAGTCCATTCCGCACCGCGCTGCCAGATGTCAACGGGCAGGTCGATATGGTGTACCTTCCCGTTTGTTTCCGTGATGTCGGCAGACACCGGCATGGGTAGTTGTTGGAGGTTGGCAATCTTGATCTGTGCGCCGTTGCTCGGATTGTTTTGTAAATAGGAGACGGACTGGACGGCCTGGTCCAGTTGCCAGTTGTGGTAAAACCAGCCATTCCAAAACCAGCTCAAATCCTCACCCGCGCCATTGTTCATCGCTCGGAAGAAGTCTGTCGGCGATGGATGCCGGAACGCCCACTCCTTGGTATATTGGCGAAACGCATAGTCAAAACGGTCATGTCCCAATATGACTTCGCGCAACAGTACCAACCCAAACGCCGTTTTGAAATACATTAAGGGATGCACATCCTTTCCGTCCATGGCGTCGGGTGCGTCCATTATTGTTGGTCCATTTAGTCTTTTGGCGATTTCGGGGACGATTTCTTCTGCCGGATTACCTCCTTTGGGTGCATACTCGCCGTCTCTTTTGGGTGCGAAACGTCCGTTGGCATATTCCTCTTGTGCGTAGATGTCCACGAACGTATTGAAACCCTCGTCCATCCATGCATTTTTCCTTTCATTGGAGCCGACAATCATCGGGTACCAACTATGGCCGATCTCATGGGAAACCAACATCCACAAGTCTTTGCCGGCTGCCGACCAGTGGTCAAACGCCAACGCAGGAAACTCCATGCCGCCAATAGGTCCGCCCACATTGGTTGCCACAGGATAGGGAAACGGGAACCAGTTTTTGGAAAAAATCTCCACGGATGCTTTCAGGTAAGCCGTCGCATTGGTCCAACCGGAGTCGCCCTTGATGCTCTCCATGGGATATACGCTCTGCGCCAGTGCCGTTTTGCCTTCTGGCAGGTTGATTTTAGCAGCGTCCCAGATGAAAGCTTTGGACATCGCCCAGGCAACATCGCGCGTGTTGTCCATTTTGAAATGCCATGTGGATGTTCCTTCTTTTTTCCTTGTGACAGACTGTTTTAAATCCTCTTTACGATGCAGCATGACCGTCGCGTCCGAATTTCTGGCTTGTTGCAGTTTGTCCAGCACGGCATCGTCCAATACCTCTTTTTCGTTCAACAATGCACCAGAACCGACGAGCAGCAATCCGCTCGGAACAGTCAGAGTGTAATCGATGTCACCATAATCCATATACATTTCTCCGCTCCCGATAAAGGGCATCGTATTCCAGCCGACGATATCGTCATACACGCACATACGCGGATACCAATAGGAAAACTCGTAGATACGGCCGCTTTTTGTATCCAGATAGCCGCTCCGGTCGCCGCCGCCGCTCTGCAACAGTGGATAGTTGTATTCGAAAGTTAGCCTAATGGAACGATGTGCCTTTAACGG
The DNA here is from genome assembly GCA_047606825.1 of Chitinophagaceae bacterium. Taxonomy (GTDB): domain Bacteria; phylum Bacteroidota; class Bacteroidia; order Chitinophagales; family Chitinophagaceae; genus Rhizosphaericola. The sequence continues at coordinate 3,366 of JASGDY010000065.1, forward strand.
CTCGTCCAGACGTATTTGCAGGCGTGTGTCTGTCACCACATAATCCAAGGTATTTCTTTTCCCGTTATGTTCCGATTGTGCTGATTGTATGGTGAATCCATTGTGGTCAGGTATGTCTTTCTTTTCCGGATCGTTCGACAAAAGGGTGCTTCGGGAGTTCTGTTTATCAATGTTTTGGCTGAGTTCCAGCCAGAGGTAATCCAAATCATCGCTGCTGTTGTTGGTATAGTCGATCGTCACTTTTCCCGTCAAAACCATGGATGTCGTATCAAAGGAAGCAACCACCTTGTAATCCGCCCTGTTCTGCCAATAATTGGCTCCCGGCTTGCCGGAAGCACTTCGGAGTGCATTGCCGTTCGAGGTATAAAACAAGGGGTCAAAAGCAAGATGCGGGGCGTATTGCGCATGTGCCCATACGCTTGTCATTGCGGTCAATGCAACAATACTGAATAGTCTTTTTTTCATGTTCGTGCTATAATTTCAAGAGGCTTATCGGATGAAGATAACAAGCCAAATATAATTGATATAGCTGTAAGCCAAAAGTAAAAAGGGTGCATTTACCTTCGGTGAGAATAGTTCAAATTTTCTTTTTTCAGAGAATACGATGGTCGGTGTCTCCACCCGCCAGCGAAAATATGAAGTGTACCCAGTAAAAATAGGATGGTATTGATGTCGGCTGGCGCGTGGCGGGTACGTTTTACTTTACCTTTTTCTTTTTGGCTTAGCTCCGCACCCGAAAATGGGTTAATATTGCATTTCTGTAATAGACGTTCAAAAAAAGGTTATGATTATTGCAATCTACAGCAGGGGGCTGACTCGCGAGCAAAAACCTGTGCTCGACCAGTTGATAGGCTGTCTGCAAAAATACAACGCTCGTATTTGGATTTTCAATGCGCTCCTGGAACAGTACCCTGAACTCGCGCAGGACGATTTTGCCGTGTTTGGCGGTTACCACGACTTGCCTTCCGATACCAAGGCGCTGGTCAGCCTGGGCGGCGACGGTACTATACTGGATGCGGTGACGATTGTGCGTAACAAACATATTCCCATACTGGGTATCAACATGGGGCGGTTAGGTTTCCTGGCGAGTGTCAACAGCAACGAAATTGTGCGGGCTGCGGACGCGTTGGCACAGGGTTCATATATTGTGGATCATCGCAGTCTGCTGCATATAGAAGGTTCGCGGGAGATTTTTGGGGACGTTCCTTTTGGGCTGAACGACTTTGCGATACTGAAGCAGGACATTGCGCCGATGATTAAGATCCACACCTATCTTAACGGCGAGCTACTCAACATCTACTGGTCGGATGGATTGATCGTTGCGACGCCCACGGGTTCCACCGCGTACAATCTCAGTTGTAGCGGGCCTCTTGTCTTTCCCAATACTTCCAGTTTTGTCATAACGCCGATAGCTCCCCACCAGTTGAATGTGCGTCCCATACTGATACCGGACGGCAGCGTCATCTCCTTCCAGGTGGAATCCCGTTCCAACACATATATCTGTTCGCTTGACGCGAGACGCGAAATAGTAACAAAGGATGTGCAGATTTCCATAAGAAAGGAGGCGTTTCAGGTCGGTATTGTCCGTTTGGAGGACAGCACGTTCTTGACTACCTTGCGCAACAAGCTGGACTGGGGTGTTGACAAAAGAAATTGAGCCGGAAAGCAAGACAAACGGTACGTTCTTTGTTTGGAATTTCACTACCCGTGTTGTTATCGTTTTGGACGGGCAATTGTGTGTTGGTAAGGGCATCGGCCCGATATGTCGTCTGTGAATGCAAAATTTAATATACGTTTGAAAACTATGATGTTAAAAAAAATAACTGTTCTGGCAATGGCAGCACTTGTACATGTCGGTATCAAGGCACAGATGTATGAAAGCTACCAACACAAGGGAGAGATTGGTGTGGGAATCGGTGTGGGTAACTATTTCGGCGACCTCAACCCCCACGAAAATTTCAAACGGATGAGGCCTGCTGTCAACCTGTATTACCAGTACTATATCAATAACTACGTAGGTATCAAGCTGTCGGGTCTGTACACCAGGTTGGGTAATTCGGATGTACACAATAAAGATTCGGCATATCTGGTACGCAACCTCAGTTTCAATACCGATGTATGGGAGCTGACACTGAACGGTACGTTTAACTTTTTTAAGTTCTTGCCGGGGATAGAGGGGCATCGCTTTACGCCGTATATTTCTGCCGGTGTCGGCATTTTTAACTACAATCCTTTTGCTTACCTCAACGTGGACGGTAAGAATGAAAAGATATATCTGAGGCCGCTGGGGACAGAAGGGCAAAAAAGTACAACGCCGCACGACGGCAAAAAATATGGTTCCGTGGCGTTGGCGTTTCCGTTGGCATTTGGTGTCAAATATGCCGTTACCGAAAACTGGAACGTGTTTGCGGAAGTTGGTTACCGATTTACGACTACGGACTATCTGGACGACGTCAGCACTACCTATGCAGGCGCGGCCGCTTTTCAGGCCTCCAATTACAATGGTACCACCAAAGAATTATGGTATGCCCAGCAGTTGCAGGATAGGAGCGGGGAAGTCGTGGCAGAGCCCATTGGCAATGCTGGTTATGCCAGGGGTAACAGTCGGGCCAAAGACAGCTACCTGATCGGCCTTATCGGTGTTTCTTTCAATATAAATGGATACAAGTGTCCGCCTTCCCGGCAGTAATAGCTTTATTCATCCATACTTTTTCTTACTTTTGCGCGCCTAAGGACAGCAATAGATGACGCAGCCCCAGAAAATAGACAAAATAGACAGAACACGTCTACCCAGACACATCGCCATCATCATGGATGGCAATGGACGGTGGGCAAAACAACAGGGAAAGGATCGTCTTTTCGGGCATTTCCATGGGGTTGAAAGCGTGCGCTCTGTTACCGAAGGTGCTGCCGAACTGGGAATTGACTGTCTGACGTTGTACGCCTTCAGTACCGAAAACTGGGATAGGCCCCAAAGTGAGGTCAACGGACTGATGGAATTGCTTGTCAAGACCATCCACGCCGAGGTACCTACGCTCAACAAAAACAATATCCGCCTATTTACCATTGGCAACCTTTCCATGTTGCCCGACGGCGTATCTGGAGAGTTGCGACTGGCACTGGACAAGACGGCTCAGAACGACGGTCTCAAGCTTGTCCTGGCGTTGAGTTATAGCAGCCATTGGGAGATTACTGCCGCAGTCAGGCAGATTGTGGCGGAAGTCCAGTCTGGTGTGCTGACTGTTGACGCTATTTCCGACAAGGTAGTGGCTGGCCATTTGTCCACGGCCTCTTTCCCTGCATTGGAGCTGATGATACGCACAGGCGGCGAACATCGTGTGAGCAATTTCCTGCTGTACCAATTGGCTTATGCCGAGCTGTATTTCTGCGACATACACTGGCCCGATTACAGAAAGGAGGATCTGTTCGACGCTATTATAGACTTTCAGAAAAGGGAACGTCGATTTGGTAGGACAAGCGAACAAGTACAGGATCGGTGATTGGTTCAAATAATTTTTTAATTTAACAAACACTTTTAATAATTCCCGTTAAATTGCCGCTTTTATTGGGCTACAATTGTAGGATAATTAAAATTTAGAGATAACAAACAGTAATTTTGGATGCACAAATCATATAAAATCGTTTTATTGGGGATAGTCTTATGCTTACTCAGTAGCCCGATGACGGCACAGCTCCCTACTAACCCCAGTGACACAGCCAACAAAACGGTGAATTCTTTGGATGCTGGTTTGTTAAACATTTACAATCAATCAACGCCTAAAAAATATAAGGTCGCCGGTATCAACGTGACGGGCAATGACTACTATGACTCCAGCCTGGTGGTATCTGTTTCCGGACTCTCTATCGGAGATGTGGTTACCATTCCCGGTGCTGACATCATTTCCCGAGCCATCAACAAGTTATGGTCGCAGGATGCTTTTAGCGATATATCTATTTATTATACCAAGCTCGAAGGCGACAATATATGGCTGGAAATACATATCGTGGAAAGGCCGCGTCTGACACACATGTATTTCAAGGGTATCCCCAAAGGGCAGGCGGACGAGATCAAGGGGCGTTCCGGTCTGGCACTGGGACGTGTAGTCACCGAAGCCAAAAAGATGGGCGCAGTCCGTGCCATCCGCAGCTATTATGACGACAAGGGTTTCAGAAACCTCAATATACGTATCCAGGAGCAGAAAGACACGGCATATCTGGGACAGAACGGCGAGACCATTGTATTCTGGATTAACAAAGGCCACAAGGTCCATATCAACGATATTTATTTTACCGGCAACGAACAAGTATCCGACAACAAGCTGAAAAAGCAGATGAAAGGAACCAAGGAGATGATGCGCTTGACAGTGTTTCCTGCCAAGGATACACCCGTATGGGGCATCAACAACCGCTATCCTTTCAGCCAATACCTTAAGGACAGAGGTCCGTTGCGTCCAACCCTTACCTTGAAGGAACTGGATCCCTATGTCCGTTTCAAACTGTTCAACTCGGCAAAGTTTGACCCCAAAAAATATGAGGAAGACAAGGGCAAAATCGTTGACTATTACAACAAGATAGGTTATCGTGACGCCTCGATATTGAAAGATACGACCTATTACAACTCCCAGGGTAACCTCAATATCGCGTTGAAAGTCAACGAGGGGCATAAATATTATTTTGGTGACATCACTTGGCGGGGCAATACGCTGTTTTCGGATTCGCTGTTGACCGAAGTGCTGGGCATCCAAAAGGGAGACGTGTACAATGCGGAGCTTCTTAACAACAAGCTGGGTATCACTATGAATCCCGACATTGCTGACATCAGTGGTCTGTACATGGATCGCGGTTACCTGTTTTTCCAGTCGCACCCAACAGAGGTCGGCGTCAACAAAGACACGATTGATTTTGAAATCCGTTTGCAGGAAGGTCCGCAGGCGACCATCAAATATGTACGTATCGCGGGCAACGACAAGACCAACGAGCATGTCGCGCGTCGTGAACTGTACACCTATCCGGGTGACAAGTTTAGCCGCGACTACCTGGTTCGTTCCCAAAGGACTTTGGCGAACCTGGGATTCTTTGACCAGGAAAAAATCACTCCCGACGTCCAACCGAACCAGGACGACGGTACGGTGGACATCAACTGGGGCTTGCAGGAAAAATCTGCCGACCAGTTGGAACTGAGCGCCGGTTTTGGTGGGGGTATCGGATTGACCGGAACACTAGGTCTGACTTTTGCCAACTTCTCCACCAGCAACATGTTCAAGAAAGGGGCATGGGAGCCTTTGCCGACGGGCGATGGGCAGAAAGTGTCGCTCCGTTTCCAGAGTAACGGTAAGGCGTACCAGTCGTACAACCTGTCGTTCTCAGAACCATGGCTGGGAGGTAAGAAAAGGAACGGTTTGCAGGTCAGCATCTACGATACCAAATACAACCAAGGGTACAATTATACTACAGGTAAATATGAATCAGGGACTAACAATCCCTGGTTCAGGACAACGGGTATCTCTGTTGGGCTTTCCAAACAGTTGAGCTGGCCGGACAACTATTTCTCCTTGACCACCGCCATCAACTATACACGTTACCAGTTGCACAACTACACGATAGATTATTACAATATGCCAGACTTCAACACCGGGGTTTCCAACAACCTTAACTTGAAGTTGACATTGCAGCGTTACAATATCGACAATCCCGTATTTCCAAGGTCGGGCTCCAGCTATATGTTGAGTGCGCAGCTGACGCCGCCGTATTCCATCTTTGACCCCAAGATTGTGAACTATACCGACGAGCGTAAGTACAAATGGATCGAATACCACAAATGGCGCTTTACGGGCGAATGGTATTTGCCGTTGACGCCACCGGTTGGCGACGATAAGAAACAGCTTGTGCTGAAGATGTCTGCCAAATTTGGGTATATGGGCAAATACAACACCAACCCCGATCTGCTGGTGTCTCCTTTCGAAAGGTTCCAGGTAGGTGATGCAGGTCTAAGTAATACCTATTCTTTCCTTGGGTATGACATTATTTCGCAGAGAGGTTACCCCGTGTACTCCTATTCCGATCCCACAATCAACCCCGACCAGCAATCAGCATCGACCTACTTTACGTTGTTCAACAAATACACGACCGAGTTGCGCTATCCGTTGAGCCTGAGCCCAAGCAGTACGATATTTGGGTTGGCATTTTTCGAGGCCGCCAACGGCTGGTATGGATTTAAGAATTACAACCCGTTCCAGTTGAGGCGTTCCGTCGGGTTGGGGATGCGTTTCAACCTGCCGATGTTTGGCTTGTTGGGATTTGACTATGGCATCGGTCTGGACAGGATACAATCCGGACAGGGACTGAAAGGCGCGGGTAGGTTCACGTTCATGTTAGGATTTGAGCCGGATTAGTGGACAATTGAGAATGGAGAATGGAAAACGGAGAAAAATAATAAATCACCCTTTATTTCGTTATCTCGTCAATAATAGATTTTCCCACCCCGTCTCTCGCGGAGGACTTTACCCTTTTCGGAGATGGAATCTCAATTCATAATTCTCAATTCAATTATGCGTTCTGTTTTTTCTGTCATATTGCTGGTTGGTCTGATGATTGTAGGAAGTACCCGTATCTGCTACAGTCAGCGATATGCCATCATCGACACGAGGTATATCTTGAACAAAATGCCTGAGTACGCCGATGCTGATGTCCAGCTCAAGAAGATGAGCATGCAATGGCAAAAGGAAGTCAACAATGCACAGTCGGAACTCGACAAGATGCGGAAAGAATATCAGGCCGAACAGTACATGCTGACCGACGAGCTACAAAAGAAACGTGAAATTGAAATCTCCAACAAGGAAAAAGCAGTTCTGGATCTCAACACAAGGTATTTTGGGTACGAAGGGGAACTGTTCACCCAGCGCAAAAGACTCGTGCAGCCGATACAGGACAAAATATACAACGCCGCCGAGCAGATGGCAGTCCGACACGGCTATGATTTTATTTTGGACAAGAGTGAAGGAATTACTGTTATCTTTGCTGACCCCAAATTAAACAAGAGCGACGAACTCTTGTCTTATATGGGCGTAAAGGCGAAGTAAAGCTGTTGGCCATTAGCTTTCATAGAATCAGCTACAAGCTGAACAAAATAAAAAATTAGACTTAAAAAGCTGATAGCAACAGCCATCGGCTAAAAGCTAAATAAATTTAAAAAAACAAAAAACAACAAATGAAAAAGGTTCTTTTAGGTTTGGTCGCTATCGTGGGAATGACCTTTGTAGCGATAAGTGCCAATGCACAGACAGGTTTTAAATTTGGAATTTTCGATGCGGAACAGGCGATTCAAGCAATGCCGGAATTTGGACACGTGGACACGCTTTTGCAGGAATACCAACGAGATTCCCTCGGTGGACAATACGATATCATGGTGTCTGAACTTCATAGACTGGATAGCACCTACACTTCGGATTCTACCGCCAAAAAACCCGCGACACGTTTGCAGTATTTAGCAGACCAACGTAGACAGATTTATGGAAATTTGGTTAACTGGCAAACAATCAGTCAAAGGGCCAGCCAGGCTAAATATGTGCAGTTGGCGCAGCCGCTTTACCAGAAAGTCGTAGCCGCACTGCAAAAAGTATGTACCGCGCAGCATGTTTCTTTGGTACTGAAACCAGATGCTATCGAGCAGTCTGTAAATCCTAGCTCTGCTTACTATGTAGACCTGTATGCGCCAGTTGCCAAGGAGCTGGGCATCAAGATGAACAATGACCAACAAGGCGGTGGAACTACGAGGCCCGTCGGCAAATAATTTCAGAGAAATCAATGTAAAAATCAAAGCACCGTGCGAATTATGCACGGTGCTTCTTATTTTTGGGTTATGCAGCAATCTCCTATTGGCGTATTTGATTCTGGTTATGGTGGTCTGACGATCCTGCGTAGGCTGACCGCACAGATGCCTTGCCATGATTTTGTCTATCTGGGTGACAATGCGCGCGCTCCTTATGGCACGCGATCCTTTGAGACCATTTACAAATATACTTTGCAGGCAGTCAAGTGGTTTTTCGCACAAGGTTGCCCGTTGGTCGTACTGGCTTGCAACACCGCGTCAGCCAAGGCGCTGCGCACCATCCAGCAAAACGACCTGCCCCAGTTGGATTTGAGCCGACGTGTATTGGGCATCGTTCGACCGACAAGCGAGGTCATCGGCGATTATACCCAAACCCAGAAAGTGGGTGTCATGGCGACAAAGGGAACCGTCCTTTCCGAATCCTACAAGATAGAAATCAACAAAAGTTTCCCCGGCATAGAAGTCATACAGGAATATTGTCCGATGTGGGTTCCACTCGTCGAAAACAAGGAGTTTGATTCGCCGGGCGCAGACTATTTTGTCAAGAAGCACATCAAGGAGCTTTTGAAGAAAGAGGAAAATATCGACACCGTGCTTCTTGCCTGTACGCACTATCCGCTGTTGATGGACAAGATACGCGAATATATGCCGGTCGGCATCAAGATTGTGGAGCAGGGCAATATCGTCACGGAAAGTCTCATCAATTATCTCAGCCGACATCCGGATATGGATGCCCGCATTACCAAAGGTGGCCTGCGCCGTTTCTATACCACGGACGACCCACTCAATTTCAGCGAACAGGCCGCGATTTTTTACGGACAAAAAGTTGCCGCCGAAAAAGTGGAAATGGCGTAATTTTAGCGGATACTCCTTGTTGCATAAATTGCTGGGAGGTCAGTCGCTGGTGCACGCGTGTCGCGTGTGCCCCAGGTTCTCAAGGCACACGCGACACGCGTGCA
>JASGDY010000066.1:0-4722 GCA_047606825.1 Chitinophagaceae bacterium
CTGTGTCAGGCTGCCATGCTGTTCGGGATGTTAGCGTAGCGCATCCCGAACTTATATATAATGAGGGATTTCCAATCCCGTCTTTACAATTCTTTCAAAACGGAGCAAACTTTTACCCAATCCATACCGTTCCCGAAACGGCTTATCCTCTTTACCCAACAGATTATAAATCTGTTTTCACTGTAAGTTCGGGATGCCCTTCGGAACATCCCGAACAGCGAAGTTAAAATAGAATAAAGAAAATTATAACAATGAAAAACTTTTTATTATTTGTATTAGTCTCTCTTATTAATGTTTCGTATGGGCAAATGAAACCTACTAAGCAAGAAACAATCGATTGGCTAATTTCAAAGTTTAAAGTATATAAACGAGCTTCGGATTTTTATAATATTCCGGGTGTTAGTGATGTCTCAATTACTTGTGAATTTTACAAACAGGAAAATAATGCAATTTTAGTTCAAAGTACTTATGGGAGGGGTTTTGGAAATGGAAATGATAGAATCGATTCCTATGTTTTGAATTTGAACAATATCTGCTCAATATCTCTGGTAAACCACTCTCATAACGTTATTCGCATTCACTTGAAAAATCCTATAAACGTGTCATCGACATCGCTTCGTAATGGTGGTGGAACAGAGGTGACACAGAAATCAATTGTAAGTGTTTCTGTTGGATTTGATAACGTTCAAGAAGAAAACATAGAAGAAAGAACTGCCCGAGCTTTGGCTACTTTAGCAGATTACAACTGCCCACCTGTAAAAGAACCTTTTTAATGATTAATCATACTGTTCGGGATGTTAGCTCTCGCTGTTCGGGATGTTAACGCAGCGCATCCCGAACTTATAGATAAATTCGGGTTTGCAATCCGAAAACCGCCGTGCTAACAAGCCGAACAGCGGAGTATGCTTTTTTCGAACACCTAACAAACATTGGCACAGACAAAATAATTCCGTAACTTCGGGCTGAAAGAATTTAACAACATGATAATCGAAAGAACAAGCAAAGAGGTTATTATCCGGCTTCCGTCGTATGTTGACACAGACGGACTTCAGCGTTTGGTTGACTATTTGACATATAAAGAAGCGACAGCAAAATCAAAAGCCAAGCAATCTGACGTCGACGCATTAGCGACTGACGTTAAAAAAGGTTGGTGGGCTAAGAATAAAAGTCGCTTTGTAAAATGAAAATTGTTGTTGACACCAATATTATTTTCAGTACAGTGTTGAACTCAAACAGTACCATCGGAGACCTTTTATTTAACTCCGGCAAATATTTTGAGTTTTATAGTTGCGGTTATATGCGTTATGAAATTCAAAAACATTGGGAGCGTTTGAAAAAGATTTCAAAACTTTCAGACGAGCAATTACAGGTTTCATATACACAAGTTCTCTCGAAACTAAAATTCATTAACGAAGAAATCATTCCGGTTGAAACGTGGTTGGATTCCGAAGAAATCACAAAGGAAATTGACATTGACGATACTGATTTTATAGCCTTGACCAAATTCTTGAAAGCCACATTATGGACAGGCGACAAAGTGCTTTACAAAGGACTTAAAAAACTTGAATTCAAAAAACTGCTCAACACAACCGAACTACTTGCTCTTCGGACTGCTAAAAGCAAGCAATAAAACGATGCGTGAAAAGTACTCTGGAAAACTCGTTAGCGCACGCTTGTGGCATGTACCTATCTAAATTTGCCAAGTTTATGATGCTGTTCGGGATGTTAGCGGCAGCGCATCCCGAACTTATAGATAATAAGGGATTTCCAATCCCGTCTTTACAATTCTTTCAAAACGGAGCAAACTTTTACCCAATCCATACCGTTCCCGAAACGGCTTATCCCCTTTACCCAACAGATTATAAATCTGTTTTCATCTGTAAGTTCGGGATGCCCTTCGGAACATCCCGAACAGCGAAAACCATTTTTCTATAATCATTTCAGTCCTTCGGACTTGAAAAAAAATTTACAACAGAATGAAAAATCCACTGTTCGGGATGCGCTGCCGCTAACATTTCCGAACAGTGGGGAGGATTGGGGGTAGAATTTTCTATTTCGCTAATTTGAGTTGGCGTTTGCCGATGTATTCTTTGAACTCGGCAAAAGTCATTCCTTTGGTTTCCTTTGCGATTTTTTCTTTTACTGCCCGAAAAAATTTAACGGTATCAAATTCTTTTTCTTGGGTTTTTGTTTGCTCTTTATTTTTCATTTTCTATAATGTCTTTTGGTGAACGAATGTCTAATTGTATGTAACCGTTTTTGATGTTGATAGCATTGTAACCTCTTATTCTGAAAACATTTACGATGTGTTTAAAATTCCAACTGACCAAATAATCCACTTTGTTTATTGTAGCACAAGCAATGTGTCGGCAGTCGTCAATGCTGGTTTCTCCGACTACTTTTTCGCTGACATATTCTTCTGCCAAAGTATTTACTTCTTCTGTGATTTCAGCAAATTCAATATTGTTTCTATCCAAATTGATGAAATGTTCTTTCACTTTTTCGGGTGCATTTTCCAATTCAAATTCCGTCAAGTCTGAATACACGCAAATAATCTCACCTGATTTTACCATATCAAACAAACGTTCCGTTTCTCGCTGAAACTCAATGTCGTAAACACCGCCAAATACCGAGGTATCAAAATATAATCTTGGCTTTCTCACAGAACGAAGTTACATTTTTTTAAGTAGAAAAAGGAAATAAAAAAGCACTACCCAAATGCTCTGCTATTCGGCTTGTTAGCGTAGCGCATCCCGAACTTATAGATAATGAGGGATTTCCAATCCCGTCTTTACAATTCTTTCAAAACGGAGCAAACTTTTACCCAATCCATACCGTTCCCGAAACGGTTTATCCCCTTTACCCAACAGATTATAAATCTGTTTTCACTGTAAGTTCGGGATGCGCTACGCTAACATCCCGAACAGCGAAAGGAAACAAAGGAAAATGCAGCCCCTACCAGAAGAGTATTGCGATAAAAAGAAGAAAATCACTCCCCATACATCTTCACCAACTTCAACAGCACGCCGTTGGTCCAGCCAAATCCGTCCTGCGACGGGTATTCGCCGCCACCGGCGGTAAGGGAGGTATCTTCCACATTGTATTTTTCCATCAGCTTACCCGTGTTTTCAAATACTTGGGTGTTGAGCTTCATCCAGCGCGTGGCGATTGTTTTGGCGAGGTCTTTTTCTTTATAGTTGTTCAGTGCGGAAATGGTTATCCACTGCAACGGCGCCCATCCGTTGGGTGCGTCCCACTGTTGTCCCGAATGACGCAAAGTCGTAACGATACCCCCGGGCTTTAGAAAATCCTTTTGCACGATAGCCTCCGCTTGGGTTATTTTTCCGATATGTGGTATTTTGAAAAAGAAAGGCGTTATCCCGGCGATTGTTTTTTCCGTTGACAACCGTTTTCTGGAGATAATATAGTCATAATACCAACCGTCTTTTTTGTTGTAAAAATATTTCTCGATGGCTCTTTTCCTGTTGCGGGCAAGCCTTGAAAACGCAAGGGATTTTTTGGTGTTGCCAGACAGCGCATAGCCTTTTTGCAACGTTTTTTCAAGGTTGTACAGTAAACAGTTGAGGTCAACCGGTAGTATGTCGGTCGTATTAATCGTAGCAAGATGCTGGCCGTCGGCAAACCAGCGCGTACTGAAATCCCAGCCGCTCTCCGCACCAGAACGCAGGTTGCGGTAAAGCAGAGCCCGGTTAGATTTGCCAACAGCAAGGCTGGAATCTTCGTAAAACGATTCTTCGCGAGGCGTGGTTTTCTGGTCCCAATAACGGTTGAGGACGCTGCCGTCGCGCAACACGACTTTATGGCTGGTGCCGCTCCGCTTGTCCATCCAATAATCGTATTCCTTCTGTAACTGTGGTAGATAATGGACAATGACACTGTCGCCATTGTGCTGCGCCAACAGGGAAACCATCAACGCAAAATAAGGCGGCTGCGAACGACTTAAGAAATAGCTGCGGTTCCCGTTGGGAATATGGCCGTAAGTGTCAACCAAATAGGCAAAATTGTCCAAAATATGCGCTATAAGTTCCAGCTTTCCGCTCTCTTCCAAACCCAGCATCGTAAAATAAGAGTCCCAATAATACACTTCCTGAAAACGTCCGCCGGGAACGATATATCCATGCGGCAGCGGAATCCGGGAACTTGGTTGTTCCTCCGTATCGGGGCGGCGTTCCAATACATTCCACAAGTCCTCGATATGCTTTACGACGCTTTTTGTTGCCTCGATATTTTTTGTCGTGGGAACCGCCGTCAACCGAAAATGGTTTTGGACAAAAGTGTCCAATTTGAAGCCATTATCCGTTCTATACGCTGCAAACCACCCGGCAATGGAATCCGTTGGGGACATCGGTGTCGCATCCGCAAAAGTTTTGTTGTCGGGAAACAGACGCCGCATCTGCACATCGACGAACAAGTCTTTATAGTCCTTTTCCGGATAGACTATTTTTTGTGAAAACCCAAAAACAGGAACGGAAAATAAAAAGACCACTATCCATCGAAGCATATATTTTTTCATCTGTATTTTTTTATTTTTCCCGATTATCTATGTACAGTCCACGCCAGATAAATTTATACTGGTATTGTCGCTGGCGCACGCGTGTCGCGTGTGCCTTAGCATATCACAAAGCACACGCGACACGCATGCGCCAGCGACCATACCAGTATAAATTTATCTGGCGTGGACTGTACATAGATAATCGGGAA
>JASGDY010000067.1:0-24410 GCA_047606825.1 Chitinophagaceae bacterium
CTTTTTGGCAAGGATGCGAAGAAAAACAAAATGCTACTCAAAGAGTATCGACAGGCTTAGAGAAGCAATGGCTATGCTAATATTGAAAAGAAATAATCAATTAGATATACTTAATTAACAATACCTATTTTAGACACGGAATTACGTTTAGACTTATTGGTAAATGACTGTATTGTTGTCGAACTGAAAACTGTTGAAAACATTTTGCCCGTACACGAATCCCAACTATTGACGTATATGAAACTGTTGCAAAAACCACAAGGGCTGTTAATTAATTTCTATACAGAGAATATCACCAAAACCTTGAAGCCATTTGTCAACGAGTATTTTAAAAATTTACCGGACGAATAAGAAACACAATTCTAGACGCCAGCCACACTCGGTTCCTGCTGGCTTAGGCAATGGAAACTGCCCAGTCCCCAGATGATGTCAGTGGAGTCGATGCCGATGACTTTCCTGTCGGGAAAAGCCTGTTCGATGATTTGCAGGGCTTTGTCGTCGTTGGTGCAGCGGTAGGTAGGGACGATGACCGCCGCATTTCCAATATAGAAATTGGCATAAGATGCCGGAAGACGTTGCTCTTCATATATTACTGGAGATGGCATTGGTAACTCTATAATATTCAGTTGCTTGTTATTTAACAGACGCATCTGTTTTAATTGTGATAGGTTGTGTTGGAGTAGGGCGAAGTTGTCATCGTTTTTGTCCTCTTCCACCACAGTAACAACCGTATCGGCGTTGACAAAACGAACCGTGTCATCAATATGGCCGTCCGTGTCGTCGCCCACAATGCCGTCGTCCACCCACAGAATCTGGTCAACGCCGTAATAGTTGTGCAGGTAGGTTTCTATTTCGGATGGAAGGAGTTGCGGGTTTCTGTTCTTGTTTAGCAGACACGACTTGGAAGTGAGCAAAGTGCCAGCACCGTTGAAATCGACCGAACCGCCCTCCATGATGATGCCCGGATGGATAACGGGAATATTGCGTTCTTTCCCGATACGTGTCGGAATCACGTCATCCAAATCATAGGGCGGGTACTTGCCTCCCCAGGCGTTGAAATCCCAGTCTACAATGATTTTTGGGTGTTCCGCTTTGGGATTGACAAGGAACGCCGGACCGTGGTCGCGGCACCAGGCATCGTTCGTCGGGTTGAGGTAAAACTGTATTTTGTTCACATCCACTTCCGCTTTTTCCAATTCGGTTATGGCGAAAGCCTTCATTTTTTCGTCCACAATATTGATGCAGACTTTTTCTCCTTTGCTTACTTCTTTGATGAACTGGCAATAGGGTGCATATATTGTTTCGATTTTTCCCGGCCAGGACGCTTCCTTGTGCGGCCAGCTCAGCCACATCGCGTCGTGCGGTTCCCACTCGGCAGGGAAGCGGTAGCCGAGAGCGGCAGGAAGTGTATTGTTGTTCATTTAGTGTCTAATGTTTTTTGTATGATTGTTTTTTCGATAAAGATTGCCGCCTACGCAGGAATGACGGTAAGGCGTCAACAATATTTATTCCCTTTTTTCTAGCTGGCACTCGAAACAATTATCAAATTATCAAATTGTCAAATCATCAAATTAGCCTTCCTCTTCATCCAAAAACCGCTTCGTAATCGGCTGGTAGGAATCAATTCGGCGGTCGCGTAGGAAAGGCCAGTGTTTACGGAAGTAATCCGATTGAGCCAAGTCCAGTTCGACGACTTTGTTTTCCTCTTTGTCGTGGGAAGCGAGGTACAGCAGTTTCCCCTGTGCGTTGGTGACAAAACTACCACCCCAGAATTGCATCGCGCCGTCCTGTTCGTATCCGACACGATTTACGGAGACGACAGGTACGCCGTTGGCCACAGCGTGGCTGCGTTGTATTGTCTGCCAGGCGTTGTATTGGTCCTGGTTGGTTTCCCCGTCTTGGTCGGTCGCCCAGCCGATTGCCGTCGGGTAAAACAGGATTTCTGCTCCTTTGAGTGCCGTGATTCGGGACGCTTCGGGGTACCATTGGTCCCAACAAATCAATATGCCGATGGTGGCAAATCGGGTCTTGAATGTTTTATAGCCCAAATCGCCCGGCGTAAAGTAGAATTTTTCGTAAAAAGCCGGGTCGTCGGGAATGTGCATTTTGCGGTACTTGCCCAGATAAGAGCCGTCCGCGTCCAATATGGCTGTGGTGTTGTGGTAAAGACCCTGCGCTCTTTTTTCAAACAGGGAAGCGATGACGACCACGCCGAGTTCCTGCGCGACCTTGCCCAATATCTCCGTGGAGGGGCCGGGTATGGATTCTGCCAAGGAGAAGTTGTCGTAATCTTCCACGTCGCAGAAATACAGTGACGTAAACAATTCTTGCAAACAGACGATCTGAGCACCGTCGGCAGCGATTTCCCGTATTTTCTCTATTGCTTTCTCTAGGTTGCTTTGCTTGTCCTTGACACAGGACATCTGTATAAGGCCTACCTTAACTTTTGCCATTTTACTATCGATGATTTGTGGGCGCAAAGATAGGAAAACAACAGGAGGTATGGGGCATGGTTCAATGTTTAATGGTTTTTCCCCGTCAGCATCGGGACGAACTCAAAATCCATGAACGTTTCCTGTGTGATGGTGTTGTCTTCCTGTTTGGTAAGTCGTAGCATCGTCTGTTTGTCGTTTTCGCCGTCAACCGGGACGACCATCATACCGCCGACCTTGAGCTGCTCAACCAGTCTGGACGGAATCTCTGGTGCTGCCGCCGTGACGATGATTTTGTCAAAAGGTGCGTAGGCGGGCAGACCAGCATAACCGTCGCCATAAAACTGCTTGATGTTGGTAAATCTCCTTAGGTAGGAAAAGGACTGATTGGCCAGGAATAATTTTTTTTGTCGCTCGATAGTGAATATGCGGTTGCCATATTGTGCCAATATGCAGGCCTGGTAAGCACTGCCTGTCCCGATTTCTAGGATGGTGTCCTGCTTCCTGATTTCGAGTAACTGTGTCTGGTAGGCCACTGTAAAAGGGTGGGAGATGGTCTGTCCTTCGCCAATGTCAAAAGCTTTGTCTTCGTAAGCGATACGGTCAAAGGCGGAATCCAAAAAAAAATGTCGGGGAACCGCATTGATGGCATCCAAAACCTGTCTGTCCGTGATGCCTTTTTGCTGTAGGTGCTGCACCAGTTGGCGGCGCATCCCTTTGTGGTAGTATAGATCTTCCTGCGTTCTCATTTCGGTCGCAAAATACTTTACAATTTGGTAATTTGTGTTTAAAGTATAAAGTTTGTCTTGCTTGGACATAGGATACTGTCAGATAAAGAAAAAGCGTCGGAACAATCCGACGCTTTTTCTTTATCTGACAAGACCGCAACATTATGCATTGGCAATCTCAACAGTTTCCTTTTTTTTCTTTTGTACTCTGGTGGATTCCGTCAACTGGCGGTTTGCCAAGGCATGGCATTCCTCAATTGCCTGGTTAAACATCATCTGTTCGGGAGGAGTCTTCTGCGTAGCGGCAGATGGTCCACGCAGCGCACCGACCAATCCCATTTCGCGTGCTACGTACACGTAACGGATGGCGTCGATGACCACACCTGCGGAGTTCGGCGAATCCTGTACGGAAAGCTGGGCGTCAAATATCACAGGAGCTCCCATGAAGCCTTCCAGTTCCAGCCTGAAGTTGGCAACCTTGTTGTCGCCATAGAATGCGATATATTCCGAAGGCCCCGCGTGCAGGAAGCTGTCTTGGGTGGATATGCCACGGATATCGTTCTGTGCACGGATGACGTTTTCTTTGGAGATTTTCTTGGATTTCAGGCGGGTTTTGTCTTCCATGTTCATGAAATCGGTGTTGCCGCCGACATTACGCTGGATATGTGCCTTGACATGGTGCCCACGCTCAAACGCCAGTTCCTGCAAAATCTGGGACAGGATGCTTGCACCAAACTGGCTGCGCATATCGTCCCCAATCAAAGGAATACCCGCATCGATAAAGCGTTGTTCCCATTCTGGATTGGACGCGATAAACACAGGAATGCAGTTCACCAGGGATATGCCGAGTTCCAAGCATATTTCAGCCCAAAATTCGGTTGCTTTCTGGGAGCCCACAGGCAGATAGTTCAACAGCACTTCCGTACCGCTTTCTTTCAATATTTCGACGATATTCGCGCGGAGCGTTTCGATATGTTCTTCGTTGACCGACGTGCCGGAAAGGTAATCGGTATCTTTTAGGTCGTCGGCGACGACAAATCGTGTGTCTTCCGGATAGTTGAGCATCAGTGGCGCCACGCCGTCCAATACAGGTGCTTCGTACACGGGAGCTTCACTTTTCACGTCTTTGAAAAGCGGCATGGCACAGTTGGGTTTTGCAAAAATGGCTTCATTCAACGGCTTGCCAATCTTTCTTTTGTCCACGTCAAAGCCACATACAAATTCAATATTGGCGGCGGTGTAACCACCTATGTTGTCGGCCATCAGGCCAGATTTCTCGTCAGGATTCTGTGTGTAATAAGCAACGCCTTCCACGAGCGAACTAGCGCAATTTCCCACGCCGACAATCGCCACTTTTATCTTTTTACTCATTTCTGTTTTTTATGAAAATCATCCAATAAAGTCGCCAAAGATAAATTATAAGAATTACATTATACACTTTTTTAACAAAATGACTTTTTTGTTGAAAAAGGACCATCAAAAAAGCGACCCTGGCGGTGCCGCTTTTTTGATGTAGGCAAGAGATGATGTTGGCAACAAGATTGTTTTCTAATATACTTTTACGAGATAGATATAGTTTTCCAGCTCCTTGATCTGCTCCGTCCTGGGAAGTCTGGACAAGGTGTGTCGGCTGTTGGTGGACTGGGCGTTAAAGGATGAAGTGTCCGTTTTTTTCCAGTCGTCGAGCGTCTGGAATATCTCGTTGGCCTTGATGGCGAAAGAAACGCCCTCTGCCTTGATTTCCCTGGTGCTCAACACGCCTATGATTTCACCGTCGCTGTTGAACAGCGGACCACCCGAATTGCCCGGATTGGCAATCATCGCCACCTGTATCGAGGACGTGTCGCCGTCAAAACCGGTCGATGAACTGACATACCCCGTATTGTAGACAATGTTGTTGCGCGGATAGCCCAACGTAAAAATGTCCTGTCCCAGTTCTAACCGCGAACGCTTGAAACCGTAAGGCAATGACTTGTACGGTTTGAAATCCTTGTCCGTAATCTTGATGACGGCGAGGTCTCTTGTCTGGTCGATGAACACAATGTCAGTCTTGAATTCCTGGCCCTTGGTATTGACGACGACCGCACCTGAACCGTTCAACACGTGCGCGTTGGTAATGAAATAACCTTTCCCGTCAATCAGAAAGGCAGAACCGCCGCTTTTCACGACCGCACCTTTGGGGACTTTGGAAGCGACTTCCATGATTTTGGATGACTGGTAAGCCTGTGCTTTCTTTATTTTTTCGACCTCGCGGCTCAGTTGTTGTAGTTCGGACTGGTTTTTGGCCGGGGATATGTATAAGGTGATGACCGTGATGACCAAGGCTGTCAGACCTGCGATGCACGCTGCGACGGCAGTCATCTTTCTGTATTTTGCAAAAATATTGACTACTTTGCTACCTGCTGCATCTGTTGTGGGGACGGCCTCGTCTTGGTCCGGAGACTCTTTGTATATGCTGTGTATGGTCTGGGCAAGTGCCTTCTTCTGGCCATAATCGCTCATGGCATGCAGAAAACGTATGTCTTCCCTGTCGCTGCTGGCCATATCTCCTGCTTCATTTTGCAAAAGCTGTGCGATAGCAGCTTCTCTTTCTTCGGGAGAAAGGCTATTGAGCCATTCCTCGTTACGTTCCAAAGAATCCCTATGGTCTCTGTCGGTTATCACTGTTCCAATATTTATATTATCTACTATAGCGGTCGAAAAACATCTTTTTCAAGCGCATCAAACATTTGTATTTCTGTGTCTTGGCATTGTCGGCATTGGTATATCCAAACATTTCCGTGATGGCTTTCATATCCATCTTCTGTACGTAGAAAGATTCCAGCAAGGTTTTACAGGGTTCGCCCAGTCTGTCCATCGCCTCTTCCATGATGGCGAACTGTCGGTTCTTTTCTGCGGCGATTTCATTGCCCTCGTCAGCCAGACCGTCGTTTTCTTCCAAAAAATCGGCAGTGCTGACCTCCTTACGCCTGTTGCGGCTCAACCGCTTTAACCAGATGTTCCGACTGACAGCGTACAGATAAGTACCTAGCCGGCTGGAAAGTTGGAAATCCGTATTCTTTGCCTTTTCAAATAAAAGAATCAAGGCTTCCTGAAACACGTCCTTGGCCTCCTCATTGTCACCGTTGTTGTTGATGACGTAAGAGCGGATAAGCGAGAAGTTGTCTTTGTAAATCTTCTCCACGCATATCCGGTCATTGTGTAACAATCCGCTGATTAATTCTTCATCGCTAAATTCTGTCACTTCTGTTATTACATTGTTTAATACCAAATTAAGCAAAAAGTAACCCAAAAACGGCAAGAAAAACCTTTTTTTTGGAAAAATTGCCTGTAAGGCGTTGTAGGACAACGACTAGGCTGCTGGAAGCGCATATTGCTCTTGGGCAGGGATATCTTTCGACGTGTTTTATCGTTGTGTTTTTTCAAATTCTTTCTCAAATTTGTGGACGTTAGGGCCTTTATCCATCAATGCTTGTCTTTCTTTATCGTCTTTTACCCAACGGTACACCCATGAAATGCCCGGCTGCTTTTGAAAATAATCCTTCTGCTTGTATATGTCGTCTTTCAATGCCTCGTCAAGCGTAATGAAAGTATAACCTTTTGATTGTAAAGTATCTACCAATATATCCATATAATCAGCGTTCAGCAACACGTCGTGCATGAGATAGACCTGCTTTACGTCCCTGCCATGTTTTGCACTTGTCAGGCTATCGATATAGTCGAAATATTCCACCGTCTTTTTGATAAAAGCCTTGCCGGTTCTTTCGGCATCCGCATGCATGCCGTGGTCTTTGTAATAGGTGTACAATTCCGTTATCATCCAGTCTTCGCTGTGGACGGTAAAAGGCGTGATGATATAATTTTTGGTTTGTAAAAAATCTGCCGCGTCCTTGTGCATAGTGGCATCCTTGCCTAAATCATTGTACGGAAAGCGAAAATATTTTTCCTGCTTGTTGTATTTTTTTGCTAACATTTTTGTGATGGCTTCTCCTTTCAACACTTCTTCCTTAAAGGAATCCAGACCGATCTCGGAATACATGGCATGATTGAAACCATGGTTGCCCAGCGTAACATTCGGGTCTTTGACCCAATCGTTGAATAAACTTAAATTATTTGCAAAAGAATCGGTAGAAAATATTCTTGCCTCGTTGATGAATATCGTCACGGGCAGGTGCATGGAATCGATCTTGTCCAGCAACCTGTGATGAAAATCTTCTTTGTTGTATAAGTCGACGTTAGGTACGTCATCTATCGTGATGGCGACCATTTTCTGTCCATAACTATTGACGCAGATAATAAAAACGAGCAACAAGATATTCAATGGTTTCATGGTTATATGGATTAATTTGTTCCGAAAATATGTAATGATACGTCGTAAAAGACCAAAACCCAATCTTCCTCCGAAGGTGGGTCGACCGCATAACGCGTTCTGGGCTCTGCGGTGCCTATTTTGATGTTCCTTCCCGTTCGCGGATTGTACCAGTTGATGTGCATAGGTTTTCCGGATATAGCTTTTACGTTCATTTCAAAAGACTGCCCTTTTGGAATATACAGCACATAACAACTGTTGTCCTCCGCCTTCGCTGCGCAGATATAATCACGGCTACCGAAGTTGTTCCTGCCTTTGGTAATGATGTCGTTTGTCTCGTCGGGGACTAGTTTGTGCCAAGGCAATTTTGCAAACAGGTCAAAACAATAAGATACCTGCTGCATTCCCTGCGTGTTCATCAACGATTGCCAATGCTTAAATGTATAGCAGCGATTGATAGAGTCCCCTGCACCGAATGATGTACCTGTGCAGCCACTCAACAATCCATCGTACATTTTTCTTCTTATCCACTGGTAGTTTTCATTGTCCGCAAAATGCGGATTGTCGTGTTCATAGCTTTGGTCAAGCTGTACCGTCATTTTATTGTTGCGGTAATGCTCCAGTTCGGTTTTATATTGCGGACCTCGATCGAGCAGTGCACTTTCCGTCCATACGTATTCGCCGTCGATATCCATGTCTTTTTTGAATAATTGATTATCCGATGACCACACTGTTCCCAGATTCATATCAAAATGTCCCGACCATAAATGCGTTGTATCAAAAGACTTTATGCCTTGTACCATATTATTTTCGTAAGCATAGAATTTCCCGTCGCAATTATGGTCGCCGCCCGCAATCCATAGAATGTTCGGAATGCCTTTATAACGATTTCCTATAAAGGTGCCATATTGTTTCATCTTAACCGTATCGTTTTTAGGGCTTAACAATTCGTCCCACCAACCTTGCGTTCCGTCTTCACGATAACCCATGTATAATGGCAGTGCCAATACCAGAAAACCCTTTGCCTCCGCCATCGTGAGAAACCTGTCCACGTGCCGGAAATAGTTTTCATTAGGTGTGGAAAAATCCCATTGTTCATTGAACGGCGCAATGTTTTTCCAATAAGGCGGATTGCCCGCTGTGCCACTTGCAATGCTCACAATACTTGTCATCACGGCATTAAAACCTTTTCGGCTAAGACTGTCCAAAAATGCCGCTTCGTCTTTTTCGGATAAAGCCTGTACCAATGCCCAAGCAGAAAATTCTTTGATTAAAAAAGGCCGATTGTTTTTATCGACAAGATATTTTTTGTTTGAACTAAACGAAAGCGGAAATGAAACGGCCGATTGGGCAAATGAAAAAGACAAAAGCATGACACAAGAAAGCGTAATGAATATTGTTTTGCAATGATAGAACATAGGAATAAAAATGGATTACTATTTGTGCTTAAAAAGGCGTGAAACAATATATTAAACCTCACCCCCGACCCCTCACCCAAGTGAGAGGGGAGATGCGAAGTATTAGGTTTCGCTATGCCCCTCTCTTTTAGGAGAGGGGTCGGGGGTGAGGTTTAACAACATGGTTTCAATTATCAACTATATTTTGCAAGCAATAAATTAATGACCTTACAGAAAAAGAACACCTCCGCGTCATTCCTGCATGGGCAGGAATCCGCTCTAAAGAATGGTCTGACAGAACTTTCAACCATCAGATTCCTGCCCATGCAGGAATGACGCGGAGGTGTCTATCATTTATATGCGTGTTCATTTTCATTCTCTATCAATTCACTATTTTATACCTTGCAAAATATAATTTACCTCTTGCGAAGTATAATTGATTTTATTCTTTAAAATTTGCATCGTCCAACACTAAGACCCAGTCGCAGCCACGGCCGTTCCGCAACCAGGTCAACTCTTTGGATATGGAAGGAATTTTAAAATCTTGCACTCCTGTGTTTTTAAATGTTCCAATGTCGGTAAAGCCATCCGTTCGCGGATTAAACCAAGATGCTTTTATTTTTTCTCCACTGATAATGCCTAACTTGATGCGTATATCATTTCCCGTAGGGATATAAATAAAAGCATGGGACTTTCCCGTAAGAACCGCTACATGGTTTGCCCTGTCTCCTTGTCCCGATATAAGCATCGCGCTATCCGGTTGCAGATTTTTGAAAGACCTGGAAAGCATCAGCTTTTTCAGGTAAGTCAATTGTATCGCGCCTTTCAGGTTCAGTGCATCTTTCCAATCGCCGGAAAGGTTATCGTCTTTTGTGGCGAATTGCCATATTAAATTAGCGCCGTAAGTAATGCCTGCCGTTCCGGAAAAAACGCTCCAATAAGCCGCCATGCGCACATCGGTGGAAGTAAAGTAACCGTTGTCGTCCAGACCATAGTTGATGCTTCCGCCTTCGTAACATGGTTCTAAATTCAAGGTAGGTTTGGGATAAGGTGATTTGCGGTCTTCAAGCGCAGCTTCGTAAGCGCGCGGATTACTGACATCGCTATGATAAGAACCCCAACCATTCACGTCAATCCACGCATCCTTGCCAAACCAGTTGGATGACGACCGGAAAGAATGCCAGGTCATCAACGTAGCGGAATAATCGGCTTTGCCGTCCTGCTTTTTTTCGCCGGTGGTGCCGTCCGTAATACCTTCCGCCATAGCACGCCACAAGGCAACGCTGCTGTCGCGTTCATCAGGGAGGCGGTCGCCGCCCAGCATCCAGATAACGTTGGGCGCATGTTTATAACGGTTGCCTAAAAACCATCCGTAATTGTATGTCTGCTTGGTGGTGTTGAACAAAGCTTTTCCGTTTCTTGGTGTCACCCATTCGCCCCATGTAGGCAGGAGTGTCAAATAGATCCCGACTTTTTGAGCCGTTGCAACCGCAAAATCCAGATGGTCCCAATAATCATATTCTGCGGCATTGGCAGTGTCGTTGCCCGCTGTAAGGAAAGGTTTTTCCGGGTCATCATCTACAAAAATACTGTCGCCGTACAAATTAGTCTCTTTGTGGAAATGATAAGCATCCGTTTCCTTGTTGGAATGGATAAACTCACTCACAAGCACAGTCTGAATGACGTTATAACCCTGTTTGCTTCGCGTGTAAAGATAATGGACTATTCCTTCCCTGTCGAGTCGGTGCAGCATTTCCCAGCCAGTATCTCCCAGCCAGAAAAAAGGTGTACCGTCGCTGTATTGCAGGTACCATGGATTCCGGACATCCGCTATAAGTTTGCCATGTACAGTCCATGGTTGTGCATGGAGCGTAAGAGAAATATTGAATAGCACAACGACTATATATTTCAGGTTTGTTTTGTTTAATAAGATTGACATTATGGATGTTTTTAATTCATACAAACACGCTTAAAGCTTATGCCCAACTAAATACTTCCGTGTTCGGTATATGTATCGTTTTTATTTGCGGAAATGTCGTGTCCAGCCATTGTTTCAACCATTGCATTCCCGGTTCCTCGCTGGCGATATGTCCGAGCACAAGCAAAGAAGTCGCGCCGTCCATGCGTTGCAGGTCTCTTACATATTCGCTTGTTTCCCATTCGTGGACTTCGCCCACAATCAGCAGGTCGGGCTTTTCTTTGTCGATTGCCTGCATCTGTGGTATGCCGCCCACATGGCCGGGCAGCAGCGCAATTTTTTTACAGGATTGCGAAAGTTTGCCTACAAACCTTGCGTGGCTTATGTTCAGCTTGCTTTTTGTATAATGAATAATATTTTCCAGACTGTTTTCCGGAATGTTTAATACGTGCGGATTTTGCGCATTATAATAACGGTCCCATCCCAATGTTTTCAATGTCTCCATCAATACGCCGTCGGGAACATGTTTATGGAGGTAATCATGGCAGCGCCAAACAACTATATTGTGTTTTTCCAATAACCCGTGCTTGTATTTGTATAATTCATTATCGGTAAGCCAGTCCGTGGCGTCGTTTCCTGTAAAAAACGTCGGCTCGTGCGCGATGATAAAATTGGCACCTATTGATGCCGCTTGCCCGATTATATCAATCGTCGCAAACATCGTGGTGACAATGCCTTTCACTTTTTGCGAAGCATCACCGGATTTAACCCCATCAACCGTTTGGGAAAATGGAGCAGCGGGAATGCTTGCGATAAACCTGTCAATTATTTGCTGAATGGTGATATCATCATCTGCAAAACCAGCAAACGATATTTTAGGAAACATATCAAATGCGAAAGCTAAAGTTGCGGCAGCCATCGTAGAGACAAACTGCCTTCTTTTCCAATTGTTGTTTTCTATTTTGGAAATCATTTTTGGGGGATTGATATGAAAAATGTACGGCAAGCAATCATGGACAGAATGGTAATATTCTTCTTCGTTTACTATTGTATTTCTTTTACGCTTTCCTTGGTCGGTATTACTTTCTGAATAGTTCCATCAGGATTATAGTATAAATAATCTATACAAACGGAACGCCTGAACCAGCGATTGGGATCATCCGGTTTTGCGGACGGATTGTCATGGAAGAATTTATCTGCATTATGATAAAACAAATACCATTGACCTTTGTATTCCACAATAGAATGATGGTTGGTCACACTGTTCATCGAATCTAAAATAACGCCTTTGTAGGTAAACGGACCATAAGGGCTGTCGCCGATTCCATATAGTATTTGCCCATTCCCGGAATAAGACAGGTAATATTTCCCTTTGTATTTGTGCATCCACACGGCTTCAAAAAAATGGTCTGTTCCTAGTAATTGTCGCACGGTATCGCTGCAAGAAACCATACCATCGTTGAGTTTTACAATGTTCACACTGTTCTGTCCAAACAACAGATACTGTGTGCCGTCATCGTCCATAAAAATACAAGGATCTATCAAGTCTCTGTTGGCAACGACACCAGGCGTTTGTCTTGTAATCAACGGTTTTCCCAACGGATCAGAAAAAGGACCGACAGGCTTGTCGCCAACCGCCACACCGATATACTCCTGGTCTGTCGGATAATAGAAGTAATATTTCCCGTTTTTGTAGGCACAATCAGGTGCCCAGGCATAACGCTTTGCCCATTTGGTATCTTTAAGCGAAAAAGCAACGCCGTTGTCTTTCCAATGCTTCATATCCGTTGTCGAAAACACATGCCAGTCCACCATATTGAACCATGTTGCCGTATCGCCGTCATGCGAAGGATACAGGTACAATGTGTCATTGAACACATGTGCGGAAGGATCTGCCGTGTACATACTGAACGGTATGGGATTTTGCGCGTATAAATTATTCAACAGGGAAAAAAGGAGAATAACTAAAATGTTTTTTTGCATAGAAATCGTAAGCTGCGTTCATATAAAAATATCAATAACCGGGATTTTGGGTCAAGCCCCAGGCCTGCACCTCCGTCAGGGGGATAGGTAAAACTGGAATCGGGTTGACCACGCCGGAAGTGATACAATGTTTTTCGCAATTTGCCTTTACGGAAGTAGACAGTGAATCCAGATACGTGCCTGTTCTGACCATATCCCAGAAATGGATGGCTTCCATCCCCATTTCCACACGCCGTTCATGCCAGATTGCTTTCAGCAGCGCGTCGCCAGACAGGGAGGTGCTAAGATCCGGCAAAGTTCCCGATGGTGTATTGGCAGTGGCATACTCAGTTGGATTGTTTACATTGGTTCCCATCGGCCGTGTCGATTTTCTGGCACGGGTACGGATCTGATTGACCAAATCAACCGCTTCGCTATTGTCACCGAGATGGGCCGCCGCTTCCGCGTTCATCAGCAAGACATCGGCATAGCGGATTTTTCGGATGTTTTGTCCGGCGGCCTGCGTGTTGAAGGTCGGTTGTATGATGGCGGCTTTTGCGTTGAGATAGCCCGTGGCATTTTCCGTCGGATAATTTACCGTCTGCACAATGCCGACAATGGTATCGCCGTTGCCAAACATAGTACAGGCAAGCCTTGGGTCATTTGCCTCGAATTCATTGCGCAGACTGGTCGTAGGGTTGTTAAATCCCCAACCCCAGGAAGCGCGGCTCAATTGGTAGACATTGTTGTACGATCCGAGCGAAGCGGTACCCCAGGAAGTGGAAGACTCAGAATATTGCAGCTCAAACAACGACTCCGCGCCATTTTCAGAAACTTCCTGCGTCAAGGCGGCATAGTTGTCATAAAGGGAATATTCACCCGATTGCATGATTTTTTTTGTCATGTCGTACACTTCCTGCCAAGTGTGGTCCAGCGAATTATCGGTTCCCATTTCATACATGTACATTCTTGCGAGATAAGCCTCCGCCGCACCCTTTGTTGCCCGACCCAAATCGGCGGATGCGTATGCACTTTTGAGCGGTAGCACACTGTCGGCGTAACTGAAATCTGCTTCCGCCTGTCTCGCCGTTTCCGAAAAGGTGGAACGTGGGATATTCATTTCCGAAACAGCCAGAGGTGCTGTAACAACCGACACACCGCCAAAAAGCCGCAGCAGATGAAAATAACTGTAACCTCTTAGAAAATGTGCTTCCCCCATCAGACGTGTTTTTAAGTCGGAATCCCAGTCGGCAGAGGGTAGCTCGGACAAGGCTACGTTTGCCCTGTAAATGGCTTCGTAAAGTACGCTGTACACATAGACAACTGAATTGGATGCATCGGCCGCCCAGTTTTTTGCGGTCTGTAGATTTGTCATGTCGGAAGCTGTACTTCCTTTTTCCGCATCATTACTTAGGATATCGCCATACATCCATTCCATTACGGGAAAGTCGGTGTTCCTCCATTCCGTACTCCACGAGATGGCATCGTATATGCCATTGATGCCCAAAATGGCCTGGGAAGGATCGTTATAAAGTGCGGTCGTTGTCTGTGATGCCAGTGGACTTTTGTCCAATACTTTTTTGCACCCCAAAAAGACAAACAATGCGGTGCAGAATAAGATGGCTTGATATGTATGCTTCATAAGGTAAATGATTTATTGTATGATTAAAAGCCCAGCGATAAACCAATACGATAGGATCTCGCCTGCGGATAGCCGGCTACGTCCACTCCTGTAAATGACGGGTCGTAGGTGTGATAACCGACTTCCGGGTCAAAACCCTTATACCCCGTAATCGTAAAGACGTTATCGGATGCTATGTATATACGTAACCGTTCTATTTTCAGGCTGGACAAGCATTTGCCCGGCAATGTGTAGCCCAATTGTATGGATTTCATGCGTAGGTAATCACCTTTCTCGATATAATGGTCGGAATATTGCATATTGCCGTTGGGATCTGTCGCTGTCATTCTCGGTTGGTCGGTATTGGTGTTGTCGGAAGTCCAGCGACCCATCCGGTCAATCATGAAATTGCGCCAGCCTCCGGAACCGTTGCTTCCGCTCATGACGTCATAATACAAGACGTTCACGATTTTGTTTCCGGCCACACCCTGCGCAAAAAGTGTGAGGTCGAAGTTTTGGTATCCCAAGGAAGCATTGAAACCAAATTGCACTTTAGGGTTTGGATTGCCAAGATCCACATAATCGGATGTGCTGATGGAACCATCGCCATTGGCATCTACAAATTTCACATCGCCGGGATGTGCATTCGGCTGTATAAGTGAGCCGGAGCTGTTGACATAGCTGTCGATTTCCGTCTGGTTGTGGAAGATCCCGTCCGTCTTCAGCCCATAGAAATAAGGAAACGGTTTGTCGGCCTCTGCCCGGGAAACGTATCCGAGCTTACCAACGGACGCGAGGCTCATCACGTCGCCTATCCCAAGGCTGGTTAGCTTGTTCGACAACAATGTGACATTGCCGCCGAGGGAGTAGGTAAAATTTTTGCCTCCGTTATAGTTCATGGCCAGTTCAAGACCCTTGTTGTCCATACTTCCCGTGTTCATCGACGGTTTTGCAGGTGCTCCTGAATAAATCGGTACAGGGACGGACAAAATCAGATTCTTCGTTGTCCTTTTAAAAACATCCGCAGATAAAGACAGATGATCGTTGAGGAAATTCACATCCAGTCCGATGTCCGTCTGTTCGTTCTTTTCCCACGACAGTTCCGTATTGCCAAAAGTGGACGGAGCGTAGCCTTGGACGGCACTCCCGCCAAACACATACAGATTGTTAGAACTTACCATTGTTATATAGGGGTAAGCTCCCGAGGATTGCTCATTGCCAACCCTTCCCCAACCTGCACGCAATTTCAGGAAGCTGATGAGGTTGGACGTAAAGAAAGGTTCCTTGCTGATGACCCATGCACCGCTGAATGCCGGGAAAATACCCGACCGATGGCCCTTTACAAATTTGGAAGAGGCATCGTCGCGCACTGTCACGGTCAATAGGTAACGGTCTGCATAGCTATAGTTGGCACGGCCAAAAAAGGACTGCAACCCGCTGGCATATTTGTTGGCGGCGACGGTGTAAGACGTCGATTGCGTATTGGATAGTGTTTGCAGATCGGGGTCTGCCGGCACGTCATAGGCAGTCACACTGGACTCTTCCCAATATGCGTCCTGCCATTCCGCGCCCGCCATGACGTTAATACGATGCGCTCCCCAGTCTTTTTTATAATTGAAGTAATTGGTCCATAGCCAGCCGTGGCTTTCCGAACGGTAATCATACAGGGAACTGACGGCATTCTGTTCCACATTGTCAATATAAAATTCCGGTGTGTAAGTAGTCGTATGTCCATTATTGTATGTCGCATTAAACTGTGATTTCAAGGAAAATCCTTTAAAGAAAGTAATTTCTGCCCAGGCATTTCCCACCAGCAGAGAACCATAAGTGTTGCTGTTTTTGATGAAATCAACGAGCCTCTGGGGATTTCCGGCGTAGGAAAGGGACGGTCTTGACCAGTTGCCGTCTGCCGAATAGACGGGAATAACCGGTTCTGCCTGTAGCACGTTGGTAAGTACGCCGCCGTAATATTCTCCGTTGTAGTTGGTTTTATGGTAGTGCGTAAACCCAACATTAAAGCCAGCCTTTATCCATTGGGTCGGCGAAAGTTCGTCATTTAGGTTAAAAAAATATTTTTTCATCATTGAATTCCGTACAATGCCATCTTGGTTAAAAAAGGTGCCGCTTAACCGAAAGCGGTTGATCTTGCTGCCGCCACTGACGGCCAGCGTATAGTTTTGCATGGGGGCATTTTGCATCACAACATCCTGCCAATCGGTAGTTCCGATAAGGCCGTTTTTGGCAGAGTCAAGTTTTGCCTTGAAATTGGAAGGGACGTCAGAGCCGTCGTTGGCATAAGCTTCTTCGACAAGCGTGGCATATTGCTGTGAGTTGGTCATGGGGATTTTTCTCCATGCTTGTTGACGACCATAATAGGCATCAAAATCGACCTTGATATCTCCGGTTTTTCCTTTTTTGGTCGTAATGACAATCACGCCGTTAGCACCTCGCGCACCATAGATGGCGGTCGCGGAAGCATCTTTCAGGACGTCCATCGATTCGATGTCGGATGGGGCAATATAGCTGATGTCGGCGGTCTGGAAACCATCTACGACATAGATAGGATTATTGCCACCGATAGAGCCGACGCCCCTGATCTTTACCGTGACGCCACTTCCCGGTGAACCACTGTTTGAGACGACCTGTACGCCGGAAACACGTCCTTGGATGGCCTGCAAAGGGTCAGGCGTGGCCGTTTTTGTAATATCCTGTGCTTTAACCGTGCCAATGGCTCCCGTAAGGTCCTTTTTGTTGACGGTGCCGTAACCGACAACGATTATGGAATCCAATGAACGAACTTCTTGTGCCAGTACTAAAGATATGTTAGTCCTGTTGTCGATAGCTATTTCGGTTGTCTTGTAGCCGATCATCGAGACGAGCAGGGCATCGTCGCCGGATGCGACAGTGATGGTAAAGTTGCCCAAGCTGTCCGTGATAGTACCCTTACCAGTCGATTTTACTTTCACTGCTGCACCTGCCAACGGTTCTCCGGTTTCGTTTTTGACCTGTCCGTGGATGGTGATGTCGTCCGGTTTGGTTTCTGTGATGGTCTTTTTCTTCTTTTCCGCTTGGGATATGACAATCGTTTTGTCTTCTATGGCATAGCTCAGATCTTCAAATTCAACGATCTTGTCCAATACTTTATTTAAGGGCATTCTCCTGACATTCAGCGTGAGGGGTTTTGCCTCTTTGATATAGCGGTAGTCACAGAATACGACATACCCGGTCTGGATCTCGATAGCCGTGAATATTTTGTCCAGTGATACGTTCTTGGCTGAGATGGTAACAACCTGGGATTTGACCTTGGCAGATGCGCCCAGTATGCCGGCAATCAGTAGAATAATCGTGAACTTCACCATCAGCATGATTTTTACGGTGGGACAATCTGTTTTTTGCCGTAGTGAAAATTGTTTTTTCTCTGTTGTTTTTTCCGCTACAGCTATGCAATAAGCAGCATGTACTTTTGGCACATGCGGACAATAACCACATGCATTTTTCATATATTTGTCTAGATTTTTAAATTAAACAATGAATCGTGCTTCCCATGCGGGAGGTACGTCTCTTACAAATTGTTGTAATCTGAAATCATCGTACCGGGACGCGACGCCAATCTTGTTCCCGGTATTTTTGTTTCAGAGATGGTTGTGTTTTATGTTTTTTTATTTTTCATTTTAAAGCAATTTTTATGGTCAATAATTTTTTATGGCATCACATATAGTTTGTTGCCTTCTATCCTGAAATGCACATCCATTTTTTCCAAGGCGGTGAGCACTTGTGACAGGTAGAGGCTTTTCTGCATCTTGCCCCAGAACACACGGTTGGGGATTTTCCCTTCGTAGACAATGTCGACATTGTACCACCGGGATATGTCCATCAGTACGGTCTGCAGGTCAACCTGATGGAAATTGAACAAACCGTTTTTCCAGCTTACCGCGTCCTCGACATTGACATATTCTGATTGTATCGTGTTGTTTTTGGAATAGTCCACGGTCGCTGCCATTCCCGGGTCGATTTGTACAGTCTCGCCTGTCTTCCCCGAAAATATTTTGACGCTGCCTTCCAGCAAGGTTGTCGTCGCACGGAAAGCGTCTTTTCCCGGATAGGCGTTGACGTTGAAATGGGTTCCCAGGACTTCTATTTTTGCGTCGGGTGCCGCGTATTGTGGTGAATGGACGTTAACGACAAAAGGGACGCGGGTCTTGCCGTTTTTGCCCAATTGTTTGGCGACTTCAAAATAGACCTCGCCTTCCACGGTTACTTGTCTTTCTTTTGCGTCAAAAGGTACGGTGTAACGGATGGAGGATGCCGCGTTCAACCATATTTTGGTTCCGTCGGACAATGTTAGCTGGAAAGTTTTCCCGCGAGGGGTAGACAATGTATTGTATGTTGTCAGGCTTGTATCGTTACCGTCTGGGGCATGGTACACCAGTTGCTTGTCCCGCAATGATATGTTTGTCCCGTTTTGTCTGGGCAGTTTTTTTATGGTGTTTCCTGCTGAGTCCAATATGATTTTCCTGCCGTTGGCAAGCGTCAATATAGCACCGTTTGTGCCGGGCTGGGCATCGTTGGCAATGGTTTTTTCAATGTGGACTATAGATGGTTGCTCGGCATGGTACAGTATCGCCCATCCCGCAAAAAAGAGTAGCGCGACCGTAGCGGCTGCCATAAATATCGTTCTTTTGCGCTTGCCTTGAGGCTGTATTGTTGCTGTCTGTGCTTTTTCAAATATCTTTGCTAAGATTTCGTCCGATTCAGTTGGTGAAAGTGGTCTATAGGTATTTTTATAGCTCGTCCATTGTTTTTCAATGGCTGATGACAGTTGTTCGTCGTCGGCATTTTCAATCATTTTAGCCAAAAGCTCCTTTTCTTCCGGAGTGCATTGGTTCTGGAAATAACGTTCCAACAAATAATCGAAATTTTGCCTGTTCGTCATGTACAATCGTCGTTTTGAAAATTAAAAATCTACGGCATCTGATATATAACGGACAAAAGCGGCAAAGTACCCAGTGGCTTCTGAAAAATAATTTGGCACCGAATCTTCAGCGGCAAAGTCTAGATAGGTCATGGCATCGGACTACAAATGCTCGGATGACCTTTTGGGGATAAATGCAACATCCTTTTGGATAGGATATTTTCGATGGCTGCGTTTGACGCGGATTGCTATTGCCATTTTTCGACAAAAAAGGGTTGCTTTCCTTAATAGACTGTCTGTTTTCCGAGATTGTTTGTTATGCTTTGTCTGTTGCTGCAATTTCGAAAAAGAATAGACGAGGCATGAAAGAAAAGATTACGATATTGATTATGGCACTTGGAATTTCCGTTTTCGGATATGCCCAGGTAAGTGTTTCGGGAAAGGTTGTCGATGCCAATGGTTCTCCGGTTGCCTATTCAACTGTCGAGTTTAATAAAGACGGCAAATCTTATGGTAAGATAGCAGATTCGGTAGGTTTTTACGCTTTGTCGCTTTCTGATACAGGTGTTTATAAGGTAAAAGTGAGTTCTTTTAATTTTAGGGATAGTATTTATAGAATTGATATCGCAGATTCCGCCGTTGTCCATGATTTTCAGTTGGCAGAAAATGGAGGTTCCACATTGGGGAATGTAACAGTGTCTTCAAACAAAAGGAAACCTTTTATGCAAAAAAAAGTTGACAGATTTGTGTTCAACGTTGCAGAAAGTCCAATTGCAGTCGGAGGGGACGCTTGGAGCGTTTTGCAACATACCCCGTTAATAAGTGCCGACAATTCAGGAAAGCTTTCCATTGTCGGGAACACTTCCGCAAGCGTATATATCAATAACCGAAAATCATTTCTAAGCGGTGCAGACTTAATGAACTACCTACAGACAATGCCATCCGACAACATCGTAAGCATTGAAGTAATTACAACTCCCCCTGCAAGTTACGATGCGGGTAGTGGCGGAGGTGTAATCAATATTGTATTGAAAAAGATTTTGGACAACGGATTAAAAGGAAGCCTAACACTTACTGACCAGCAAGCAACATATAATAGACAAAAAGCATCGTTGCAACTGAACTATAAACACAATCGTTATTCGCAATCCTTAACCGTTGGTGGAGGGCTTGGTAAAACATTTACCAAGTTTGACAATACCATTAACTATTTTAATATCAACCAGACTGAAATAGTAAACGAAAAATACATTACCGACGACAAACCACTGTCTGCATCAACGTCCATTGGATATGACTTGAGTAAAAATTCAACGATAGGAGGTTTGGTCGATTATTCCCACAGGCGATCCAAAAGCTATGATTATGCATTGGATGACATCAATATGAACGATCGTTTATCGGCCTATGTCAACAATAACGATGGACATTCCAGTTCTGACATGATTTCCGGTAATCTTTTCTATAGATTGGTAGAAGATAAAAATGAACGGTCTTTTATAGTCAATCTCGACTATTTTAATTACAGAAGCAACAATGATGGTGCGTTTTATTCACGTTATGCAGATTCGCCATCTGAAATATATAACGGCAACATGAGCGAAGCCAAACAAAAAGCGAACAATTATTCCATTAAAGTGGACTATAGCCAACAGATATTTAAAACCGTTACTTTGGAGATTGGTGCCAAATACGGCTATACGGAAACCAAGAATCCTTATACGTTTTATAACTATTCGGATAATGACTGGACATATAATCCACAGGTGTCTAACTACTTTGTTTATAAAGAAGGGGTTACGGCTGCATACCTAAGTTTGGAAAAGAAGCTGTCATCAAAACTGGATGTAAAGGCTGGCGCACGCATAGAAAATACGGATATCAAAACATTGCAACAGGCAACCAATGAAAGCAATAATCAGAGTTATACGAAAATTTTACCAACGGCATATATTTCTTATGCTATTAATGGAGTCAACAATTTGTCTTTTGCAATTAAGAACGATTTTGAAAGGCCTTCGTTTTATACACTCAATCCATTCAAAGTCTATACAAGCAACAAAGTAATAGAGATGGGCAATCCTTTTTTGCAACCTGCAAAAATAATTGCTTATGAACTTTCATATATGCTAAAAAGTAATTATATTTTCACGGCTCGCTATCAGCACAGCTCTTCATTGTTTGGTCAGATACAAACAATTGCTACTCCAGATACACTATTGTACCAACAAGGAAACTATGGGAAGTCGGGCATTTGGTCCCTGATTTCCGTAATCAACCAACCAATAATTAAAAGCAAATGGGAGATAAATTTCTCCAATACTGTACAATGGTTAAAATATGATATACATGCAGATCAGATTCAATCCAATAAAACACATGGCTTGTATATAGGTTCACTTAATCAGACTTTTAAGAATCTTTTCAAGACGGGTATTGAAGCTTCCTTGTTTGGCATGTATCAAAGCAATATTGTCAATACCAACCTTTTGGGAAAATCCTTCGGAGAAGTAGATTTCGGTCTGACCAAAAATTTTGCGAATGCCGGATTTAAAATATCTCTTTATGCCAATGATATATTCAAGACAAGTGTATATACGGTACATAGTATCGGAAATTCCTCTTTTAGGTCGGATTTTAGGAGTTATTATGATAATCGTTATCTCAGAATATCGATAATAAAGAGCTTTGGTAATAAGAAAGTAAAAACCGACCAACAAAGATCTACGGGTAACGAAGATGAAAAGGGAAGAATATAGAGATATGCGTACTTCTTTGCATTAAAATATTTTCAAGCATTCCGGAGGCTTGAGAAGCATCTAAAAGCATATGGATGTAAAATGATATGCCTTAATTAATAATATTTTAAAAATTACAAAATGAGTAATGAAAATTTGAAAAAAATCATCGAAGAGAAAAAAACTGTAGATGATTCTAAAAAAGAAGTATTAAAAGAAGGTGAAGTGTTGAAAGAAGATGAATTAGAAGAAATTAATGGAGGTACTAATGAGACCCAAGAAGATGCATCTGATTCAGACTGTAGTGGCATGGTTGTATGTAGTGGACATAAGTACAAACAATAAAATTAATTTTGGACTGGGTACTCTTAGAGTACCCATATTAAAAAACAAAAATTATGATATTTAAACTATCTAAATATTTACATATTGTAAATGACAAAAGTTTGCTTGGAGATTACTGTATTTTGTATTCTACAAGAAGTGGAGCCGTATTACAAATTATAAACAAACATTTGGATGCAATAAAAATTGGAAGATATGAAGACGTGCCATATAGTATATTACGAAAATTAATTGAGAAAAAAATTATTGTAAATAATAATGAGGATGAGCTTATATCAATTTTAAACTTTAACAAAGCAGCTATTTTAGAAGATGATACTTTAAGCTATACTGTACAGCCAACTTCTAATTGTCAACTTGGATGTCGCTATTGTGGGCAAGTTCATTCCAAGAATGTCATGTCATCAAAAGTCGCAGATGCTGTTATAGCACGTATTTCTAATTTAATAAATATTAAAAAAGATAAAATACGTCATTTGGGGATTACTTGGTATGGGGGTGAACCATTAACTGGATTAGATGCTTTAGAGTATTGTTCAGATTCATTGCAAAAAATATCTGAAAAAAATGGAATATCATATTCTGCTAGTATGATAACCAATGGACTTTCTTTGAAATATGATCTATTTAAAAAATTGGTTACTAAACATAAAATAAGCTCTTTTCAAATTACCTTGGATGGAACGAAAGAATTTCATGACAGACGAAGGATGTTAAAAAATGGGCAAGAATCATTTGATATTATTTTTGCTAATATAAAAAAAATAGTTCTTTCGGATTTTTTTGAGGAGGCAAATGCAAATATAACGATTAGGAGCAATGTTGATTCTGAGAATAAAGATAATATCTTAGAATTAATGGATCTATTAAAAGTAAATGGCCTACATAATAAAATAAATTTTGCGATAGCTCCAATATTTAACTGGGGAGATAACAATGCCAGTAAAGCAAATCCTATTGACAAGAATACATTTGCAAAGTTTGAGATAGATGTTATGTTGAAACAGATTCATGATGGTTTTCTAATTAATAAGGGCGTTGTTCCTCAACGACAAAAGACTGTATGTATGGTCGTGGCACCAAATTCAGAAGTTTTCGATGGATTTGGAAATGTTTCTACTTGTTGGGAGGTGCCATATACACCTTTTTATGAAAATAAAGGCTTTGTAGCAGGAAATGTTTTCACAAATCCGTCAGTTTCAACAAAAAATACTTTGATGAGAAACTGGTATGACGAAGTACCCAAAAATGACTCATGGTGTAAAGATTGTAAGTTCTTGCCTGTTTGTGGAGGTGGTTGTCCTAAGTCGTGGTATATGGGAGAGCCTGCATGTCCTTCCTTTAAATTTAATATTGAAGATCGTATATTAATAGAAAAATTTAATTTAATACGTTAAATTTAGAAATATGTTGAAGGAATTAGAAAATAATGAAAGCATGAATTTTGCACACCCAACAGTAAGTGCAGACGGCGACCATATTTTTTTCGATTTAGAAAAGTATGGAATGTCTATACTGGATGTTGAGAAGAATATGTCGATGTGCTATATTTTTTTTAAAAATGAAGAGTGTTTAAGTCTTCTTCGTAGACGTAGATTTGATAGTTTTCGATGTAGTTATTCAGACCTTGCTAACTTAGATATAAAATTAGATTATAGAATAGATAATGGAATTCTTCATCTATTAAAAGCAATGGAGGCATATAAATTTTATATTGAAGGCGCATACGAAAAAGCTTTGAAAGAAATGGATTGCTGTATCGATTTTGGAATACGACAAAGCACTTTTACGTATTCATATCTTATTGCTATTCAAGAGCAATGGCTGAACAAAATTAAGCTACTAAGTAAGATGTCTCTTATAGATAAGACGAGTAAAATATTGTTTATTAATGGGAGCAAGATATATGACCTATTAAGTTTTCTAAAACGCATAACCAGTAAGGGTTTATATTTCACAAATAGGGCATAATTTCCCAAACGATTAATAATTGCCTTCGGTTATTTAAATTCTCATTATTTGGTGTAATAGATAATATGAGTTTATCC
>JASGDY010000068.1:0-9293 GCA_047606825.1 Chitinophagaceae bacterium
CTGGGCGGATGGAAAGGCTACGAAAGCAAAAGACATCCGGGCATCACCACCCTCTGGACTGGTTTAAAGCTCTTTGACGCCGCGTTTCAGGGTTGGATGATACACCGAGATGTGTCCACACGATAGGCGTAGGCGGGAATGACGGCTGAGGTGTTCTTTGGTTTATTTTCTTGTTTTATTATTAAAATATGGAATCATATCAACTATTCACTACTAACTATCCACTCAATCCCATGCTTAGATATTTCAATATTATAGTCATTTTACTCTTTGTCCATTGTTCTTTTGCACAAAAGAACAACGGACATGACATTGCCATTACCATAAAACCATACAAAAACACTTGGGTCTATGTCGGCAACTATTACGGAAAATTCAAAAACCTGACCGACTCCATTTTCTTGGACAACAACAGCAAAGGCGTGATGAAAGGGGATTCCATATTGCCACAAGGTATTTATTTTATGGTATCGCCGGCGCACACTTTATTGTTTGATTTCTTGATGGATGCTGGACAACATTTTAGTTTGTCCGCAGACACGACGCAACTGTCCAATATTACAATAACAGGTTCCGAGGAAAACAACTATTACAGCGACTATTCCCGCTATATAAACAGCCACAGCAAACAAATACAGGCCTTGGAAAAACAACTGCCCAACGCCAAGTCCCAACAAGACTCCACAACCATACAAAACAACATCAAACAGGAAACAAAAGGCTTTGACGCTTACAGGACGACCTTTGTAAAAACGCATCCCAATAGTATGTTGGCGACTTATTTTCAGGCGATGCAGCGACCATCTACGCCAAAGATTGTCGGGACGGATTCGCTCGCACCGTTCTATTATGTGAAAGACCATTATTGGGACAACGTGGATTTCAGCGACGACCGGATTTTGCATACGCCGTTTTTTGAACCCAAGCTGGACGACTACTATAAATACTATGTCGCGCCATCATCCGATTCCATCATCAAGGAAGTCAACTATATGCTGCTTTCAGCGCGGGAGGGCAAGGAAATGTATCGTTATTTATTAGGGAAGTTTACGGACAAATATATCAATCCCGACATCATGGGACAGGACAAAGTTTTTTTGTTTCTGTTCAACAATTATTTTTCCAAAGGCGACACGACATGGCTCACGTCCAAACAGAAAGAATTTATCTTTAACCGTGCTTACAACTTAATGGCAAACCAGATTGGCGAAACCGCGCCGACATTGGCCTTGAAGGATACGGTAGGAACCGTGCGTACACTATCCGACATCAAGGCGCAATATACTTTGGTGCTTTTCTGGGATCCGGAATGTAGCCATTGCAAGATTGTCGTCCCGCAAATCGATTCTATTTATTTAGCTAAATGGAAAGCGGAAAACGTAAAAATATACGCTGTCAACACCGCCGAAAATGCAGCCAATACTTGGAAAACATTTATCCGCGACCACGACATAGGCGATTGGGTCAATGTCATGCAGTCCAAGGAAGAACGCGAGGCGGACGCTAAAAACCAAATCCCCAACTACCGCCAACTATACGACGTGACGCAGACGCCAACGCTGTTTCTTTTGGACGAACAAAAAAGAATCATCGCCAAGAAGTTGACAATACAACAGTTGGACAACCTTATCGACGAGCGGAATAAATTAAAGAAATAAATGCCACGGATGCACATATTATTAATACCTGTCGGTCGGTGTCTCCACCGACCGAAGCAATCTCGCATTTTATTTAAGAGACTGTTTGAGTTAAGTTTTTCTGTACGGTTATATGCTTCCAAGACATAAAAACGTGTATTCCTTCCCGCAAAGTCCTCGCCGCGGCGGGAGACTGTGCGGAGAAGAAAATAAATAATTCAAACAGCCCCTAAATCTTAAAATGGAACACCCACCATTAAAACAGAAAATAATGCACTATTCCGCAACAATCTTCAACGCATTCTTAACTTGCTTGGCACGGAAAGTCAGTTCGGGATAGTCGTCGCCCAATATCGTGACATGGCCCATTTTCCTTCCCGGTTTGGTTGTTTCTTTTCCGTAGAGATGTACGAATACGTTGGGCATTTTCAATACATCATCCAGACCTTCATATTTCGCCGTACCGGAAAAACCGTCCGCACCCAAAAGGTTGACGATGGACGACGCCTTAATCGGTTCGGTATTGCCCAAAGGCAGTTGCAGCAATATCCTCCACAGCATGTCAAACTGGCTACAATAGTTGCCCTCAATGGTGTGGTGTCCGCTGTTGTGCACGCGCGGCGCAGTCTCGTTGACCCAGACATTATTGTCCTTGTCCAAAAACATTTCCACGGCAAAAAGTCCCGGGCTTTTAAATTCCTGCGCGACCCTTCTGGCAATCGCTTCGGCTTTCCATTCCACGTCCTTAGTCAGTCTAGCCGGGCTTATCTGATAGTCCAGCAGGTTGAGGTGCGGGTCAAACACCATTTCCGCCGACGGAAAAATCGCCGTTTCCCCATTGTCCGCAACGGCGACCGTAATGGCGATTTCTTTTTCGATGCGCACTTCTTTTTCCAATACCGAAGGAGCGTCAAAGCCTTTGTCCATCTCTCTTTCGGAGGCAATCACCTGCACGCCTTTGCCGTCGTAACCGCCCTCGCCGATTTTGTGTACAGCGGGGAGAAAATCGGCGTGTTGCCGCAAATCCTGCAAATCCTGCGTGACGATATATTGGGGTGACGGGATGGAGTGTTCCTTGTAAAACTCTTTTTGGTGGATTTTGTTTTTGATTGTGCGCAATGCGGAACTGCGGGGATAGACGCGCACGCCCTCTTTTTCCAATGCTTCCAGCGCGTCTATGTTGACCGATTCAATCTCAATCGTAATGGCATCAAGGTTTTTGCCAAAATTGTACACCGCGTCATAGTCGCGGATATCGCCCTTGACAAAATGCGTACAGAGGTGTGCAGAAGGACAGTTATCGTCATTTTCCAAAATATAGGTTTCCACCACATAGTTGGCCGCCGCCTGCAACAACATCCTGCCCAACTGACCGCCGCCCAGTATTCCGATTTTTTGCATAGTTTGAAGTATGAAGTGCGCGCGAAGTTAATCCAAATCGCAGTTTTCATGCTTAATTTATCGACAAATTAACGCCAAAAGATATAAGCGTTGTCGGCTTTTGCGTTATTTTTGGGATTGTTGAGAACTTAAAAATGCGACATAATAATAAAAGAATGAAGCGGATTGTTGGTATTGCAGGGTTGTTACTGTTTTTTATTTTGGGAAATGCGCAGATACAGGCGCAGCCCTATGTGGCGATGAACCAAGGCGCCAATCCACGGATTACATCCAATATGAAACGCGTGGAAGACCGCGTGAAAGGCGAATTTGCCAAAGCCGGATTGTCATGGCCGATCAAGGAAGTGTATCTCCGTTCGTTCAAATATGATGGACAGTTGGAAATATGGGCGCGCAACAGCGACACGCTTCCGTTCCAGTTGTTCAAACGCTATAAAGTCTGTGCAATGGCGGGTGCAATGGGGCCGAAACGCATCGAGGGCGACTACCAAGTGCCGGAGGGTTTTTACTATATATCCGAATTTAATCCGCGCAGCGAATACCACCTTTCTCTAAAACTGAACTATCCAAACGAATCGGACAGGATGTTGAGCGACCAGATTTCGCCGGGCGGACATATCTACATACATGGCAGTTGCGTGACGGTCGGCTGCATTCCCTTGCGCGACGAACAGATAGAGGAAGTGTACCTGATTGCCGCGGCTGCCAAGTCCAATGGGCAGGATTATATTCCGGTGCATATTTTCCCCGTTGATTTCAACAACAAAAAAAGCATGACTTACCTGTACAAAACTACGGAACAGGATCCCGTGCTGCAACATTTTGAAGTCGGACTGAAAGAAGCCTACGATTATTTTAACCAGACGCGCGAACTGCCGCTTATCGGTATCGACGCAAAAGGGGAATATGCGGTATTGAATTAGTCAAGGATTAAAACAACCTGAGCCGAAAAGGCCAAATGAAGCTTCCAGGAACGGAACGCATAGAGGCTTTTGCCTTTGGCCAAAATAGAAAACAACTGTCAAAAACACCTGCCGACTATAAACGTAGGCAATCCAGCTCAGTTAAAGTTTGGTCAATTCAAGTACAGTCATCCACGGTTGTATTGGGAACTTCATTTACCAAATAAAAAAGCGGTCATGAAATTGGTTTCATAACCGATGGAAACCTGGATTTTACGTCTGCCCTATTGGGAGGTACATACTGTTTACGCATCGGCAGGCGGACATCGGGAAAAACAGACCTCCTCATGGCAGCACCACTGGCGGAAGATGTGGCATCCGATACCGGGCAAAAAAGGGTGCCTAAAGCAGCCCTTCATCCGAGAAGGAGTAATACCCCTCGGTTGTGATGATCAGGTGGTCTAGAACCTGGATGTCCAGGAGTTTGCCGCCTTCGGCAATTTTCTGGGTCAAGTGCCTGTCCGCTGCACTGGGCTGCAAGTTGCCCGACGGATGGTTATGCGCAAGGATGATTCCCGAGGCATGGCTCGTTAGTGCTGTCGCAAATAGTAGCCGTGGATCCACCACGGTGCCCGAAATGCCGCCGGATGACATAGGATAGATGCCCAGCACACGGTTGGCGGTGTTGAGCAGCAGTACCTTGAACTGTTCCAGCAGGCAAATGAGGTTTTTGTCCCAGTCTTGGTACAACAGTTCGTAACAGTCCTTTGAACCGGAGATCTGTGGACGCTGGGATGGGAGAATGTTGTTTTTGTAGACCAGTTGCACCTCGGCTATCTGGTACAGGTACGGATGGTTGTTGACGCTTTCCATGATTTACTTTTTTGATGGTTAAAAAATGAATGATGGTGCGCCTTCCGGCAGGGGCCGAGCAAGGACAAAAAGCAACGCAATAAAGAAGGGGTATGCGCGGTGGGTCGTGTTTATGGCGGAATTTTTTGCTCCGCCTCCGAAGGCCGCTGCCGAACTTTGTGCCGGCATGCATTGAAAAAATAAGATATGTTGATCCTATAATATGGAAAACCGAAACAGGTTGGTTTATTTTGTTTAAAATGAGAAATATTCACTGTGCAAGGAAAAGAAAGCTTACCTTTAGCGATTGAATTGATAGCATAGTATAAATGGATATTTCCAATAACAAAAAATGTACAATTGCTAATTTTTTTGGCATAATTAGAGGGCAAGCTTATCTTCGTGGCAGAACGTGCAATTATTTTTTGTATTTTCTATTCTCAATAATGAAATACTTAGGTGGAAATATATTTAAGGGTGATTGCTTAGAAGTCATGAAAAAAATCGGAGATGCTTCGGTTGATATGATTCTATGTGATTTGCCCTATGGTACAACTCAAAACAAATGGGATAGTGTAATCTCATTAGATGCACTTTGGGAACAATATCGTCGTATAATTAAGCCTAAAGGAGTAATTGCATTGTCGTCACAGGGTATATTTACTGCAAAGTTGAT
This sequence comes from Chitinophagaceae bacterium, assembly GCA_047606825.1. Classification (GTDB taxonomy): domain Bacteria; phylum Bacteroidota; class Bacteroidia; order Chitinophagales; family Chitinophagaceae; genus Rhizosphaericola. Next base: position 5,469 of record JASGDY010000068.1, read on the forward strand.
ACTTAGCAATGAAAAATGGTTTCGATACAAATTCGTATGGGTAAAGAGTAAACCAACTAATTTTTTGAATGCTAGGAAACAACCTCTTAGACAACATGAAGATATTTGTATCTTTTATGGGAGTCAACCTGATTACAATCCAGTTATGTCTCCTGGACTTCCATATAATAAAGGTATTAGGAAAGACCAATATACCGGCAGTTATGGAGACTTTAAACCTGTACAGGTAAAAAGCGACGGAGAGAGGTTCCCGACAGATACATTATATTGTAAGACGGCGGAAAGTGAGACCGGAGGTAGAGTCTGGCATCCTACCCAAAAGCCTGTTGCATTGGGACGTTATCTGATTAGAATGTTTACCAAACCTGGTGATGTTGTTTTGGATAATGCGTTCGGAAGCGGTAGCTTCCTCGTCGCTTCTGCATTGGAAGAAAGACGATTTATTGGAATTGAGAAAAATGAGGAAGTTCATCTTTTTAAAGAACAGAACATAGACTACATAGATGTGGCACGTAAACGGCTTAAAGAAGTTGAGTTCCTTTTAAAGGAAAAGCAAAAACTAGCTCCTCTTTTTTCCGATTTGCAACCGTCAATTAGGATAAATGAGCCAAACAGAAGAGGTATGGTAGATGTCAATGCAATAATTAATGATGAACGGAAATTAGCCATTTAATAACATGATTAACGGTTCAGTAATTTATAATGAAAGATCCTGGGCGATAGACCTAATCGCTTTTTTGAAACAATTATCTGCACAAACTAATTTACCAATCAAGGATGTAGGGGGAGAACAGGGAATTCGAGTGGATGGAGGAAGCCTATTCCCTGATGTAATCCTATTTGGAGACAAATCCACAGCAAGAATCCTACAAGGCTGGGAATTGAAACTGCCAGATACAAATATTGATGATGTCGATTTTAGGGATAATGCAGAAATAAAGGCAAACGCATTGGGATTAGATAGTTTTATTCTATGGAATGTAGCGTATGCACGTTTATATGTCAGGGATGATACTTCTAAGTTCCAGTTATTACACCAATGGGATGAATTATCGGATATAAAATTGCGGACGAGTGTTGGCGTTAATAGAACTCGTTGGGAACAGCTAGCCTCAAAAATATTTTCTTATTTAAATGATCTATTTTCCTCAGGTAAATTGGAAGGTAGGCAGTTTATTGATGCATATAGAAGCGGAGGCGTAACATCTCTCATCATAGGAAATGTGGATGATGTCGAAGAAGCATTAAGAATCGCAGAGAAATCAGATCAAATGCTGCGCTCTGAAATGATTTTGTGGTGGAATAATTATAAGAGGGAATACTCTGGGAATTCAATGGAAAGCGTATTGGCCAGAGCTATTATTTTTAATTGGATAGGAAAATTACTTTTTGCCAATATTTTAAGAGAACAAGATTCGAGAGCGCATCAAGTATCAGAAATAAATGACTCAACAACCCCGAAACAAGCTCTCGAGATATTTAGACAAATATCAGAAAATTGCAATTTTTGGAGCATATTTTCGAACAGTCTGGGATTGAGCCATATTACCGATACAACATGGGGGCAACTGAAACAATTTAATTATTTATTGACGGATCTACGAGTTGGCTCCGTAGATCAAGCGCAACTTTCTAATATTCTTGAAGCGACGGTAGAAGTAGCAACGCGTAAGCTAAGAGGACAATACCCGACACCATTTGTGTTAGCTCGTTTTTTAGCAGCACTTTGCATTAGAGATATTGAAAATGATAGAGTATATGATCCCTGTTGTGGCAGTGGTACCATAGCCAGGGCTTCCATTGAATTAAAATTATCTAACGGCATTAGTCCTATTGATGCGTCGTCAACTGTTTATGCAAGTGATTTAGACCCGCAGGCCGTCCAGATTGCTACTTTCGCATTAGCTAATGCCAGTATGATGCACATTCCCTTAAGAATATTCAGAAAAGATGCATTCACGCTAACTCCCGAATTACAAGTAGAATTCCGGAACCCCTCAGATGGAACGCTGTTCATCAAATCTTTAGACCACTTTGATGCCATATTGAGCAATTTACCTTTTGTAGCACAAGAAGGGCGAAAGCAATATGGAAATGCATTGAATGATGTTATTCAGAAAATGGAGGTTAAAAGTGCTGATTTTAGCAAAAGAGCTGATGTCGCAGCATATCTTCCATTTGCGTTTCACTCGCTTCTTAAAAATGACGGTAGGCTAGGCATTATTATAACAAATGCTTGGTTAGGTACGGATTGGGGGGATGCGTTTTTTCAACAACTTAGAAAACACTATTGCCTTAGATATATTATTACGTCAGGAGCAGGAAGATGGTTTCAAAATAGTGAAGTTGTTACCAATATTCTAATCATGGACAAGCGGGAATACACACAGAATGCTGAAAATGAGGAACTCCGCTTTGTTGTTTTAACCAGGCCTATCGATGAAATATCTGAATATGAAGATTTACAAATAGCAGTGGCACAGATCATAACGGGTCAGACACAATCCGATGCTATGACTATTAAGCCTATAACAGTATCAAATTTAGAGAAATATAGATCTTTGGGGCTTGCTGGTAATGCCCAATTTGTTCATTGCGAATGGGTACTCAATTTAAAACTAATTCCCCTTAAAAATATTTTTAAAGTTAATAGGGGCGAACGTAGAGGAAAAAATGCTTTATTTTATCCTAAACGAGCTTCCCATTCGATAGAACAAGAGTATATAAGGCCATTACTGAAAAGCCCTGGCGATTTTACGCATTTATCGACGGCTAAATTTAAAGAGGCATTCTCTTGCTCTAAAACATTGTCTGAATTGGAAGCATTGGGCCATAATGGAGCTTTATATTGGATTAGAAAGTTTGAGACAGAAGAAAATGTGAAAAAATTGACAACCAAAAACAAATTATGGTATCAGATGGACACAGATAATTTGACAGAATTGGTTATGTTCATAAATTATGGAGAACGGTTATTTGTAGGCAGAGTAGATCCTCCTGCATTTGTAGACCAAAGAATGGTAGCCTTAACTCCATTGCGAGATAATGTAGACATTGGATTATACCATGCCATACTGAACTGTTCTATTTTACTTTTCTTTATAGAAGGTATGGGATTTGGAAGGGGGCTGGGAGCATTGGATCTAAATAAGGATAGAATAGAGGATTTTATGCATATTCCAGACTTAACCAATTTGGATGAGTCGCAAATAAATAGGATCAAAGAGGCTTTTTTACCATTATTGAATCGCCCGATTTTAAATATTGCAGATGAGCTCGAGTCGGAAGATAGACAATATTTTGATGACACAGTTTTGGAAATCCTAAATATTCCTGTAACAAGAGAAACTATCTATAACTCATTACTGGCCCTGATTGAAATTCGCTTGACCGCAACGTCTGCATAAAAAGTTCACAAACTAACTAAGCGCACAAGTTGAAAACTTACGCCAGTGAGGGGAAGTGTCAAGAAAATGGACAATGCCCATCCATAATTGGGGCATTGTTCTGAATCAGTTCTTGATTATCTTTGGAGAGACAGACTGAAAATTTAGCACACTAAATTTTCAACCTTCGTTTTACTTACACACTTTCTTGGATACTCTCTCAAGTTATTGTGAGCAGTTATTTTACTCTACGAAGTCAGAACATTCAAGGTAAGGAATAAAAGCATTGTGAATTTTATATCGTTCCGAATTTAGGTATTGTTAATTAAGTATATCTAATTGATTATTTCTTTTCAATATTAGCATAGCCATTGCTTCTCTAAGCCTGTCGATACTCTTTGAGTAGCATTTTGTTTTTCTTCGCATCCTTGCCAAAAAG
>JASGDY010000069.1:0-26799 GCA_047606825.1 Chitinophagaceae bacterium
GTAGCTGTTTTCAAGCCGCGCCGGAAACACCTCCCGCGCCAACGCTCCTTTTCGCTGTTTGCGGACGGGGACGTTGGTGTATTGAGAAGGTCTGTAGCGTTCCCTGTTGAATAATATAAACATAGGTTTGGACTCCGGAAGCCCGCCGTCCGACAGCGGAAGTGAGGCAGGGGGAGCGGCGTTTTCTGCGGAGCAGTTGGGTGCCTAATATATAGTTTCAACAGCCAGCAAGAGACGTTCCCGCAGCCGTAGCCGAACGGGTCAGCACATTCATGATGTTTTTCCACAATAGGAAAATTTAGATGCGTTTGCCCTGTCCAATGCCTCTACCCATCGAACGATTTAGGATATTATCTTTAATTTTACGCTTTCAAAAACAGGAGAACAGCGCGTGGATGTCATTCAATTGTTACCGGATAATATTGCAAACCAGATAGCGGCAGGCGAAGTGATACAGCGACCGGCGAGCGCGGTCAAGGAATTGTTGGAAAATGCGGTGGACGCGGGCGCGACCTCCATCAAACTATACATTCAGGATGCCGGGAAAGCCTTGATACAGGTGGTGGACAACGGTAAGGGCATGAGCGAAACCGACGCGCGGCTGGCATTTGAAAGGCACGCCACCAGCAAAATCAGAAAGATTGAAGACCTTTTCAATATCCGCACGATGGGCTTTCGGGGTGAGGCTTTGGCTTCCGTCGCCGCAGTCGCACAGGTCGAACTAAAGACCAGAAGAAAGGAGGACGAACTGGGGACCTTGGTCATGATAGAAAACAGCCAGGTCGTCCGCCAAGAGCCTTGCGCCGCGCCCGACGGCACGTCCATCTCCATGAAAAACCTTTTTTTCAACGTTCCGGCGCGGCGCAATTTCCTCAAAAGCAATGCCGCCGAGATGCGCCACATCGTGGACGAGTTTATCCATGTGGCGATGGCTTTTCCCGATATCTTTTTCGGGCTGTATGCCAATAACCAGGAGATGTTCCACCTCGATCCGGGGCCACTCAAGCAACGGGTTGTACAGCTTTTGGGGAGCCAGCTCAATGCTAAATTGGTCTCAGTCAAGGACCAGACCGACTACCTCAATATCAACGGTTTCATCGGCAAGCCCGAAACTGCACGCAAGACGCGTGGCGACCAGTATTTCTTCGTGAATGGGCGTTTTATCAAAAGTCCTTACCTCAACCATGCAGTTACCAACGCATTTGACCAGTTGTTGCCCAAGGACAGTTTTCCGTTGTATGTTTTGTTCATAGAACTCGACCCGGCGGAGGTTGATATCAACGTGCACCCGACCAAGCAGGAAATCAAGTTTGAAGACGAAAAAATCATCTACGCTTTTGTGCAGGCGGCCGTGAAACACGCGTTGGCACAGGCAAGCGTCGCACCGTCCCTGGATTTTTCGCTCAATCCCGACATCCAAAAACTCGACGCGCTCAACCTACCTTTTTTGGACGAAAAACAGGAAAAGACACAGCATTCTGACCTGTACCAAAATTTTACGAAACCCAACCAGGCGCACTTCATCGAAAAGTCCAAACCGGAAAAGAACTGGCAGGATTTTTTCACGCCGTCGCAGTCCGATAATGCGGAACAGGGTGGATTCCCCGCGATGCCGTCGATTGGACAGGAGTATTTTGACGTACCCGCAACACCGTTTGAAATACTGCCTGAAAACGATACACCGAAAAACCTGTTGGCGGAAAACGCGCATTTCCTACAAGTGCACGGCACATATATATTGGCGACGGCGACAAGCGGTTTTTTGATGATTCATCAGCAGATTGCGCATGAACGGGTTTTGTACGAAAAGTTTGGCAGACAGACCCACGGCAAGTATGCAAGCAGCCAGCAGTTGCTGTTTCCTTCCACCTTGCAACTCAATCCCGCCGACGCGGTTTTATTGACCGAACTGTCGCCAGATCTGCAAAAACTCGGTTATGGCCTGGAAAAAAACGGTGAAAACCATTTTACAATCACGGGCATTCCGGCAGATGCATTGGAAGGCAACGAGACACATACGATTGAACTTTTATTGGAACAAATCAAACATTTCAGTAGCGATGTCCGTTTTTCCAAAAGGGAAAAAATCGTTCGCTCCCTTGCACGTCAACAAGCCATCAAGGCCGGGCGCACGCTGAACCAGGACGAGATGAAATCGCTGGTGGAAGAATTGTTTCGCTGCGAATTTTTCAACGTCGGATTGTCCGGCGACACGCCGACTTTCGTACAGTTCAAGGAAGACGCAATCGATAGAATGTTCGGAAGAAATTAATAATGAATAATTGAATTTGTTTAATTTTTTTCAAATATTATACTTCAGATAGGATAAAAATATGCATTGAAAAAAGTGAACACCTCACCGTCATTCCCGCGTAGAAAATCATCATTCAAAAATCTTAAATCAAAATGGAACAACATAAAAACCAAGCAAAGCCCGTAACCATATTGACAGGTTTTCTGGGTGCGGGCAAGACCACGTTTTTAAATGCGCTGATTAAGGCATTTCCCGAAAAACGACCCATTATCGTGGAAAATGAATTTGGCGAGGAAAACATCGATTCCGAACTGGTCATCGGTGCGGGCGACAAAGTATTTTCCATTAGCGACGGCTGCGTTTGTTGTTCGCTCAATACCGAATTGTTTGAATTGCTACGCCAGCTTTGGGCCAACAAGGAAATATTCGACGAACTCATCATCGAGGCGACAGGCATCGCCGACCCGGGTTTTATCGCCATGCCTTTTGTCGAAAACCCCAATATGGAACAGTTTTACAAACTGGACAGAGTGATATGCCTCGTTGATGCTAAATTTATCGAAAACGAACTGAAAAATACAGAAGAAGCACGCAAACAAATCGCTTTCAGTGACATCCTTCTTATCACAAAAACAGATGAGGTCGCCGCAGAAAAAATCGAGGAAATCAAACACTTGCTGAAAGACATCAACCCTTGGGCTTCGGTATTGTCCGGCAACAACAGAGAAGGTTATCCAATCGCGGAAATCATGCAGTTGACCCGCGAAAAAATAGACAATGCAGTGTTTGAGGAAACGCACCAACAATACGCAGCACAGGAAGAAAAGGAACACCAACAGGTGCATGAAAAACCTCATCACGAACATGGACATAAACACCACGAGCACGAGCATGAACATCACCACGAACATGGTGAAAGCTGCAACCATCACAGTCACCACCACGATATCGAATCCTTTAGTTTTAAATATACCCAACCTTTTGACTTGGAAAAATTGCAGGACATGTTGATTGATTATCTCAACGCACACGAAAACCAAATTTATCGTGTCAAAGGTTTTGTGGACGTGGCGCACCTTCCCAATCGGCTTGTCGTGCAGTTGGCTGGCACTATCTTGACCGTTACCGACGGACAGGGATGGAAAGCCGGCGAACAGCGACAAAGCCGTCTGGTCTTTATCGGCAAAGGCTTGAAAGAAGAAACGATTGACCGGTTGTTGCAGGCTTGTTCGGAATAGGTGGTTCATTTTTTTAATACGAACCAAACAGGTATATTTTCCTTGCCACTGGAGGACTTTAGAACAAAAATTCCAATACCTCAAACCAAAGGAACGCCGCGAAAAAACCAATCACGATACTGATTCCGATAATCAGGTTGATAAGGCGGGTATTGAGGCGGAACTGCTCCGAAATGATGCTGGAGGTGATGAGCGTCGGCATCGCGGCCTCAAAAACGGTAATCTTCGCTACGTCGCCTTTCATTCCCAATGCAATGGCGACGATGGCGACCAGGAACGGCGCAAGCAGCAGTTTATATAGCTGCGTCATGCCGACCTGCCCCATCTGTTTCCTCCACCCGTTGAATTTCAGTTGCAAACCGACGGAAAAAAGCGCCAACGGCCCTACCGTCGCCGCCAGCTTGTCAAAAAGTTCGTATGCCAGCGTCCCTTCGCCGATATTGAACAACCGTGACAATACCAGTGCTGAGATACAGCCAATGAAAGGAGGAAAGGAAAACAGCCTCTTGAAAATATAACACATATCGACCTTGGCATCCTTGCCAGGTGCACCTTTTACCGCAGCGACAATGCCGACCGTGGACAGCAATATAAACATGGTCTGGTCGCAGATAATGGCGACGCTCAACAACGATTCGTTGAAAAAAGCCATTATCAAAGGAAAGCCGATAAAAGAAGTGTTGCTGAATCCACTCGCCAATATGAGCGAACTATGCGAATGCGCACTATAATGCCTGCTCTTGCAATACAAGCGCATGAAGACTGCACTACCGGCATAAACAATGATGGGACCTAGCACAGGAAACAGCATCTCCCTAGACCATTGTATCTGCGGGATGTACTTAAGAGAAACAGCCGGAAGCGCTATATAGAGAATCCATGTATTGATTCCTTTATGTGCATCCGGATGTATAGTCCTAGTCGTTTTAAAGACCATGCCGGCAACAATGCACACGGCAATCATGATAAAGTTAACCATTGTAGATTAGAGCTGGACACGCTCATTTGATTCGAGGAGCAAAACTATAACACATCGAACGCCTTCTATGGTTATAAAATACCATATTATGGGATTAATGTACAAAAATGGAGGCAAAACCCCACAAGGCTTGCATAGCTATCTTTAAATGTTTTTGGCTTAACGCTACAACCGTTCTCCCACTCCCGAACTCCGCCGCACCTGACGCTCCGCCGTTTCCCTTATCGTCGCTTGGCTGGCGGCGACAAGCACCCAGCGTTTGGCGCGCGTAACTGCCGTGTACAGGATTTCACGGGTCAAGAGTTGTTCGGAACGATGACTGTCTGGCAGCACGACCATCACACGGTCAAATTCCGAACCTTGGCTTTTGTGTATCGTCATGGCAAACACGGTTTCCATTTTGGAAATCAGGCCGGGCAATACAGATTTGAGTCCGGTGTCTTTGTTGTCGCTGTCGAGAAACCAAGCCTTCACCACACCGTCATTACCCTTACGCAAAAGCCCAATATCACCGTTATACAGTCCGAGTTCATAGTTGTTTTCCAAAACCATAATCGGACGATTATGATAAAAAGTATTTCCTTTACCATCTATCTTCCCTTGACTTAGCAGGTAGTCTTCTATTTTTTGGTTCATGCGCACGGTACCGTGTTCACCCTCGCGCACGGCACAGAGCATACGTTGGTGGTCGAGGCGAAGCAATGACTCTTTGATACTGTCCGTTTCGATATAGTCCGCATAGCCCTTTGCAAAATCTTTCCAGACCGATTCGGAATAGGAAAAATCAAACGCAATCTGTTCTTCTTCCTTGTGCAGCAAGGCTTCCAGCGCATCCTGTCTATTGTAGATAACAGCGTCCGCCAATTTTCCAATACCTTTTTCCTTGTCAAAACGGCGGCTGATTTGTAGCACCACGATATTGTTTTGCAAAAAATGTAGAGCATCATTCGTAGGTATATTTTCCTTTGCCAATACAGGTTTCAGCAAATCCAACCGGTCTTTTGAAAAATGGTTGAGCGGTGCGACGGTCTTGCATAAGTCGCCAAACAGGCTGCCGACTTCCACGGACGAAAGCTGGTCTTTGTCTCCCAGCAAAATCAATCTGGTCTGTTCGCCAATAGCGTCCAACAGTGTGCTGAACAGCGCAATGTCAATCATGGAACATTCGTCCACGATGATGACATCATACACCAAAGGATTGTCCTTGCCGTGTTTGAAATAAAGTGAATCCTTTACCGTTCCCAAAAGCCGATGTATAGTGGACGGTTTCAGTTCCGCAAATTTTTCCTGTGTCGCCGCACTCAGGCTACCTGCCGCATTACGCAAACTTTCCGTCATGCGTGCCGCCGCCTTTCCGGTCGGCGCTGCAAGTGCAATCGTGATATCCGGATTTTGCAACAACAGCAGTTCCAATATCTTGGAAACCGTCGTCGTCTTTCCCGTTCCGGGTCCGCCAGTGATAATGGTAAAATCGTTGAGCAAGGCAAAACAAGCGGCGATTTTTTGCCAGTCCGTTTCTGTGGTATCGGACGGGAACAATTGGTTTAATTGGGGTTGCAGCGTGGCAAGCTGTGCGGCTCTTTCGGTTGCACGTTGATTTCCTGCAACGACCATCGCTTTTATTTTTTCAATCAACCCTATTTCATACCTGAAATAACGCTGCATGTACAGCCGCTCCTTGTCCAACACAAAGGGTCGTTCCTGCACATTTGCACCTTGGCTAACCAATACGCTGCACGCCAAAGCCAATCTATCATCGTCCACTTCTTCCAAATCCAGACAGGTACTGCCCTCTTCCATTTTTTGCGACAGCTTGTATAGATAAGGTTCTAAGGCACTATCCCGAAAATATTTGGCGAACTGTAGATGAACATCGTTGAGAGTATCCATAATTAAGTTAAAAGTAAAAAGTAAAAAACAAAACGCCTAAGGAATTTACTGGACAGTACTCAGGGAAGACCAGCGACAACTATGGTTAATCCCATATACATATCGATGTTTATACAATGATTATATTACTGTCCGCCGACGACCGACCACGGTATCAATTTTCCGCGTAATCTTGCAGAAAATTTATCCCTAATGCGTACAATCATTTTACTGCTGTGTAGCAACATATTCATGACGACGGCGTGGTACTGGCACCTCAAGGCGACAGGGATGCCTTACTGGAAAGTCATCCTGATTAGCTGGTTCATCGCTTTTTTTGAATACTGCCTGACCGTGCCTGCCAACCGCACAGGTTACCTTTCCGGCTGGAGTAGCTTCCAACTGAAAATCGCACAGGAAATCATCAGCCTGATTATATTCACGGTCTTTGCGGTAGTGGTGTTGAAAGAGCCGTTGCACTGGAAATACCTGGCGAGCCTGGCGTGTATTTTTGGTGCGGTATATTTTGCGTTCAAGAAGTGACGGATGTGTCCTGGGACTGCATTTCTTTAAACAGCCCCACCAAATCCTCACTGATGTCCTGGCCGCGCTTGTATTTGAAATATTGCTGGAACAAGGTTTCAATGTCCTGCGAAAGGTCAATGTCGATATGCGTCGCGGCATTGTTGTCATCGCCGATGATTTCGGGAATAATAGCAATAACGCCGGAATGTAGGCCCAATATAGCTTTTCGGTCTTTGGCGGCAAGGAATTGTTCGGTCTGGATGGTCAACTCGACCAGCGCGTCCTGGTTGGCATCCAACCACTGCAAAGCATCATCCATATTGCCAAACTTCTTGCGCAGCAAAGGTCTTCCGCTTTTTAAAACAACAGAACGCACAACTGCTTTTTCGTTGGGTTGCAGGTCGATGATATTGACCTGTTTGGTCTGTCCCGCTTCTGCAAAACTGTACGCCAAAGGACTTCCGCTGTAATGCACATGCTTTTCCTTGTCAATGTTTTGCGCGCGGTGGATATGTCCCAACGCCGTGTATTGTATTTGCGGGGGGATGTTTTCCGTGAAGACGGCAGAAGCATTGCCAATCAATATGGGACGCTCGTCCTCTGATTCTTCGGGCATCATGCCACCGTTTTGCATCATGTACAGATGCGCGACCAAGAGGTTGACACCTTTTTCGTCACAATATTTATCGGCCAAGGCTTTCCATCTTTCCGCCAAAAAACCATTCAGTCCGGCATCTGGGTTTTCAAGTCCCATAAACGTTTTCAGACGGATTTCATTGGCATAAGGCGTCAACAGCAAACGTAAGGGAACTGCGATATTGGGCAACAGCATTTCGACAAATCCCGGTTCACTTTGGGTGATTTGGATGTTGTTTTCGGTCGCAAATGTTTCGATATGTGTGTGCGGATAACCGCTGAAAAAAATACCGCACTCCTTTGCCAATGCATCGGGGGCCTCAATCCTATCTGCACTGTCATGGTTGCCGGCAATCGCAATGACGGAACGTGCACCGTTGTTTGTCAGACGTTTAAGCGTTCGGTACAACAGCTCGACAACCTCCGACGACGGATTGAAATTGTCAAACAAATCACCCGCGACGAATACCACATCGACGTTTTCGGCATCAGCGATGCTGCAAATTTCATCCAACACCAACCGTTGTTCGTCCAATCGGCTGAAATGCTCCAACCTTTTCCCCAAATGCCAGTCTGCCGTATGTAAGATGCGCATGATTTTTTTTCAAAAGTAAAAAGCCTAACGCTCAATGCCAAATGCGCGGCGATGGTATTAAACTATGGATACATTACAAATGTTAATCAAGCGGTGGTTTTTCGGGCTTTTTTATCTTCTGACCCTTGATAAACAAAAGCGACCATTGCCGTAAACAATGGTCGCTTTTTCTGTTGTATGGTATATTGAACTGCTTTTCTGCTTTAACAGCATTCAGCACTATTTTTTCCTTTTACCTTTTTACTTCTCACTTGTGCTATTTTTATTACCCAATACGCTATGCTTTTTGCCATATAGGAAATAAATGGACAGGCCGATAGCAAGCCAAGCAAACAATCGCAGCCAGTTCAACCAACCCAAGCCCAATATCATCAATGCGCACACAACAATGCCGAGAATCGGAACCAACGGCACGAGAGGCGTCTTGAATTTGCGCGGCAAATCAGGGTCTGTTTTTCTCAGAATCATCACAGAAGCACACACCAAAATGAATGCAAACAAAGTACCGATACTGGTCATGTCACCTACAATATCTCCAGGGATAAACGCAGCGAAAATGCCAACAATCAATAAAATAAACAAATTGGCCTTGTATGGGGTGCCATACTTCGGATGCAGCTGGCTGAACATTTTGGGGAAAAGCCCATCCTTGCTCATCGAATAAAATACCCTGGACTGCCCCAGCAACATGACCAGTATCACAGAAGAGAAACCGGCAAGGATGGCAATCGTCACGCCATGTGCCAACCAGGTATAACCCGTCATGTATTTCTGTATGGCATAGGACACAGATGCTTCTTTACCACTCGTCCTGAAGTCTTCGACCGTTGCCACGCCCGTAAGCACGTGCGCAAACAAAACATACAATATCGTACAGATTACCAAAGAGCCCAATATCCCAATCGGCATGTCTTTTTTCGGATTCTTGGTTTCCTGCGCGGCAGTGGAAACAGCATCAAAACCGATAAAGGCAAAAAACACCGTCCCCGCAGCACCGACAATCCCCCAGAAACCGCCAAAATGATGAGAAATACCCTCTTTGTCGACATACGTCGAAACCGGCGGAATATACGGCGTATGGTTCGCCGCGTTGATAAACTTCCAACCAAACACAATGAAAAGGACGACGATTGCCAACTTCAATATAACGATAAGACCATTGACCAAAGCGGATTCCTGCGTCCCTTTAATCAGCAAGAGCGACAAAAGCGCAACAATACCCAAAGCAGGAAGATTGATAATACCTGTATGCAAACCGTCAATCGAATGTTCAAAAGGCGAATGGCTCCACTCATAAGGAATTGGATTCGTATGGATGACCGTCACCAACAGATTATTGAGGTATTCACTCCAGGCAATGCCCACTGTCGCCGCACCAACGGCATATTCCAGAATCAAGTCCCAGCCGATAATCCATGCCAACAGTTCGCCCATGGTGGCATAAGTGTACGTGTAAGCACTACCAGCAATGGGAATAGAAGACGAAAGTTCAGCATAACACAGTCCCGCAAAGGCACAACCTACGGCAGCTAATATAAAACCATAAGTTACCGACGGGCCAGCACTCTGCGCGGCGGCGGCCGCCGTCCTGACAAACAAGCCGGCACCGATAATCGCACCGATTCCCAACGCCACAAGTGCCCAGGCAGTCAATGTTTTCTTCATCCCTCCTTTTTCTTCCGATTCGGCAAGAAGAGATTCTATACTTTTTTTAGCAAATAAACTCATCTGTTATTTTTAAGTTTCTAATAAAATATGCGGAAAAATAATACTTATCCGCGAAAATCTGTCTTTTACTTTACACTTTTTTTATACATAGAACAAAAAGATATATGAAGAAAAGGAAAAAGGAAAAAAATAAAAGGGAAAATGATGCTTGTACGGAACGCAAAAAGCCCGGAAACCAACTTCCGGGCTTTTTATATTCCTTGCTCCCAACCCGGAGCAACACTTCGCTCCGCGTTTTTTACTTTCTACTTTTACCTTTTTCCTTATCTAAACATTGAACCTAAAGTTCATGATGTCGCCGTCCTCGACCACGTATTCCTTGCCTTCGACGTTGAACTTGCCGTTTTCGCGGCAGGCGGCTTCGGATTTGTATTTGACGAAATCTTCGTATTTGATGACTTCGGCACGGATAAAACCGCGTTCAAAATCAGAATGGATGACGCCCGCAGCCTGTGGTGCCAGCATCCCCTTGGTAATCGTCCAGGCGCGCACTTCCTTTTCGCCAACGGTGAAATAAGTGCTGAGGTGCAGCAAATCATAGGTTGCCTGTATCAGCCGCGCCACGCCACTCTGCTGCAAGCCGAGGTCTTCCAAAAACAATTGCCGGTCCTCAAAGCTTTCCATGATGGCAATCTCGCTCTCAATCTGCGCACTTACCAAAAGAATCTGCGCATCTTCGTCCTTGATATTGTTTTTCACCGTTTCGGTATGTTTGTTGCCCGAAACGACGGATTGCTCGTCCACGTTGCAGACGTAGATGACCGGCTTGATGGTCAGCAACTGCAAGTCGCGGAGGAATTTTTCCTTTTCCTCTTTGGAAACGTCAAACGAACGGGCATTCTTACCCGACTCGAGGTGTTTCTTCATTTCTTTGAGGATTTCCACGCCGCGCTGTGCGTCTTTGTCGCCGCCGGATTTGGCAGCCTTCTCGGAGCGTGCAAGTTTTTTGTCCACAGAATCCAAATCCTTCAACTGCAATTCCGTGTCGATGACTTCCTTGTCCGAAACAGGGTCCACCTTGCCGTCAACATGTATCACGTTGTCGTCGTCAAAACAACGCAGCACGTGGATAATCGCGTCTGTGTTGCGGATATTGCCGAGGAACTGGTTACCCAGACCTTCGCCCTTGCTGGCACCCTTGACCAGTCCGGCGATATCGACAATCTCCACCGTCGTCGGCACGACTTTTTGCGGATGCACCAGTTCTTCCAACACAATCAACCGCTGGTCTGGCACGGTAATCACGCCCACATTGGGCTCAATCGTACAGAATGGAAAATTGGCAGCCTGCGCCTTGGCACTGCTCAATGCATTGAAAAGAGTGGACTTACCGACATTGGGCAAACCTACGATACCTGCTTGTACAGCCATTTATCTACAAAAATTAAAATTCAAACAAAATATTTAAGCGGCGCAAAAATAGTCAATCGCACTAATTTGGAGATTTGAAAATTTGAAGATTTGAAAATGGAGAACCATGGACGGAAATAAATGACTGATTAAACCTGCAACAGCGAGGGAAATTAGGTGGAGAAAAATCTTCAAATCCCGAAACTTTCAAATCATCGAATCAAATCACCAAATTATCAAATTGCTTCTCCGGCATCCCAATCTTTTTATTAAACACAAAAGAAGTCAACAGACCTATCAACATACCAGCGACGGCACCGCCCAACACGTCGCCGGGGTAATGTACTCCGACATATATCTGTCCGTAACCAACCATTGCCGCCCACAGAAAAAACAGAAACGCCCACTTGCCGATATAAGGTTTCAAGGTTTTGTAGAAATAAGTAGCTACCGCAAAATGGTTGACCGCGTGGGAAGACGTGAAACTTGGGCTTTGCGGCACATAGTTGACCAATATACGAATCTGTTCACGCAGATTCGGCTCGTTGCACGGCCGCACACGGCCAAAGATATATTTGATAAAACTGCTGCTGAACTGGTCGCTCAATATCACAGTCACGATGACCAACAACACCCACTTCCACGACTTCCAACCAAAATTGAGGAAGACAAACAGCAACAGGAAAACATACAACGGTATGGACACCATCTTATCCCGCAAAAACGGAAACACATTGTCCCAAAACGGCGACGTCCATTGCGTGTTGATTTTGAGGAACAGCCACGTGTCCCACTGATTGAGCGTATCCAGTACCGATGCTATGACCATAATTGTTGGTTGCGGATGAAATGAAGTGCAAACGTACATGAAAAATTTCATGTACGTTTGTCCCTTACAATACGCATAATAATACACACAAAATGAAAAGACGTCCCGTTCTGGCGACCATACTATGGCTGATATACACTGGGGTTTTCCTACTCATGCTGATGACGCTATTGCGCATTGTTTTTACGAAAGTATTCCCGCCGTCCGGCACATTTGCGGACTATCCTTTGGAGAAGACGCTCTTCCTCGGGCTGCGGTACGATGCGCGTGACGTGGCAATCGTTTCCTGTTTGGTATTTTTGCTGTCGCTGATAACTGCGCTCAATCCCTTCAAAACCAAAGTCGGAAAAAAAATCGCGATGACGATATGGACATTGTTTGCCATCGTCGCGGTGCTGTTTTATATCGTGGACTTTGCGAACTATGCATATTTGCAGGAAAGACTCAATGCCGACCTCCTCAACTTGATGAAAGACACCAAAGAATCGGTCGGGATGATGTGGCAGACCTATCCTGTCGTTCGGTTGTTGTTGGCGTGGATTATTGGCGTAATTGTTATAGTAAGTGTTATCCTATTTTTATATAAAAAAGTTAATAATAAAAAAGAAAAAACAACATCCAAAGCTGTAAACATCGCGACACCGATATTGTTTTTCCTGCTATTGGCACTGTTGATTTTTGGACGTGTGGGACAGTATCCTTTGCGATGGAGCGACGCGTTTTCCTTCGGAAACGATTATGCGGCAAAGGTTTCGCTCAATCCGTTCCAGTCTTTTTTCAGTTCGATGAAGTTCCGGAAAGTAAGCTACGATATCGCGGAAGTGAAAAACGCGTACCCGACAATCGCGCAATATCTCGGTATCGAAAACCCCGATGTCAGCCATTTAAACTATGAAAGAAAAATCGTAGGCGACAGCAGCGGCAACAAACCCAACATCGTCGTCGTCATCTGCGAATCGTTCAGTTTTTACAAAAGTTCCATGTCCGGCAACAAGCTTGACCCGACACCTTATTTTAATCGTATGTGCCAACAAGGGATTTTGTTTGAGCGGTGCTTCACGCCATCATACGGCACGGCGCGGGGCGTCTGGGCAACCTTGACAGGCATTCCCGACATCGACGCGACCAGCACGTCGAGCCGCAATCCCAAAGCGGTCAACCAGCACCTCATCATGAACGATTTCAAGGGCTATGACAAATATTATTTTATTGGCGGCAGCCTAAGCTGGGCCAATATCCGCGGCTTCCTGACCAACAATATCGTCGGGCTGAAAACCTACGAACAGGACGATTACGACGCCCCGAAAATCGATATCTGGGGCGTGAGCGATAAACATGTATTCCTAAAAGCCAACGAAGTTTTCGCCAAGGAAAACAAACCTTTTGTGTCTATCGTACAGACATCCGACAACCATCGTCCGTACACGATTCCGGAAGAAGACAGAGCCATGTTCCAGTTAAAAACCGCGACGCCACAAGCACTGCACGACAATGGTTTTGCCTCCAACGAAGAATACAATGCGTTTCGTTATACCGATTTTTGTTACCAGCAATTTATCGAAGCCGCCAAAAAGGAAGCATACTTCAAAAACACGATATTCCTGTTTGTCGGCGACCACGGCATCCGAGGCGACGCATCCAAAATGTTTCCAACGGCATGGACGGAAGAACTCTCGTCCGAACACGTACCATTGCTCGTCTACGCGCCCGGACTTGTGCAACCGCAGAAATACAGCTTTCCGGTTTCGCAAGTGGATATTTTCCCTACCGCCGCAGGCCTAAGCAAAATCTCCTATACCAATACCACATTGGGACGCGACCTTTTAAGTCCTGAGATGCTTAACAATACGCCGCGATACGGTGCTTTTATCTATGATTATGTCAACCAGTTGACAGGTGTTGTTAAAGATTCTGTTTATTATTCGCATATTGCCAACAGTAATAGCTACCAACCGAAATACCAAAGTACATTGGACAACAACGCACCCATATTGACAGACGAACAAAAAGCCTGCTATAAAAATCTTACGGAATATATTTATAGTACAGCGCAATATATGTTGCTGAACAACAAAGTGAAATGATGTATGATTTTATAGTGAGCAAGGGGTAAAATCGAGTATTTAAACCTCACCCCCGGCCCCTCTCCCAAGTGAGAGGGGAGACGCGAAGTCTTAGGTATCGCTACACCCCTCGCCTTTAGGAGAGGGGTCGGGGGTGAGGTTTAACAAAATGGTTTTCAACTCACTAATTTGTCCTTTCGTCCCAGCAGCATCTCCCATAGATGGCTCTGCGTAGAAGAAAACAACTATTCATAATGTAACCTATTCAACTTAATAAAATGAAAATAATCTGTGTCGGAAGAAACTATGTCGCCCATGCGCTGGAACTGAAAAACGAAGTCCCGGACGAGCCTGTCTTGTTTATCAAACCAGGAACATCCTATCTGGACTACCACCAACCGTTCGTCTATCCAGACTTCACTAAAGACTTGCACCATGAATGCGAAATCGTATTGAAAGTATCTAAAAAAGGTTCTAAAATTGAAGAAAAGAGCGCACTGGACTATGTCAACGAAATAACACTGGGTATTGACTTTACCGCACGCGACATCCAAACAATACTAAAAGAAAAAAGACTTCCCTGGGAAAAAGCCAAAGCATTTGACCATGCGGCAGTCATCGGCGACTTCATCCCGTTTGACGAAATATTAAAACAAAAGACACTGCATTTTTCCCTGAAAAAAAACGATACAACCGTTCAAGACGGCGACAGCTCCCTGATGATATTCCCTATGCCAAAATTGATTTCCAATATATCGGATTATTTCACTTTATTGCCCGGGGACCTTATATTTACTGGAACGCCGGCGGGTGTCGGACCTTGCGTCAAAGGAGACAGACTTATAGGCGTATTGGAAGGAAAGGAAATGTTTTCGTTTGAAATAGCATAGTATTGTTTTCACACAAAGGCACACAAGGACGCAAGACCTTTTCTCGTTCGGGATGTCCTACCGAACATTCCGAAGAACGGTCTTTTTAAAACAAGAAAGGCAACTCCAAGAATAGAGTTGCCTAAAGGCTGCTCTCAAAGCCTTATTATAAACACACTGAACTGAATTTTATTCGTCTTCCATGCTCTGCGCCTTGACTGCGGTCAACAACGCGGCCACGATAGCGATGACCATCAACCCGACACTTACCCAAAAGAAATAATTGGTCCATTTCATCGGATGGAAATTGCCGTTGACATCCAAAAAGATGATTTTGTGTATCAGTCCGCTACCGTTGCTTTCGGCATACATCGGCGGCGGCGCAGGCAAGCTGCTGGCTTTGGCACCGTCCTTTGCCTTTACGCTCGCATCTTTGATATAGGCAATGATGTCAACGATGTCCTGGTCTTTGAGATGCGGATGGTCGGGCATCAATGTTTTATTAAATTCGTTGTACAGCCTGACTGCCGCCGTGTCTCCACTTTTGATAACGGTCTGTGAAGAATGGACAAAATGGATAATCCAGTCCTGCGAACGTTGCTGGTCCACATTCATCAAATCGGGCCCTACTATCTGCTTGCCGACGGCATGGCAGGAAGTACAGTTTTGGCCAAACAAGGCTTTACCTGTTTCCGCGTTTTGTGCGTTGATGTTGGCATTTAAACCAATTACTGCAAAAAATATTGCGATTATTTTTTTCATCTGGATATCATTATTTTTAAAAGTTTGCAATGAACCATCAAGGAATGAAGAATATTAAGTAAAGCCTTAATGAACCTTAACTTCTTAATGTTTTTTCAAAACTGTTATTTCAATAATTTTTGAATGTCTTTAGTGAGTTGTTGCATTTCCGTTTTGTTCGTCCCGTCGTAATAGCCACGGATATGTCCCGCCTTGTCAACCAATACCACTCTGTCGCTATGTATAAAATCATCGGGACCGCCGTCACCGTCCGTTGCCGTGATAAACAACTGGTTGCGGGCAAATCGGTACAGCGATTTTTTATCTCCCGTCAACAGATGCCATTGGTTTGGGTCAACGCCCAACTGTCGTGCATATTCCTGCAAGCGTCCGGCGGAATCCCTTTCCGGGTCAACGGAAAAAGAAAACATCTTAAAATCCACATTGCCTTTGTAAGCTTGCTGCACCTTTGCCAGATTCGGCATAATGACCGGACATATCGTCTTGCAATTGCTGAAAAAATAATTAGCTATCCACACCTTTCCCTTGACCGAATCAAGATTGGATATGCCTCCCAATTCGTTGGGAAAGGAAAAATCCGTTATTGTGTAATATTCTTTCGTATTGCCTGCCAGTTGATATTCCTTACCAAAATACGGCAGTTCCTGCACCGTATTTTCATACCAATGAACGATTGCAAAAGCGACAACCGGACAGACAACAGCAATGAACAAAAACAAGGGAATCGTTTTATTTGACCTTTTCATCGTCCAGACTATTTAGTGGGCGCGGTCGAACTGTTACCGTCCGCAGAAACATTTATCGGGCTGTCCACATTGTATTTACCTTTGATTGGTTGGCTGTTTTTAAACAAGTCCACAAATGCCAATGTGTAAGACGCGATAATCATCGCCACCATGACGTAAATCCAAGGTTTCATGGTCATGAAAATACGTACTGGTTTTTCTTCGTGCACGACTTCGGATTCTGGAATCATCAGTTCGGGTTCTTTTACTTTTTTGCCTAAGGCCGTTCTGAAAAATCCTATGAAATATAATACTGCCGCCGTAGTCATAATGATACCGCCAATCATCGCAATCGTCGCCGTGAACACCCAGTGTTGGTTAAACAAGGGACTTTCGGGATTGGTGTAAGACATACCCATATTGGTTCTTCTGGGTTCGCCCATCAGACCGCCAGCCATCATGCCATGCGAAAAAATCATGATGCCAATCATCCACAGATACGGGAAAATCGTAATAAAACCCGCATTTTTCACTTCCTTACCCGACAGACGCGAATAGATATAAACGCTCATACCCATGATGGCGAGCAATACCGGACCGGCAACTGTCATGTGGAAATGTCCCGGCACCCAAGCGGTATTGTGCACGACGGAATTAAGCGAATAAGACGCATTGACAATACCTGTCAAGCCACCGAAAACAAAGATGACCAGACCGCAAATCAAATAGCCAAACAAAAAATTATCTTTCTTAAAATAAGGCTGTCTGACCATCCACCCCAACCAGCTTTTGGAACCTCTTTTTCGCGCACCGTACTCCAAAGACGCCGCAATATTGAATGCCGTCATAAAACTTGGAATCGCTACGCCAAACGTCAATATCGACTGATACAATTTGACTGTTGGAGAAAATACAGGTTCGGCAAACTGGTGGTGTACACCTATCGGAATGGAAAGAATTAAAAACAATAAAAACGCCAGACGACCCGCATTTTCAGAATAGAGTTTTGTTCCCGCAACTTTTGGCAAAATCGTATAAAACATGATATACGCAGGTATCAACCAGAAATAGACCAATGGGTGTCCAAACATCCAGAACAATACCCTTGTCAACGGTACATTAAGGTTTTGCGTCCAGCCCGCAGACCAAGGTGTCAGCAATACCAACACGGAATAGGCCACGGGAATCGTACAGGTAAACCATATCGTAAAATTGACAAACGTCCCCAAAACTCCCAGCGGCATTTTACCTTTTGGATTTTCTTTTTTATAGTCTATCCATGTTTTAATCCATCCGAAAAAGGCAACCCAACTACCAACTATCAACAACGCCGTACCGATGTAAAACAATGGGTCGGCCTTCAAGGGCGCATAGAATGTGTATAGTACCTGCGCCTTGCCTGTCAACATGCAATAGGCATCCATCACCGTGCCTGTCAACATAAGCCAAAGTGCCGTCAAATAAGACCATTTGGGCGGTTCCCTTTTTAAATAATGTGAAACGGTCACATGCCCAAAAGCCACGGCAAAAAACGTGGTCAGCACGACGGCATTAATCACGCCGTGCATCGTCAGGCCCTGATAATAGTTGAGTTTGAGAAAAGAAGCCTGGCTCAGTACGCCGGCCCTGTACAATACCTGCATCAGACCGTTGTAAATCCCCAATATGAACAATGTCATCGGAAAAAACAAGGTCGTCAGTATGGTCTTCCTATATGATGTAGAGACTGTCATGATAGTATAGTGTTGTGTTTATTTAAATAGCTACACGCTTTTTTAATTTTTTACTTTTACCTTTTTATAATTCAATCAATAGGTTACGGTAATTTCGCCCAGCATATTCTGGTGGTTGTAACCGCAGTATTCGTTGCAGAGGATGTTGTACACGCCCGGCTCGTTAAATACGACTGTTTTTTTAGTAATACCCCCCGGAACGGCCATGATGTTGATGTCTTTTCTGGTAATTTCAAAACCATGCACCACATCCGTTGAGGTCAGGTAAAAATCGACCATGCTGCCAGCCGGAAAGCTGATGTCGCCGGGATCATACGTCCACATGTGGGCGATGACATAGACTTCGTAACGGTTGTCGTCCACCTTTTTGACCTGTGCCTTTTCAAACTTGGCGTCAAAGGGCGTACAGGCGGGAACATCTATCTTACGACTGAAAGCATTGTACAGAAGCGCGAAGAGAAATACGCCCATCAGGCCTCCTGCAACTAAGATTGCACGTTGTTCGTACTTGTTCATAACTATCATTTTTAAAGGTGCCTTTCCACCTGTACATTGTAAATACTAAACCATATCAACGCCGAGAGGGCGATAAGCAGTAAAAAAAAGACAATGGCACCGATAGGCCTGAAATTGTCATCGTGCGGAGAGAGCTGTTTGTTGTCCATAACGATTGTTTGTTTTATTTAAATGAAAATTAAAGACAATACGGTACTACTTAGAAAGCCTATAACTTTCTAATCAATTGAAAACCAATACATTAATTCTTACTTTACTCTTTCTTCTTGTTTTTGTTCAGTAATATACCGGACGGCGGGAGCTGGCATTTGCATTCTTTGCATTTGCCACAGTTGGGCTGTCGCTGTTCAGGAATCGGAGCAGTCGTGTTGGGAGCTGGTTCGTTATTGTCCACGGGCAACGGTTTTGATACTATTCTTTCCATCTGGTTGTATTAAATGTGGTTCTGTTCCTATTTCAGATGTAAAGGTAGAGTTGTATTCTTTGTGGCGCAATCGTACAAATACGGTAAAAGAGACGGAAAGCCCGAAGACTGGGAGTTGAAAGTGGAAAACTGACTTCCGGTCTTTTCCGACTTACCTTCTCTTTTTAAACAAAAAGCGTCTTGCAAGTACAATAGCCCGCTTCACTGTTTTGGCAGGTCAGACGGCAAAGACCGTTGTGCATGGCATAGTTGACGAGTTCTATTTTAGTATTGAGGTTAAGCTTAAGTAGGAGGTCGCGGACGTAGGTATCAATGGTGCGTTTGCTGAGGCTTAGGAGTTCGCCGATTTCCTTGTTGGACTTGCCTTCGCAGGTCAGTTGCATGATTTTTATTTCGACAGATTTAAGGCCAGGAACATCGAACTTGTTGTTTCTTTCCTTTACTAAATATTTGTCGGTTTCGGAAGCCCATTTAATATAGTAGTCCGAATCAAAAAAAGTTTGGTTGTTCAATATTTTTTCAATGGCGGCATTGATGACTTCCGGGCCTTTGCCGCAATAGGCGTCCACACCTATGTCTATCAAGGGTTTGAGCATTTCTGGTTGGTAGGTCGCCGACACCGCCAATATCTTGCCGCGGACGTGGGCTTTTTTCAATAGTTTGATTGCCTCAAAACCCGTGATGACGGGCAGGAACAGCTCTACCACCAATATGTCCGCAGGATGTGCGGACTGCTCGTCTACCAACTCACGCCCATTGGATGCACAGAAAAGCACTTTCCTGTCCATCATCGAACAGATGGTACCAATCAGCGAAGACCTATAAATACGGTCAAAATCGGCTACCGCAATAGTGTGTGTTTTGAAATGCGCCATAATACAGTTACAAAGTTAAGGCAAAAGCAAAAAGCCGTAAATGAAAAGTTGAGTCTCGTGGGGACTATTTTGGGTAAAAAATGTATTTAGGTCAAAAACGCCTTTCACCCTAAAGTCACGGCACATCTTTATCCTACGAGAAAAACAACACGCAACGCGATTCCTAGTTTTTCAGTATCTGCCAAACAATTAATCCGAACAAAATGCGTTTTTTATCGATATTGCAAAAAGTCAATGACCTTATATACTGTACACAGCATAAAAATATGAAGGGAGCAAACGAAAACATGCACAGGTATTTTCATTTGCACATGCGCTGTTTTTGACTTTTTCCTTTTAACTTAGCATTAGATGAACAAAATCAGAATACGTTTACTAGCGGTGTGTGTGTCCTTTGTTTTATCATCGGGACTGAAAGCACAATTTGAGGCGGCGTCCAACGACCACGACGACCTACCCTATTATTTTGGGTTGACGTTTGGGTACAACAACTCTTTTTTGCATACGGTCAGGGATCCTGGTTTCTACGATGGGTATTTCAAACACGTAGAGCCCAAAGGCGGCGGCGGTATCGAGCTTGGGCTGATGGCGACTTTGAAACTACGGGAACACTGGGAAGTACGTACCGTGCCGAAACTCATCATCGGTGGTGCCAAGTCGCTGACCTATTATTTTAAAGATGGTGTATATGCAAATTACGGTGACCCAGCGGCCAACTATGTGGCAACTGAAATATTTTCTGAAAATATAAAACTACCTCAAACGTTGGTTTCAGTCCCGGTACACATCAAATTTTCCTCCGACCGTATCGGCAATCTCCGAGCCTATATTTTCGGTGGTCCGAAATACGACTTCAACCTTTCCGCCAACAGCGAGGAATATACGAAAGATAGAACAATTATTGCTGGTCTTGGTAGCTATCCCGCTCCTCAGTTCAGAAAAGGAAGTCTAGGTGCGGAACTTGGCTTAGGAGTCCACGTCTACCTGCGATTTGCGACCATTTCACCCGAAATAAGGATGGGCACATCGCTGCAAAACGACCATTTGCGCGACGCGGACAACCCCTATTCAAGCGTATTTAACAAAATACAGCAGCGGATGCTGTCGTTCTCCATCAATATCGAGCAGTAAATTTTCGGCTTAATCTTTGTCTAAAGATATCCGAACTTATAAAAACAAAAATCGTGACATTGAAGTTACTTGCATTTTCGTCCTTGATTTTTGTATTTGCAGCCGCACATAGCCAGACTTTTTGGGAAAAATCCCATTTGGGTATCGGTGTGGGTGCTATGCAATATAATGGCGACCTACGCAATACATACACTAAGTTTGCCATTCAAGGCAATTACACCTATGAACTGACCGACCACTTCAACCTGCGCGGACAAGTTTTCTTTGGTTCGGTAGGTGCCAGTGATGGTGATACACCGCCATTCGAGAACGAATGGACGGACGAAGCCAACGGAATCCGCAATCCGGAAGCAAGGCCACATCCTTTCAACTCACAGATACAGGAAGCAAGCATATTAGGGGAATACAACCTGTACAACATGAACGACGGCAAAAAATGGACGCCATACGTTTTTGCGGGATTGGGGTATTTCCATTACAATCCGTACTATACATGGTACAGTACAAGCGACAACAGGTACTACAATTACAGATGGGCAACCGAAGGTTCCCATCAAAGAATCAACATCCCATTCGGCGGAGGTATCCGTTACGGCCTTACCGATGACATAAGGCTTAATCTTGAAGGTAATTTCCGATACACCACGACAGACGAAATCGATGCTTACCCACCACCGACAAGAGACTGGAGCAAAACGAAAGATTACTTCTTTTCCGTCACTTTTGGGATCAGTTTCCGCCTCGGCGGGGACTACCACAAAAAAAGTGACGGGAAATCCAGTAAATTCAACGACAGGAAATGCCCACCGGTTTACCAGTAAACCTACCTATTCGCGTCAGAAAAGTAAAGGGCCTCGATGGATCGAGGCCCTTTACTTTTCTGACGCGAATAGACCAGTCTCCGCGGTTATGGCGAAATGCTATATCCAGCCAGCCACTGAACCAAAAGTTAAATGGGTGCTAATCTTATTTTTCTACCTTAATTGCTGCTCTTCCCAAAAATCTGGTCGACGGCACCTTCCAGCATGGGAAATTTTTCCTTGACGTAGCCAATCACGGACTGGATGGCATTTTTGGCCTGTTCCTCGGTCAGATTGGCTTCCTGTATCAGTTTGTCTATCAATTCCTGCATCGTATGATATTTTTTGGATTAGAATAAATACATAAATACGACGATTCCTTATTTTTTCATGGCCACCTTGGCTTCCAAGCTCAAGGTTGCGTGCGGGACGGCCTTTAGACGCGCCTTTTCAATCAACTTTCCGGTGACGCGGCAGATACCGTAGGTTTTGTTTTCGATACGGATCAATGCTTTTTCGAGATGGTCGATGTAGGAAATCTGACGTCCTGCCATCTGGCCAAGCTGTTCCCTCTCCATACTGACGGTACCGTCTTCCATAGTCATGTAACGACTGTCAGCCTCGCCTCCCAAATGGTCCTTTCGGGTAATCAAGCCTTGCAGGTAGGCAAGTTCGCGTTTGGCATCTCCGAGCTTTTTATTGATAATATCCCTGAACTCGTTCAGATCGGTATCGCTATAGCGAACCAATGGACCTTCCACGACAGCAGTAGCTTCTTCCACGCGGTCTTCCAAGGACTGGTAGCTGGGCTGGTAGGGAACGCTGGTCTTTACGGAAGTCTTGGGTACTTTCACCTTCACTTCTTTTGCTATTTCTGATTTTGTCTTTGGTATTTTCTTTTCCACTTCTTTGGACTCCTTTACTTTCTTTGGTTCCAGAACTTTTTTGGGTTCTGCCGCTTTTACAGGTTTCGTTACTTTCGGAGTCGTTGCGGACACTTTTTTTACGGGCGTCTTTTTCGGCTCTTCGACTTTTTTGGATACCGCAACTTTCGCTTTCGCGGCTGGCTGTCTGGCAGCTACAGGAGCGGTCTTCTTTTCCTGTTTTGCTGTTTTTGCTGCAACTGCGGGAGCTACTTTTTTAGTAGCGCTCGTTGTGGCTTTTTTTACTGTAGCCATACGTTTAACCTTTTAACTGTACACTAATATATATCTTTGATCCATTTATATCTATTTCTGTTTCGTTATCGACAGAGGACACAATATCCAAAGAATCTGCCAAAATTTCCGAACAAATGTAACTTTTAAATGCATTAATCGCAGGCGTAACGGACGAGTTATCAACAATTGTGACTAAAATGCGATCTGTAAGCTCAAATTTGCTGTCTTTTCGGATGTTTTGGATGCGGTTGACGAGTTCGCGGGCGATGCCTTCCTGTTCCAATGCTTCCGTAATCTGAATATCCAACGCGACCGTCAGGACGCCTTTGCTGGCAACACTCCAACCGGGAATGTCTTCCGCAGCAATCACCACGTCTTCAAATTTCAATTCAACGGATTGATTGTCAACGTCCAAAATATATTTACCTTCCGTTTCTATCTTGGCGATATCGGCTGAGGTAAACGCACTGATGGCCGCACCGACGGATTTCATCGACTTGCCCATGCGTGCGCCCAAAGTCTTAAAATTGGGTTTCGCCTTTTTGCTGATGATGCTGTTGTTGGCGTCTAGGTATTCGATTTCCTTCACGTTGACTTCGGACTTGACAAGGTCTTCTATTTTTGCCAACTGCGTCTTCATGTGCGCATCCAATACGGGAACCATCACTTTCTGCAACGGCTGGCGAACTTTGATATTGACTTTTTTGCGGATGGACAAAACCAAGGACGAAGCGTCCTGCGCCAACTGCATCCTTTCTTCCAAATCCTTGTCCACGACAGTAGTATCCGCTTTCGGAAAATCGACGTGGTGCACGGAAATAGCGTCAAAACGTCCGCTGACTTCGTTCAGTCTTTTAAATAATTCATCACTGAAAAACGGCGATATCGGCGCAATCAGCCGCGTGACGGTCTCCAGACATTCAAACAAGGTCTGGTAAGCCGCAATCTTGTCCGCCTCGTATTCGCCTTTCCAGAAACGGCGACGGCAAAGACGCACGTACCAGTTACTCAGATGCTCGTCCAAAAATTCCTCCACCGCACGTCCCGCAATGGTCGGTTCGTAATCGTCCAGCGCGTCCGTCACGGTCTGCACGAGCGTATGGAGGCTGGACAGAATCCAACGGTCAATCTCGGGGCGGTCTTTTACAGGAATGTAAGCCTCCTCGAAACGGAAACTGTCCACATTGGCATACAATATAAAGAACTGATACGTATTATATAAGGTACCGAAAAACTTGCGCGTGACTTCCCTGATGCCGTCAATGTCAAATCTGAGGTTGTCCCAAGGCGAGGCATTGGTCATCATATACCAGCGCGTCGCATCGGCACCATAGTCCGCCAAGGTCATGAACGGATCGACGGCATTTCCGAGGCGTTTGCTCATCTTGTTGCCGTTCTTGTCCAATACCAGACCATTGGAAACCACGGTTTTAAAAGCCAGTCCGGGATATTTTTCGTCGGTGACTTCCACGCCGTTTTTGCGGAGTTCTTCCTGTATTTCTTCTTTGAGCAAGGCACTGATGGCGTGCAACGTGTAAAACCAGCCGCGCGTCTGGTCCACACCTTCACTGATAAAGTCAGCCGGGTAGTTCTGCGCAAAAACGTCCTGGTTCTCAAATGGGAAATGCCATTGTGCAAAAGGCATCGCGCCGGAATCGAACCATACATCAATGAGGTCGGGAACGCGCTTCATCGGTTTGCCCGACGAAGAAAGCAACATGATTCTGTCCACATAAGGTTTGTGTAGGTCTTTGTCGACACTTGCAATGACTTCGGCGGAATTGAGGTCTCCGGCTTTTGCCATTTCTTCTTTAAGTTGTGCTACGCTTCCGATGCACAATTCTTCCGCGCCGTCCTCCGTTTTCCAAATCGGCAGCGGCGTGCCCCAGAAACGGCTGCGGCTGAGGTTCCAGTCCACCATATTTTCGAGCCAGTTGCCGAAACGCCCCTCTCCTGTCGCCTTGGGTTTCCAGTTGACGGTTTTGTTCAGCTCGACCATCCGTTCACGCAACGCGGTCGTCCTTACGAACCAAGATTCCAAAGGATAATACAAAATCGGCTTGTCGGTTCGCCAGCAATGCGGATAGCTGTGCGTGTATTTTTCGACTTTGAAAGCGCGGTTGTTCTGTTTCAGGTCCACGGCAATATCGACATTGACATCGGTGTAACCTTCCTGGTTGAAGAAATCCTTGACATAGCGACCACTGTACGGACCAACGCCGTCAACGAATTTTCCGGTTTTGTCCACCAGGTTGACAATCCCAATACCGTTTTTCTGTCCGACCTTGAAGTCGTCCGCACCAAATGCCGGGGCAGTATGCACGATGCCAGTACCGTCTTCCGTCGTGACGAAATCGCCACCGATGACACGGAAAGGATCGCCGCCAGACTGCTCGGCGGTATTGGCTTCGTAAGGCATAAGCTGTTCGTAACGGCATTCAATAATGTCTGCACCTTTGAACGCAGTCAATATTTTCCACGGCAAAAGTTTGACACCTTCGCCGCAATTTTCAAAATCGCCGTTTTCGCCTTCTGCACTGAAGTATTTGGAAACCAATGCTTTCGCCAATATGACGTTGATAAGCTTGTGCGTATATGGATTGAATGTCTTAACCAACACATAATCGATATTGGGACCGACCGTCAACCCTAGATTGGAAGGCAAAGTCCAAGGCGTGGTCGTCCAAGCCATGAAAAACACTTCGTCCGAAGCGGCCGCGTCAAACAAAAACCGGCTTTTCGGGTCTTTGGAGGCCTTGAACATGGCGACGACAGTCGTATCTTTTTCGTCCCAATAAGTGCCGGGCATATTGAGCTCGTGCGAACTCAAACCCGTTCCCGCAGCGGGCGAATAAGGCTGTATGCTGACGCTTTGGTACAAAAGGCCTTTGTCGTACATTTTCTTCAAAAGCCACCAAAGCGTTTCAATATATTCGTTTTTGAACGTGATATAGGGATGGTCGAGGTCAACCCAATAGCCCATTTTAACGGTGAGTTCGTCCCATTTGTCTTTATAGCGCAGGACGGCTTCGCGACATTTCTCGTTGTATTCCTCCACGGAAATCTTGTGTCCGATATCGTCCTTTGTAATACCGAGCTCTTTTTCTACGCCAAGCTCCACGGGAAGGCCGTGCGTGTCCCAGCCAGCCTTGCGCTTGACCTGAAAACCCTGCATCGTCTTGTAACGACAAAACAAGTCTTTAATCGTGCGCGCCATGACGTGGTGTATTCCCGGCATACCGTTGGCACTTGGAGGACCTTCATAAAACACGAAACTCGGCGCACCGTCCCTCAGCACGACACTCTTCTGAAATGTATCGTTGTCCTGCCAAGATTGCAACACTTCCCTTTCTGTATCAGGAAGATTCAAATTAGAAAACTCTCTATATATCGAACTCATCAGCTTAAAAACCCTATATTACGCTTAATAAATGTGTGCAAAGGTAAACAATTAATAGCTATCGCGTCGGCATGAATTATGACCAAAATGTTAGGGGGGCACCTTTCCGAACCATGGGATGCAGAAAAGGCATGTACTCATTGCCAGCGTTTCCACTCGTCCCCCTTGCTGCGCATTTTGCCTTACATTCTTACAGGTCTATATAAAAATAAGGCATTAGTAACTAAAGAATGCTATATTTTACTACATTTGTGAAAAAGTAAAATGATAGACCATTGCCCCAAATGCAAAAGCCCCGAACGAGTCAAAAACGGACATATCCGGGGCCGTGCCCGCTA